>NZ_JAWPEN010000001.1:0-521668 GCF_033342815.1 Exiguobacterium artemiae
CATTTCACTTCGCTTGAATATACGTTTTTGCCCATGCAAAAACACCTCCGATGCTAGTACTTTTTAAAAGTGTACCACTCCGAAGGTGTTTTATATTGTCTCAAAATTTTAGGTTAGCCCAAAACTACTTTGGAATATCAAAGTAGTTTTTTTATGGTTTAAGACGAACCAGTACGTCGTCTTCATCGGACGGATTTCCTCGTCCATCTGTATTGTTCGTCACATAATAAAGTTCTTCCCCGTCCGTCATCACGTCCCGAATGCGCCCGCGATCCGTCACGAGTTGTTCCACTTTTGACGATTCCGTCTCAATCGACCGGAGACTTTGACCGACCAGCGTCCCGAAATACAGTTTCCCGTTTTGTTCGGCTACTCCGCTCGGCGCAACTGATTTTTCGCCCACTTCATACCAAGGTGTGACGAGCCCTTTTTGCTTTTCCGTCCCTTCAATCAACGGCCATCCGTAATTTTTTTGTTCGATCCGGTTGATTTCATCGTGTCCGTTCTGTCCGTGTTCCGTTGCATACAGGGTTTGGTCGACAAACACCAACCCTTGTGGATTTCGGTGACCGTAACTATAGACGTATTCTTTTAAATTCCCCTTCGCCAGGCTACCGTTGAGATTCATCCGCAGAATTTTTCCCGATAACGAAGAGAGCTTTTGAGCATTTTCAGGTACTGCTGCGTCTCCGACCGTGACATACAACAATCCATCCGGTCCGATTTCGATTCGACCGCCATTATGAATCGAGGCACCGGGAATCGTGTCGAGCAGTACGCGTTGTTCTTTCCAGGATTCCTTTTCTTCCTTAATCGCAATGATGCGGTTCCAGAGCGCGCCATCCTTCTCATACGTATGATAGACATATGCTGTTCGATTCTTTGAAAAATCCGGATCAAGCGCCATCCCAAGCAGTCCGCCTTCCCCTTCCGCAACGACCGGTTCGGTCAGTTTGAGATCCATCCGGCTATACTTCCCTTCCGTTCCTTTGACGATTGTGCCTTCCCGTTCGGTAATATAAAAGGTTTGTTGGTTTTTTTCAATATTCCATGGTGTCCTTAAATTTTTGAAAATGATATCACTTTTGACCGTTTCCGATGTTTTCGGAATCGTTTTTGATGAATCTTTAGTCGTCGTTTCCGAACATCCGGCTAATAGAATCGCAAGACCACACGAAATGCCTAAGCTTCGGTTTATCATCTCGATCACCTCTTGCTGTTTTTTTCCCGAACCTGCCGTAAACTATTCCTCGAATCGAACATGGAACACGTTTCACTTGATTTCACACAAAAAAAAGTCCCGCTTCCAAAAGGAAACGGGACTTTTTTTATTGATTTACGATTAAGAAGCAGTTCGTTCTCGCTCACGTTTGACCATCCACATCCGGAATCGGTAAATTCCGAGAATGACGACCATCGCAAGTAAGACTTCAGGAATCGGCCATGTCCAAAAGACGAGTGTTAAAGCAGCAGAAAATACCGCGAGTAACAAATAGACAATCAGTGATTTCCACCAGGCTAACTCTTTTGCAAAACCTAATTTAAAAACGATTAACGTCAAGATGACGACCGTAATCATCAGTGCATTAAATCCGGCACTCAAGTTATTCGGATCACTTCCCACACCAAGCAATTTCGCAACGGCAGGAATATCAAATTTCGAGAAATCAGAAGCAACGGCAGGTTGTGCAGTCATTGCCAGTCCCCCTTACGTGTTAAGAGCTCAGTCTTTACCAAGACGACGGCGCTTGTCTTGTTTTTCACGTTCGTTTTTGTTTAATACTTGTTTACGAAGACGAACTGATTGCGGTGTGATCTCACAGTACTCATCTTCATTCAAGAATGTTAATGATTCTTCAAGTGAGAAGACACGTGGACGTTTAAGAACGTTTGTTGTATCTTTCGCAGATGCACGCATGTTCGTCAATTGTTTCGCTTTAACAACGTTAACAGCGAGGTCGACGTCACGGTTACATTCACCGATGATCATTCCTTCATACACTTCAAGGCCTGGCTCGATGAAGATCGTTCCTCGGTCTTCAAGTGCAGAAATCGCATAAGCAGTCGCTTTACCAGCCTCGATTGAGACCATAACACCACTGCGGCGTCCACCGATATCCGCGTTGATAAACGGACGGTATTCTTCGAATGTGTGGTTCATGATTCCGTATCCGCGTGTTGCAGATAAGAATTCATTCCGGTATCCAATCAATCCACGTGAAGGAACGATGAATTCCATTTTTGTTTGTCCGTTATCCATTGTCTGCATGTTCGTCAGTTCACCTTTACGGAGACCGATCGATTCCATGACACCACCTGTGTACTCTTCAGGTGTATCAATGACAACGCGCTCAAACGGCTCAACTTTAACGCCATCTTCAACTTTGATGATTACCTGCGGTTTAGATACTTGAATTTCGTATCCTTCACGACGCATGTTTTCAATCAAAATCCCGAGGTGAAGCTCACCACGGCCAGATACGATCCAGCGGTCCGGCGAATCTGTGTTTTCGATACGGAGCGAAACGTCTGTTTCAAGTTCTTTTTCAAGACGCTCTTCGATTTTACGCGAAGTGACGAGGTCACCTTCACGACCAGCGAATGGCGAGTTGTTAACGATGAACGTCATTTGAAGAGTCGGCTCATCAATACGAAGTAATGGGAGTGGATCGACGTGTGAAGTCGGGCAAACCGTTTCACCGACGTTGATATCTTCCATACCTGCGATTGCGATCAAATCTCCAGCTTTTGCAGCTTCGATTTCAACACGTTTCAAACCAAAGTATCCGAATAATTTTGTAACACGGAAGTTTTTGATTGATCCATCAAGTTTAGAAAGCGAAACGCTGTCTCCAACTTTGATTTCTCCACGGAAAACGCGTCCTACTCCGATACGTCCAAGATAGTTATCGTAGTCGAGCATTGTAACTTGGAATTGTAACGGGTCCATGCTGTTGTCAACAGGAGCCGGTGTGTGTTCAAGAATCAAATCAAGAACGTTTGTAATTGTATCTTCTTGATTTTCAAGTTCAGGGTCAAATGAACTTGAGCCGTTGACTGCCGATGCATAAACGACTGGGAATTCGAGTTGGTCTTCATCTGCTCCAAGATCGATTAAGAGGTCGACGACTTCGTCAACAACTTCGAGTGGACGGACCATCGGCTTATCAATTTTATTGACGACGACGATTGGTTGAAGACCTTGTTCAAGTGCTTTTTTCAATACGAAACGTGTTTGTGGCATACAGCCTTCACGTGCATCGACAACGAGGATAACGCCGTCAACCATACGCATGATACGTTCTACTTCACCACCGAAATCGGCGTGACCTGGTGTATCAACGATGTTGATGCGTGTATTTTTGTAATCAATTGCCGTATTTTTAGCAAGGATCGTGATTCCGCGCTCACGCTCGATATCATTTGAGTCCATTGCGCGTTCTTCGACTAGTTCATTCGCACGGAATGTTCCAGATTGTTTTAAAAGCTCATCGACGAGTGTCGTTTTACCATGGTCAACGTGGGCGATGATCGCGACGTTGCGTAAATCGTTTCTTACTAATGTTGTCATAGGTGTGTACCTCTTTCTGTTCATTTAAATAATCCATTAATACTTTCGGTCAACTTTAAGAGTATAGCACAGGTTGACTAGTAGTTGGCAATCACTTCGATTGAAGATGACAGCGAAAGCCTTTTCATTGTCCCTGATTCACGCTAAACTAAAGACGAGTTCATGTATCGTGAGGGGGAAATGACAAATGCGGATTCTTTTTTTATTGTTAGCCATTATCGCAGTCGGTTCAATGGCTGCCATCGGTATTTTTATTGCGGAGCAAAACGTACTTATGATTGTCGTCTCACTTCTTTTGACTATCGGAACAATGGGAGTAGGCTTCGTCTTGAAAGCTCGTTTACGTAAACAAGCTTAAACGCCCTCTAGGGGCGTTTTATTTTTGCACGTACGTTAAGACATCCTCAACGAATTGCCGACTTCCTGCCAATACACTCGTTTGTTCGAGATACGTCATGTCCGCTCCTTCGATCGTCCCGACCCGTCCGCCGAGCTCTTCAATCAGGACTTGTCCCCCTGTATAATCCCATGGCATGTTTCGCATCGTAATATACCCGTCGACCCGTCCTGCCGCAACCCAGGCAAGTTCGAGTGAAGCCGCACCGACTGCCCGAACACCGACCGCATCACGGACAAGAGGCGCGAGCAGATTGGAATCGATTCGCCGATTTGCCGTCACCCATGTCGCGTTCATGCAAATAATCGCTTCCTTGACCGGTCTCTCTTTGATTGGCGCAAGCCGGATTCCGTTTTCGTAAGCCCCCTGCCCTTTAATGGCATGAAACAGTTCATCTGCCATCACGTCATAGACGAATCCGTAACGTAACTCTCCTTCTACCATAATGGCAATCGAGATGGCAAATAATCGTTTTTGACGAATGAAGTTCATCGTCCCGTCAATCGGATCAACGAACCAGACCGTGCCTTCCAACGTATCCGGACGAACGATTCGTCCTTCTTCTCCGTACACATGATGATCAGGATACCGATTCAAAATTCCTCGAATCAGTAAATCCTCCACGTGCTGATCAATTTCTGTGACAAGATCACTTTTATTTGTTTTTTCTTCTATATGATACGCTTGATCCATCTTTTGACGGATATACTTTCCCGCCCGCTTGATTAGATCGATCGCATGTAACTCAATCCCTTGCATCCGACTCACCCTTTCCGTCTCCTTTAGACCGTCCTACTTTCTCATGATAACAAAAAAAATCAACCAACAAAAATTTCGCTGGTTGATTTTGGGATTATTTTATTATCGTTTATTCTATTTTAAGAAAATCATCTTGATTACGCTTCAAGACGAACCATCTCTTGGCGGTATTTTTCAAGACGTTCCTTACTGGCACCCATCGCTTCCGTATCACTTGCTACAATTGCATCATGTAATGTCGCAAGTTCATAATCGATTTCAAGGCGCAATACAGGAATGCGTTTTTCTGCATCTTTTCTTTTGTATGCTTCAATCACTTGTTTCACAGTAACCACACTCCTTCGCGGGATAAAAAACTTAGTTATCAGACAATTGCGACTAATTAGTGGATTGAATCCATAATAGTACGATTTAACTTAGATGTAAAGTATCTATTTTTAAATTTTGCAGTTGTACGATATCGTCTTGTATGTAGTATATAACCAGTTTTTGTTTTTTCTAAACAAACAACCTCTCTTCTGAATGGTCAGAAAAGAGGTTGTTTGCCGATACGGATTTCGTTACTTTTTCAAACGCAACAAAGCATCAGTTTGTTTTCTTGCTTGCTGAACTGCACGGTAGCTCGAACATCCAGTCTCTTCAAAATAAAACTGATCAAGCTGTTTTTCTTCCGACTTTGAATTGACGATGGTTTTAAAAGACTGGTAGGCATTTAAAAAGACCGTTCGATCGATTCCTTTTTCATAAGCCTCTTCGACCATATTAAAAAATTGGATGACTGTTACGATTTCGTCCGTCGACCAGTCCGGATTAATAGGATAATTGACCGCCATTGTGACACTTCCTTTCTTGACGCTTCCTATTTTACAACGAAATCGAACATAAAACAGTTGCAACCTTATGAAAACTTGTTATAGTTAGCTTGTTTGATTGTTTTTTTATTCGGTTTTAAGGGGGGAAATCTGGTGCAAACAAAAAGCTTAACACAGCTCGATACACCTTTATTCGATGCGCTGCTTGCGCATGCGAAACGTCAACCAATTCAATTTCATATTCCCGGTCATAAAAATGGCCAAGGGATGGATCCTGCTTTTCGATCATTCATCGGTCAAAACGCGCTTGATATCGATTTAATCAATATCGCGCCACTCGATGATTTACATCATCCAAAGGGAATCATCAAAGATGCTCATCAACTAGCAGCCCAAGCCTTTCATGCAGACGAAACATTTTTCTCCGTTCAAGGAACCTCGACCGCCATCATGGCGATGATCATGAGTGTCGTCGGTCCGGATGATAAAATTCTAGTTCCTCGGAACGTTCATAAATCGGTTATGTCGGCTATCGTTCTTTCTGGAGCGCACCCGATTTTCATTCACCCGGAGTTTGATGAAATGTTCGGTATCGCTCATGGTATCACACCAAGCGCCGTCGAGCGTGCACTCAGTCTTCATCCGGATACTAAAGCGGTCCTCGTCATCAATCCGACGTACTTCGGCGTTGCAGGTGACTTAGAGAGCATCGTTACCCTTGCTCATAGCAAAGGCATCCCCGTCCTCGTCGACGAAGCGCACGGCGTTCACATCGCATTCCACGATGATATGCCGCTTTCTGCGATGCAGGCTGGTGCAGACCTTGCTGCGACAAGTGTTCATAAATTAGGAGGATCACTTACCGGCAGTTCCGTCCTGAATGTCCGTCGCGGTCTCGTCTCGCCGGATAAAGTACAAGCTGTCCTGTCGATGTTGACGACGACTTCTACGTCGTATCTTTTACTGGCATCACTCGACTGCGCCCGCCGGCATCTCGCGATCAACGGAGAAGCGATGAACCGTCGCGCGCTCGAACTGGCGACACGGATGCGGATGGGACTGGCAAAACTTCCTTATCTCGCAGTATTTGGTGAATCGGATCTTCATTCCAGTGCGACATTTGCCTTTGATCCGACAAAAGTTCTGATTTCTGTCAAAGGACTCGGCATCTCCGGTCATCTTGTCGAAGAATTTTTACGGGACGAACATCGCATCGAAGTGGAACTGTCCGACTTAAACAACATCTTGCTGATCATCACTTCCGGTGATTCGGAAGAGACGATTGATGCCTTGCTTACAGGAATGGCTGATCTCGTAGAACGTCATCGGGATACAGGGGCTAAAACATCTTCTCACTCAATCGTCTTACCCGACATTCCGGCACTCGCTCTCAGTCCGCGTGATGCCTTTTATGAAGAAACGGAAACCATTCCACTTGCAGACGCTGTCGGCCGGATTTCGGCAGAGTTCATGATGGTTTATCCACCCGGCATTCCGATTTTCATTCCGGGTGAAATGATTACGACAGACAATTTGGCGTACATCAAAGAAAATATCGAAGCCGGTCTTCCTGTCCAAGGACTCGAAGATCATACACTTGAGACCATTAAAGTCATTCAACAATCGAATGCAATTCGTTAAGTTTCGTTCATAGTAAGCGGCTGACTCTTAAAGTCCGCTTCTCCAATAGACAAGGGGGCAGATTCCAAATCTGCCCCCTTGTCTTGTTTAAACAGGAATTATTCTTTTAGAAGCAGCCTCTTTTAATCTGCCTGCTCATAACTCGGTACATCCGGTAACAGCGTCGCCAAAAATTCTCCGACCGTCTCGGCATCCACCGATTCAATCCCGAGCAGACGCGTCATGGCATCCGCCTCGAGAACATCTGTATGATCGAGTAAAGCGGCCCGTCCGCTCGTGAGACTGACAACTAACACCTTCCCGAAAAACTGTTTGGTAAAGACGACACCAAAATCGTACCGCGCTTGTTCCGTTGTCATCCCGATAAACCTGACTTTATCCGTTTCTGAGACATGATACAGTTCTTCAAGTGGTGACAGTTGAGATTCCATCTTGTCTCACCCTTTCTTTTTTATCCTTTTCCTGTTTTAAATACAGATTAAACGACAAAAAAACCTTAAGCGGTCGGCTCCCCGCTTAAGGTTTTTTGGTTTATTTCATGATGTGGATTGGGCTACCGATTGCAACTTCAGCAGTTTCCATTGCGATTTCACCGAGTGAAGGGTGCGCGTGGATTGTGAGTGCGATATCTTCAGCTGTCATACCAGACTCGATTGCGAGTCCCATCTCTGCGATCATGTCAGATGCGCCTGTACCAGCGATTTGAGCACCAATCAAGAGACCGTCTGCTTTACGTGTGATCATTTTCAAGAAGCCGTCTGGCTCGTTGAGTGCAAGAGCACGTCCGTTTGCAGCGTAAGGGAATTTAGACGCAACATAGTCGAGTCCTTCTTCTTTTGCTTGTGCTTCCGTATAACCGACTGTTGCGAGTTCTGGGTCTGTGAAGACAATCGCAGGAATCGCGCTGTAGTCGAGGTATGCCGGATGTCCAGCAGCTGCTTCAGCAGCAATTTTTGCTTCGAATGAAGCTTTGTGTGCAAGTGGCGGTCCAGGAACGATGTCCCCGATAGCATAGATGTTTTCGTTCGACGTACGGCACTGATCGTCGATTTCGACGAGTCCACGTTCGCTGACTTTAACTTCTGCCATTTCAAGACCGAGATCAGATGTGTTCGGGCGACGACCAACTGTGACGAGGACGTAGTCCGCTTCGACAGTTTGTGTTTCACCTTTGACTTCAAACGTAACTTTTACGCCTTCTTCTGTCTCTTCGACACTTTGTGCAAGTGCTTCGTTGTGAATCGTGATGTTTCCTTTTTGTTTGAGCTTTTTCTTAACGACTTGCGTCATTGCAGGCTCGAATCCAGAAAGGATATCTTTTGTACCTTCTAAGATGACAACTTCAGTGTCAAAGTTAGCATACGCTGTTCCGAGCTCCATTCCGATGTACCCGCCGCCGATGACGATGAGTTTTTTCGGAAGTTCAGGAAGGTTCAAAGCGCCTGTTGAAGAAAGGACACGTTTTGACCATTTGAAAGCTGGAAGTTCGATTGGAGTCGAACCTGTTGCGATGATACATTTTTTGAATTTGTAAGGTGTAGAAGAATCTTCATTGATGATACGAACTGTATCTTCAGATTGGAAGTAAGCTTCCCCAACGACTGTTTCAACGTTGTTACCTTTAAGAAGGCCACCAACACCACCAGTCAATTTGTTGACGACTGATTGTTTCCAAGATTGAACTTTTGAGAAGTCGACAGCGACGTTCTCAGATGTGATTCCCATTGAATCAGAACCTTTTGCATGTTGGAAGTTGTGTCCAGCTGTGATCAAGGCTTTTGACGGGATACATCCGACGTTCAAACAAACACCACCGACGTTTTCACGTTCGACGACTGTTACTTTAAGTCCGAGTTGCGCACCGCGGATTGCAGCGACGTAACCACCAGGGCCAGCCCCGATTACGAGTAAATCTGTTTCTTGTGCGAATTCACCTACTACCATTGCTTATCCCTCCATAATGAGAAGTTGTGGGTCGTTTAACAGACGTTTAACCAAGTTAAGCGCGTTTTGTGCTGTAGCACCATCGATGAGACGGTGGTCGAAGCTGAATGACAAAGCAAGTACTGGTGCTGCAACGATTTCACCGTTTTTGACGACCGCTTTTTCAGCGATACGGCCAATACCGAGGATTGCAACTTCTGGGTGGTTGATGACAGGTGTGAACCATTGTCCACCAGCAGAACCGATGTTTGTGATTGTGATCGATCCGCCTTTCATTTCGTCCCCAGAAAGTTTACCGTCACGTGCTTTACCAGCAAGGTCGTTAATGTTATCTGCTAATCCGAAGATTGATTTACGGTCTGCATCTTTGACGACAGGAACAACAAGACCGTTGTCTGTGTCTGCTGCGATACCGATGTTGAAGTAGTTTTTGTAAACGACTTCTTCGTTCACATCGTCGATTGACGCGTTGATTGCAGGGTATTTTTTAGCTGCAGCAGTCAATGCTTTTACAACGAATGGAAGATACGTCAATTTCGTACCTTGTGCTGCCGCAACTTCTTTGAAGTTTTTACGGAGTGCAACAAGATTCGTAACATCGACTTCGTCCATCAATGTAACGTGTGGTGCTGTATGTTTCGAGTTGACCATTGCTTTCGAAATCGCTTTACGGATTCCTTTGATCTTCTCGCGTGTTTCGAGCTCAGGTTGAGCTGCAACATACGGTTTCACTTCAGATTTAGATGCTGAAGCTTGTGCTGCCGGTGCTTTTTCTTCTGCTGCTGGTGCAGTTGAAGATTGTCCACCGTTTGCAAATGCATCGATGTCTTCTTTGACAACGCGACCGTTGTCACCAGAACCTTGAACTTCACGGATATCGACGCCTTTTTCACGTGCATATTTACGCACTGAAGGCATTGCGATAACGCGTTCTGATTTATGGATTTGAACTTCATTTGGCTTGTCTTCGACTTTTTTGTCTGTGTCTTGGACATCTTTTGCGTTGTCTGCTGCTTTAGGTTGTTCCGGTGCTTCTTCTTCAGAAGGAGCTGAACCTTCGCCTTCCACATCAAACGTGATCAATACGTCACCAACGACGGCTACGATGCCTTCGTCGACTTTTACTTCTTTGACTGTGCCATCAACTGGTGACGGGATTTCAACGACTGCTTTATCGTTTTGTACTTCAAGAAGAATGTCATCCTCTTTCACTGTGTCGCCTGCTTTAACGAACCACTTTACGATTTCACCTTCGTGAATACCCTCACCGATATCCGGTAATTTGAATTCAAATAAACCCATTTGAATTAGCCTCCTTTTATTTCACTCTTCTGGTCGATTGTTATCTTTAAAACGGAAGCAAGGAGAGAATTGCCTCTCTCCTTTTTTCCGGTTCACTCTTAGAAGTTGTAAACAGTTTTTACTTTTTCGACGATATCTTTGTGGTCCGGAAGCCATGCATCTTCACCTTGTGCAAACGGGAAGATTGTGTCAGGTGCCGCAACACGAAGGATCGGTGCTTCGAGGTCAAGAATCGCGCGCTCCTGAATTTCAGTTGCGACCATTGCAGCCACACCTGCTTGTTTTTGAGCTTCTTGAACAACAACAACACGGTTCGTTTTCTTAACTGATTCAACGATTGTATCGATGTCGATCGGGCTGATTGTCATCAAGTCGATGATTTCAACGCTGATGTTTTCTTTTTCAAGCTCTTCAGCAGCTTTGAGTGACGCGTGAACCATTGCACCGTACGTTACGATTGTCACGTCAGTACCTTCACGTTTGATGTCTGCTTTTCCGAGTTCGATCGTGTAGTCGCCCTCTGGCACTTCACCGCGGAATGAACGGTACAGTTTCATGTGCTCAAGGAACACAACTGGATCGTTATCGCGGATTGATGCGATCAAAAGACCTTTTGCATCATACGGAGTTGAAGGGATGACGACTTTAAGTCCTGGTGACTGAGCCATTAATCCTTCCAAGTTATCTGCATGAAGCTCAGGTGTTTTAACACCGCCACCGAATGGTGAACGGATTGTGACAGGTGCACTGTACGTGCCGCCTGAACGGTAACGTAAACGTGCGAGTTGTGCCGCTACAGAATCAAATACTTCGAATACGAAACCGAAGAATTGGATTTCCATGATTGGACGGAAACCAGTTAAGCTGAATCCGACTGCAAGACCACCAATACCAGATTCGGCAAGTGGTGTATCGAAGACACGGTCTTCACCTAATTCGTCTTGAAGACCTTCTGTCGCACGGAATACCCCACCGTTTTTACCGACGTCTTCACCGAACAAGAGAACTTGCTCGTCGCGTTTCATCTCGACGCGCATTGCGTCAGTGATCGCTTGGATCATCGTCATTTGTGCCATGGGTTATTTCGACTCCTTTGCTGTATACTCATCAAGCTGCTCTTGCAGGTTTTGTGGTAACTTTTCAGCCATCACGTTGATGAAGTCTGTTACTTTTTGTTTTGGTTCTTTATCTGCTTGAGCGAGTGCTTCTTTAACGTCCGCTTTCGCTTGTTCAATCACTTCGTTCTCTTTGTCTTCGTTCCAAAGACCTTTTGTTTCCATGAATGCACGGAAACGAACGAGTGGATCTTGTGCTTGGTACTCATCATCCATATCTTTTGTACGGTAACGTGTTGGATCATCTCCAGCGAGCGTATGCGGTCCGTAACGGTATGTGAGCGTTTCGATCAATGTCGGAACACCGTTCAGTGCTTCAACACGAGCTTGTTTTGTTGCTGCGTAGACAGCAAGAACGTCCATTCCGTCAACTTGGATTCCGTTGATTCCGGCTGCAACAGCTTTTTGAGCGATTGTTTTCGCCATCGATTGTTTTTCAACCGGTGTAGAAATCGCAAAACGGTTGTTTTGGACAACGAAGATCGCAGGTGCTTTAAATGCTCCGGCAAAGTTCATACCTTCGTAGAAGTCACCTTGTGACGATCCGCCATCACCTGTGTACGTGATTGCGACTTGTTCTTTTCCACTTTTCTTAAGACCGAGTGCAACACCGGCAGCTTGCACGATTTGTGCACCGATGATGATTTGCGGCATTAAGACGTTAACACCTTCAGGAATCTTACCGCCTGTGATGTGTCCGCGTGAGAACAAGAATGCTTTATAAAGCGGGAAACCATGGAAAACCATTTGCGGGATATCACGGTATCCTGGAAGAATCCAGTCATCTTTATCTAAAGCAAATTGTGAACCGATCATTGACGCTTCTTGTCCAGCGACTGGCGCGTAGAAACCAAGACGTCCTTGACGGTTGAGTGAGATTGCACGTTGGTCCCAGATACGTGTGTAAACGAGACGACGCATTAATTCCGTAAGTTCTTCATCTGAGAGATCCGGCATAGCGTCTTTGTTGACGACTTCACCTTTCTCATCCAAAATGCGGAATGTTTCAAAGTTTTCTTCCACGTTTTTAAACATGTTTAAGTTCATCTTTTCACCTCATCCTTTCACTGTGTTCAGCGAAATATTCCTCTTACTGACTTGCTACATACCAATAGTGTTCAAAAAATGAAGTCCCGTATGACCTTTTCTTGAACATATATCTGTGTACCTATCCAGTTGAGTAAACTGTATTAACATGAAGAGACACGCAAGCATGTCTTGTTCATTACGTTACAAGTATAAAACTGTAACGCCTATAAAATCAAAGGAAATGTTTTATTTTTTTTAGCGGATGTTCTTGTGAACGACCTCACATACAAAGATCGCCTTTACTTCTGTACTATTCATCAATTCACAACTGTGTTAGTTATTAATATTCCTCCTTTGATATGCTATAATTTTTTTAGATGAAAGGGGTGCTGTTCATGATTACCATGAATGAGATCGTTCGGGAAGATGTCCCTTCGCTTCACGAACGTTCTGTCGACGTTACCTTCCCTCTCAGTGAGGAAGATAAGGAAACGATGCGTCTGATGATGGAATATCTCGCCAACAGTCAAGACGATGAATTAGCAGAAAAATATGATTTACGTAGCGGGATTGGACTGGCGGCTCCACAAATCGGAGTCAATAAACGAATGTTTGCCATTCGCCTGCAAGACGGGGACGACATTCTCGAGTTCGGGATTTATAATCCTAAGATCGTCAGTCATTCCGTTGAACAAACGTATCTTGCCGGCGGAGAAGGTTGTTTGTCCGTTGACCGGGAAGTCGAAGGTCATGTACCGCGCTATATGCGTATTACCCTGTCTGGCATCGATCATAACGGAAATCCTGTAAAATTAAGATTAAAAGGATTAAAAGCCGTCGTTTGCCAACATGAATACGATCATTTGGACGGCATCATGTTTTACGATCGAATCGATCCGAAAGAACCATTCAAGGAGTACGGTTCGTCTCTCTAATAAGAACGAAGCAACAAAAAGACATTTCCAAAATACGGAAATGTCTTTTTTATTTATACTTCCATGATGATCGGCATGATCATTGGATGACGTTGTGTTTTTTCAGTCAGGTACGGTGTCAATGTATCATTGATGACTTGTTTGATATCCGTCCATTTTGTGTTTCGGTTCGCTAAAGATTGCTCAAGTGAACGCTTCAACAGACGTTCCGCATCCTTGATCAGGTTACCTGATTCACGCATGTATACGAATCCGCGTGAAATAATGTCCGGTCCTGAAACAAGACGATTCGTTTTAGAATCGAGCGTTACGACGACGACGACCAGTCCTTCTTCCGAAAGAATCCGTCTGTCACGCAGGACGATATTACCAATATCTCCAATTCCTTTTCCATCTACATAGACGGCATTCGCTTGGATTTTACCCGTAATGGCGGCTGCATTGGCATCGAGTGCGAGAACTTCACCGTTGTCCATGACGAAACAGTTTTCTTCCGGTACACCGGCATCCATCGCAAGTGACATGTGTTTTTTCAACATGCGGTACTCTCCGTGAATCGGCATGAAGTATTTCGGTTGCAAGAGACGGAGCATCAACAATTGTTCCTGTTGGCTACCGTGGCCTGATGTATGGATGTCATTCAATTTACCGTACATGACATCAGCACCAGCTTTATACAGTTGGTTAATCGTTTTCCCGACGGAAACAACGTTTCCTGGAATCGGAGAAGACGAGAAGATAACCAAATCATCCGGAATGATGGAAATCTGACGGTGTGTTCCGTTGGCGATCCGGCTAAGGGCTGCCATCGGCTCGCCTTGCGAACCTGTACAAAGAATCGTCAGTTCATTTGACTTGTACCGTTTCATTTCGTTTGGTTCAATGATTGTGCCTTTTGGTGCTTTGATGAAATCAAGCTCCTGACCAATCATCATAACTTTATCCATGCTCCGACCGAAGACGACGATTTTGCGTCCGGCTTCGACTGATGCATTGACGACTTGTTGCAAACGATAGATGTTTGAGGCAAACGTCGCGAAGATGATCCGGCCTTCTGCTTTACGGAAGATGTTTGAAATCGTATCTCCGACGACACGTTCACTCATCGTGAAGCCTTCAATCTCGGCATTCGTCGAGTCAGACAACAGACAGAGAACACCTTCCTTGCCGAGTTCCGCCATTTTTGTTAAATCAGCCGGTTCTCCGACAGGTGTAAAATCGAACTTAAAGTCGCCGGTATGAACGATGTTACCTTGTGGTGTCTTGACGACAACTCCAAACGAGTTTGGAATCGAGTGGGTCGTCCGGAAAAATGAAATACTCGTCTTCCGGAACTTGATGATTGAATCTTCATCAATCTCATGCAACTCGGCCGTCCGCAACAAACCGTGTTCTTCGAGTTTTACTTTAATGAGACCAAGTGCAATCTTTCCGGCATAAATCGGTAAGTTGACTTGTTTGAGTAAAAACGGCAATCCCCCGATGTGGTCTTCGTGACCGTGGGTGATGAAGACACCTTTTACCTTGTCTTTGTTTTTGATCAAGTATGTGTAATCCGGAATGACATAGTCGATTCCAAGCAATTCATCTTCAGGGAACATGACACCGGCATCGATGACGATGATTTCATCCTGAAATTGAACGACGTACGTGTTCTTCCCGATTTCTCCTAAGCCGCCGAGTGCGAAGACGGCTGCTTGATGGTTTTTAACGAACTTCATGCGAACGTTTCAACCTTATAGTCTGGGCTTAGTTTTTCATATTCAAGGAATTCGCCGCTTAACTCACGGATGAATTCGACGTTAATTTCTTTGATGAGGTGGTCAATCGCTGTTCGCACTTCACGAATGTTCTCTCCCTCAACATACATCACTTCTGTCCGTTCCCGTACCGGGGCTTCTGAACGAAGCGGTTGATAAAATACTTTAAAAATCATGTTTAGCAACTCCTTATCAGTCCATTGTTTTTTGTCCTTAGATTAGTATACACGATATCCTACTATTTTTTCATCCTATTCCTAATCCAAGGTCGGCGTAAACGTTAACGCTGTGCTATAATTCCACATGTATCCGGCTGAACAGCCAATTAAAAAGAGAAGGTGAAACCATGGCAAATCAGAAAGTCGTCTTTTTCGATATCGATGGAACCTTACTTCACGATGGTCATTTTGTTCCCGAGTCGACCAAACAGGCAATCAAACAATTACAAGCAAATGGTGTTTATGTAGCTATCGCAACCGGACGCGGTCCGGCAATGTTATCCGGTGTCCGCGAATTACTCAATATCGATACGATCATTGGGTACAATGGTCAAATCGTCGTGCATCAGAATGAGGTCATTTACAGACGTCCGCAACCGATTGCAGATCTTAAGCATTTGACAGAGCGGGCCCATAAAAATGGTCATACGCTTGTTTATCTAGGTGAAACACAAGGATTTTCAACAAAACCGTCGGATCAGTTAGTCCAAGAGTCACTTGGCGAACTGGATATTCCTTTACCGACTTTTAATGACCAGGCGTTTACGACACATGATGTCTTCCAGACGCTCGTCTATTGTACTGCTGAAGAAGAAGCAGAGTACACTCAGAACTATCAGGCCTTCGACTTCATCCGCTGGCACCCGAACGCAATGGACGTCATTAATGTCGGTTCATCCAAAGCGGACGGTATTAAACAATTTCTGAAGCTGACCAATATCCGACGCGAAGATACGTTTGCTTTCGGAGATGCGTTAAATGATTTAGAAATGTTGCGTTATGTCGGAACCGGCATCGCGATGGGCAATGGTCTTGCCGAAACAAAAGCAGCCGCCGATTTTGTCACCAAACATATTCTCGAAGACGGCATTGAACACGGTCTCAAAGAATTTCAACTTATTTAACTACTCAAAAGGCCGAGGAATCATTCCTCAGCCTTTTTTGATATTAATTTTTCACTTTATGAATGGCCCGCTCCAAGCGGTCCAAGTCATCGTTTTCTCCAATGACGACGAGGTAATCCCCTTTTTCAATCAATTCATCCGCTTGTAAGGAGATCATGACGGTCTCACCACGCTTGATGGCCACGACGTTCGCACCGTACTTGCTTCGTAAATCCAGGTCAATCAACGTCTGATTCGCCATCCGGTCACTGACTTTGATTTCGACAATCGAGAATTCTTGTGATAGATCGAGATAATCTAAAATATTCGAACTCATCAATCCGTTTGCAATCCGGACCCCCATGTCCCGCTCAGGGTGGACGATGAAGTCCGCACCAATTTTACGCAATACCTTTTCATGGTAATCATTCGTCGCCTTGACCGTAATCGACTGGACACCCAGTTCTTTTAAAATTAAAGTTGTCAAAATCGATGCTTGGATGTTTTCCCCGATCGCAACGATGACATGATCAAAATTACGGATTCCGAGACTCTTTAGAACGTTCTCATCTGTCGTATCTGCAATGACGGAATGCGTCGCAATCCCCATATATTCATTCACACGTTCTTCATCCGAATCAATTGCCAAAACATCATACCCGTTTTTCGACAACTCTCGAACAATCGATCCCCCGAAACGCCCTAAACCGATTACTGCAAACTCTCCATTCATGTTCAACTCTCCTTCACATTTCTGCTTCAGTAGTAGTGTACCCGATTCACTTCTAAATTACTATGAACGCTTTTACAATGCAGTTTCCGGTTCTCCCCACCTTAAAACGACTGACAAATCCGATCAAAAAAAGGGCCGACTCCAAAAGAAATCATTTGATTTTTCACGCCCTTCCTATAGGAGTCGTGCGAGCGCGTGAGTTCTACATTAAACGAGAAAAGGGCGGCAGAATTGAATCTGCCACCCTTTTCTTTGATTACGTGATAGACGTTCTGCTTACTTTGCTTTTTTCCCGCTGACATAATCGTTGTCAAACAGGAACAACCGTAAGATCAAATACAGTGCAGGAATCAATAACATCAGTCCAAAAATGAAGACGACGACAAGTGCCGTAGCCATCGTTTCGTTAACGACCGCTTTATTGATATCGATGTACGGATAAAGAATGTACGGAAGGTGTGTGTATCCGTATCCGAACCAGGCAACACCGTATTGCGCCATCACGGCAATGAAAGCAATCCCGTAGTTTTTCTTCAAGTAAACAAGTGTGACAGCGACGCAGAAGAATAGGAAACTTGCTGCGAACCACCACCAGTTGCCGTTTAAAATATTTTCATAATGCCATGCCGCCTGATTTTTTAGTCCGAAGAAGACTAATGCACAGACCACAATTGTCGGGACACTCCAGAACAGCGCCCATTTCCGAATCAATGGTGTTGCATTCTCGTCCTTTGCTTTATCCGCATAGAACAACAGGAACATCGCGCTGATATAAAGAACCGAGACGATGGCGAGCGCAACGACCGTCCAAGAATAAAAGTTCGTGAACAGCTTCGTCCCGAGGAATTCGACGGTCTCATTTGTTTTCCGGATGAAACCGCCCTGACTGATTGTCAGTGTCGTCGACATCGCTGCCGGAATCAGCAGTCCTGTCGCTCCATATAAGAACGTATAGAACATGCTGTCGTTCGAACCGTAGTTGGCAAATGCGTAAAAGCTACCGCGAATTGCAATCAATACTAATACGATCGAAGCCGGAACAAGTAAAGCCGTTCCGTAATAATAGGCCGTATCCGGGAAGAATCCGACAAGTCCGACGAAGAAGAAGACGAAGAAGACGTTCGTCACTTCCCAGACCGGAGAAAGATAACGGAGAATCAAACGGTTCGTCAGATGATCCCGTTTCGTATATTTTGAATAAAACGCGTAAAAACCGGCACCGAAGTCAATTGAGGCAACGATGAGATATCCATAAAGGAACGTCCAAAGTACGGTTATTCCAAGTGTTTGAATGTCCAACTCGTTCCCTCCTTATTTGTTGTCGTCCGCAAACATCGCTTCACCACGTGTGTGATGATCATCCGCGAGTTCTTTGCCGACTGGATTATTTTTAAACATCCGGAGCAAGACGACTGTACAAATCGTTCCGAGCAACAGATAAAGTAAACTGAATAAAATCAACATCGGTCCGACGGCCGTCGAAGTCGTTGCTGCATCAGCCGTTCTCATAATACCATAGAGCGTCCAAGGCTGACGTCCGATTTCCGCATACATCCATCCTGCTTCGATCGAGATGATGGCAAGTGGTCCACCGATGAAAATACCGCGCAGTAACCATTTGTTATACGGGTTCAATTTTTTGAGTCGGAATGCCAAGATGAACAAGGCTGAGATTGCAGCCAGGTACATACCGATCGATACCATGATATCGAAGAAATAGTGGACGAACAGAGGTGCCTGATCTTCTTTGGCGAATTCATTCAAACCGATGACCTCTGTATCCGGCGCTCCCCCTGCGAGAATGGATAAAGCATACGGAATCTTGACAGCACCTTTGATTTCATAGCTGCCGTCCGCCTGTTCATCCAAAATACCACCGAAAATCAATTCGGCTTCACTTGTCGTTTCAAAATGCCATTCTGCCGCTGCGAGTTTTTCAGGCTGGTATTTCGCCAGGTATTTCCCGGAGAAGTCACCGACCAACGCTGTCGAGAAGGCAAAGATTAAACCGGCCATGACAGTTAAGCGAAGTGCTTTTTTGTGATAAGCCGTTTCTGCTGCCGACAAAGTTTTCTTGCGCAACAGATGAAAAGCAGCGATTGCCGCCAAGATGAAGGCAACCGTCAAGTAAGCAGATACGATGACGTGCGTTGCTTTCGTTGGTGTCGCCGTATTGAACATCGCTTTCAACGGTTCGATCTGCGTCAACGTTCCGTTAACGATTTTGAATCCTTCCGGCGAGTTCATGAATGAGTTGACCGTCGTGATGAAGAAGGCAGATAATGTTGCGCCGATGACGACGGGAATCCCGATCAACCAGTGCAACCATGGATTTTTAAAGCGATCCCATGTGTAGAGATAAATACCGAGGAAAATCGCTTCAAAGAAGAAGGCGAAAGTTTCCATGAATAATGGTAAGGCAATTGTTTGACCGGCTACTTGCATCAAGGAAGGCCATAAGAGCGACAATTGTAATCCAATCGCTGTTCCGGTTACGACACCTACCGCTACCGTTACGATATAACCGCGCGTCCAGCGCCGTGCCAGAAGAATATAGTCTGAATCTTTTCGTTTAATACCGATGTACTCAGCTGCGAGTACCATCAATGGAACCCCTACCCCAATCGTCGCAAAGATGATGTGGAATGCTAATGTGAGCCCTGTCAATAATCGACTGAGCATGACTGGATCATTGAACATGTGTATAGCCCCCTCTTTCTAGACGTACTTCTATATATTGTTTATATCCGTATCATAGAGAACATAATCATTTGTGTCTGTTTTAAATGTCTGATGTAACAAATTGTTCACATATACTCGTGATTTATTTCACAAAACGTTCGAAAACTGTTCTCTTCTATAAAATGAAAGCCCTTTATCCATTTTTTTCATGAATAAAGGGCCGCTTGTCACGTATTTTGTTTAGACGTATTCGCGGAAATAATGGTCCAGTAAATTGATTACGAAGGGGATGGCCTCTTCATCCGGATTCAAGGTCGGTTGATGTAATCCGGATGTCGCATTGTTCACCCCGAGCCAAAACATCATGCCGGGAATTTCTTTTAACATGAAACCAAAATCTTCTCCCGTCATAGCGGCATCACACTCAATGTAGTTGGCATTCATTTTGACGAAGGATGAGAATTTATCGACGACTCGTTGATCGTTGACGACTTCATAATAGCGATTTCCGAACTGCAGATCGATTTTGACGCCGAATGAAGCTTCGATGCCACGGATGATATCCCGGACACGTTGCTCTAACTTTTCCATATCTGTTCCGTTGAGTGCCCGCATCGTTCCGTCAAGTAACGCCCGACCGGCAATGACATTCTCCCGGATTCCCGCATCTACTTTCCCGATCGTAATGACACTGCAGTTCATGGGATTGATCGAGCGGCTGACAATCGTCTGAAGCTGCATGATTAACGCTGCCTGCGCAACGACTGTATCAATCGTCAAATGCGGGAACGCAGCATGACCGCTCTGTCCATAAATCGTGATATGAACTTCCCGTGCACTTGCAAACAAGACACCCGGACGGCTGGCAATCGTTCCGACCGGATACTCCGGCGCGACATGCAGACCATACATCTCGCTCGGACGATACTTTTCAAACAACGGACTTTTAATCATCGGTTCTGCTCCACCCGGACCTTCTTCAGCTGGTTGGAAGAGGAAAACGACATCATCCATGATCGGCAGTTCAACGATTCGGCGTAACAGACCGAGGGCAATCGATGCATGCACATCATGGCCGCAGGCATGCATGAAACCCGGATGCTCGGAACAAAATGGCAGCCCCGTTGCTTCTTCAATCGGTAATCCGTCGATATCCGCCCGGTATCCAATCGTCCGATTCCCGGTTAGTCCTTTCACACGGACAAATACTCCTGTTTCGAATGTATCGTAACTGACCCGATCTTCCGGATATGACCGGATTTGATCAAGGATAAATGCTTGCGTTTTAAACTCCTTAAAACCAGGTTCCGGTATTTTATGAAGTTCTCGGCGCATTTCAATTGCGTATTCCATCTGACTGACTTCCTCCTTCTTCTTTGACAATGTCCCAAAACGCTTGGACTTGTTTTAATTCAAGCATCGACTCCGTTGAGAGAATCCACGTGTCCCGCTTTAAAATTTTACCGGATGACGTTTTGAGCGGAATCTGCATCACTTCACTCGCTTCATGGATCGTCGATTCCGGCAAGATGGCAAAACCAATCCCGTGAAGTGCCATCTGTTTACACGTTTCAATCTGATCGACGACGAGCGTTCGGGCCGGCGGACTCGAAAAGCGATCCTGCCACCATTCTAAAATTTCCTGATAATAGGTCGAATCGCTCTTGAACTGGATAAACGGACGTTCCGTCTTCCGGAGTTGCTCCAGCGACGTCAATTCACTGTCGACTAAATACAACGGATCAGAAAACAGCCGTTCCTTCACACCTTTCCAATCGGGATTTCCGCGGATGATACCGATGTGAAAATGCTCTTCCAGCATATGACGCATCATTTCACTCGACCAGCCTGTGACCAATTGGACACGGACGTGCGGATACCGTTCGACAAATCGTTTCAGAACACGGGGAAGCCAGTATTGTCCCATAATGGACGCGACGGCAATCCGAAGTGTCCCGTAAACGGCTCCTTCTTCTGCCGTCAATTCACTTTTAAGCTCCAGTTCTTTCCGGTTCATCTCCTTGGCGAGACCGATGACTTTTTCGCCTTGCGGAGTAATACTCAGCCCACGGGATGAACGAATGAACAGCTTTGTTGCCCAACGCCGCTCGATTGCGACCAAACGTTGGCTGAGGGCAGGCTGCGATACAAAAAGACGTTCGGCTGCCCGTCTCATGTTCAATTCTTCTGACAACGTAATCAACATTTCCATTTCCGACACTTGCAATGTATGATTCGACTCCTCATGATATAAGATGGCATTAGTTTAACACGTTAGAGAGGAAGGTACATATGTCACGGTATCATTTTATGTTGATCGTCTCAACGGTCGCTACTTTAGGCAGTCTGTATTTCAGTGAGGTCCGGGGGTTCATTCCTTGTCCATTATGTTGGTGGCAACGTCTGTTCATGTATACGACCGCCATCTATCTGCTCGTATCCTTGTTCCGCAATCGCCCGGTCGACGGATTTTTCCTTCGCTTGTATACATTACTTGGGTTCGCAGTTGCGGCCTACCACGTCGTACTCGAACGATTACCGGACGGAGAAGCGCTCTGTACGAACGGTTGTCTCATCAAATGGGTTAATTATTTTGGCTTCCTGACGATTCCGATGATGAGTTTGATTGCGTTCACTTTATTGGTCATCCTTGCTTTCTATCCAACACAAAAAAACGCTCGATGAGCGTTTTTTTTATTTCCAAGTCGCTGCCACGTTCAACGCGCTCGAGAAGGATAACTCCGATAACTGCCCTTCCCCTTCACACCAATCCCCGACAAACGCCATCGTCTCCTTTGGTCCGTCCTGCATAAAATTAGGTAAGCCGCTTTGTCCCATCTTCCATTTGATTTCTTGAACGATTGCCCGTTTCATTGTCCGTTCGACGACCAGACGTTCCTGCCATGTTGGATAATGTTGATCAAGGAGCCGGTGAATGTGTTGGACCTTTTCCGCCAGATAATCCGGATTTCCGACTTCTCTGTGGGCAAGGTAAGCAACAACCTGCAAGACTTGACCGTCTTTCGGCGCGATACTCGGATCGTAATGGGATAAATCCGTTACGAACAGTTGATGCGTACGGTCGTACACATATGAAAACGGTGTTTTGAGATATGGACTGATCCCGACGTCGTATACAAGAACTTCCACCGGTTCGTACTGCGCAAAAGGTTCGATGAAGGATTGAACGGATGCCGGCAATGCCAGTTTCCGCATGTCCCGGGGTGGAAGCGCCAAGACAACCCGGTTCACAATCCATTCCGTCTTTTTCCGGTCACGTAACTGATATCCTTGTTCATGTTCTTCAATCGCCGTGATTTTAGTTTTCCGATGGATGGTTCCGCCTTGTTCTTGGATGACTCGTTCCAGTTCATCAATTAAAACTTGCCATCCTCCGGCGATATAAGAAACCGGTTTTCGTGTCCGAAAAAGTTTACGGTAATAGTCAAAATAGACGACTGACGGAATATTTTCCGGTTCGGTCGTAAAAAAATTGCTGGAGGCCAGATCAAGCATCAGACGGGACACATCTTCCTCCGTTTTTTCCCGTATCAACCATTGACCAATTGACAACTCCGGCTCCCCTGTTTCAAGCCGGAGAACGGTTTTCACGACTTCCCATGTAAAACGAAGTTTATCCGTTCCGCCTATCACTTCTGTTTTTAAGAGACCAATTGCATTGGCCGGAGCAGCCGTTAAATGACCGGAAAATTCGTATTTTGCTTTTGCCGAAGAAAAGTCTAGCCAGGTAATCTCTAATTTTAGATTTTTTATGATCGTCTTTAAGACGGACTGATCACGCCCGTATATCGCATGCGCCCCGTAATTGAACGTATAACCTTTAATACGTTGCGAGGTCGCTCTGCCGCCTAACATCGCGGCATCATACAGTTGTACCTGTTTCCCTTGTTTCGCAAGCAAGGCAGCAACGGATAACCCTGCCAGTCCACCACCGACGACTGCTATCGATTCCATTCTGTTCCCTCCAGTCCGCCTCTCTTATTCAATGGTTTGTTTTAACTCTTTTCCCGCTTTTCAGACGAAAAAAACGACAGCTCTTTCAGCTGTCGTCCGCATGTCATTCCTTATTTCCACCACGTATCCAGGGGTGAAACCGGCATATGGTGTTTATGGCCAACCCGTTTATACTGAGCTTCGAGTTTCTCCTGACTTTCAGCGGAGATGGTTTTCCCCTCCAAGTAGTCATCAATTTCATTGTACGTCATGCCGAGTGCCTGTTCGTCCGGCAACCCCGGCTGATTATCTTCTAGATCAGCTGTCGGTACCTTTTCAATCAGTCCTTCAGGTGCCTGTAATTGACGTAACAGTTGTTTTCCCTGTCGCTTGTTCAAACCGGTCAATGGCGTCAAATCACAAGCTCCGTCCCCGTGTTTCGTATAAAACCCGGTCACGAATTCAGCTGCATGATCGGTTCCGACGACGAGACAGCCGTAATGGGCCGCTATATCATACTGTACTTTCATCCGTTCCCGCGCTTTTGTATTTCCTTTACTAAAATCAGACAAGACGTCTCCTGTCGCTTGTTCAAAAGAAGCCATGGAAGCAGCGACGGCTGGCTTGATATCCACTCGTAACGCATGATCCGGACGGATGAAGGACAGGGCCAGTTGCGCATCCGACTCATCTTGTTGTTGACCATACGGTAATCGCACAGCGTAGAATTGATAATCGCGATTCGTCTCACTGCGTAACTCCTCAACCGCGATTTGACAAAGACGACCGGCTAACGAAGAATCTTGTCCTCCCGAGATTCCGAGAACAAGTCCTTTTGCTCCTGTATGCACAAGATACTCTTTTAAGAATTGAACGCGTTGCTTAATCTCTTCTTCAGCATCAATGACTGGTTTAACTCCGGTCACTTGAATGATTTCCTGTTGCATGAAAACGTCACACTCCTTCATTTTTCATCATGTCTTCCTTAGTTCAAAAGCTCACTTTCCGCTTTCGTGATGGATGTCGATTGATCCTTCACCTGTCGGATGGTCATCGCTTCAATCCGGGTCGGATGACTGGAAGCCGGAAGCTCGACTTTTACTTCGTACCGTTTGGTCTCCAGTCCTTTAAACCGTTCTTGTTCGATGGCTTGCGTAAATACCTGCTCTTGCGAAAAAGTATACAGTACTTTTTGATCCGCATCCTTGATTTTCAATTCAAACCGTTGGGATGTCGGGAATGTCAGAGTCAATGCTTGCTCATTCGGATTCTTTAATTCCACGACAGCCAAAACCTTATTGGATTCGAACTGTTTGCCGGACACCTTGATTTCAATCGGTTGTACCGTATCGTTTTGTGTCACTGACTTCTCCTTTGCCTGCTGCTGGTTACACCCGGCCAAAATCAACGTCAGGGCACATACACACGATATCCGTATAATCCATTTCAAAACAACGCCCCCTCTCTTCTCACTTAACAATTTTAGCACAAAAAAGAGGCACGATAAGGTTCGCCCTCATCCTGCCTCTTCGATTCATAAATTAAGCAACCGGAATCGTTGCTGTCATTTTTGATGGAGAAAATAATTGTTCGATCCCCGTCACAAACAATTCATCGCAAATGGCATCCGTTGCCGTTGCAGGTGCCACGAGTGTAATCGTCCGGCTGTCCACTGTCTCAATCGTCACGAACACTCCTGAAGCTGTGCGTTCTTTGTACCCTACCGCTAAGTCTGTTTCAGCAAAAAGTATCATATCCCCGAATCTCCTTTGTTATGTCAGATGTCAGTCAAACCAAAATAGCTGTTTGAATTCGAATCAGTTATTGTGATTTCACTTTATCAAAACAGAAAAAACACCGGAAAATTCTCGTTCGACATTTCGTGTCAAAACTTTATTCCAAAAAATACAACCATTTTTTGGAACATCGAGATAGTTGCTGTATACATCTTTAAAATGGCGTTTTATCAACACATTTCAATTCCATTTCAAAACCATTACAAAATAATATTCATTTTTTCCCATATCTCTTAGTTAGAAGGGAAAATATACCTAGACATCTTACTTGTTATTTTGTCGAATGGTTCTTCACACACCGTTTATTTGAGGTTCTTATGAACTTTCACCTGACATTCGATTCATTTGTTGCCAAACCGTACCTAGTGCTTCTTCCCCACTTTCAATCCGTGCCAGTGCGAGTTCCGCCTGAAGCGCGACTTCATATTCCTTATCTTGCACGGCTTCTTTTAGGCGTGGAATCGATTGTTCCGTTCCGACATCAAATAAAAAGCGTGCCGCACGCCAACGGACCAGTTTATTTTTATCCGTTAAAGCTTCCATCATCATTACTTCTGCCTCCGGCAAGGCCCAGTCGGAAATCGTATCTCCGGCGGTTCGCCGGACACTGCTTGAAGGATCGTGCAAGGCATTCGTAATATAGTCCAATAGTTCCAAACGATTTTCTTCGAACATGCCAAGTTTGACGACGGCTTGTCTTCTGATTTGCATCTTTTCATCCTGAAGCATCTTCGTATAGGCCGGAACCCAGTCCAGTTCGATTGGCAGTTCGTCAAGCGCTGCAAAACGCTGTTTCCAATCGGACGAAGTTAACGCTTGTCCGTCAAATGTCACTTCTTCTCCAGAAGCGATGGTTTTTAAACGGTCAATCCGCTCTGATGGATATGCGACTTCAATTTCTTGGGCCACTTCCGCCAAACTTTCATCCAAATCACCGTAACGCGGGGCCTGTTCAACCCACCGGCGGTCACTGATGACATTTTTGACATAAGGCTGAACGAATAGTGCGGCTTCCCGGAACCGGTCGGGTAACCCGTGACGTTTTTCTTCTAACCCTTTAACTCCCTTTAGCTGCATCGGTACGCCTAAAATAAATTGAATAAACAGATGAACAGGCTCAAATGCCTCATCCGTTTCATGTCGTTCGACATCACTGAGTATTTCACCAAACGACCGGCGAATCTCGATGACTAGCATTCGCCAATCATATTTCGGAAACCGTTCGACAGCTAAAAAATCACTGACTTGATACACTGATTTAATGCCTGGAATCTCCAGTAATTTTGCGACGTGGTCCGGTGCACCGAATGCATGTTCAAACGTTTGCCCCTTCTCCGAGAACGTTTCATCGACGATGACCTTCATGTTGTTCGGACTTGGTGTTGGTTCAATGGCTATAATCTTCATCTTAATCCCTCCCCCTTTTATCATTCAGAAATTCGTTTCAAAATGCAACGCATACGCTTTTGTTTTCAAATCCTTTCGAAAAGAAGCAAGAAAGCGCCCACCACGCGGTGAACGCTTATCGGCAAGACTGCGTTTACGCATGTTCTTCCGAGAAAACTTCTTCTAGAATCTCACAAAATGCATCAGGTGTCTCGAGCATACCCATGTGGCTGCTGTCCGTCGATCGCTTGATGATCTGCTCGTTTTGAGGTGCAAACGCACTGTCTTCTGAAATTAACGGATCCTTCTCACCATGGATAATCACTCCCGGAACGCTCGTCCGGCTTAAGACCGGTGTCAAATCTCTTCGGTCACGCATCGCTGTCAGCGCCCGAATGGCTCCTTCGACCGTCATCATGTAGCCGATTTCCTTTGCTTCTGAGACAATCATCGCATCTGTTCCTTCTGCAAACAACCCGGGCACTAATCCGTCAACGAATTCCCGCACACCGATTTCCTGAACCCGGCTGATATTTTGATTTCTTTTTTGTTTAGCGTCGTCTGTATCTGCTTTAGCGGTTGAATAGACAAGTCCAAATCCGCTGATTTTTTCCGAATACGTTTCGACAATCGATGAGACGATGTAACCTCCGAATGAATGACCGATCAAAATAGGCCGTTCGATACCTCTTCGTTCCAGATCATCCATCACCCATGAAGCAAATCCTTCAATTGTATCAGGACCGACCGATTGTCCTTCATGCCCCGGTAAAGCAAGTACGAGTACATCAAATGACAAGCGCAGTCTCGCTTCAACCCGACTAAAATAATCTGTTCCTCCAGCAAAACCGTGTAATAAAACAAGTGGTTGTTTTGACATTCAACTAGTCATCCTTTCCATTCCGATGCAAGCATTCGGTATATCGTTAAATCCATGAATCGTCCATGACTGTAAGCATAGTCTTCAAGTAATCCTTCCGCCTGAAAACCGAGTTTTTGAACCAAGGCATTGGAGGCAATGTTTTCAGGTGCAACCAAAGCACTGATCCGGTGCAAAGCAAAATCTTCAAATCCGTGTGTCAGGACCGCTCGTGCTGCTTCCGAAGCCACACCCTGTTGCCAATAGTCCTGGCTGACTTCAAATCCGATTTCCGCCCGGTGATACTGGGTCAACCAATTATGAAATCCAATCGTTCCAATCAATTGATTCGTTTGTTGATCGGCAATCGCCCACCGGATCGCTTTTCCTTGAGTAAACTGTTCTTTAAAATAACTGATGACATTTTTGGCTTCATACACCGTGACCAGCGGATCAGAGCCGTAATAATACATGACCTCGTCATCCGACAGAATCTTGAATAAATCCCGTGCATCTTTGTTTTCCAATTCTCTCAGGATGAACCGTTCTGTTTTTAGTTCCGGGAATGGTTTTCTCAACCCCCACATACCCAATCACCTCTTTTCTATATTATGCCCGTTTTCAGAAGGAAATACCCTTTTCGCTGCTGAGAAGTTTTGCTACTATTGAACTTATTCACGTTCTGATACGAAAGGAAGTCGCTTTTCAATGTCCAATTCCCTGCTTTATTTGTATGAAGATGCCGAAAATAACCGTTTGACGATGTCCGGCGTCACTTTTGCAGACTTTATCACGTCGATTGGCTCTAAAAGTGCTCTGCTCGTCTCCGGAGCTGCTTTTAAAACCGTCAAACATTCTTCCCGGACCGCCTTTCATTATGTCGAGGCCCATGAAGTGGAGCAATTCGTACAATCGAGCGATGTCGAACGTTTCCCGCTGAATGCCGTCGATATACGTTCCTCCCATTCCCTCGATGTCCTGACCGATGTCGAAATCGCAGAGCTTTTATTTTTAATGCATATGAAACGCGGCATGCCGAGTCCTTTCATTACGTCCGTCGATAACGAGTGGGCTTATTTCAGTGAGCATGACGGCACACAAGCTACCGTCTATTTAAAAGACTGGTCAAGTGTTGAACAAGTCCTATCGACATTAATGCAACAAAAAGTCCGTCGGGAACTCCGTGTTCCGACTTCCTCACCGCTTACAGCTGAAATCATCATTAATCTTCGTCAATTACTGCAAGAAGGGATCTTAATTGATTTTGCGCATACACGGCAATCCATGTTCACACGTCAAACGACTATTCCGCTTTATATCGCCGGCCGATACGAAGACATGCATGTCCTGAAAGAAGATCTGGAAACAAAAAAAGAATCCATCGTCTTGCGTGGCGAGTTGATCCACCGCAAAAAAAGCTGGAGTTTGGAGTTACGATGATCCCATTCCTATTTATGACTTGATAACAGGATAGTTTTTTCATATTTTTCAAACCGCTGTTTTTGCTCGTTTTTTACATAATCCTCTATATGACAATACCGTTACTGATTTGTTGGAATTTTCACATAAATTAAGACTGGTATCTGGTCCAGACTTCGTTATAATGAGATTAACCTTTTAGAAGTTAGAAGTTGGAACTGATTTTCTGATGATTTAATTAAGTCTGTATCAACCGAAGGAGGAATTTAGCATGGATCAGTTAAAAGTGAACGGTATCGGTTCATTCACCAAGTTTGCAACGAACGGAAACATCCTGAAATTGAAGGATGCGACAACAGGCGAACTGAAAGTATCATTGAATGAAGCGAGCTCAATGACTATCTCACCTATTGACGAAGAAACAGGATTATTTATTATCCGTGGTCAGCAACAAGAACCGCTCGTGGAACTGACCCTCCCTCGTCAATCGTGCGAAGTCGTTCACGCTTGGCTCCTCCATAAATTAAGACGACAAAAAAAGAGTCGCTTCATGGCGTCTAGCTAAAACCATTTACTCCTTAATTTCATCATTACTGCAACATGTTGCTCACGCTCCGGTTAGAGATTTTCTAACCGGAGCGTGAGATTTTTTTGTTAAAATCAAAAAATAAACCTTGAAAACAAATGAATTTTCTAAAAATTCTTTCATCATCTCGCATCCGATGATATAGTGAATAACGTAAAAAAAACAGGAGGTAAGATATATTATGAGTAAAAAAGACGTATTTGCTTTAGGTTTTATGATTTTCGCATTGTTCTTTGGTGCGGGTAATTTGATTTTCCCTCCTGAACTTGGTGCTCTGGCTGGAACAGAATTCTTCCCTGCAATGCTCGGCTTCATCGTTACCGGCGTTGGGTTACCTCTGACGGGATTAATCGCTGTCGCATGGGTCGGCGGGGGCATTAGCACGCTTGCTAATCCACTTCCAAAATTCGTCGGAGCTCTATTGACGTTTGCCTTATATGTCGCCATTGGCCCTTTTTTCGGAATTCCGCGGACTTCCGTCGTCACATACGAACTGGGTGTCGTCCCTTTCTTGAATGGACCTAGTCAAGCGACACTACTGATTTCTTCTTCTCTTTTCTTTTTAGTCACGTTATACCTTGTTCTCAAACCGGGTAAACTTCTTGATATCATTGGTCGTTTTATCACCCCGTTGTTACTTTTGGCACTCGCGACACTGAGTATTAGCAGTATCTTAAAGCCATTATCGACCGTTCAACCTCCTCATTCCTCGTACAATGGTTTTACAGATGCATTCATCCAAGGATTTCTTCAAGGATACTTGACGCTCGATGCTCTCGGCGCCCTTGTATTTGGCGTCATCGTTCTGCATACGCTACATGCTCGCGGTTTAAAAAGTCGAAAAGTCCAATTGAAGACCGTGACTCAAGCCGGATTGATTGCTGCATTATCATTGACGTTAGTTTATACCGGACTTGGTTTCATTGGTCGAAACAGCTTTGGAGCAGTCGGAATGGTCGACGGTCCTTCCTTATTACAACAATACGCCGAAAGTACTTTTGGCACGATTGGTTTGATGATTTTGGGAGTTGCTATTTTGCTAGCTTGTTTAACGACATCCGTCGGTCTTGTCACAGCTTTTTCAGAATATATGATGTCGCTTTCGACACGTCTCACGCTTCCGCTCACGGGTACAATCACAATCGTTCTAGGTTTCTTGATTTCCATTGTCGGACTTGATGCATTACTGGCAATTGCGGTACCTGTTTTAATGTTCCTTTATCCTATTGTCATCGTATTGATTGGTTTGACCTTTATCCGTTCATTGCTTAAAAAACCGTCGTTTGTGTACAGAGCCACTTTATCGATTACTGCCCTGTTCTCGTTATTAACTGCTCTAAACACGTTAAAAGTTTTGCCGGATCCGGTAGTTACTGTATATTCTGCCTTACCGTTATCCGACAAAAGCCTGGCCTGGCTTCTGCCTGCTTTGATTATATTCTTCATCAGTTCATCGATTAGACACGATTCTTCTGATTCTATTCCTGAAAAACGGATTGGCTAGTGATGCCGCTTTCATCGCATGGTATGATTAAAAAAATGAAATTCTACTGGAGGCGTCGCTTTAATGGATAAGATTGCTTGGATTACCGATAGTATGGCTTTTTTCCCACCCGGGGAAGCTGAAAAACTCGGAGTCCATGTCGTACCAACAGTCATCATCATCAACGGAGAGTCTTACCGGGAATATACTGACTTGTCGATTGAACAACTGGATCAAAAAATGCGTGAAAGCTCTTCTGTCATCCCGACGACTTCACAGCCTTCGTTTGGTGAGTTGGTTGAACTTTACGAACGTTTACAGGCAGAAGGTTATGATTATGCGTATGCTGTTCACATCACAAGCGGATTGAGCGGTACTTATGCCAGCTCTGTCGCTGCTGCAGATGCTGTCGGCTTTAAATTATATGCCATCGACTCCTATACCGGGGCTGCCAACCAACAAAATATGTTACGTCTTTCGATTGAAATGGCGCAAGCCGGGAAGCAGCCGGAAGAAGTCATGCAGGTCTTGGAACAGTTCAAACACCACTCTCATTTTTATCTGATTATCGGCAATATGGAGACGATGCGTCGAAGTGGCCGTGTCTCGAGCAGTCAGTTTTTGCTTGCCAACATGCTGAACATTAAACCGATTGTTAAGTTCGATGAGGTCGGTAAACTCGTTCCGTTTAAGAAAGTGCGTTCCATCAAAAAAGCTTTTCAGGAAATGTCATCCGAGATTGCTGCTAAAATCGAACAGTTCGGATTATACAATCAGACCCTCTACATCGGTCATACACTCGCGCGGTCTTCCGCCGAACAATTACGTGATCTGTTGCAGACGAAATTGCCGCAGATTTCAATCGAGATTACACAATTTGGCCCATCCATCCTGACACATGCCGGGTCGGAAACAGTCGGTGTGTACTGGTTCGATGATTTGACGGTTAATCGATGATTGACGACATCTTCTATTGGAGACCCTATCATTATAATAGTTCCGCTGATCAGGCGGCTTTGGGATGATTCCGATACGATATCGGAATCATCTTTTTTTATAATCCACATAACAAAACCGGACAAAAAAACCGAATGGGACCTTTTATCAAGTGTCCTCATTCGGTAAATGTTATTTAAGATTAGAATTCCATCTGCTTCAAGACATCATCCAGCATCTTTGCTTCGTCTTCTTCCCGCCGAATCGTCTGATGCGGACGATGGATCCGTTCCGTCCACGCTTCCGCTGGATATACCGTCCAACTCAACTGCTCCACTTCCTCCAGGTAACGGAGTACCGTTTCAAGCGAAGCCTCTTCGTCGTATTGACGCAACCAGTTTTCATAACGTTTATCCGGTTTGCCGTCCTTCAGTAAAATCCTACCGCTCTCGAGAATCGCCCATTTCGGCTTTGCATCGATTTGAAACAACTCCAACTGCCGGAATGCCTCAAACGTGCGACTCGTAAATGGAATCAAGCCGTTTTTTTCGACCAGACGTTTTAATCGTAAATGCGTCCGCATCGTCATAAACCGTTTTTCTTCCCCCACTCGTTCTACCAATAAAGTAGGAACGGCAATCTTTTTCATCGTGGCTTCATCAAAAAGCAGACTGTGATCGATATCAAGTAGTAACATGACGCGTCTCCTTTTGCTTACGTCGCGGTGAAATGAAGGCATAGGACAGACAGAGGATGAAGGCCGCAAAACAAAAACCACCGACTACATCCGAGAAGTAATGGACGTTTAAGATAATACGGGACGATCCCATAGCCAAGATCAACAGACTAAGAAAGATTCCTAAAATGACTTTCCCGGCCCGGTTTAAAAATCGCCAACTCAGAATGAAAAAACCACCGTATACCGCGAAAGCCATTGAAGAATGACCGCTCGGAAAACTGTAGCCGACTCCGCCGACTAACTCATTGAGTGACGGTCGGTCCCGGACAAAAAACGCTTTAGCGACTTGATTGAGAACAGCCACTGCCAAAAAGTTTATCAGGTACCAAATACTCCCCACCCGATCACGCCACAGGTAATAACTAATGGCGGTCAACAGAACAGTTACCGTCACAGCACCTACTCCCGATCCTAATTGTGTGAACCAACTGACATAGTCAGCCGGTACTTGTTTCGACATACGGTTTGACAGTTGTGCGTCAAATAAAAAATATCCCGTCAATCGGATCGAGATCGCAATCCCGAGAAAAATGATGAACGCAATGCCTGAAACGGTTAACGCTTTTCGGTTTAATTTCATCAGTACGTTCCTTTCCGTTGCTCGAGCTCTTCTGCCGAATAGTCTTCTTTATCACGTAACCGGTGTGCAAGACGTCCGGACGCATTGGCAGCAATTGCGGCAACGATGTCATCCATGAAGGTATTGACCCGTCCGTCATCAACCTTCGTATCAAGTTCTTTAATAATTCCGACCTTGGCCTTATCTAAATAACCAAACGTCGTGACGGCAATCGAGCCGTACGTATTGACAGCTCCAATTGCAATTGTCTCGTCGACGCCAAACAATCCTTCATCACTCCGAATGATGGATAAAAGCGGTTCCGATAATAATCCTTTTTCGGCTAAAATATCGAGTTCTGCCCCAACAAGAATCGCATGCTGCAATTCCCGTTTTTCGAGCACGCGCTCTACAGAACTCGTACATGTTTCGAGCGTCAGTTCAATCGTGTATGGTGCTTGCATTTGATACACGATTTCAGCAATCGCGTGAATCGTGACGCCCCGCTCATGCAACTTATCAATTGCTGCTTGTTTTACTTCTTTAGAATGTGCTTTTTCTTTCATGACAAAATCCACCTCTCTGACAAAGTTCTTCACAAGTATACACGGATTGCTACTCTCCCCTCAAACTTCTTTGACATCACGCCGATAATCCGTCATGATTATCCTGTAAAGCGTTATCATTTCAGGGGAAAGTAGGGGATTTTCGATGAACATCGGGGTAGTTTTGTTTCCATCGAAACGAATTCAGGATTTTGCGAATTCATACCGCAAACGGTACGATTCCAAGTATGCGTTGATTACACCACACATTACGATGCGAGAACGGATCAGTGTCGATGATACCGAACTTGATTCCATCGTAGCTGCTCTCAATCAGGTAGCAGAGCAAACGAAACCCGTTTCACTTCATATCCAAGGCGCTCGGTCTTTCCATCCGACAAATAATGTCTTGTTTTTAAAAGTCATGCCAACGGATGAATTAGAACAATTACATCGAGCCTTGCACACGGGTGATCTGAGTCATACACCCAAGTATGATTTCTTACCTCACATCACAATCGGCCAAGATTTATCCGATGTCGAATTATTCGACGTTCTCGAACGATTGAAGATGGAAGATATTCGTTTCCAAGAAGATGTCACCAAGATGGCTCTGCTGTATGAACTCGAAAACGGTTCATGGAGTGTGTACGAAACGTTCCGATTTACAGGTAAATAACATCAAACTTCCCGGTCGAACTTGCGACCGGGAAGTTTTAGTTCTGGCAAAACCCCATAAGCATTTGCTTGTTCTTCCAGCTCGGCATGATGCGGCTCAACACGTTTGATTGGATTGATGCGGGCGACGGGTTCTGTTTTCCGCTCCAAATCGACCCTTACCTGTCGATTGACATATTGGACTACCGTAAAATCTACTTGGTACATAGAATGTCCCTCCCTAAAGTTCAGCTCGTTATTCTGTTATTCCCAAAATCCCTTTAAGAAAAACAAAAAACCAAGGTTTCCCCTGGTTTTAGCTGTACAAGTTAGTTCGGAATGAACCAAAAATCTTATTATATTATAAGATATGGAATCCGCTGTCGACGTGCAGAATCTCACCCGTGACACCACTCGACATCTGGGACAAGAGGAATAATCCGCTTTGACCAATTTGTTCTGTCGTGACATTACGGTGAAGAGGCGCCCGCTCTTCGATACTTTCAAGAATCGAATTGAAATCGCCGACACCTTTTGCAGAAACCGTCCGAACCGGACCGGCTGAAATCGCATTGACGCGAACGCCCTGCTTTCCGTATTCTGCTGCTAAGTAACGGACACTTGCATCAAGTGCCGCTTTTGCGACGCCCATCACGTTGTAGTTCGGAACCATCTTTTCGCCACCAAGATACGTCAATGTGATAACAGAGGCATCTTCCGTGAAGAAATCTTTTGCTGCTTTCACGACAGCTGTCAAGCTGTATGCCGAGATATCGAGTGCTTGTGCAAACTGTTCACGTGTCACACCCGAAAATTCACCGCGCAAGGCTTCTTTATCGGCAAAAGCAATCGAGTGGGCAATTCCTGAAATCTTCCCGTGATCGGCATGAATCGTTTCAAATACCTGTTCGATTTCAGCATCACTCGTCACGTCACATGTATAGTAAGTAGCCGGTCGCGACAACTCTTGACCTAACTTTTCGAGTGGTGCCTTAAAACGTTCTCCGACATACGTAAAGGCAAGACTTGCACCTGCTGCATCAAGAGCACGTGCGATTCCCCATGCGATTGACCGTTGATTGATGACACCCATTACAACATACGTCTTCCCCTCAAGCGAAGGATAAATATTCATTATGAGTTCCCCCTTAAATTAGTACCTGGTAATAACACCTATGTCTAGGTTACAAAAACGTAACGCTTCTGTCAACCATCGCTCTTGATATTGCGATTTTGATAAATTACGGTAATATAGAAAGAGACAGAAAGTAGGGATGGAATGAACCGTTTTAAATCATTTACACAACGTTATGATAACACGTTGCTTTTTTTGCTCGGTTGTTTGATGGTCGTCAGTGTCATCGCAATCTATACCGCGCAACCTTTTTTACAAGGGGCAATCAGTGAAATCAATTTCATGGCCAAACAGATTCAGTGGTATATCATCGGATTTATCGCACTGTCTGTCGTCATTCTCATCGATTATGAGCAACTGAAACGTTTCCATTGGTACTTATACGGGGCAGGAATTGTCTCCTTGATTGGTCTTGTCGTCTTACGGGGAACACCGTTGGTCGCAAACATCAAAGGAGCGTACGGCTGGTATCAATTCCCGGTCATCGGAACCGTTCAACCGGCTGAATTCATGAAGTTTTTCTTGATTGTTTCTCTCGCTGCCGTCATCTCGGAACACAACGCCCGGTATGTCCAGCATGAACGAGACTTCCTGCTTCTAATCAAGATGGTTGCCCTTACGTTGCTTCCACTCGCTTTGATTATCATCCAACCCGACTTAGGAATCGGCTTGATTCTCTGCGTCATTTTGGCTTGTGCAATGTTGCTATCCGGCTTGAACTGGAAGTGGCTGCTTACGATGTTCGGTTTGTTGACTGTCGCAATCGTCGGATTCTTTTATCTGTTTTATTTCCAAAATGATTTACTTGCCACCTTCTTCCCAGGGCATGCGATGAACCGGATCATGGCTTGGTTACAACCGTTCGAATATGCGGATGACCTTTCCTATCAGCTGGTCCAGTCGATTAACGCCATCGGATCAGGACAGATGTTTGGTGTCGGATACGGAAAATTGCAAGTTTCGGTCCCTGAGCTGCATACCGACTTTATTTTTACCGCGATTTCAGCTCACTACGGTTTCATCGGTGCGGCTGTCGTCCTAATCATTCTGTTCCTGTTCATCTACCGGTTGATTCAAATCGCACTGGAAACAGCGGATCCGTTTGGAACGTATATCGTAACGGGATACGTCGCGATGTTTACATTCCAAATCTTCCAAAACATCGGGATGACGATGGGTGTCTTACCGATCACCGGTCTCCCGCTTCCCTTCATTAGTTACGGAGGGTCGACAATGATCGTTAACCTGGTCGGACTCGGCTTGATTATGGCAATCGCTTCGCAGTCCCGGATCTCTATGTTTGATGAAGATTAAAGCCAAAAAGAGTGGCATCCAGTGCGGATGCCACTCTTTTTCTGTTCATGAAAGACATAAGTCGTCCGGCAACGGTGCTGTAAACGTCATCATCTCACCTGTCCCCGGATGCGGGAACGTCGCAGACGCACTGTGTAATGCTTGTCTCGCAATCAAAGGTGTCCCTTTATACATCGTGTCTCCGACTAACGGATGACCAAGTGCCGCGAGGTGAACCCGGATTTGGTGCGTCCTGCCCGTCTCCAATTTAATCGTCAATCGGGATAATTCACGCGAAAACGCCGTGATCCGCTCACTGGTTAAGATATGCGTGATCGCCTGTTGCCCGTCTTCCCGGACCATTCTTTCCATGAAGGAATGATCGGTTTGACCGATCGGAAGGTCAATCGTTTGAGGCGGGAGGGTTCCCTCGATCAATGCGATGTACCGGCGATCAAGCAATCCGTTCTGTTGCATCTTACTCAACTGATGATGCGCAAGGGCATGTTTCGCAAAAACGACCAGTCCACTTGTATCCCGGTCCAATCGATTGACGATATGAATTGCATACGGGATTTGATGTTGTCGGTAATAACCGAGCACAAAATTCGATAAGGACCGTTCCGGATGAAGTCTGGACGGAATCGAGGCCATTCCCGGCGGTTTGTTGACAATTAACAGCCACTCGTCTTCAAAGAGGATATCAAGTTCTCCGCTTGTCGCATGCATATCCTGTGCAGGCTGTTCTTCCGGAAACCGGACATGAATAAGGTCTCCTGCATGAACAGGTTCGTTTACGTTGACATGTTGTTCATTCCGCAAAATATCTCCGTGGTGTTTAATCGACACTAACATTTTTCGGGAAATATGAAGACGTGTCGTACAAAAATGACCGACACTCCATCCGTCTTCAATGGAAGTTACTTGTTGTTTAATTTGAAATGCCATCACGTTACCTCTTTATAATTAACTTCTTTCTTCTGCTAAAAACGACTCACGGACTCTTTGCCAAAACGGGAAAGAACGGAATCGAGCAAACTTAACCTTTTTATCCGATACACGACAACGAATCGATTTAACGTTTTGATGCACAATCGAAGCATAATGATCGTATGTCAATTGAAAATCAATCGGATTGACCGGCCGAATCTCGACATCATGGTGCTTCGGCAATAACATCGGGGAACCGATCGTCCGGTACACACGATTATTGATCGATGCCATTTCTGTAATCTGAATCGCTTCGAGCGCCGGATGGACGATTGCTCCACCAAGGGCTTTGTTATAGGCTGTTGAGCCGGATGGCGTGGAGATACATAGACCATCTCCCCGAAACGTTTCAAAATAATCTCCGCGGATCGACAGATCACAGACGAGTGTCTGATTAAAGCTTTTAATCGTACATTCATTTAATGCCAACAGTTTATTCGTTGATCCATCAGCATAATCAATCGATAATTCAAGCAACGGATATTCAACAGTCGCTATATTATCGTCCGCGATATGTTGAATCAATTCATCCATCTCTTCCGGTCGCCAGTCGGCATAAAACCCGAGGTGTCCGGTGTGAATTCCGACCAGTGTGATTTCCTCGACCTGATCCAAATAAGAGTGGAAAGCTTGCAGCATCGTACCGTCCCCGCCGATTGAAATCACGATTTCCGGAGTAACGACGTCTCGATGACTCCCCCGTTCGATCAACGCCTGTTCTAGTTGTTCCTTCAGCATATGGGAACGTTCATCGCCCCGCGCCGTAACCGCAAAACGCATCGTCATCCTCCTACTCTTTTGCTCGATTCTTTGCTTCGGTCGCCTCTCGTTCATGTAAAACGACTTGAGCATCTTGTATCTCTACTTTTAGCTGACTCATCTCCGCATCGAGCAGAAACGCCGCTTCAGCCGCACGTCGCAAACGTTCCCGTGTCTCTTCCGGAATATTTCCTTGGTATTTATAATTCAAGGAATGTTCAATCGTTGCCCAAAAGTTCATTGCGAGTGTCCGGATCTGAATCTCAACGAGTGTCGGGATTTCCCCTTCAATCGTTTGGACCGGATAAGCAATGATAATGTGGTACGAACGATAGCCGCTTTCCTTCTTTTGTGTAATATAGTTTCGTTCTTCGACAATCTTAAAGTCTCCCCGGGAACGCAACAATTCTAAGATATGGATGATGTCATCTACGAATTGGCACATAATCCGGAGACCTGCTATGTCCTGCATGTCCTGTTCCAGCAACTCGATATCAATCGATTTTCGTTCAGCCTTCTGTAAGATACTCTTTACAGGTTTGACACGTCCTGTGACAAATTCAATCGGTGAATGTTCCCCACGTTGTTGAAATTGTTTTCGAATGGCTTTTAATTTTACTTTTAATTCATCCACTGCGATTTGATACGGTGCGAGAAATAAGTCCCAATTTTCTTTTGTCATCGTTATTGTCACCACTTTTAGTCTAAATTCTTAGTTCAATTCGTTCCACTACACCATTCATGGTATCATATTTTCAAGCATTCAACTAGAAAGGTGTGGTCGGAAATGAGACAAGAAATGGAAATTGAATTTAAAAACCTGTTAAACGAAATTGAATACACGAAATTAATGGAACGGTACAATACATCCGGATCTTCCGTGTGGCAAGCAAATGACTATTTCGATACTCCGACGTTCGAACTTCGCAGCCACGGGGCCGCTCTGCGTATCCGTGAAAAGAAAACCGGCTTGGTGTTGACGTTAAAAGAACCGCAAGACGATGGATTACTAGAAACACATGTGACATTGTCCGAACAAGAAGCGGAAGATTTATTCCAATATGGCCTTATTCACTCTGCTGAGATGAATCAACAATTAGAAAAGTTTGAATTAACGACTTCGCTTGAACATTTAGGTCGTCTTGAAACCGAACGTTTTGAAAAACAGTTGCCGAGCGGATTGTTAGTATTGGATCAAAGTACGTATTTAGGCACGACGGATTATGAACTTGAATTCGAAGTGACCGACTATGCGGCCGGCAAACTTGCGTTCGAAGAACTGTTGCAAACAAACGAAATTCCAGTCCGTGAAACGAAAAATAAAATCGTCCGTTTCATGGATCGTAAAGCGCTTACACGTTAATCGTGTAGAAATGTACAAGCAAAACCTTTGCTCTTTCTTTTTTTTCGTTGCTAAAATAGGGTAACGATATTAAAAGAAAAGGGGTGAACGGATGGAACACGAACAATGCAACGGCTCATATTGTTCATTGGACGAACCATCAATTCAACAACCGACGAAACCTCTAGAAATTTATCATTTTCTAGACGTCACACAAACGGATGGTTTACGGTTGATTCCCGTTCTCAAGAAATTAGAATTAGAATACGGCCATTTATTCCGTCTCCGGACGATCGCAACCATTCCTTGCGCACCTTCACGATCAGCGTGTGATATGTCACCACTGCTGATTCTAAAGGCTATCGAACTACAGGGAAAAACGTTCGGTATGCGGTTCATGCGCCGTTTACGCATGTTGCATAACGTCGAAGGAAAAAGCGCATATTCGCGTTCTTCCTTGATGCGGTTGGCAGAAGCATTGACGGAATTCGGTCTGGATTTAGCGGAATTCCATCGTGATATCGAATCAGATACCATTCAATTAATGCTTGAAAAAGAGACTGAATTGGTGACCGACTGGGACGTACGTATTCTCCCAACGCTTGCTTTCGTCGGGGACGAGGAAGCCATCAAAGCAGAAGGTCATTACGAATACTTGGTTTATGTATCGATTCTGAACGAATTATTAGATCAACCGTTTGAGAAGCAGGCAAAACCCCCTCTCGAACAATTCTTGAGACGGTATGACACAGCAACCACTTCTGAAATCGCATTTATATATGATGCAACAGAAGCACAGGTTGAACACGAATTGAAAAAGTTATTGCTTCAACAAAAATGTGTTTCACTGACGTATTGTGACGGTAAAGTATGGCGTCACTTAAAAGATTCTGCCCATGCTTAACTCAAAGAAGCTGCTTCCACGTTAATCGTAGAAGCAGCTTCTTTGTCGTTTTTTGAATCTGGATGGGGGGAAAAGAGAATCATCAGGGGGAATGTGATTCACTTCACATGATTAGTATAACTGATTCTCCCCTTCCCCGATACCTGTTTGTTCATCAATTCACAAAATTGTCATTCTCCGAGTAATGCTTCAAATTCATCGAGTACCCGTTCGAATTGACGAAGAGCAGATTCAACCGGTGCTTTCGTCGTCATATCGACGCCGGCCGCTTTCAGAACTTCAATCGGATAATCACTTGATCCTGCTTTGAGGAAGTTATTGATATACCGCTCGACTGCCGGCTCCCCTTCTTCTAGGATTTGTGAAGTCAGCGCTGCGGCGGCAGAAATGCCTGTCGCATACTGATAGACATAGTAATTGTAATAGAAGTGCGGGATACGCGCCCATTCCAAACCAATTTCCTCATCTAATACAATACCATCACCGAAATACGTTTTATTTAGAGCATAATACGTCTTCGTTAAGAATTCAGGTGTTAGTGCTTGTCCAAGACGAGCTGCCTCATGAATTTGATGTTCAAACTCGGCAAACATCGTCTGACGGAATAACGTTCCGCGGAATGTCTCCAATTGATTGTTGAGGAGATACAGTTTCTCATTTTTATCTGTCACACGTTTTAACAGGTAGTCATTTAAAAGTGCTTCATTTGTCGTCGACGCGACCTCTGCTACAAAAATTGAATAATCTCCGTAGGCATAGGGTTGATTCTGACGTGTATAGTAGCTGTGAACCGAGTGTCCGAACTCGTGTGCTAACGTAAACAAGTTGTTGACGTTATCCTGCCAGTTCATCAAGATGAACGGCTGTGTATCATATGCGCCGGAAGAGTAAGCACCACTCCGTTTGCCCCGTGTTTCACGGACATCGACCCAGCGTTCTGCAAGACCCTCTTCAAGAATATGTTTGTATTCAGGTCCTAGTGGCGCTAATCCGTCCACCATCAACTGTTTTGCTTCCTCGTACGAGATCTTCATTTCGACTTCACTAACGAGCGGCGTATACATATCATACATATGCAGTTCATCGACACCTAAAATCCGTTTACGTAAAGCAACATACCGGTGTAACAACGGAAGGTGGTCATGAACCGCTTCGATCAATCCGTCATATACCTGTTCCGGAATCGTGTTTCCATGTAACGCTGATTCACGTGCTGTTTTAAATTTCCGGACTTCAGCATAGAAGTTATCTTTTTTTACGGAACCGGCTAATGTAGATGCCAATGTATTCGTATACTGGCTATACGTTCCATACATGGCTTTAAACGCCGCCTCACGGACAGAACGATCTTTTGACTCCATGAACGTGATGAACCGTCCATGTGTCAATTCCGCTTCTTCCCCGTCCTCGCCTTTGATTTTCGGGAATTTCATATCTGCATTATTCAGCATGCCAAACGTCGTACCCGACTGTCCAAGGACTTCGCCTGCTTTTGCCAGAATCGCCTCTTCCGCTTCCGATAAGACGTGTTCCCGCTCACGATTCAACTCGTCGAACGCATGACGGTAAAGGGCAAGATCCGGATTCTGATCCAAGTACGAGGCAATTGTTTCTTCCGGAACTTCTAACAGCTCGGGTGTCATGAAGGCGAGCGTCGCTCCAATTTGCGAAGCGAGCGTCCGGGCACGGTCATTCATCGCCTGATAAAAGCTGTCGGCCGTGTTCTCATCGTAACGCATATGTGCATATGTATAGAGCTTATGCAGCCGTCTTGAGATTTCGTCCCGAAGTTGAAGTCCTTCAAATAAAGTGGCATCCGACTGTGCAAGGCGTCCTTTATACTCGACGAGTAGCGGAAGCATCGCTTTCACTGACTCAAACTCTTCTTCCCATTTCTCATTCGTTTCATAAATGGATTCTAAATTCCACGTCTCTTCCTGCTTGACGTCTTTTCGTGTTAATACTTCTGCCATTTAAATCACTCCTTTACTTCATTTATACCTGTTTCCCTTTCGACAAACAAACGAAGCGCACCTGCTAACTTTTGATCTTCTTCCAAGCGGGTCGACAAATCAACGGGATTGGTTTGAAAAAGTTCAGGCAGATGATTTTGGAGAAAGTCGATCATAGCCGTCCATTCGTCAATCAGAAGGTGAAGACTAGATAACTCATATGAAACCTTGGACTGTGTCAAACATTCGGTCAGGAAGGCAAGCAGTTGCTCTGCGAGGTAAGTTCCTTGTAAGCGCAGGTAAACAGCCACTTGAATTTCAAAAGGATGGACAGATAAACACAGCAACGGGGATAAGGGCAGAAAACACCAGGATGGGAGTGTAGAAACCTGGAGGTTGGAGTAATAAAGAGGAGATTGTACGTATCGGGACGGGAGCGAAGAAAAAAATGGACGAAGCCGATATTTTTTTATCAGTGTCGTCCATGGTCGTTCGAAAAATTGCCGGGAAACCGGACGTGGAAAAAGAAATTGTTTCGCCGATAAAGACACACGTTGGCAGAATACCAAACGTTGTGCGAACGGAAGCGGATGTACATAACGGACGATTCGTCCCTGCTCGATTAAATCGATGTAACCATTTTTCATAAATGCCGCCTTCATCCAGCCGTCAAGCTTAAGAAGCTGTCCGCCCGACTCATGAAAACCAATCCAGCGGACTTCGTATCCCGCTTGTTGATCAATCAACGATCTCCGTTGCCATTCTACAGCGCTCATTTTCGAACGCTGAATCTCGACTCCGATTTCTCCGGGCCAAATGAAAAGATCAAACCGCCTTCGTCCCCGGACTGCTTCTATCTCGACCTTGAATCGCAACGTTTCAAAATAGGCAGCAAGCCGTGTTTTCCAAAATTGATGTTCGGACGATTCACCGGTACATGCTGTCACATGAACAAAATGAAGGCGCTTCTTGCCTTGGCGGACACGAAGTTGCGTTCGGCAATAGGGACAGTACAGTAGTTTATTTGTTAACGATTGGAAGGTCTCCAGTTGGCTGTTGATTCGATTTCCCTGTTCATCCATCGCCTCAAACATCTTACTCCTCCTTAGAGTAACGGTGAGAATAACCGCGAAATGGACTCGATCAAACGTTGACCGAAACTCCTTTGAATAAAGACTTGATGCTCAACTTGTGAAGAATTAGAAAAGTCTTCATAAAAATCACGTGTTAATTCATGGACGGAATTTGTCCCGTATAAAAAGGCATTTACTTCAAAGTTCAAGTGAAAACTTCTTAAGTCCATATTTGCTGTGCCAATTGTCGCAATCGCATCATCGACCACGATGACTTTTGAGTGCATGAATCCTTTGTTATATTCGTAAATCTTTACACCCGCTAATAGCAAGTCATCAAAATAAGAACGACTGGCATAAAAAACAACTTTATGATCCGGAAAACTCGGCAGGAGGATCCGGACATCGATTCCCGACATCGCTGCCGTCTTTAAAGCAGTCATCAGATCCTCGTCCGGAATCAAATAAGGAGAAGCAATGTAAACAGAACTCCGGGCTTCCGTAATTAAACCGAAGTAGAGAGACTTCATCGTTTCATGGGGTTCATCCGGTCCGCTCGCAATGATTTGGACGCCTCCTGTCGATTCCTCCATGACTTCGAGCGGTTTCATATAATACGGTGTAAACAACCGTTCCCCCGTCATATAGTACCAATCCTGAAGAAAAATTAACTGAAGCTCCGAGACGGCCTCTCCCCTGACGAGCAAATGCGTGTCACGCCAAAATCCAAACATCTTATCTTTTCCCATGTACTCATCCCCAACGTTAATTCCACCCGTGAACGCCACCGTACCATCAATGACAACGATTTTTCGGTGATTCCGGTAATTGGATTTACTCGAGATGAACGGCAGAACGACTGGGAAAAATGGACGTACTTCGATCCCCGCCAGCTCCATCTTTTTGAAATAAGCCTTATCCGTCGAGAAACAACCTACAGCATCATACAAAAAACGGATCTCCACTCCGGCTTTCGCCCGTTCAATTAATGCTTCCTGCAACTCTAGCGCCAGTTCGTCATCGCGGACAATATAGTATTCCAAATGGATATGGTGTTCCGCTTGACGAATCTCGGCTAATAACAGCGGAAATTTTTCTTGTCCATTCGTTAATACTTTCGTATGACTATTATACGAAATCGGCAGGCGACTGATGGAGTCGATGAGTTTAACAACTTTCGTATAATGTCCATGTTGGAACACTTGATTGTGTATTCCATGATCAAACTGGGTACGATATTTAATGTAAGACTCTTCATCGAGCATCGCTTTCAGACGAAACATTTTTTTTCGTCTATAATTTTGACCAAAGGTGAAATATACGAAAACACCAACAACCGGGAGCGCCATCATGACAAGCGCCCAGACAAGCGTTCGTTCCGGGTTCCGATTCTCAAGCAGAATGATGACAAAAACGCTCAGTACGACAAGAATGATGACGATTGAGAGCCATCCTACCATGTACACACTCCAGTAATAGGAAAGAAAGCCGATCAGACTGACCGTTAACAGTAGCGTCATAAGTAATTGGACACGCCGCAACATGGTATCCCCTCCTTTGATTAGTTATGAATGACACACTTTTATGTAGAAGGGACGATTCAACATGAAAACGTATTTAGTGACTGGTGCAACAAGCGGAATTGGTGAAGCGACCGCCTTACAATTGGCTCAAGAAGGACATACCGTCCTTGCACTTGGACGAGACGAGGAACGCGGGCACAACTTGGAAAGTCATGGTGAAGGACGGATCCGATTTTTTGCAGTCGATTTATCCGTCCCGTCAGATATCAATCAATTTTTTGAAGACACCAAAGAACAATTCCCCACACTCGATGGTATTTTCAATAATGCCGGAACTTTCGGAAAACCGGTCGCTCCAGAACGGGTGACTGAACAGCAGGCCGAAGTCTTTCAAGTCAATTATCATGCACCGGAGCAAATCATTCAACAGGCTGTCAAACGATTGAGCCGCGGTGCTTCCATCGTCAACAACAGCGCGATTGTCGGACATGTTAAATTCCCTGCCATGCTCTTACCGTATGCTTCTTCCAAAAGTGCTCTTCTTACGCTTACGAAAACATATGCCGCCCGGTTTCACGGAAAGTACCGTTTTAACGCCATTTGTCCCGGTCCTGTCGACACGAAGTTAAGCCATTCTTTATACGGTGGAAAAGATAAATTCGATTTAGCAATGAAACATCATTTGCGCGGCGAAGCCGCTCATCCATCCGAGATCGCAGAAGTCGTCTGCTTTTTATTATCCGATAAAGCGAGCTACATCAACGGTCAAACCTTAATCGTCGACGGCGGTTATACCCTCACTTGATTCTTTTACACAACAAAGGACTGCTTCCAAACACATTGGAGCAGTCCTTTGTTGTAGCGTTTGATTCTGTTAATTCGGGAAATGTTTCCGGATGAACGTAAATACATCGTTCGGTACAATGACTTTTCCGTACTCTGCCACCGGATGAATCGTCTGTTCACTGAAGTTTAAATACTCCGCAATCAGGCTCATCACATTTTCCTGTTCTTCCACTTCTGTTTCTTCTTTAAAATGAAGATGCAACAGGTACAGTCCGTCTTTTTGATAAAGAGACGTTTTCACTTCTTCGAAGATCGGTGCTTCTGCATATTGGCTAAGGGCAATGATATGCTCGAAATCTGTTGTTTCAAATAAGACATCTTGACTGAGTTCCGTTTCTTTTTCTTCCGCATCAGACATCGCGGAACGAAGTAACGAATCTAACTCATCTTCGTCAACTTGTTCTCCGTCAATCGTTGTTTTAGCGATTGTAACGGTGACTTCAAGACCTTTTTCAAATGCCTGAACTTGTATCCATAGTGGACCTTCGAAGGAGATGGACTCTTTTTCATTCGCTTCATCCATCATCTGCCAGAATAACTGTTCTCCACGCTCACGGTTGTACCAAATCTCGTCTCGGGCGAAGCCGCGGCGTTCGATGTCCGTGTACGTAATGAAGAACTTGACGGTGTTGTCATTGACGCGTTCGATTTTCAATATGTCCACTCCTTTCCTCTCGCTCTTATCTAGTATACGAACGAGCACTTCACATAGATTCAAAAGAATCATTTAACATATAAGGTATATTCCTTTGTTAACTCTATTTTAACCTTTTTAGACTGTAACAAAAAGCACACTGCTCAGAAAGCAGCGTGCTCGGTGTAATTTACTCGTTGACAAGGCGCTGAGCTTCCAATAGTTGGAATGTACGAACTTTTCGCGGTAAGAAGCGGCGGATTTCATCTTCGTTGTACCCGACTTGAAGACGCTTCTCATCGATCAGAATCGGACGGCGTAACAAACCCGGATATTCTTGAATTAAATCATACAGGTGTTGTAACGATAAATTTTCTACCGATACATCTAATTTTGAAAAGACTTTCGAACGTGTCGAGATGATTTCATCTGTCCCGTCCTCTGTCATACGAAGTATTTGTTTAATTTCATCAAGCGATAATGGTTCCGAGAAAATATTACGTTCCACAAATGGGATTTCATGTTCTTCAAGCCATGCGCGCGCTTTACGACAAGAAGTACAGCTTGGTGAAGTATAGAGTGTTACCATTGAAAAACATCCTCCCCCTGATTTCACATCATTTCTTCTGTGTATATAAAAACACAGGAGCTGATGATTCTATTACTTGATAGTTTACTTGATTTTTCTAAAAACAAAAACCCAATATGTCTTGAGATGAAAAGAACTTTTCGTAAAAAAACTTGCCGTAGCCACCAGGTGGCTTCAGCAAGCTGGTGTGTGATCAAAGGGTTGAGAAATCGTCTCTTTTGCTTTTGGGAGTTTAATCTCTTTTAATTTTTTTTCGAAAATGTCCCGCAAAAGGCGTTTTTTCAACTTTTTCTTTTTATCACGTTCTTTCATATCCGACACCTCGCTCGGTCCGAAAAAAGAACAGTTAACCAACGAAAGCTAAATTATCATCTTCTACATTAATTAGTATACCACGTTTACCTAATTTCTATTCCTACTTCAGGCAATTAATTATGTGAGATTGTCGATAGACATGAGACAAACAGTTGCAATTCTTTTCAACTTCACGTAAAGTGTATAGAAATACTTACTCGTGAAAGGAGTTATTTCTTTATGTCAGTTACCCTTGTCACTATCATTGAACACCCGATTGCCCAAAAATATCTAGAACGATCCGGCTTGAATCATGCTATTTCCGTAGCCGAACAGGCATTAACACTTGCCACTCAACGTGGTCTTGATGCAGATACGGCGACGAAGGCTGCCCTGCTTCATGATATCGGTCATTATGAATGGTATACGGACGGCACATGGAATTATGATCTCTACCGTCAAAATGATATCCATGCCATTAAGGGAGCAGAACGAGCGCACAAGTTACTGATCCGGCTTGGTGAAGAGCCGGAACGGGCAAAAGAAATTGCTCTTGCCGTTCTGTTGCATACAGATTCTTATCTACCACCAGGTACGATCAACCGGACTCCATTGCAACAATTGGTCCATGATGCAGATACACTTGAAGAACAGCCCGGTGGTCTTCATCATTATGAGAAGATTCCATTCGAAGAAGCTGTCAACCGTCTGCATGCTCTTGACTCGGTTGTTCACCGCTTTAACAACCTTCCTCGTATTGCTTCCGAAAATTAAAAAAAGGCATTCCCGAATACATTCAGGAATGCCTTTTAGTTTGGTTTGATTATACAAGTTGCGCTTGATACGCTTCGAGTTCTGCATCTGTCATCGAGACGTAATGACCCGGCTCGATTTCGCGTAACGGCGGGATGCTAGAGTCTTCACTCGATTTCCCAACTGCTCCGCCTGTCGGGCGATCATAAATGATCCGCTTACGCGTCCGCTCATGCTCCGGATCCGGAAGTGGAATTGCTGATAACAAGGATTTCGTATAGGCATGGACTGGATTTTCATAGAGACGATCCGCGTCACACAATTCAACGAGGTGACCTTGATACATAACTCCGATTCGATCCGAAATATATTTGACCATTGATAAATCATGGGCAATGAACAAATACGTCAGACTGCGATCACGTTGCAATTGTTTCATCAAGTTGACGACCTGTGCTTGAATCGATACATCGAGTGCAGAGATCGGCTCATCGGCAATGATGAAGTCCGGTTCGACGGCTAACGCACGGGCAATCCCGATCCGCTGACGTTGTCCACCTGAGAATTCATGCGGATAACGGCTTGCGTGTTCTTTCGTTAAACCAACTGTTTCCAGAAGATCGTAAACACGGTTGTTGCGCTCGTCTTTCGACTTCGCAAGACCGTGGATATCGATTCCTTCCGCAATGATATCTCCGACTGTCATCCGTGGATTCAACGATGCATATGGATCTTGGAAAATCATCTGCATCGAACGGTTGAATTTCAATTTCTCTTTACGTGATTTTTTATCATGAACATTTTCACCTTTGAAAAGAACTTCTCCGTCTGTCGCATCGTATAAACCGATGATCGAACGTCCTGTTGTCGATTTTCCGCAACCGGACTCTCCAACAAGCCCAAGAACTTCTCCTTCATAAATATCGAATGATAAACCGTCAACTGCTTTGACGACACGACCACGACCGATATTAAAGTGTTGTTTCAGGTTTTTTACTTCAAGTAATTTATTACGATTCTCCATTACTTTAGACCGCCTTTCAGAAGCGATTTCGCGAATGTGCTATCTGGACGATATTTCAGCGCAAGATCGCGGATGGCTGCTGGTGGTTCTACATACGGTGCTTGCGGATGTAGCAACCAAGTTGCCGCTTCATGAGTATCTGTGATCGGGAAGAACGGAGGTTCTTTCTCGAAATCAATTTTCATTGCGTACTGATTACGTGGTGCAAATGCATCACCGACCGGCGGGTGCAATAAGTTCGGTGGTGTACCAGGAATTGCCGGCAAGTCTTGCGAACGATCGTCAGACGGTCGTGGCATGGATCCAAGAAGTCCCCATGTATAAGGATGACGTGGCTCATAGAAAATCTCATCGACAGTTCCTTTTTCAATCAATTTCCCAGCATACATAACCGCTACGCGGTCTGCCATGTTCGCTACGACACCTAAATCGTGCGTGATGAAGATGATAGCTGTACCTGTTTTTTGCTGGATGTCTTTTAACAACTCAAGAATCTGTGCTTGAATCGTAACATCAAGTGCTGTCGTCGGTTCATCGGCAATCAAGACTTTAGGATTACAAGCCAGTGCGATTGCGATAACGATCCGTTGACGCATACCACCTGACAATTGGTGCGGGTATTGTTTAAGGCGCGCTTCCGGATTCGGAATTCCGACGAGTGTCAGTAATTCAAGCGTCCGTTTTTTCGCTGCGTCGCCTGTTAATCCTTGGTGACGTTTCAAACCTTCTGCAATCTGTTTGAAGATGGTCATCGTCGGATTTAATGATGTCATCGGATCCTGGAAGATCATCGCGATATCACGACCACGGACTTTTTGCATCTCTTTATCAGAGAGCTTAACCAAATCACGGCCTTCAAACATGATTTCACCTTTTGTGATTTCCCCAGGAGGATTTGGAATCAAACGCATGATGGCTTTTGATGTAACCGACTTACCTGAACCGGATTCACCAACGATGGCAAGTGTCTCACCTTTTTTTAAATCAAACGATACGCCGCGGACGGCTTGAACCGTCCCAGCATACGTATGGAAAGCGACAGTCAGGTCGCGTACTGATAAAATAGTTTCCATTGTGGATGAACTCCTCTCTTATTTCCGTTAGCGACGCAGACGTGGGTCGAACGCATCACGTAATCCATCGGCTAGCATGTTAAAGCTGATCATGACAAGTACGAGGATTGTCGATGGGATGACGAGCAAGTAAGGGAATGTTTTTAATTCTTTGTATCCCTCATTGATCAATGTACCCAGTGATGGTTGCGGTGGAGCAAGACCAAGACCGATGAAGCTTAGGAAGGCCTCGAAGAAAATCGCACCTGGAATCGTGAACATCAATGAAATGATGATTGTACCGAGTGTATTTGGAATCAAATGTTTGAATACTAAACGTGCGCTAGAAGCACCAAGTGTACGTGCTGCAAGAACAAATTCCTGGTTCTTAAGTTTCAGGATTTGTCCGCGGACGAGTCGGCTCATCCCAATCCAGCCGGTGATCGTCATCGCAAGGATGATTGTCGTGATTCCCGGTTCAAGAATTAAGATGAACAAGATGATTAAGATCAAGTTCGGAATCCCTGTCAGAATTTCCGCAATCCGTTGCATGATGTTATCGACGCGTCCACCGTAGTAAGCAGAGATACCGCCGTACGTGACACCGACTAGAACGTCAATGATTGCTGCAACAAGACCGATGAAGAGTGAAATCCGTGTTCCTTCCCAGATACGTGACCATAAGTCACGTCCGAGATGGTCCGTACCGAACCAGAATGTATCTTTGACTTGTTTTGTTTCATAAAAATCGATTGGCTTTTCACCAAGTGTTGCCATTCCGTCAAAACCAGCCCATTCGAGACCAGTGATTTTTGGTGGAAGTTTAGCTTGAGTAATCGTTTGGGTATAAGCATCTCTACCGGACAACATTGGTCCGAATAGTGATAACAATGCGATGATGACGATGATAACGAGCGACAGGATCGCCGCTTTGTTTTTACGAAGTCGTGTCCATGCATCCTGCCAGAAGTTTAAGCTTTTTCCGGCAATCCGCTCACCCGCTTGTTCATTAAATTCTACTGGTTGGAACAACGAGGAATCGAACTGCTCCGCTTTTGCGTTTGAATTTTGTTCTGCCATTATTTGCTACCCCCCAAACGAATCCGTGGATCGACGACACCGTACAGAATATCGACGAGCAAGATCATAAAGATAAAGACTGCCGAGAAGAACAGCGTTGTCCCCATGATAACCGTATAGTCATTTTGTGTGATTGATGAAACGAATAATTCACCAAGACCCGGTACGGCAAAGATTTTTTCAATGACGAATGTTCCGGTAATCAAGGCTGCTGTCATTGGTCCAAGAATCGTGATTGCTGGAATCAAAGCGTTACGTACCATGTGTTTCCAAGTGATGGATTGACCATCTAGGCCTTTTGCCTTAGCGAGTGTCACGTAATCCTGACCGGTGACTTCAAGCATCTCCGTTCGAACGAAACGGGCAATCGAGGCCGTTACCCCAAGTGATAAGGATACCGTCGGAAGAATCGTATGTGCTGGACTTTCCCAGAAGGCTACTGGCAATACGCCCCATTTCACTCCGATATAATATTGAAGAAGTGACGCAAATACGAATGATGGCACGGAAATCCCAAGTACCGAAATGAACATCGCACCGTAGTCAACTGCTGTATTGTGGCGAAGAGCCGCAACAACACCGAGAACAAGACCAAGTAATACACCGAGAACGAGGGCTTGAATACCTAGTTGAGCTGATGGTCCAATTCGCTCCATGATTAAATCTGTTACTGGACGGCTGTCATATTTAAATGATACGCCGAGATCCCCTTGTACCAAGTTGACCATGTACGCTGCATAGCGTTGTGGAAGCGGATCATTCAAGTTGTATTTATCCCGCAGGATATCCAACTGTTCAGGAGAAAGTTTTTCCTGGTTTTGGAACGGTGAACCTGGTAACAGATCCATTAGGAAGAAAGTGAACGAAGCGATGAGTAAAAACGTCAGTACGCCGTAAACAAGGCGTTGAGCTAAATAACGGCCCATAGATGGCACCCCCTATAAAGATTTTCTGTTTTTTTCGAAACATCAATAAAATCAGTATGACCCAAAATTGTCGGAACATTCAAGAATTTTGTTATAAAAATTAAAATTCTTTTTTATTTTGGACTGATTGACGCCCCCTGGCCGCTGTTTTTTCACAGTTAACCAATATTTCAGAATTTTTCGTTTGATTCCATTATACTTTGCTAACAAAGTAATTAGAACCCATTTTTTACGAAAAGTTCACATTTCTGATAACAAAATGAGTTTCCATTCAGAAAAAAACGTATAAAACAGGAGCGTACCTTGAAAACGTTCTCAAGGACGCTCCAATTTTCAATTACTTCACATCAACGTACTTGTACTGGAAGTCAGCACCAAAGACTTGACGGTTAAAGTCTTTGACAGACGGACGGCTCAAGAAAGCAGCTCCTGCTTGATAGATCGGCGCGATGGCTTGATCTTTTTCAATCAATTGTGATTCTGCTTGCTTAAAGAGATCAAGACGTTTTGCAACATCTGATTCTTCATTGGCAGCGTTCAACAATTTATCGTAAGCAGACGATTTGTAATTTACGTCGTTTTGACTGTTTGTTGATTCAAAGATCGACAAGTTTGACATTGGATCTTGGTAGTCAGGACCCCAAAGTGCATACGACATCTGATAGTCGCCCTTCGCTTCTAAATCAAGTTTGTTTTTAAACGGTTGTTGTTTGATTGAGACGGTAACATTCGGAAGGTTTTTCTCGATTTGTCCCTTCATGTACTCACCGACTTTTTTCGCATCTTCACTGTCGAATGACAGGAGTTCGATTGTCGTTTTCTTGTTACCGTTTGCTTTTTTCCAAAGATCAGCTGCTTCTTTTGCATCACGGTCGAACCAGTTGATGTCGCTTGTGTAGTCTTTCCCTGCGTCATCTTTGATAAATTCTTTCGGAATGAAGCTTGTTGTCGGGATTGAACCGTTCGCAAGTAACGTATCCGTGATCCCTTTCGGATCGATTGCACGGGCAATTGCTTTACGTGCATCGACGTTGTTCATTGTTGCGTCTTCGTTGTTGAATTTCAAGTAAGCGATTGATGAACGGAGTGCTGTCTTGAACTCAGGTTTTGATTCATATGTTGCTACTTGTTCAGATGTCAATCCGGCATAATCGATTTCATCCGTGTCATAGAGATTCGCAACAGTTGAGTTGTCTTTGACGACGCGGATTGATACTTCATCCAATTTCACGTTGTCTTTATCCCAGTAGTTTTCGTTTTTCGTCAGAACACGTTTTGAATCCGTTTTCCAAGAAGTCCAAACGAAAGGACCGTTGTAAAGTAATTTATCCGGTTTGAGCGAGAAGTCTTTTTTGTTTTTGTTATAGAAATCTTCGCTGATCGGTGTATACGTTCCGAATGATGTCAGTGAAAGGAAATACGGTGCCGGACGCTCGAGCTTAACTTCGAGAGTTTTATCGTCAATGGCTTTAACACCTAACTCATCAACCGGTTTTTTACCTTGTGAGACGTCAGATCCGTTTTTAAGCGTATCAAAAATATACGCATAACCGGAAGCCGTTTTAGGATCGACGGCACGTTTCCATGCAAACTCGAAATCCTGTGCTTTGACGGGAGTACCGTCTGACCATTTTGAATCACGGAGTGTGAATGTATATGTGAGATTGTCACTTGAGATATCTGTTTTTTCAGCAAGTGCCGGAATCGCTTTTCCGTCTTTATCGAGACGGTAAAGACCTTCCATCGTGTTACCGATCATGTTGAAGGCAACAGCATCTGTTGCTTGTGCCGGGTCGACCGTCGTAATATCAGAAGTATCTGTTAGACGTAAGACCTTTTTCCCGTTAGAAGAACCTGCATCTTTATCTCCGTCACCTGTTGTTGAACACCCTGCAAGAACAACGCTTCCTGCAAGCATAACTGATAACGCGAGACCGACTGTTTTTTTATTCATCGGTGAGTCATCTCCTTTTCTTTTTTAAAAACCGCTACAACTAATCGATTTTTAGACATCTCGTCGAAACTGCCTCAACGTTCCCCAAAACGCATTGACCTAGTTTCAAAATCTTAAACGAAGTGATAAATTGATTTTATGTGAGAATAACAATAACGTCAAGTGAATAGTCACACTATTTGCTATTTTACACGCTCTGAATAATACAGAGTCGTAACTGTCCTTGACTTTGCGTATAATGAAATCATCATCTTGCCGTAGGAGGTTCATCATGTCCGCCAAACTATTTCGTCCGCTTTTGATTGCCTTGATTTTAACAACACTCTACACGATTTGGGCCGTTGTCGCCGATGCGACCCACTCCCTGAGTTATCACTTGTCCGGCGGTTTATTCATTGCCGGTTTTCTGTTACTCGCAATTGGATTTTTCTCCAATATGTCTGCCAATGGATTTTTTAAAGGTGTCACTGCCGGCTTCAAAAAACAACGTGAAGCAAAATTACGCGAAGTCGACGGTGATTACTACGAAGACGAGGATGAAGAAAGTGAACTCTTGGAAGCAAAACAAAAACGGGCTTCCAACCGGACAGTTCCGTATCTCTCCAGTGGTTTTATCTGCATCGTCGTTTCATTGCTTTTGTCATTCATTTGATTGAATTTTAATGACGTTTTGAATAGACATGTGATAAAGTGAAGATAACATTATAGAGAACACAGTGAAGAAGAGTAGTACATCTGATCACCACTTACAGAGAGTCCATGGATGGTGGAAATGGACAGTCGGCACAGATGGAATGGACTTCGGAGTGGCTGATTCGAAATCATGTAGAATCAGACGGGTCTGCCCGTTACAGCAAATGAGCGGCTAGTGTTCTAGCAACTTGGGTGGCAACGCGATGACTCGTCCCTTGATAATTTCAAGGGACGAGTCATCTTTTTTATTTCATTTTTTGGAGGGAATCTCATGAAAACTATCTTTTCAGGTATTAAACCAACGGGTACGGTCACACTCGGTAACTACATCGGAGCAATGAAACACTTTGTGAATCTTCAGGATGAACATGATGCGTACTACTGCATCGTCGATTTACACTCGATTACAGTCGAAATTGACCGGGTCGAACTGATGAACAATACGCGTGCACTGGCTGCGTTGTACATCGCAAGTGGATTAAATCCCGAAAAATCAACGATCTTCGTTCAATCGGAAGTCAAAGCGCACGCGCAACTCGGTTGGATGCTAACATGCCTGTCCGGTATGGGTGAACTGGAGCGGATGACACAATATAAAGACAAGTCGCAAGGAAAAGACCGGATCGGTGCCGGATTGTTTGTTTATCCGACTTTGATGGCCGCGGACATTCTACTGTATGACGCAGAACTCGTGCCGGTCGGTGACGATCAAAAACAACACATTGAATTGACACGTGATTTGGCACAGCGCTTCAACAGCCGATACTACGAAACGTTTAAAATGCCCGAACCGGTCATCGCTGAAACAGGTGCCCGCATCATGAGCTTGACGTCTCCTGATAAAAAAATGTCAAAAACAGATACGAATCCAAAAGGTTATATCTCAATGCTTGATGCACCGGATGTCATTCGGAAAAAAATCAAGTCTGCCGTCACGGATTCAGAAGGCATCGTTCGGTTTGACCGGGAAAACAAACCCGGCGTCTCGAACTTACTTGAAATCTATTCGCTGCTTGCCGGTATTTCTATTAAAGACTTGGAAGCGAAGTATGACGGATTAAACTACGGTGTGTTTAAAGCAGATGTTGCGGAAGTCATCGTAGCGGAACTCGAACCAATCCAGCAACGGTATCACGAGCTGATTGATTCAGAAGAACTTGATTTGATTCTTGATCAAGGGCGCGATAAAGCGGAACTGGTAGCCTCACGCAAATTGGCGAAAGTCGAAAAAGCGATGGGTCTTCAACGTAAACGGGCAAAAGTAAAAAAATAATTTCAGTTGTTTTTTAATGAAATCCGGGTGGCAGATTCCAATTCTGCCACCCAGATTTTTTACAAAAAATCAGCTGTTGCGTCAACCGCTTTTCAACTAAAAAAAGCGCTCCCGGTTAAGGGAACGCTTATCATACTTATTTTCCTTCGATAGAAGCCCATTTGTACGAGAAGTCTGCGCCGAAGTTATGTTCGACAACACCTTTAACGTATGGTTTAACGAGGAATGCGCGTCCGCGCTGATAAACAGGCGAGATCGCTGCTGAATCAAGAAGGATTTTCTCAGCATCTTGAAGTTCAGACCAACGTTTTGCTGCATCTGTTTGTGTTTGTGCATCTTTGATAAGTTTATCGTACTCTTTGTTTGACCATTTACCACGGTTGTATGGTCCGTCAGTCAAGAAGAGATCGAGGAACGTCATTGGATCTTGGTAGTCAGGACCCCAGCCGGCGAATGAGAATTCAAAGTCGCCTTTGTTTTCGAGATCCAATTTGTTTTTGAACGGTTGTTGCTTGATTGTGACTTTCATGCCTGGAAGGTTCTTCTCAAGCTCACCTTTCAAGAACTCACCGATTTTCTTCGCATCATCACTATCGTAGTTAAGGAGCTCAAGTTCAACCGATTTTTGACCGATTTCTTTTAAGCCCTCTTCCCATAGTTTTTTCGCTTCGTCTGCATTGTACTCGTTGAATGTCGGGTACTTTTCACGGAAGTCTTTTCCGTCAGCATCTTTCGCGAAGTCTTTTGGTACGAGGTAGTTTGCAGGAAGCGAACCGTTCGCCAAGATGACGTCCGTGATTCCTTTTTTATTGTAACCCATGTCGATGGCACGACGGATTTTTTCATTGTTCAAAGCTTTGACTTTCGTGTTCAAGTAAAGGTAGAAGATTGTTGACTCCCCTTTAGTTTTGAACTCTTTGTTGTCTTGGAACTGGGCAACGAACTCTGAAGAAAGACCAGCACGATCGATGTCGCCTTTTTCGTAAAGGTTAACGCCTGTCGCAACTTCTTTAACGACTTTAACGTTGATCGTGTTCAGCTTCACGCTGTCTTTATCCCAGTAGTTATCGTTTTTGACCATTTTCCAGCCTTGTTCACGTGTCCATTCTGTTAATTTGAATGGTCCGTTGTAAAGTGATTTATCAGCTGTTGAACCGAAGTCCTTACCGATTTTTTTCGAAAGTTCTTCTGATTTCGGCATGAATGGTCCGAATCCAGTTAAACCGAGGAAGTAATCAGCTGGTGCTTTTAATTTTACTTCGAATGTCTTGTCGTCAACTGCTTTGACGCCAACCGCATCACGCTCGCCTTTTTTCGTGTTGTATTCTTCAGCACCTTCGATGTTGTAGAAAACATACGCGTATTGCGAAGCATTATCCGGGTTCAAGACTTCTTTCCAAGCATATTCGAAGTCTTTTGCTGTGATTGGTGTACCGTCCGACCATTTTGCATCACGTAGCTTGAATGTGTAAGTCAATTTATCGTCAGAAACTGTGTGACTTTCAGCAATACCCGGTGTCGGCTGTTGCTTGTCATCTAAACGATAAAGACCTTCCATCGTGTTGTTCAAGACGTTGAACGACACGGCATCCGTAGAAGTTGTTGGGTTAAGCGTTGGAATATCAGCACTTTCGATCAAGTTTAGCGTCTGCTCACTTGATTTCTTGTCCGAACCTTTGTCGCCCGATGATGTGTCATTTGAATCAGTCGTCGAACAAGCTGCAAGGAACGCGCTTGAAACGAGGGCTACAGATGTAGCCAGTGCAAAACTTTTCTTTTTCATGATACGATGACCCCCCTAAAATTTCCAAAGCTAGTAATCTAAGGTTTTTGAGCGAAAAAAAAAGTCGTAACTTTTTATTCAACCAAAACCTCTCGTTACAAATAGTTTACAATGTTCTGATAATTTTGCAAACCTTTTATCCGATTTTTCTAAATATTTTTTCAAAACAATTTGAAAATAAGTGGAATTTTTAGTTTTTTAGTTTGTTTATTATAAAATATGATGGGATTTCTTTATATAAAAAAGGCGATTTAACGGTCATCTGAACCGTTAAATCGCCTTTTTGTTTCTGTTCCGTACGAGATTATGCGTGATATCGTTTAAAGACAAGCGAAGCATTATGACCACCGAACCCAAGCGAGTTGCTGAGGGCATACTCGACGTCCCATGACCGGCTTCCCTCACGAACGTAATCGAGATCACACCCTTCACTTGGATTCTCCAAATGAATTGTTGGGTGAACCGTTTGTTCCTGCAACGATTTAATTGTTGCGATGGCTTCCACTCCACCGGCACCGCCGAGTAAATGACCGATCATCGATTTCGTCGAGTTGATGGCTAATTTTTCAGCATGTTCGCCGAAGACTGTATGGATTGCTTTCGTCTCTAACACATCATTCATTGGTGTACTCGTTCCGTGTGCATTGATGTATTGAACGGCAGCCGGTTCGATACCTGCATCTTTAATCGCCATCGCCATTGCGCGCGCTCCACCGTCACCATCTGGATCTGGTGCTGTAATATGGTACGCATCGGCTGTTAATCCGTATCCGCTGACTTCTGCATAGATTTTGGCACCGCGGGCGATCGCATGTTCATACTCTTCAAGTACCAGGATTCCGGCACCCTCGCCCATGACGAATCCGTCACGCCCTTCATCAAACGGACGACTTGCCGTGTTTGGGTCATGGTTCGTCGACATCGCTTTATTGGCACAAAAACCAGCAAATGCAAGATTGGTAATCGGTGCTTCAGATCCACCAGCAATCATGACGTCCGCGTCGCCGCGCTCAATGACGCGTAACGCTTCACCAATCGCGTTTGTACCGGAAGCACATGCAGTGACAGAACAGTTATTCGGTCCTTTTGCTCCTGTATAAATCGAAACTTGGCCACTCGCCATGTTTGGAATCATCATTGGGATGAAGAATGGGCTGACACGACGATGTCCCCGTTCAAAATAGATTTTCGCCTGTTTTTCAATCGTCTCGACGCCGCCGATCCCGGATCCGATCCAGACGCCGATACGTTCAGCATTGGCTTTAACGTCCAGTTCAGCATTTTTGACGGCTTCCATACTTGCGACGAGCGAATAATGAACGAAACGGTCCATTTTCCGGGCTTCCTTTGCTTCAATGAATTCTGTAACATCAAAATTCTGTAATTCTCCTGTTACTTTCGTCGGATACTCATCGATATCGAGACGTTCCATCGGACGAATCCCGTTTTCACCGGCTTTTAAGGCATTCCAGAATGTATAGACATCATTACCGATTGGCGTCAGTGCGCCCATACCTGTTACTACTACACGTTTTCTCATCATTTTATGTGTTCTCCCCTTTAGTCCAAGTAATGTAAGCTGCTCCCCATGTCAAACCTGCGCCGAATCCAGCGAGGACAAGTGTCGTCCCCGGTGACAATCTTCCTTGTCGCCGTGCCTCTTCTAGTGCAAGTGGTATTGACGCAGCAGATGTATTCGCATGTTCGTCAATCGTCACGATTACTTTCTCTTCTTCAATTCCAAGTCGTTCACGTGCTGCATCAATAATCCGTAAATTCGCTTGATGCGGAATCAGTAAATCAAGTTCGGCCAGTGTTCCGTCCGCTTTTTGAATGACTTTCTCCACGATGTCCGGTAACTTGCGGACGGCGAACTTATAGACTTCCCGGCCGTTCATTTCAATCGGACCATCCAGGTTTTTAAATAACAGATGTGCTCCGCGGCCATCTGTGCCCAGTTCAAAGGCATTCAATCCTTGTTGCTCGGTTGGACCGAGGACAACTGCTCCGGCACCATCACCAAACAAGATGGCTGTCGACCGGTCTGACCAGTCAACGATGCTTGACATCTTCTCTGCTCCGATGACGAGTGCGTGTTTTGATCCCGTTGCCGTCATCATACTCGAAGCCGTCTGTAGGGCAAAAATGAATCCGCTGCACGCTGCGCTAATATCAAAAGCTGTCGCACCGAGTGCGCCGATTCGCTCCTGAACGATACAGGCAGTCGACGGGAAAGCACGTCCGGTTGCCGTTCCGACAACAATCAATCCTATGTCGTCTGCTGTCAGGTTAGCATCTGCTAATGCTTTTTCCGCTGCTTCCGTCGCTAAATCCGTAACATCGACTGCATCATCTGCAATCCGCCGCGCCCCGATTCCTGTACGTGTCCGAATCCATTCATCACTCGTATCGAGTGTCGCTGCTAAATCATCATTTGTCATCCGATGTTCGGGTAATGATGTACCGAGTCCTATAATTCCGATATTCATATGATTGCTCCTTTGAAATTAGTATCTGGTACTAATATAAAGCGTTAAACACATTTTGTCAAAGAGAAAAGAAGGCCTCCTATTGAGAGACCTTCTTTCACAGTAATCCAGATTACTCTGAATCAGCTAATGTGCGGACGACTTCCATGACCATCTTCGCTGAATTAATCGAAGCAATCTCCAAGAATTCATCAAATGACAGGGACGCTTCTTCATCGGCACTGTCAGAAATCGAACGTGTCACGACGAACGGGACATCGAATTGATGGCAAACTTGCGCAATCGGTGCCGCTTCCATCTCAACTGCCGCGACATCCGGGAAGTTCGTTTTAATGAGATTTGAACGCTCCGTATCATGAATGAACGAATCACCTGTCACGATCAAACCATGGACGACCCGAATCGTATCCATTCGTTCAATAACAGCTTCCGCTGTTGCAATCAATTTTGGATCCGCTGTGTAGGCAGCCGGCATTCCCGGTACTTGACCATACTCGTAACCGAACGCTGTCACGTCGACGTCGTGATGACGGACTTCCGTCGAAACGACGACGTCACCGACTTTCAGACCAGCTCTGAATCCGCCGGCTGATCCGGTATTGATGACGGCACTTGGCTTAAAATGATCGAGCAACAACGTCGTTCCGATTGCTGCATTCACTTTTCCGATACCGGATTTTAAGATAACGACCGGTACACTGTTCAACAGCCCTTCGTAAAAATGATAGTTGGCAATGACCGTATCTTTTCGTTCCGATAATTCATTTCGAAGTAAGTTTACTTCTTCTTCCATTGCTCCGATAATTGCGATCGGCATCTCTTTTTCCCCCGTTCAAACAGAAAACCGGATTGCTCCGGCTGCTGTTAATTCGTATTTACTTGATTGATGTAATTTTTACAGCGAAATCTCCGCCTGGTGCTTGAACGGAAACTTGCTCGCCGACACTGTGCCCGAACAGGCTTTTCGCAATCGGTGATTCGTTCGAGATTTTCCCGGTGAACGGATCTGCTTCTGCACTACCAACAATCGTATATGTTTCTTCTTCGTTGTCTTCAAGGATCAAGAATGTAACTGTCGTCCCGATCCCAACGACCGAGATATCCTTCTCATCTTCCGAGATGATGGCAACGTTGCGTAACATCTCTTCTAATTGAGCAATCCGGCCTTCGACCATTGCTTGTTCTTCTTTCGCTGAATCATATTCCGCATTTTCCGACAAGTCACCAAATGAACGGGCGATTTTAATATTTTCGACAACTTCTTTACGGCGGACTGACTTCAGTTCGTTTAATTCGTTTTCAACATTCGCTTTACCTTCAAGCGTCATGTAATACTGTTTTTCTGCCATTTTTGTCACGCTCCTTTTTATTCCACTAGTATAGTATATTCACATCTTTTTTGGAATCAATATCCTCTTTGATCAAGTGAAGACCGATAATCGAGAATCGCACGGATCTTCGTGACGAGTAAATCAATCGCCACGTGGTTTTCGCCACCTTCAGGAACAATGATGTCTGCATACCGTTTTGTTGGTTCACAAAACTGAAGATGCATCGGACGGACGACTTTCGTATACTGCTCGACGACGGAATCAATCGACCGTCCCCGTTCGTTCATATCACGTTGCATCCGGCGCAGGATCCGAACATCGGCATCTGTATCAACGAAGACTTTAATATCCATCAATTCCCGTAAACGTTCGTCTTCAAGCGCCAAAATACCTTCGACGATGATGACGTCACGTGGATCAAGTGGAATCGTTTCCGTTGCACGTGTATGGGCAACGTAATCATAGACCGGTTTTTCAACAGCCTGGTTTTCGCGCAACGCTTTGATATGTTCAATCAGCAAATCATTGTCAAAGGCAAACGGATGATCATAGTTTGTTTGATAGCGCTCTTCCATCGATAATTCACTTTGGTCCTTATAGTAAGCATCCTGCTCGATCATGACGATGGATTCACTCGGGAATGCGTCGACAAGTGAACGTGCGACCGTCGTCTTTCCTGAACCAGTTCCTCCAGCCACACCAATTACAACCGGTTTTTGCATTGAATTCGTACCTCCATCATTCATTCCGACTTCACTTTCCGACTGACGGACACACCGTCTCCAAGCGGGAAAATCGTCGTATCATATTGGTCTTGCTCCATCATCCATGCCGTAAATTCTTTGACCAGACGGACAAGCCGCCGTCTTCTCCGGTCAAACGTCTTCGGATCCGTCTCCAGGACATCCCCGTGCAAAAATAGGTTATCCGTATATAAAACTCCGCCTATTGGCACCAATCGCCCATAACCGTTAAAGAATTTTTTATACTGCCCTTTGGCCGCATCGATGAACACGGCATCAAACTGCTCGTCAAGGGTTTCGGCTAATTCTACTGCATCCGCAAAAACGATGTCAATCCGGTCCGCAACGTCCGAACGTTCAATGAACATCTTGGCCTCGGCGTATCGTTTCGCATTTCGTTCAACGGTCGTGATGCGGGCATCCGGCAAGGCGCGAGCCATCCGAATAGCACTGTACCCAATCGCTGTGCCGAGTTCGAGGATTCGTTTCGGTTGTTGTAACGTCAACAACGATAATAAAACTTCCGATCCCGTCAGTTCGATGATTGGAATATGGTGCTCTTTCGCGTATGCTTCCATTTCCTGTAACAAGGAATCACGTGGCCGAATCATCCCTTCGACATACGCTGTAAAATCATTCATTCGGAATTCACTCCTTCTGCGCATAAACAGGTTGACCGGGAACGAACATACCGTTCCCGATCAACCTCCTGTTCATTGCTCTTTACTTGCTTCGTATTCGACCCATTCCGGTTTGTACTTCACAACATTACGTTGATGTTCCTCATAGGTTTCCTCATAAAGAATTTGACCGCGTGGATTTTTATCACTTGGTGGTCGGGCAAAGAAATAAACATATTTCGTCTTTTTAGGATTCAGGACGGAAAGAATTGAATCTTCACTGACGGTTGAAATCGGACCGATCGGAATACCCTCATACTTGTACGTATTGTATTTCGAATTATTCTCCAAATCCTTTAATGTCGTCAATGCTGTATTTTCTCCTGTACCGTACCAGACCGTTGGATCCGATTGGAGTTTCATCCCGTCGTTCAGTCGGTTCGTAAAGACACCGGCAATCTCACGACGATCGTCTGGTGTCGCGGCTTCCCGCTCAACCATGGATCCGAGACTCAACACTTCATGGAAAGTCATGCCTGATTTCTTAATGGCATCGGCATTTGCATCATAAATCTTTTCCATCTCATCCAACATCGTTTCGGCAATTTGATTGATGCTTTTTCCTTTGTCGAATTCGTATGTCGCCGGGAAGAAATAGCCTTCAAGTGAATAGAGGACGCCCTGCTTCGTTACTTCATCTGTCAGCATTGGATACTTTTCAATCAATGTTTTGATATATGCCTCATCTGTCAGGGATTTACGGATGGAGTCAGCTTTAAAACCGGTTGCTTTCGCGATGATGGCAATTTGACGATCCATCGTGATTCCTTCAGGAAGCGTGATTTTGACATCCGCTGCTTTCATAATGGTTCCGGTCTTCAATTCATTGATGATTTCGTCCGGTGTCATCGCTTGAGTCAACGTGTATGTTCCGGCTTGGAATGACGATTCATTCTTATAGCGGACATAATAGCGGAAAATCGTTTCATTCGCGATTAAATCTTTTTCTTTAAGAATGCTTGAAATCGTACTTGTACCGGCGCCTAAAGGAATCTCAACCTTGACAGACTTCGTCGCCTCTTCGTTGACCGGTTCGAGTGAACTCTTTAAAAAGATGTAGATGGCTGCTCCTGCTACTAAGAAAATCGTGAACAATACTGAAAGGATGATTAACGTTATCCGGCGCGATGTCCGGCGACGTTTCTGTTCGATTTCAGCATTTTTCTTCCATTCATTCTCCATCGGTTCCTCCTTCTTCTCTTAAAACAAGGTGATATCGAAAGAGCCATTGCTCTGACGACACCACCTTATACACGAGTCGGTTTAGTCAAGCTCGTCTTCTAATGTATTAAAGACTTCTTCAATTTCATCCCAAGTTTCTGCATCATCTTCTGCGATTGGAACGAGGTTGAAATCATCATCACCGTCACCGTACTCTTCTAACTCATAAACGAAGATGTCGACTTCTTCTGCTTCATCATAATCCGCGCCGACCGGCTCGAGGAAAATGTAAGTTTTGCTTGAGCGTGGGCTTTCATACCGTAAACGCTCGGCAAATTTAAATTCGTTGCCTTCTCCATCGGGAATTACGTAATGTGTAGGTTCATTCTGTTGCATCATTCATCCGCTCCTTTAATGCAGCCTCAAGTTCATCCCAAGTCTGCTCATCGTTTTCATCAATCAGGCTCAATTCAAAATCATCTTCGCCTTCGCCAAACTCGTCGATTTCACAAATGATTAAATCATCTGCGCCCTCTTCCGGATGACCGATCATTTCGAGAAATAAATAGGTCTTGCCGGTTCGCTCACTGACATAACGGTACCATTCTTCGAAAAGATGTTCGCCACCGTCTTCATCAGGAAAGAGATACTGCCGTTTTTCTTCAGACATCTCATTTCCTCCTTATCGATTTGCCCGATCCAAATAAGATTGCAGGATCATGACTGCTGCCATCTTATCGATGACTTGTTTCCGTTTTTTCCGACTGACATCGGCATCGATCAGCATACGTTCTGCCTGCATCGTCGTCAGTCTCTCGTCGACAAGAACAGTCGAAAGACCCGTCTGGGTTTCGATTTCACGCGCGAACGCTTCACTCGCCTCAGCTCTGGGACCAATTGACCCATTCATGTTTTTCGGATGTCCGATGACGATGATTTCGACACCGTATTCCTTAATAATTGCCTCGAGTCGTTTGAAGGCGACCGGGTATTCAGGTTCTGTCCATTTGATGGTTTCGACGCCCTGTGCTGTCCAGCCCATCAAATCACTCACCGCAACACCGATCGTCTTCGAACCGACATCAAGTCCGATGGCACGCTTCATTTTTTGTCTCCACTCTCCGATAGATAAGATTTCACGAGTTCTTCCAGTAGTTCATCACGCTCAATCTTTCGGATCATATTACGTGCATCGTTATGACGAGGAATGTAAGCAGGATCACCGGAAAGTAGATATCCGACGATTTGGTTGATCGGATGATAGCCTTTTTCTTCTAAAGCATGATAGACCGTCAGCAATACTTCGCGTGTTGCCGCCTGGCTATCGTCTTCTGGAAAATTAAATTTCATCGTTTGATCCATCTGACTCACGTTAATCACCTCTTTCATTTACACTACTTCTCTATTATGCCAGTGATTGCACGTAATGTGAAGTAAACGCAAGAGCTTCGTTTAATTTTGCAGGATCTTTTCCGCCGGCCTGTGCCATGTCCGGACGACCGCCGCCACCGCCGCCGCAACGTGTCGCTACTTCCTTGATCAGTTTACCGGCATGGTACCCTTGATCGATTAAGTCTTTTGAGACACTTGCAACGAGGTTGACTTTATCTCCCTGCGCACTACCGAGCACGATGATTGCCGAACCGAGACTTGACTTCAGTTCATCCATCATACCGCGAAGGGCATCCATATCCGAGACGTCGACTTGTTTAGCAAGAACCTTTACACCGTTGATTTGCTCGACATCATCTTTTAATGATGCAGCTTCGATGTTTGCAAGTTTCGCCTGCAATGATTCATGTGCCCGTTCTGTTTCACGAAGCTGGACTTGAAGTGCTTCAATTCGTCCCGGTACTTCCGTCGTTTTCGTTTTCAGGACACGTGCTGCCTGCTCGAGTGTCTGCAGGTGACCGTTCATGACATGGTATGCTCCAGCGCCAGTGACCGCTTCGATCCGTCGTGTTCCGGCTCCGATTCCTGATTCGGAAACAATCTTGAACAGACCGATTTCTGCTGTATTGCGAACGTGGATTCCGCCACAGAGTTCGATCGAATATGTTCCAGCCGAAACGACACGAACCGTCTCGCCGTATTTTTCACCAAACAGTGCCATTGCCCCTTTTGCTTTTGCATCAGCAATGTTCATTTCTTCAATTTCCACTGCAAGTGATGCCCAAATCGCTTGGTTGACATCCTGTTCGATTGTTGCTAATTCTTCAGCCGTCACTGCTCCGAAGTGCGAGAAGTCAAAGCGCAGACGATCCGCCGAAACAAGTGAACCTGCTTGGTTGACGTGTGTTCCGAGTGTGTCTTTCAACGCTTTATGCAACAAGTGGGTTGCCGTATGGTTTTTTGTGATGGCTTGACGCGACGATGCTTCGACCGCAGCATGAACGGATGCATCCGCTAAAGCAATCCCTGTCCGAACCACAACGGTATGCAGATTTTGACCGTTTGGTGCTTTTTGGACATCTTTGACATCGAGGACGAAATCCGGACCCGTGATCGTTCCTGAGTCAGCGACTTCTCCGCCGCTCTCTGCATAAAATGGTGTAACATCAAGCAACAATTGTGCTTCTTCGCCGGCAGCAACTTCTGTTACCCGTTCTCCATCATGCAACAAAGCAATGATTTTTGCATCCGCCTCAAGGTCCGTATAACCAACAAATTGACTTGGAACAGTCAAAGTTGCCAATACTTCTGATTGTTGTTGCATCGAACCGCCGTCTTCACGGGCAGCACGGGCACGTTTACGTTGCTCATCCATTGCCAGTTTAAATCCTTCTTCATCGACGGACATCTGGTGATCTTCTGCGTATTCAACCGTCAGTTCAAGCGGGAAACCGTACGTATCATACAAACGGAAAGCATCTTCTCCGCTGATGACATGTTCGCCGTTATTTTTGGCTGCTTGTGCCACTGTGTTCAGGATGGCAAGACCGTCATGCAGTGTCTCGTGGAATCGCTCTTCCTCGTTTTTGATGACACGTTTGATGAAATCTGCTTTTTCCGGAACTTGCGGATAAAAATCGACCATGACGCTACCGACTGTATCAACGAGTTCGTACATGAACGGACGTTCGATTCCGAGCATTTTGGCATAACGGACAGCACGACGGAGCAGTCGGCGTAAGACATAACCGCGTCCTTCGTTCGAAGGCAATGCTCCGTCTCCGATTGCAAAAGCAACCGTACGGATATGGTCGGCGATGACTTTGAACGCAACATCCAGTTTTGTGTCTTCACGATAAAGTTTACCGCTGATTTCTTCCGTCTTGTGAATGATTGGCATGAACAGGTCCGTGTCAAAGTTTGTCGGCACATCTTGCATGACACTCGCCATCCGCTCAAGACCCATCCCGGTATCGATGTTTTTACGCGGTAATTCCGTATAGTTGCCGTGTCCGTCATGATTATATTGACTGAACACGATATTCCAGATTTCAAGGTACCGTTCGTTCTCGCCGCCCGGATATAGTTCAGAGTCGTTCGGATCGTCTCCGAAAGCCGGTCCGCGGTCGAAGAAAATCTCCGTGTTTGGACCTGAAGGACCTTCCCCGATTTCCCAGAAGTTATCTTCAAGCGGAATGATGCGCTCAGCCGGCACACCCAGTTCGAGCCAGATTTGACGTGCTGCATCGTCTTCCGGATGAATCGTCACGGAAAGACGTTCCGGATCAAGACCGTACCACTCGTCACTCGTCAAGAGTTCCCAGCCCCATTTAATCGCATCTTCGCGGAAGTAATCGCCGACCGAAAAGTTTCCGAGCATTTCAAAAAACGTATGGTGACGCGCTGTTTTCCCGACGTTTTCGATATCGTTCGTCCGGATGGATTTCTGTGCATTGACAATCCGTGGATTTTGCGGGATGACCCGTCCGTCAAAATATTTTTTTAGCGTAGCAACACCCGAATTGATCCACAGTAACGTTGGATCCTCAATCGGAACGAGTGATGCGCTTGGTTCGATTGCGTGCCCTTTAGACTGGAAAAAGTCGAGATACATTTGACGGATTTGTGCACCCGTCAACGGTTTTAATGGTTTCATCGAAAATACCCCCATTGATTAATTTGTCCTGAACGCAAAAAAAACGATACATTCATCCCTGAAAAGGGACGAAAGCATCGCTCTCGTGGTACCACCCTCGTTCGTAAAGACAACTGCTCCCTTTACCTCGAAAAATCCGTTAACGGAGATTACCCGCAAGTGTTTGCACTCGACTCCGGAAGGAGCTTCAATCGAATCGTCATGAAGATGGTTCCAGCAATCCCATCTCTCTCTGGTCATGAAAACTACGATCTACTTATCTTCCATCAACGTTTTGCGTCCATTCATCTACCGTGATTATTACCTATCTGATGCATTCAGTCAAGTCTTTGTCATACCGCCGAGCCGTTCAATGAGCCGTGTCCGCCGGCGCGGCTCTTCCTCTTGTGATGCTTTATGGAAGGCACGGGGATCTCCGAACAACAGCAGACTGGCTTTGGCCCGAGTGACGGCCGTATAGATGAGGTTCCGGGAATGCTTGAAGGCACCGGTGAAAAAGACCGGCATCAACACAATCGGAAACTCCGATCCTTGCGCTTTATGAATCGTAATCGCATAAGCATGCGTAAATTGATCCCAGTCACTCCGGTTATATTCAACTTCCGTCTGATCGAACCGGGCAATGATTTTATCCACCTTATCGACATTTTCCTTTGCAAAAAAGATATTGACGATTTCACCGATATCACCGTTGTAGACATTCTCTTCCGCATTGTTGACGAGCTGAAGAATCTTGTCTCCGCTCCGGTAAATCCGTGTCCCTTGTTTGACTTCCCGTTTTTTCGGCGCTTCCGGATTGTAGACTTTTTGCAGAACGATATTCAATTCGTCGATACCCACTTGTCCGCGGTACGTCGGCGCTAAAATTTGAACGTCAAACTTCGAATATCCTTTTGCCAGTGCTTTTTCGGCAAAAGCCGCGATACCGCGCAACGATTCCTGCGGAGCAAGCGAATAAAAACGACGGTCGGATAAAGGGGCCAGCAAATCAGCCGAAGTGACACGGTTTTTTAAATCGTGGGCCAACCGGAGAATCGAGGAATCTTCCGCTTGACGGTGGACGACGTTGAGTCGGACGACTGGAATACCGTCCGTATCCATCAAGTCGGCAAGCACTTGTCCCGGACCGACCGATGGCAGCTGGTCCCGGTCGCCGACGAATAAAATCTTCATCCCGTTTGGCACGGCCCGTAACAAACTCGATAACAGATAGATGTCGATCATGGACGATTCATCGATGATCAGTACTTTACCGGCAATCGGTTGGTCTTCGTCCAGCTGGAAGTTCGTCCCATCATATTTTAATAGGCGGTGAATGGTCATCGCCGGAACATCGGTTGCTTCCGACAGCCGTTTGGCCGCCCGTCCGGTTGGGGCGACGAGCACATACGGATAGACTTCACCCGACTTGACCTGGCTTTTTTCAAGCGGCCAATCATGGATTTCCTGAAGCGCATGCAAAATCCCTTTGATGACCGTCGTCTTCCCGGTTCCGGGTCCACCTGTCAGAACCATCAACGGCGCCTTGACCGCAAGCTCAATCGCCTCCCGTTGCTGAACGGCGTATTCCATACCAAACCGTTCTTCGAGTTGACCGATGGCTGACAAAATCGTCGCAACATCGACTTCCTGCTCGGATCCGTTCGCCATGACACGGGCCAACTCTTTTGCCGCCCGGACTTCCGCATAGAAAATCGTCGGCAGATACAAACAACCTTCTTCGAGTTTGACCTTATCTTCCGTCAGCAACAGCTCGATAGCTTGTTCCAGGCGTTCACCCGGATCCTCGCCGAGTAGACGCGGTGCCCGCTGTAACAGGGATTCGACCGTCGCGAATGCATGCCCTTCTCCAGCTTCCTGCTCCAGTATATGCATGATTGATGCTGCGACCCGTTCCGGATGCAATCCGACAAGTCCGAGATGCGAGGCAATTTGGTCGGCCGTCTTAAAACCGATCCCGCTGACCTCATACATCAAGGAATAAGGATTTTCACGAATTCTCGCCATCGCATCCCCTTCGTACGCTGCATAAATCTTTGCTGCGAGTTTTGGGGTGACATCAAACGGAGCTAAAAAAAGCATCAGTTGATCGACACCGTATAAGGTCGCGAGCCGGCTGAAGATGACATCCGCCTGCTTCTGTTTTAATCCCGGGACACGATCGAGCGCTTTACTGTCCTTTAAGATGATATCAATGGCATCTTCACCGAGCGCATCGACGATATTTTTCGCTGTTTTCGGACCAATGCCGGTAAACGATCCGTTCGTCAAAAAACGGACGGCGGCGTGTTTCGTCATCGGGACCGAACGCCGGATCAACTCTGCTTTTAGTTGTTTGCCGAATCGCGGATGATCAATCAACCGTCCGAATGCTTGATACGTTCCGCCGAGTTCGATTCCGACACCGGTTCCCGTGACGACAAGCTCTGTTTCTTTTAGTTCAAAGTTTTTTTCCTTGATCGCCATCAGGACGATGGAATGGGCTTCTTCTTCGGAGGAAAAAAGCACACGTTTGATACGACCGACTACTTGATGGGGGTGCTCCATCACTCCACCTGCTCTCTTTCTGGACTCCGTTACTCAGTTATTATCATAGCACTCGTTTAAGGGATTTTAAATGAGGGAAACATTCCTTGATATATTATCCGAATGGAGGAACAAACATGGGACGTCTACCGATCGCAGGATTATGTGAATTAGTTTTGGAAGTGCAGGACATGGACCGGGCCGTCGCCTTTTGGAATGGAACGCTCGGTATTCCAATCGTCGAACAATGGGCACCGGAAGATGCAGAGCCGAGTCATGAACAGGAAAAACAGGATGGGGTTTGGGCGACGTGGTTGTACATCGGAGGAAACACCCGTCTCGGTCTTTGGCTCAAACGGGACTTTACGATGGAAGAACGGACCGTCAAGAACCTTCCTGTGACAGAGTGGGACAGTCTGTATGATGAAGGCGGCGTCCATGTCCATTGTGCCTTTTATATTGAGAAAAACGAATTTAACGAAGCACTTGATTTACTTCGGGGTGCATCGATTGACGTCAAGATTCGGGAATGGGATGAACAGGAGACCTCCAATGACAAGGAATACTCGGCTTATTTTAAAGACACGGAAAACAATGTCATTGAGCTCTATACGAAAAATATGGATGAAGCCTATGAAGATTTTTCCGGTCCTCCGCTTCGCATCGTCCGTGAAGTCGGGCACTAAAAAAGACTCTGCTGAATCGATTGCCAAAAGCCGCCGACAGCAGAGTCTTTTTCCTGGTTATTTCAGTAAGGCATCCATTTTTGCTTTGGCATCCTGCGCCAGCGTATGGTTTGGCTGATAGGCAAGAACGGTTTCGAGCTCCGTATAACATGCTTCCTGCTGACCTAAAAAGGCCAGTGCGATGGCGTAGTTGTAACGGGCATCCGTATGCGTATCTTCAAGCAACAGAACTTGTTCGAAAATTTCAGCCGCTTCTTCTATCTGCTCGTTCTGAGCAAGGGCAAGACCGTACTGGAAGGCGATTTCGACATCCACCCCGTTCAGTTCCGTCGCCTGTTTCAAACGCGGAATCCCCCGAACCGGATCCCCGAGCTTTTGATACGTCAGACCGAGCATGAAATGGAGATTGGCATCATCGAGTCCGTGCAGCAACGCAAGACGTAACGACTCTTCCGCCTCTACCAATAGATCCGCCGAGAAGTATAATGCACCTTTGGCATAATGGGCACTGGCGAACGTCGAATCAATCGTCAAGGCTTTATCGTAAAATCGGAGTGCCCGGTCGGCATCATCCATCGACTGGAGTAATGTCCCCAAGTTGACGTAACCGGTCGGGTCGTTCGGCTGTTCTTCAATGGCATCATTAAAAGCTTGAGCCGCTAATTCATAATTACCGGATTCTAAATGGCGGAATCCGACTTCGTTGTAATTCATCCCAATCTCTCCCTTATGCAAGATACGTTAATGCTTGACCTGCTTTGTAGGCATCGTCAATCGTTGCTCCGCCGAGACAGACATCTCCGTCATAAAAGACGACGGCTTGTCCGGGAGTAATCGCCCGTTGCCGTTCGTCGAACGCGACGTCCAGACGTCCGCCGTCGAGGACACGGACCGTGACCGGTGTATCCGTCTGACGGTAACGGAACTTCGCCGTACAGCGGAATTCTGTTCCGGCCGGCATCGTTGCCGTCCAGCTGATATCAGAGGCATATAATCCTTCTGAGTAAAGCAATTCATTGTGGAACCCTTGCTCAACGAACAGGATGTTGTCTTGCAGGTTTTTCCCGACGACGAACCACGGCTCACCGTCTCCACCAATCCCAAGACCGTGACGTTGTCCCATCGTGTAATACATCAGACCGTCATGACGCCCCATTGTTTTACCGTCGAGTGTCCGCATTTCACCCGGTTGTGCCGGCAGATACTGACTGAGGAACTGTTTGAAATTCCGTTCCCCGATGAAACAAATACCCGTTGAATCTTTTTTCTTGGCCGTCGCAAGGTTTGCTTCTTCCGCGATTTTCCGGACTTCTGATTTTTCCATATGTCCGATCGGGAACATTGCTTTCGCAATTTGATCCTGTGACAGCTGGTTCAGGAAATACGTTTGGTCTTTGTTTGTATCGACGCCGCGCAATAATTTATGCTCCCCGTCTTCATAGACGGCACGGGCATAATGCCCCGTCGCAACGAAATCGGCGCCTAAGCGCATCGCATGGTCAAGAAATGCTTTGAATTTGATTTCTTTATTACACATGACATCCGGATTCGGTGTCCGGCCGAGTTTATATTCATCGAGGAAGTACGTAAAGACTTTGTCCCAGTACTCTTTCTCGAAATTGACCGCATAATAGGGGATACCGATTTGGTTGGCGACGGCAATGACATCTTCGTAATCTTCCGTTGCTGTACAAAATCCGTTTTCATCTGTATCGTCCCAGTTCTTCATAAAGATCCCAATGACGTTGTATCCTTGTTCTTTTAATAAATAAGCCGTAACGGACGAATCGACACCGCCGGACATTCCGACGACGACCGTTGTTTCTTCCGGTGCTTTTGCGCGTGTATTCATTGTTTTCACCTCTTAATTGTTCTGAAACGATTTTACGACATCTATCAGGCCTTGCGCGAGCAGTTCGACTTGTGACACGTCGTTTCCTCGGCCAAAGCTGATCCGAACCGATTGTTTCGTCCGCGGATTTTCACCGTACATTGCTGACAGGACATGCGACGGTTCCACCGATCCTGCCGTACAGGCACTTCCACTCGACACGGCAATTCCCCGCATATCGAGCATAATTAAAAACGGTTCAATCTCAACGTTTGGGAAGTACAGATTGATGACTTGCGGCAACCCGTCTGTCCCGTTGACTTCAAAATCAATCGTTGAGGAACGAAGCCGCTCGAGCAATGTATGCCGCAACAGTTGATACTGCTTAACCTGTTCTTCGCGTTCCATTGCCGTCAGCCGGACTGCTTCCGCAAAACCGACGATCCCGGCGACGTTTTCCGTTCCGGCACGGCGCTTTCGTTCCTGTTCCCCGCCATACGATTGTGGAGCCAGTTTGACGGCAGAACGGATATATAATAAGCCGACGCCTTTGGGTCCGTTGATTTTATGACTTGATGCGGACAGCAAATCGATTTGCATCGCTTCCACGTCGATCGGCGATTTCGCAAAAACTTGGACGGCATCGGTATGGAAAATAATCTGTTGTTCCCGGAGGAAACGACCGCATGCCGCAATCGGCTGGACCGTCCCGACTTCATTGTTTCCGAACATGATCGATACTAGAATCGTATCCGGCCGAACGGCTGCCCGTAACGCCTCTTCCGTTATGATACCGGACTCCGGTATTTCGAGATACGTCACGTCGAATCCCCGTTTTTCCAGTTCCTCGAATGCATGAAGCACGGCATGATGTTCAAACCGTGTCGTGATGACGTGACGGCCTTTCGACTGATACTGCATCGCGGCACCGATGATGGCATAGTTATCCGACTCCGTGCCGCCGCTCGTAAAGAGAATTTCCGTCGGTTTGGCGTTCAGTTCCGTTGCTATCATTCGTCGTGCCGTGTCAATCGCAGCCCGCCCCGTCCGTCCGAATGCATGGACGCTTGACGGATTCCCGAATTGTTCGAGCATGTAAGGTGTCATCTTTTCCAAAACTTCCGGACGCATCGGCGTCGTTGCCGCGTGATCAAAATACATCATCGTTTTTTCACCTCTCATATATAAAACATGTAACCCGTGTCATCTTCTTCGGCTAAATCTTTTAATGTCGTCGTATCCAGAACTTGATCGACGGCACTTTGAATTTTATCCCACAATTTTCGTTTCGTCACTTCATCACAATTATCGCCTTCAACGACGACAAGCGGACCTTCAAGCAGACGGATGATATCTCCTGCTGTGATTTCTTCGGCCGAACGGCCTAATTTATATCCACCGTATGCACCGCGGACACTTTTGACGAGACCGCCGTTTCGGAGCGGGGCAATCAATTGCTCCAAATAATGTTCGGACAGGTCGTACATCTGAGCAATTTTCTTTAGAGACAATGGCTTTGCCTCACCTCCTTTGGCGAGTGCAATCATGATTGTCAGACCATAACGGCCTTTTGTCGAGATTTTCATCATGCGAAAAGACATCCTTTCTAGTATAGTAGTAGCTAAAAGTTGAAAGAAGGAACGCTACCTATGGCTAATTTATTTGAATCCCATTCTCCGGCCGGTCCGCTCGCCAATCGGATGCGCCCTCAATCACTGGACGAAATCGTTGGCCAACGCCATTTGATCGGAGAATCAACCTTATTACGCCGGGCGATTCTCGCCGACCGGCTTGGGACGGTTATTTTTTACGGACCACCGGGAACCGGAAAAACGACGCTCGCCCGTGTCATTTCCAGTTATACGAAATCAGCATTCGAACAGTTGAACGCTGTCACGGCAAAACTGGATCAGTTGCGTGAAGTTTTAAAAGCAGCGGAATCCCGACTGCAGTTCGACCAACAAAAAACGATTTTATTTTTGGATGAAATTCATCGTTTCAATAAAATGCAGCAGGATGCTTTACTGCCTGCACTCGAAGCCGGAACGATTACGCTGATTGGCGCGACAACGGAAAATCCGAGTTTTGAAGTCAATGCCGCTCTCTTATCGCGGGCAACCGTCTTCCGGTTTGAAACGCCTACGACAGACGATTTACGGGTCGTCCTCCACCGGACGTTACACGATACGGAGCGTGGTCTCGGCAAATATCCGATTACCGTCACAGAAGAGGCGGTCGATCATTACGTCAAACTGTCGGACGGGGATTACCGGGCACTGCTCAACGCACTCGAACTCGCCGTTTTGACGACACCGGAAATTGACGGTGAAATTACGATTGATCTTGCCGTAGCTGAGGAATCGATTCAGCAAAAAGCCTTGAAATACGATAAGGACGGAGACCGACATTACGATGTCATCTCGGCCTTCATCAAATCAATTCGCGGTTCAGATCCCGATGCTGCCCTGTACTGGCTTGCCGTCATGATTGAGGCCGGGGAAAGCCCCCGCTTCATCGTCCGTCGCCTCTATGTCCACGCGGCAGAAGATATCGGATTATCGGATCCGCAGGCTTTACTGATTGTGGACGCCTGTGCCCGGGCCTGTGAATATATCGGTTTTCCGGAGGCACGGATCCCGCTCGCCGAAACGGTGCTGTATCTTGCGACGGCACCGAAATCAAACACGGTCATTAACGCGATCGATCAGGCACTCGAACTCGTCCGTCGATCGGACGGCGGTCCGGTTCCACCGCATTTACGGGACGCTCATCATGCCGGTGCTGCAGCACTTGGTAATGGTGTCGAATATCAGTATCCGCACCAGTTTCCGCATGCATATGTCAAACAGAACTACTGGCCGGAAAATCTGGCACGAACCAAACCCGTTTTTTACAAGCCAAGTCCCCGCGGGTTTGAAAAACAATTGCAGGCCCGGCTCGACTTTTGGAAAAAACAACCGTAAACGATGAGAAAAAGCGACCTCAGCAGGTCGCTTTTTTAACGGACACGTTCGATGATGACGCCGGCTTCCCGGACAATCTCATTGATGACATAACTTGCCGCAATCAATCCGCCGACCGACGGCACAAACGCGTTTGAACTCGGCGGCATTTTGGCTTTTCGAATCACGGCTTCATCGTTTCCGACGACTTGACGGACTTCTTCGATGATTTTGACCGGTGGTTCATCCGAAAAGACGACCGGGACTCCTTTATGGATTCCTTCCTTACGCAGGCGCGTCCGGATCACTTTTGCAAGTGGATCGTAAGTCGTATCTTTAATATCAACGATCTTGATTCGTGTCGGATCCATCTTATTCGCCATTCCCATACTCGAGATGATCGGAATCTGACGTTGCTTACACTCTTTGATCAAATGAATCTTAAACGAGACGGTATCCGAAGCATCAATGACATAATCCGGATTTTCTGCGAAAAAGGCTTCATATGTTTCTTCGTTGTAGAACATTTTCAAACGGACGATTTCTAAATCCGGGTTGATTTGCATCAGGCGATCCGCCATTGCATCGACTTTCGGCTGACCGACCGTCGGCAACAACGCATGGATTTGACGGTTAACGTTTGTGATATCAATATCATCTTTATCCACCAGAATTAAACGTCCGACACCGCTTCGCGCCAGGGCTTCCGCCGAAAACGAGCCGACGCCGCCGATTCCTAAAATCGCTACAGACTTGGATGCCAATGCGTCAAGTCCGGTCTTACCGATTGCCAGTTCATTACGTGAAAATTGATTTAACATCTCATAACCTCACAATACTCATACTGTTTTACTCGGAATTATATCATAAAAAAAAACGTCATGCGACGTATGGTGTGATTCCTCTAAAAAAGAAACGATGGGACCCGAAGTGCCGTGTCGATACCTTATTTTTGAACCTGCTGCGCAGGTGGGTGTCTTATCCGATTCCTATTCGTACGTCCTCCTGCTGTGTTACGAGGCATGTACTACTAGTTGGAACGTCAAACTCCCTATCAAAAAAGAGTGGCTCAAAGATAAAAGGCGGCTCTCGTACATCTCAGGAACCCCATCTGTTGCATTTAATATAGCATTCCCCTTATCGAAATGCAACTGGTTCTGACCCTTAAAATTTGATCATTTTTCAGTCGTTTCACTTGACATCCAGAGTCGGATAAAGGCTTTGTTTGGATCGTATTTTTGTTGTTGAAATTCAGGATTAAACCGGGGTGTCCGGGTCGCATTTCCGACTCCCGCGATGTAAGCCCAGTTTCCGTAATTGGAGGCAACATCGTAATCAATCAACTGCTGTTCAAAGTACCGCGCGCCGATCCGCCAATCCTGTTTCAAGTCATGAATCAGATAACTGGCTGTGATTTGACGTCCGCGGTTCGACATCCAGCCGGTGTCCTTGATTTCCCGCATGAAGGCATCGACAAACGGTTCTCCCGTCTCGCCGGCCATCCACGAATCGATTGCCGCCTGATCCGTCTTCCACGTCAAGCGACCGTCTTTCAAACCGTTCGAGCGAAACAGCCGGTGTCCCGTCTCGCGCATCGTTAAATGGAAGAAGTCCCGCCACAATAATTCAAAGTATAGCCAGTACGTCGATTCATTCGCGCCGTGTTCCCGTTCCGCCCTTTGCAATTCTGCCATGACCCGTCGCGGAGACAGTGAACCGTTGGCAAGCCAGGCGGAGAGTTTGGAAGAATCATCAACGTCAAAACCATTCCGTGTTTCTTTGTAGGTAAAAATCGGTTGTTCCAGATATGCTGCTAATCGGTCCCTGCCGGCCGCCTCGCCTCCCATGAACGGAAACGCGGTTCGCGGGTCATTACCGGCTCTCGTTTGCGGCGGTTCGATATACCGTACCTTTCCGGGTGCTTCGATCGGCTCCTCGAACCGGCCATCGCGTTCGACTCGTTTCCGGAAGGCCGTAAAGACACGCTTCAGTTCATCACTGCCGATATCGTCCCGAAGATGGAGCGTCTGGGTCTCGTACATCCGCGTGGTAAAACGCTTCTGTACTTCCTGTTCCTGTCGTGCTTCGTATTCACCCGTCATCCGGTGAAAATAAACGACATCTTCCGGCTGAATGAATGATGTCAGTTGTTCAACCGTCTCCCCTTGTAAAATAGTCAGTTCGATGCTGAGTTGTGCCAAATGTTCGTTTAAGGATTGTAGAGTTTCCTCTTCAAATGTCATCTGCTGTTTGCCGCGACCGTCTGCTGTCTGCCGAACGAAAACAGCACGGACTGTCTCCTCTTCCTCGCATGCCCGTGTCAATGCCTCATGATCGTCGACCCGCAGATCTTTTCGGTACCATACAACTCCTGCCATATCCTCAGCTCCTTTCTCTTTTCTACCCGTACTATCTCAATCTTACTTCCTTTCGCAAAGAACCGATGTGCTAGAAAGGTTTTAACTTTTTGTTTTCGTGGAATATGATTAGTACAACTTACTAAGGAGTGAAACATTTCATGGCTGCTAAAAAAGGTAAATTAAGAACATTGATCACGCTTGCTACGACGGTTGGACCGATCGTCTACAAATTCTATAAAAAGCAACAATCTAAAAAATCAATCAACACACCAAAACGATAAAACAGCAAACGTGTTTCTCTGAGAAGAGAAACACGTTTTTTGATGTCAGGATGTATCCATCAGCGGTACATCTTTTTTTAGACTGTTTATTTTTTACTGACCCCATGGCTTTCCCGTTCGTAAAACCGCCATGGATATGATGTTGCTTCCCCCGCATTCGGAATCCCGATCCGCGTCGTCTGGACGACTTCTGTCACTTGACCGTTTTCGATGCGAAACCGGTGATCCGTGTAAAGATCGGCACCTGAATCATCCGTCTTCAATCCGAAGGCCTGGCATAATTTAGCGGGACCGTTGACGAGATTTTTTTGCTCGGTTTTGGTCAGTTCCGCATACGGCTTCCCGAAACGGCGGTCAGCAACTAAATCGTGTCCGGTGACGATTTCCGCTCCGCGAAGTAAAATCCCGTATCCTTGTCCGACTTCTCCGCAGACGATGTTCAAACAATGATGCATGCCATAGGTGAAATACACATAGATATGACCGGCCGGGCCAAACATCGGCGCGGTCCGTTTCGTCGGTCGTCCACTGTAAGAATGGGCGGCTTGATCGTGTGGACCGAGGTATGCTTCCACTTCAACAATCCGCATCGTAACGTGTTCGACCGTCAACAGACTCCCTAACAATTCCGGTGCCACCTCAACCGGTGACCGCTCAAAAAATGTTCGTTCCATTTTCAATCCCCCTTATAAAAAAACAGATTCCCTTCAAGATCGAAGGAAATCTGTTGGTATTATGATTGTTTGACGGCTGTCCGGATCGACAGTTCATTCAATTGTGCATCTGAGACCGGGCTTGGTGCCGCTGTCAACAGATCGCTCGCCGAAGCTGTTTTCGGGAACGCAATCGTATCGCGTAAGTTCGTCCGACCGGCAAGCAACATGATCAGACGGTCAAGACCAAGTGCGATACCGGCGTGCGGCGGTGTGCCATACTCAAATGCTTCCATCAGGAAACCAAATTGTTCGTTGGCTTCTTCTTCCGTGAAACCAAGCAATTTAAACATCCGCTCTTGAATATCACGTTCGTAAATCCGTTGTGATCCGCCACCGAGCTCATAACCGTTCAAGACAAGGTCATAGGCAACAGCAAGGACACTGCCCGGGTCTGTCTCGAGTTTATCGAGATCTTCCCGGCGTGGCATCGTGAACGGGTGGTGGTTCGCATAAAAACGACCGTCCGCTTCTTCAAACGTCACGAGTGGGAAGTCCGTTACCCAAAGGAAGTTGAAGACAGTTTCGTCAATCAAACCAAGCTCTTTCCCGAGTTTTTGACGAAGGGCACCGAGACTGTCGGCAACGATCGACGCTTTTGCCGCGACGAACACAAGTAAATCACCGGCTTCTGCTGCCGTCGCTTCGACGAGTCGGGCTGTTGCTGTCTCATCAAAGAACTTTGCAATCGGACCGTTCAGTCCGTCGGCTGTTACTTTAACCCATGCAAGACCTTTGGCACCGTAAATCGCTGTAAACTCTTGTAATTTATCGATGTCTTTGCGGGAGAACTGATCGGCTGCTCCTTTGACATTCAAGGCTTTGACTTCACCACCGGATTCAAGTGCCATGTCGAAGACTTTGAAGCCTGCTCCTGTGACCGCTTCCGCCACATCAATCAACTCAAGACCAAACCGTGTATCCGGCTTATCCGAACCGAACCGGCTCATCGCTTCCGCATACGGCATCCGCGGGAACGGCGTCGTGATGTCTTTTCCGAGCGTTTCTTTCATGACACGTGTCATCATCGATTCCATCATCGCATACAGGTCTTCGACGTCCATGAAACTCGTTTCGATATCGACTTGCGTGAATTCCGGTTGACGGTCGGCCCGTAAATCTTCATCACGGAAACAACGGGCAATCTGGAAGTACCGCTCAAAGCCCGATACCATCAATAACTGTTTAAACAACTGCGGTGATTGCGGCAAGGCATAAAACTCACCCGGGTGAACACGACTCGGAACGAGATAGTCACGCGCGCCTTCCGGTGTCGATTTCGTTAAGATCGGTGTTTCGACTTCGAGGAAGTCCTGTTCGTCAAGGAAGTTCCGCATGATATTCGAAGCTTTCGAACGCAGACGGAATGTTTCTTGTAATGACGGACGACGGAGATCAAGGTAGCGGTATTTCAGACGAAGATCTTCCGATGTCTGTTCCGCTTCTTCACTGATCGGGAACGGCGTCATTTTCGAAGCGTTTAAGATGATGACTTCGTCTGCGACGACTTCGACTTGGCCGGTCGGAATGTTCGGGTTCGGATTTTCACGCTGGACGACTGTTCCTTTAATGTCGAGCACGTATTCCGAGCGAATCGATTCCGCCAGACGGTGCGCCTGTTCGTTTTCCGGTTGGAAGACGACTTGGACGATACCGGTCCGGTCACGAAGATCAAGGAAAATTAATCCCCCGAGGTCACGTCGTTTTTGGACCCATCCTTTTAGTTGAACGGCTTGGCCGATCGTTTCCTCTGTTACGGTTCCGTTCATATGTGTACGTCCGATCATTGTACTTCCTCCTTTAATTTCGCGACAATCGTATCGGCAACAGCTGATAATGGCACATCAATCTGTTCGCCGGTCGACATGTCTTTTAACGCAGCCGCTCCGCGCTCGACTTCTTCGTCTCCGAGAATGACGGTAAAACGGGCTTTCAAACGGTCAGCCGCTTTGAATTGTCCTTTAAACTTCCGTCCGAGATAATCACGGTCCGCGGCAAGTCCTTCAAGACGCATCAACTGCAACAAACGTGTCGCCGTTTTTTCAACTTCTTCGTTGCCTTGCGCGACGATGAAGACATCAATCGCATCATCGATTTCCGGCAGGACTCTCTCATTTTCAAGCGCCATCAACAGACGTTCAATCCCGATTCCAAATCCGATTCCCGGTGTGGCCGGTCCGCCAATTTGTTCGACGAGTCCGTTATACCGTCCGCCGCCGCAAAGTGTCGTAATCGCACCGAAACCTTCTGCTTCCGACATGATTTCAAATGACGTGTGATTGTAGTAATCAAGTCCCCGGACAAGGGTCGGATCAATCACGTATTCGATACCAAGCGCATCCAGGTGCAGCAGGACTTGATCGAAGTACTCTTTCGAAGCCGGGTTCAAAAAGTCGAGGATCGACGGGGCTGTCGCCATGCTCGGGTGATTCCGGTCGACTTTACAATCGAGTACGCGAAGCGGATTCGCTTCAAGACGGTTTTGACAATCCTGACATAACTCGTGAGCGACCGGCTTAAAGTGATTAACGAGTGCTTCCCGGTGCGCGGCACGGCTTTCGCTGTCTCCGAGCGAGTTGATGACAAGCTTCAGTTTTTTCAGTCCGAATGAGCGGTAAATGCTCATCGCCAGGCTGATGACTTCTGCATCGATGGCCGGCTCTTCACTGCCGAGTGCCTCGACACCGTATTGGTGCAGTTGACGGAAACGTCCGGCTTGCGGGCGCTCGTAACGGAACATCGGTCCGATATAAAAAAGTTTGACGGGCTGATTGGCAGCACCGTACAGTTTATTCGTCACGAATGACCGAACGACCGCTGCTGTCCCTTCCGGACGAAGCGTAAATTGTTCTTTGCCGCGTTTTTCAAGCATGAACATCTCTTTTTGAACGATGTCCGTCGTCTCACCGACACCGCGTTTAAACAGCTCTGTTTCTTCGAAAATCGGTGTCCGGATTTCTTTGTAGTTATACCGTTTACTGATCTCCCGCAATTGGTTTTCAATATACTGCCAGCGTTCCACTGTACCGGGAAGTACATCAAACGTTCCGCGTGGTAATTTCATCCTAATTCCTCCTTTTGAATACAAAAAAAGCCCTCGTCCGCAAAGGGACGAGAACTTGAAGATCCCGTGGTACCACCCTGGTTGCTGAAAAATCTCAGCCACTCGGTGCAGTTAACGCCTGCTTACGATTTCCCCTACTCTGTTCGTTTCAGGAAAATACCTCAAAAGGGTCTTTCATCTAGTTCGTCTGATCGCTCTTTCAGCCGGGGAGCGACTCTCTATGCAGCCGAGATCTAAATTACTCTTCTTCGTCATCGGTTCTTAATTCGTTCTGTTATCCTTTATATTGCCTCGTCCAAAAGATCCTGTCAAGACTTTGGTCACTTTTCAAGAATCAACGTCACCGGTCCGTCATTGACGAGTGCGACGTCCATCATCGCTCCGAACTGTCCGGTCTCAACGATGATTCCCTGCTGACGTAAACGGGCGTTAAACGCTTCATACAACTCATTTGCAACATCAGGCTTGGCCGCTTCTGTAAAAGCAGGACGACGACCCTTTTTGACGTCTCCGTATAAGGTGAACTGGGACACCGATAAAATTTTCCCTTCGACATCCTGAAGCGACAGGTTCATCCGTTCTTCTTCATCCTCGAACACACGTAACCCGGCAATCTTGTCCGCCAACCAGTTGACTTGCTCCAGCGTATCATCATGCGTGACCCCGACGAGTAAAAGAAATCCTTGATCGATTTGACCGGTAATCGTCCCTTCGACCGTCACGCTTGCTTCTTTGACCCGTTGTAATACGACTCGCATTTCTATCCGCTCCTTATGTCATCATGACGCGATGCACGGCATACACGTCTGATATTTGTTTAATCCGATCGACGACCTTTTGCAGGTGATTGACGTTGTCGATTGCGATCGTCATTGAAATCTTGGCCTGTTTGCTGTCGTCTCCCTTACCGCTGACAGCTACGATATTCGTGTTCATCGCTGACACCGATTGGAGGACGTCATTCAGCAGCCCTGCCCGGTCAAAACCGGAAATTTCGATTTCGACGTTATAGCTCTTGACCGTCTTGCCTTCATGTTCCCATTCGACTTCAAGCAACCGTTCCGGATTCTGTTCATGAATCACATTCAAACAATCGGACCGGTGAATCGAAACACCGCGACCGCGGGTGATATACCCGACGATATCATCACCCGGAACCGGATTGCAGCAACGGCTCATACGGACCAGCATGTTGTCGATGCCTTTGACACGAACGCCTTCCGGATTTTGTTTCTTCGGCCGGTCAAACGTCTTCATTCCGCTGATCGCTTCGTTTAACTCAAGATTTTTCGACTCTTTATCTTTGCGCAATTTTTCCGTCAATTTATGAGCGACTTGAGCCGCGGTCAATCCATGATAGCCGACTGCCGCATACATATCTTCCTCTTGCGAAAAATTGAACTTCCGCGTGACGTCCTCGAGCGTTTTCTCGTTGATGACTTCTTTTGGTTCAAAACCAAGTTTTTTGACTTCCGCCTCAATCAATTCGCGGCCTTTCGAGACGTTTTCTTCCCGTTGCTGGCGTTTGAACCATTGACGGATTTTGTTTTTCGCCTGACTCGAGACACAAATCTTCAACCAGTCCTTACTTGGACCGTAACTGTGCTTCGACGTCACGATTTCGATGATGTCCCCGGTCTTGAGTTTATAATCGATCGGAACCATCCGTCCGTTGACTTTCGCGCCGATCGTGCGGTGCCCGATCTCCGTATGAATCCGGTACGCATAATCAATCGGAACCGAACCTTTCGGCAACTCGATGACGTCGCCTTTAGGTGTGAAGACGTACAGCATATCACTGAAGAAATCGACTTTAACCGATTCCATGAATTCTTCTGCATCCGCCGTATCTTTTTGTAATTCTAAGATTTCACGGAAATGAGCGATCTTATCTTCAAAACCTGATTTTGCTTCCTGCTCTTTCCCTTCTTTGTAAGCCCAGTGCGCGGCAATTCCGTACTCGGCGATGAAATGCATATCGCGTGTCCGAATTTGCACTTCAAGCGGTTCACCCTTCGGCCCGATGACCGTTGTATGCAACGACTGGTACATGTTCGGTTTTGGCATAGCAATATAGTCTTTGAAGCGTCCCGGCATCGGTTTGTACTGCGTATGAATGATTCCGAGGACTGCGTAACAATCCTTGATGGAGTCGACAATGATCCGCACGGCCATCAAGTCATAAATTTCGCTGAACTCTTTTTTCGAGTTTTGCATCTTGTTATAAATGGAATAGATATGCTTAGGGCGACCATCGACCTCGGCTGCAATCTCGACTTCTTCAAGGACCTCGTTGACTTCGTCGATGACAGACGTGACGAGCGCTTCCCGTTCGGTCCGTTTCTGTTTCATCATCGAGACGATCCGGTAATACTGTTGCGGATTGATGTAACGCAGGCTGATGTCTTCCAGTTCCCATTTGATCGTCGAAATCCCGAGACGATGGGCAAGTGGTGCGAAGATTTCAAGCGTTTCTTCCGCCTTTTGCACTTGTTTCTCTTTAACCATATGTTGCAAAGTCCGCATATTGTGCAAACGGTCAGCCAGCTTAATCAAGATGACACGAATATCTTCAGCCATCGCGATAAACATCTTCCGGTGATTTTCAGCGAGTTCTTCCCGTTTCGATTTGTATTTGATTTTACCAAGCTTCGTCACACCATCGACAAGCATTGTGACATCTGCTCCAAACTGTTCCGTAAGTTCTTCCAGCGTAATATCGGTGTCCTCGACGACATCATGAAGAAGCGCGGCAACAATCGTTGTCGCATCCAAACCGATATCCACTAGTATCCCCGCTACTTGAACGGGGTGAATGATGTAAGGTTCACCCGATCGACGAAATTGTCCATCATGCTCGTCTTTTGCGAATTGATAGGCACGTTCGATATCTTTGACTTCTGCCTCTGTCATGTACTCCGCACATCGAGCGAGAAGGTCTTCTACATTTACGATTTGTTTATTTGTCATCCCTTATCCTCACCCAGTCCCCGGGATTGATTACGCTGAATCCCTAATATATATCCTCTATTATCGTGAAATTTTGATAATATGTCAAAATAAAAAGAAATACCCCCCCGACCACCGTCGAGAAGGTATTGCTTATTCATTAATCTGCGTAACGAATCAAGGATAAAATATCGTATCCTTCTAATTTTTCACGTCCGCCTAAACCGTCAAGTTCGATCAGGAATCCGATTCCGGCAACCGTTCCACCAAGTTGCTCAATCATTTTGATTGTCGCTTCGATCGTACCGCCTGTTGCCAGTAAATCATCGAGAATGACGACGCGTTGTCCTGGTTGGATCGCATCGTGGTGCATCGTCAAGACATCTTTCCCGTACTCAAGACCATACTCGACACGGACTGTCTCACGCGGTAACTTTCCTTCTTTACGAACTGGGACGAATCCGATTTCCATCGCGTATGCTGCTGGGCATCCAACAACAAATCCGCGTGCTTCCGGTCCGGCGATGACGTCTGCGCCTTGCTTACGGGCATAGTCGATCAAGGCATCGACTGACTGCTTATAAGCAGGACCGTTCTGCATCAGGGATGTGATATCTTTGAAACTGATTCCTTCTTTCGGCCAGTTTTCGACCTCTTTTATATGCTGTTTGAACTCCATGTCATTTCCTCCTGCTTCGCCGCTTCTACCAAAGTATCAAAACGCTCTTTCAACTGAGCGAGTGACGAATAAATGTATTGTTGCTCAAGACGTTGACGTTCCTCATGACGCTTGTACGTCGCAGCTTCCGTCAAGTCCCGTTTTTCAGCATTCGGGTTTACACCCGGCAACCCGTCCTCCATTGTAACAAGAAAATCCAGTTCCGAAAACACTGAATGCATAAAGTTAATCGAACGTTTCGACCATTTTCGCGATTTCGACAAACGAACAAGTCCGATTCGGAGCTCATCGCGGGGACATTTCGCGAAGTAATTGAAATAATGTTTAAACTCTTCCCGTGACGGAATCGTCTCAAAATAGTACCCTTCGTCCTTAAACGCACAGTAAATCCGTTCGGCATCTTTTAAATACGGCAAGAAAGCCGCTTCTTCTTCCGGCAAATCCAAAAAGACAACATTTGCCTTCACCTCTCCGTTCAGCGGACGCTCGGCATATTTGGATTGCGTTTCTTCCGAAAATGCAACATATGTCGTCGCGTCATGCGGAAGTTCAAATAAATCCGTTAACGGTTTTTTCCCACCACGGTAATCGAACAATTGATAATCCACGACGGCCAGATCCTGAATCATCAGTTGCGGTTTACGGAAACCGTTCCATTCGTTGATGTTCAGACTCCCCATCAATGAAACTTCAGCGAGCGATGATACTTCGTCAACGGCATCTCCAAACCCGAATCCGATACCATCAAGTTCGGTTTTCCCGTCCGTCACAAGAACCTTCAAGTGCGTCAAATCACGCCCGATTCGTTTCAAGTCCCGAATGTTGGCGCCTTCGACGACGACACGCGGCGACGGATTTCCCATACCAAACGGTGCCAACCTTCCCATCTCTTCAATCAAACCGATGGAGACATCCGAGACACGTAAACGTAAATCAATCTCCGTCGTCGCGATGAATGCTTCGTCCGGCAGACTTGCCGCTTGGGCATTCAACCGTTCCCGCAGCACCGGGACGTTTTCTGATGACAATGTCATCCCGGCAGCCGCCGGATGTCCTCCGAAGTGCGGTAAGATGTCAGCCGTCTGATTCAATTCGGCAAAAAGGTCAAAGGCTGCAATCGAACGTCCTGATCCTTTGGCCGTTCCTTTTTCTGCATCGTGACACAACAGAATGACCGGACGATGATACTTTTCGACGAGCCGGGAGGCGACGATTCCGACGACACCAGGATTCCATTGATCGGAATCAACGACTAAAACACGATCCGATAAAAAATGCTGCTCCACGAGCGCCGTCGCTTCTTCGGCAATTTTTTTGACGATATCCTGCCGTTGTTTGTTTTGCTGATCAAGCTGCTCGGCGAGCGGTTCCGCTTCTTCCATCGTTTCCGCCAGCAGCATCTCAAGCGCCGGCATCGCCGAGTCGAGACGTCCGGCCGCATTAATCCGGGGACCGAAGGCAAATCCGACTGATTCTTCCGTCAGCTCGTCTTCGACGAGACTGCAGACTTTCCGTAATGCCAAAATACCCGGTCGTTCACTGGCGTTTAACGCTTCAATTCCTTTTGCTGCAAGCAAACGGTTTTCGCCGATCAGCGGAACTAAATCGGCAATTGTTCCGAGTACCGCCAAATCAAGCAATTCTTCCGGTAGACGACCAAGCAGCGCGTGGGCGACCTTAAAGGCTACACCCGCTCCGGCGAGCTTCGAATACGGATAGTTGGAATCGACACCCGGATGAATCATGGCAAAAGCGTCCGGCAAGACTTCTTTTGCTTCATGGTGATCGGTAATGATTAAATCGACGCCGAGTTCTTTTAAGACAGCCGCTTCCTCGATGCCGGAAATCCCGCAGTCGACCGTGATGACGAGACCGAAGCCTTCATCTGCTGCCCAGCGGAACGCCGCCTCGTTTGGTCCGTAACCTTCCGTAAACCGATTCGGAATGTAGCATTCCGCCATCGCACCGATTTCAATCAACGCATGCCATAAAATCGCAGCGGAACTGACACCGTCGACATCGTAGTCACCGTAAATCAAAATCATTTCACCTTCATCTGCCGCCTGCTGGATCCGGGTGATCACTTTGGTCATATCCTGGAACAAAAAAGGATCGTGAAACGCCGTTTGATCCGTTTCCAAAAACGCCTTGGCTTGATCGGCAGTATCAAATCCCCGCTGAACAAGCAAGTGCGCGACTTGCCGGGATACGTTCACCTGGTCGGCTAATTCGTCTATTTTAAGCGAATCGACGTCTTTGTCGATCCATGTTTTCTTTGAATGATACATCTAATCCCTCCAATCAACTCCATCATTATAGAACAAAACCCGCGTTAGCGATAGCTAACACGGGTCAGGTTATGAGGCTTGTTTAGATGATTTGAGCGTCCGGCCTTTCATGACGAGCCACAGTTGGGCTGCAATGAAAATCGAAGAATACATCCCCATGAACAGACCCACCAATAAGGCAAGGCTGAATCCACGGATGGCTTCACTACCGAAGATATAGAGCGCCGCTGCCGTCATGATGACTGTGACGACCGTATTAATCGAACGAATGATTGTTTGTTGAATCGACTCGTTGACGATATGCGACAATTCGCTGAATGTCACCTGGCGGCCGCCTTTTTCGGCAAGACCCAGATTTTCCCGGATTCGGTCAAAGGTAACAATCGTATCATTAACCGAATACCCGATGATGGTCAAAATCGCTGCGATGAAGTACAGATTAACTTCAATCTGGAACAGTGAGAAGAACGCAATAATCATCAAGGCATCATGGAGCAGGGCAAGAACGGTCGCAATCCCGTATAACGGTTGGAAACGGAACGAGACGTAGATGACGATTCCAAGCGAAGCCAGTAAGACGGCATAAATCGCGTTACGGGCGATTTCCTGACCAACCTGTGCGGATACGGTCGAGATGCTTGGTTCTTTCTTATATTTCGCTTCAATGACGTCTTTCATTTTTGAAATTTGTTCTTGTTCAAATTCTCCGACGAACGTCACGTTCGCGAGCTTGCCGCCTTGGGCAAATTGGATACCGTTAATTTCGGCTGCATCAATTCCGGCATCCTCGATAACGGAACGAACCTCCGATTCCTTAATGGTGTTCGTTGAAGAAATTTCAACCCGTGTTCCTTCGGTAAAGTCAATCCCGAGGTTTAGGCCGCGGAATGTCAGCAACAAAACAGAAATGACGACAAGGGCAATCGTGATGATAAAGTAAATGTTCCGGTGTTTTACATAATCAAATTTCGTAGGATTAAAGTTCACGAATTTCACTCTCCTTTACGCCAAACCAGGTTTTCTTCTTATCAAACCATCGGCTGCTGACGAGAAGTTGCATCAGGTAACGCGAGATGAAAACATTCGTGACGAACGTTACGGCAATCGAGACCATCAGCATGATCGCGAATCCTTTGACGGTACTCGTTCCGAAGTAATACAACACGCCTGCAGAAATCAACGTCGTCAAGTTGGCATCAAGAATCGTACCAAATGAGCGGCGGTTACCAGCTTTGAAAGCAGACAAGACAGATTTCCCGCTTCGGAGTTCATCTTTGATCCGTTCTGCCGTGATGATATTGGCATCCACCGCCATCCCGACTCCAAGGACAAGGGCCGCGATTCCCGGTAAGGTCAGTACGGCGTTAATTCCGTTAAAGAAGATCATGACGAGATAGATATAGAACAACAAGGTAATGATCGATACGAAACCGGATACGCGGTAAAACAGCAACATGAACAAGAAGACGGCTGCAACACCGATCATCGACGCAAACAATGTCTGGTCGAGGGCATCTTGACCAAATGCGGCCGAGACAGACGTCGAGTAGATTTCATCCAACTTAACCGGCAATGCTCCGGCGTTTAAGATGGAGGATAGTTGCTTCCCGTATTCTGCTGTGATGTCACCACCGGAAATGATGGCTTTATCCGAGTTGATCGGCTGTTGGACCGATGCATCGGAGACAATTTTAGAGTTTTCTTTTTGAATCTCTTTTTCATACGTATCGCCTTTTTCATAGTCGAGCCAGATGACAAGACGATTGGCAGGAGGTTGCATTTTCGACACTTGTTGTGTCACTTCATAAAATTTTTCTTTTGATTTCATTGTCAGTTCGACGAGCGGTGCGTTTGTTTGCGGATCGTATCCGACTTTCGCTCCTTTAGCCTTTAAGTCTGATCCATCAAGTAACACTTTGTCGTTGATGTCCCGGAATGACAGTTCGGCAGTCGAGGATAAAATCTGACGGGCTTCACTTTGATTTTTGACACCTGCCAGTTGGACACGAATCCGGTTGTCTCCTTCGATCCGGATGTCCGGTTCCGAAACACCAAGGACGTTGACTCGGTTTTCGATTGCCGTCAACGTTGCACTCATCGCATTAGAATCGATGACGTCGCCTTCTTTTAGTGGTTGTACTTCATACAAGACTTCAAATCCGCCTTTTAAGTCCAGACCGAGTTTGGTGTCTTTTAAGAGCCAATTCGATGTCGTGCCAATCAAAACGAGCAGCGCGGCAACGATGATGAAGAACGTGGCCAGTTTTCCCTTCTTAATCATGCTACATTGTCCTTTCTCTCAATCCCTGTATATTTTCAGACAACTTTCTTATCCTATCCTAGCTTACATAAGAATTGGTAATCTTAGCAATCGTTTTTCTCATATATAAACAGAAAAGACGCTTCCGAATTCGGAAAGCGTCTTTTTCGAGCCTTATTCGACGATTTCGTCGTCCATGACAGTCGTAGTTTTTTTCGTAACTTCTGCGACCGCACTTCGGTTAAACGTCAATTGCGCGTTACCCGACTTCAATGTGACGGTTGTCTCATCTACTTTTTGTACGACCCCATGAAGGCCACCGATCGTTACGATCGAGTCACCGCGTGATAACTGGGTTTGCATCTCACGCACTTGCTTCTGGCGTTTGTTCTGTGGACGAATCAACAAGAAATAAAACACCACGAAGATCAAGATCATCGGGAGGAATGTCAATAGTTGTTGCATCTGAGTCAGCTCCTTTTCATTCAAATCACGTTCATTATACCGTAAAAAGAATGGAATTGTCAGACCATTTATCAGAAATTCTTCGCGTTCGGTAAATTATAGCCGTATTCTTCAAAGAATTCGTCCTTGAAATCAAGCAGACGATCTTCGCGAATCGCTTGCCGGACGCCTTCCATCAACTTGACGAGGAAGTGAAGATTATGTGTCGAACAGAGGTGCAGACCAAATGTTTCCTGTGCCCGGATCAAGTGATGGATATAAGCACGCGAGTAATTCTTACAGGCGTAGCAATCACATTTTTCGTCGAGCGGACGGAAATCACGGGCATATTTCGCATTCCGGACGACGAGCCGCCCGCTTGATGTCATCAACGTACCGTTTCGGGCAATCCGGGTCGGCAAGACACAGTCAAACATGTCAATCCCGCGAATCGCCCCTTCAATCAAGGCATCCGGCGAACCGACGCCCATCAAATAACGTGGCTTGTCTTCCGGCATGAGTGGTGTCGTGAAATCAAGGGCACGATACATGACGTCTTTTGGTTCTCCGACCGACAGACCGCCGACCGCGTAACCCGGGAAATCAAGCGATGCGAGATCGCGTGCGCTTTGACGGCGTAAATCTTCATACTCGCCACCTTGAATAATCCCGAACAAGGCTTGATCCTGCGGCCGTTCATGAGCTTCAAGGCAACGTTCCGCCCAGCGGCTTGTCCGCTCGACCGACGCTTTCATGTATTCGTGAGAAGCCGGGAATGGCGGACACTCATCAAACGCCATCATGATATCCGAACCGAGGGCATTCTGGATTTCCATCGCTTTTTCCGGTGACAGGAACAATTTATCCCCGTTCAAATGGTTGCGGAAGTTAACCCCCTCTTCCGTGATGTTGCGCAAATCAGCGAGTGAAAAGACTTGGAATCCGCCCGAATCGGTTAAAATCGCACCGTCCCAGTTCATGAATTTATGCAGACCGCCGGCTTCCTTGATGACATCATGTCCTGGACGGACCCACAAATGATACGTGTTTGACAGAATGATGTTCGCGTTCATGTCTTTGATCTGTTCCGGCGCCATCGTCTTGACCGTCGCTTGTGTCCCGACCGGCATGAAAACAGGAGTCTCGAAGCTGCCGTGCGGCGTATGGACGATTCCTAACCGCGCACCAGATTGTTTACAAGTCTTGATATGTTCGTACGTTACTGCATGTTTTGTCATCGGTTTAATTCCTCTCTCGTTAAGAACATTGCGTCTCCGAAACTAAAGAATCGGTAGTTTTGCGCAACAGCTTCTTCATAGGCATGTAATATGTGTTCGCGGGTCGATAAAGCGGATACGAGCATGATCAACGTCGACTTCGGCAAGTGGAAGTTTGTAATCAATCCGTCGATTCCTTTGATTTCCTGACCAGGATAGATGAAAATATCTGTCCAACCGGAAGCTTCAACAAAATCTCCGTGATCGCGGATGACGGTCTCAAGCGTTCGTGTCGAAGTCGTTCCGACCGCAATGATCCGACCGCCGTTTTTGCGGGTCTCACGTAAAATCTTAGCGGAAGACTCCGGTAACTCGTAGTATTCGCTGTGCATTTTGTGGCTGTCGACGTCATCGACAGAGACCGGACGGAATGTCCCGAGTCCGACGTGCAACGTCAACGGCGCAAGCTGAACGCCTTTATCCGTCAAGGCTTGTAACAGTTCCGGCGTAAAGTGAAGACCGGCTGTCGGAGCTGCCGCACTTCCCCGTTCCCGGGCGTAAACTGTCTGGTAACGATCCTGGTCTTCAAGTTGTTCGTGGATATAGGGCGGCAACGGCATCGTTCCGAGTTGATCGAGTACTTCATAAAAAATTCCGGTATACGAGAACTTCAGAATCCGTCCGCCGTCTTCGAGTGCTTCGACACATTCTGCGCGGAGCAACCCGTCACCAAAGGACAGAACCGTTCCCGGTTTGACGCGTTTCGCCGGTTTCGCGAGCGTCTCCCAGACGTCATCGCTTGTCTGTTTGAGTAACAGCAGTTCGATTTTGCCGCCAGTCTCTTCCTTGACACCAAAGAGGCGTGCCGGCAAAACTTTCGTATCATTGATGACAAGAGTATCTCCCGCATTAAAATACGAGACGATATCATGAAACGTTTCATGCCGAAGGGCGCCGGTTTCCCGATTGACGACCATCAGCTTCGAACTGGTCCGATCGAGCAACGGCACTTGCGCGATCTGTTCTTCCGGTAAATGAAAATCAAATAAATTTACATCCATCTTTAGTTTCCTTCTTTCAATCCTAAATGTTGCCGCGCAAACGGCGTCAAAACACGACCGCGTGGTGTGCGTTGTAAAAATCCTTGTTGAAGCAAGTATGGTTCATAGACATCTTCAATCGTCTGCGCATCTTCACCGATCGTCGCAGCAATTGTTTCAAGCCCGACCGGTCCGCCGGCAAAACGTTCGGCAAGCGAACGTAACAGACGGTGATCGACATCATCCAGACCGAGTGCATCCACATGCAGACGATCAAGGGCGCTCGTTGCAAGTGTCGCATCGATTGCCGTTTGGTGTGCGACTTGTGCAAAATCACGGACACGCCGCAACAGACGGTTAGCGACACGGGGAGTTCCCCGGGAACGGAGTGCAATCGCTTCCGCTGCCATCCGGTCCGCTTCAAAACCGAACAAGCGGGACGTCCGCGTAACAATCGCCGACAGTTCCGGCATCGTATAGTACTCGAGTTTCAGCGTCACTCCAAACCGGTCTCGAAGCGGAGCCGATAACATACCGGCCCGCGTCGTTGCTCCGACAAGGGTAAACGGCGGTAAATCAATCCGCACACTGCGGGCGAGTTCGCCTTGACCGATGACGATATCGAGACAATAGTCCTCCATCGCCGGATAAAGAATCTCCTCAATCGACCGGCTTAACCGGTGAATCTCATCGATGAACAAGACATCTCCCGGTTCGAGCGAAGATAAAATGGCAGCCAAATCGCCCGGACGTTCAATCGCCGGTCCGGCTGTCGTCTTGATGCCGACCCCCATCTCATTGGCAATGATCGTCGCAAGCGTCGTCTTACCAAGACCGGGAGGACCGTATAAAAGGACGTGGTCCAGTGTTTCCTGACGGATTTTTGCCGCTTGGATAAAGACACTTAAATTGCCTTTTGCCTTCTCTTGACCGATGTATTGATCAAGCGTCTGAGGACGTAAACTCCACTCTTCCTGATCTTCCGCATGTGCGGATTCTGACAAAATCCGTTCTTCCACGTTCTCACCTCACATTCAATAACAACTGCAACGCCCGCTTCACGTATTGATCCGTCGACAACACTTCACCTTGAAGTGCTTTTTTGACTTTTTCGACTTCCCGCTCACTGTATCCAAGTGCCGTCAACGCTTCACATGCTTCATTTAATTCCGCATTTCCTTGGGCAAACAATCCTTCGCTCGGAATATAATCCGGTGCGAGCTCTGCCAACTTCCCTTTTAAATCAAGAGTCATCTGCTTCGCCGTCTTTTTGCCGACACCGGGGAACTTGATCAAATAACTTTCCTTTTCCTGCTCAATCGCTTCCACAAGCGCATCGACGTCTCCGGACGCCACGATGGCGAGTGATCCTTTAGGACCGATTCCTGTCACGCCAAGCAATTTTGTGAACAGCGCCCGTTCCCGTCTTGAACGGAAACCGAACAAAACTTCCTGGTCTTCTCTGACATAATGATACGTATATACGATAACCTGTTCGTCTCCGGTCCGATAAAAAAACGGGTTCGGTGCTACGATTTTGTAGCCAATCCCCCCGACCTCGATCGTCACGAATTCCGCACAGACATAAGCGACTTCGCCGCGTACGAATTCTATCACTTTAGAACGCTCCCATCCATTAACAAACTCTCATGTTATTGTAGCATATAACGAGGAGGCTCTTCAAAACGTAATTCTTTCCACCAAAGACGGTCACGATGGAAATTCATCTCTTCTAAACTACTCAAAAAACGAACCAGAAAAGCGGAATGCGACATTCCTTTCTCTGGTTCGTAGTACGTAAATGGTTCAGATTGACTTTTCTTTTCGGGCGATTAAGAACGTTCGAGCATCCGTTCGAGTGCAAGTACCGCATATCGTGTCGTTTCCGTATCAACGGTGATGATATTGACCGGCTGTCCGGCTTCAATTTGTTCGAGCGACCAGGCGAGGTGTCGTAAATCAATCCGGTTCATCGTCAGACACGGACACATGAAGGGATTCAAGGAAACGATATCAAGTTCCGGATAATCGTTCGCCAGTCGTTGCACTAAGTTCATCTCTGTACCGATCGCCCATTTTGTCCCCGGTTCCGCCCGTTTGATTTGATCGATGATATAGGCTGTCGAACCGTTCAGGTCTGAGGCTGCGACGACCTCAAAGGAACATTCCGGATGGACAAGAATTTTCCGCTCCGGATCCGCTTGACGGAACTGTTCAATTTGTCCGACCGTAAACTTCTCATGGACGGAACAATGTCCCTTCCACAGGACGACCCGGATATCCTCATCCATTCCGTCGAAGATCAACCGATCCGCAATCGGATCCCAGACCGCCATCTGTTCCAGGGGAATCCCTAAAGCGTGTGCCGTATTTCGCCCGAGATGTTGGTCAGGCAGGAAAAAGAGAATCTCGCGTTCCCCGAGTGCCCACTCGACCATCTGAACGGCATTCGATGACGTGACCGTCGCTCCGCCGTGCCGTCCGACAAACGCTTTGATTTCAGCTGTTGAATTGACATAGGTCAGCGGGAGAATCGATCGGCCCAACCGGTTCGTCAATATCTCATATGCCCGTTCCGTCTGGAATCCGTTTGCCATATCAGCCATTGAGCAACCGGCCCGCATGTCCGGTAAGACGACCGTATGCGTTTGATCCGTCAGCATATCCGCCGTCTCTGCCATGAAATGAACGCCGCAAAAAACAGTATATTCTGCATCTGTCATCTGTTTCGCCAGTTGGGCGAGTTGGAGTGAATCTCCGGTCGCATCGGCGAACTGAACGACCTCATCTTTTTGATAATGATGCGCCGGTAAAAATAATCGTGAGCCCATCCGTTCTTTAATACCTTTGATGATCGCGACTAATTCTGTATCTGTTTTTTCTAAATACGTTTTTGGAATCCCCTGCTCTGTAAACAAATCAAGACTCATCTTTTTTTCCTCCCGCAATTTTCATACTGATGTCTAACGCCGGTGCTGAATGGGTCAATGCACCGAGTGAAATGTAATCTGCCCCGCATTCGCTATAAGCCGGCAACGTATCCAAAGTAATCCCGCCAGACAATTCAACGGTGATCGATTTCGGAATCCATGACCGGAACTGTTTGATTTCTTCCGGTGTCCGGTTGTCGAGCATGATGATGTCAACTCCCGCCGCGACTGCTTCCTTGACCTCTTCACCGGTCTCGACTTCGACTTCAATCGGTGTCGTATGACCGACTTGCGCCTTCGCCCGACGGACAGCTGCTGTAATCGAACCGGCGACGGTGATGTGATTATCTTTGATCATGACGGCGTCATCGAGTCGACCGCGGTGATTAAATCCGCCCCCGACTCGAACCGCATGTTTCTCAAGCATCCGGAGTCCCGGTGTTGTTTTACGGGTATCCGCAATCCGGACGTTCCCGGCGACCAGACGGACGGCCTGATCCGTCAATGTCGCGATTCCGGATGTCCGCTGAATCAGATTCAATGCGACCCGCTCTCCCGTCAAAATCGCTTGTAACCGTCCGGACCACTTCGCGACGACTTGTCCCCGGAATATCGGTTCTCCGTCCCGGACAAGTGTTTCGTGTTCGACTCCGAGCAGTCGGGCTAGTTCGACCAATACCGCTTCACCGCAAAAAATACCGTCCTCTTTCGACATGAAGTGACCGGTTCCGAGTTCATCGCCGGTCAAACATACCTCACTCGTCACATCCTGATGCCCGATGTCCTCCACCAAAAAATCCTCAAGCTGTCGTCGTAGATACCATCTGTTCATGTGGTTGTTCTCCTTTTAGTCGTTGAATTGCGCCTTCAAGCAACAGCTTTGCCGTCATCAGATGCAGGCGGTTCAGTTCAGCGTCCCGCCCTGTTGCCCGTTCCTCGGGTCGGTTTTTGAAGGTTTCGAGGGTTTGTTTAAGTACGGTTTCATCGAGATGGACGGCCAGCGCTTCTGCCCATGACGGGTCAAGTGCCACCGTCTCTTCGTTTTCTTTAAACTGTTTTTCAGGTAACGGCAGACGGGGCGGCAACTGGAGTCGTAACGCCAGTTCTTTGCCCATCACAAAACATTCGAGAAGTGAGTTCGAGGCTAGTCGATTTTTCCCGTGCAAGCCTGTTGAAGCGACCTCGCCGACTGCATACAGTCCCGGAACAGTCGTCCGTCCGCAACGATCCGTTTTGATTCCGCCCATTAAAAAGTGCACACCGGTCGTGACTTCGACAATATCGGGCAATATGTTCAATATTTCACATTTTTCAACAAATGTTGGAAAGCGTGTTTGCAAATGTTCGACAGGCGTCGTATTGAGATAAACTGCTTCCTGCTCTCGTACTGTCGTGATTCTCATCGCCACTTCATCCCGGGCCGCCAAGTCGCCTTGCGGATGATCCGCCATCACGCGCCTCCCGTCTGCCGTCATCAAAAAAGCACCGGCGCCACGTAAAGCTTCCGTAATCAAGCCGTGACTGACGCCGTCATGTAACAGAACGGTCGGATGATGTTGGATATAACCTAAATCTGATAGACCGGCACCGACCTGAGCAGCCAAAGCTAAACCGTCACCGGTCAAGCTTGGTTCGTTCGTCGAGGCTGTAAACAGTCCGCCGATGCCTCCTGTCGCCAGGATGACAGACCGGGCTGAAAAGACAATCGGTGTTTCACCTTGATATCCCCGTGCTCCGACAACCTGTCGGTGATCAGTCAACAATTCCGTGATGACTGTGTTTTCCATGACAGGATGTTTGAGCTGTCGAAACAGTTGCGTCATGATTCGTTCTCCTGTTTGATCCCCGCCACTGTGAAAAATCCGCGGTAACGAGTGCGCCCCTTCCTGACCTAAAGCGTATGCTCCTGTCACCTGACGATCAAACGTAACTCCAAACGCTTCGAGTTCCGGAATCACCTGTTTTCCGGTTGCGGTGATAAAAGAAATCACCGTTTCATCGGTCCGCCCTTTTGCCGCCTGCTTCGTATCCGCTTGATGGCTGATATGGTCGGCTTCGAGATACGCTGACGCAATTCCGCCTTGCGCCCGCATCGAATTTGTTTCTGTCCTTGTTCCTTTTGAGACGAGAATAACATTCAGATCAGCCGGGAGATGCAGGGCAACCGAGACGGCAGCTAGTCCTGTCCCGATGATTAAAACATCCACTTCTTCTGTTTTATGTAAAGACATATGAAAAACACCTCTATACATTTATATTTACTATTGACTTGACAATAAGTTTGGCATATTTTTAGCTGAGTGACAAGATGAAAGGATACGATAATTGATGATTTATTTAGACCACGCGGCAACGACACCTATGCACCCGGATGCCCTCGAACAGTATCGGGACACGGCAGAACGGGCCTACGGCAACAGTTCTTCGCTCCATGATACGGGAGAAGACGCCCTTCAACTGCTCGAACAGGCTCGGAATAAATTAATGCAATGGCTCGGTGTGACGGAAGGAACAATTATATTTACGGGCAGTGGGTCTGAAGCTAATTACATCGCTTTAAGGCATCTTCTCCGCCAAACTAATAAGACAACTGTCTTGACACTTAAATCGGAACACGATTCTGTTTTACTTCCTTTGCAACGGTGGGCAGTCCATTGGCAGGCACTCGATTTAAAGACGACCGGTGAATTCGACTGGGACTTGTTCGAACAAGCGTGTACGGAGGAGGTCGGCGTCGTCTCCATCCAGCAGGTGAACTCAGAAACAGGATTCATCTTTCCGGTTGCCGCGATTGCCGCCTTTTGCCGAAAAAAAGATATTCTGTTCCACTGCGACGGAATTCAAGGTTTTTTGAAGGACCCGGTTGATTTGACCGACGTCGAAGCTTATACGGTCAGCAGCCATAAAGTTTATGGACCAAAAGGACTCGGTGCCGTCTATTTGCGTCATCCCCTGTTCAGTCCCTATTATGAGGCGCACCACGAATTCGGAATCCGGCCGGGAACCGTCGATGTCCCGGGAATCGCCGCTTTCATGATGGCATGTCACCGTTATCTTCAGGAAAATCAACAGATCCAAGCATCGAGCAAAAGATTTCGTGGTATGCTAAAAAAAAGACTTCCAGCTGCTTATTATCAAATCATTGAGTCCCCTCAGCAACTTCATTCGATTTGTGCCATTCATACGAAACAACGGGATGGTCAATTCGTCCTCCTCGCCCTGAACCGTGCCGGAATTGCCGTCTCGGCGGGAAGTGCCTGTCGTGCAGGTGAAAACGGCCCCAACTCGACTTTACGGGCGATTGGTTTTGATGAGTCGGCGGCTCATGGATTGATTCGACTCAGTTTCGGTCGGATGACGACAGCCGAGGAAGTGGAGCGATGTCTCGATGTTCTCTGTTCTCTGGAGGAATCAGATCAATTGGAAAGGCAGGAATGATCATGGGAAGAAGACAGTCCGGAGAAGAACGCCGGCAAGAGTTGTTAGAAATCATTCAACAAAGCGAACGGCCCGTCACAGGAACGAAGTTGGCGAAGCAGGCAGGTGTCAGCCGCCAGGTCATCGTGCAGGATTTATCGTTGCTAAAAGCAAAAGGATATCCTGTCGTTGCGACCGCAAGAGGATATTTATTAAATCATCCGGAGCTCGACGGATCCCGTCATATGAGAAAAGTCGTTTGCCGGCACGGCAGTGATCAATTAAAAGCAGAGTGTGACGCTGTCGTCGACGAAGGTGTCATCATCCGTGATGTCATCGTCGAACATCCCGTCTATGGCTTTTTGACAGGAGAATTGATGCTGAAAAGCCGCCGTGATGTCCGGGCGTTGATTGAACAGCTGGAAGAAACGCAGGCGACGCCTTTATCCACTTTGACGGATGGTGTCCACATCCATACACTGGAAGCGGATAACGAAGAAGCGTTACATGCCGCGATTGATGCGCTTGATCGCCTCGGTATTCTTGTTTCAGAACTCGATGTTTAATCCCGATGATGACTTTTTAAATACATCCTTTCATGACAAAAGGCCCATTCCTAATCGGAACGGGCCTTTTTGTTATATGGATCAGACGTTTAAATCGTCCGTTCCTTCTGATGGTTCATGTTGTGAGAACACGGCTGAAACGGTTTGGACCCGCCGATTTTCGACGTGCAGGACGGTCAAGGTCAACGGTCCATACACCATCTGAGTCCCCACTTCCGGAATATGACCGACATCTTCCATGATCCAGCCCCCAAGCGACTGCGCTTCCGTTTCCGGCATCGCCAAGTCAAATTGATGACAAAAATCTTCGATGTCATACTCCGCCAGACATTCATACCGGTTCGGACTCACCTGTTTCGTGTATTCGAGTGATTCATCATGTTCATCCCAAATCTCTCCGACCAGTTCCTCGAGAATATCCTCCAGTGTAATCAAACCGGCTGTTCCTCCGAACTCATCCAGTACAACAGCCATATGTGACTGTTTGACTTTTAATTCCGGCAGCAAATCAATGATATGGGTTTGCGGAACGACAAACGAAACCGGACGAATCAACTCGCGAATCTCGACACGTCCGTGCTTGACGAATTCCCGTAAAAAGTCACGTTCTGATAAAACGCCGATGATGTGATCAATCGAATCCTTATAGACCGGCAAACGCGAGAATCCGCCTTTTTGCACTTCACGTAAAATTTCATCAAAACCGGCATCAATGTCGATTGCCTGAATATTCGTTCGCGGTGTCAGTGCTTCTTCGACCGTGACATTCTTAAAGTCAACCGCCCGATGCACGATTTCCGCTCCCGCTTCATCCATGACACCTTCTTCTTCACTGATATCAACTAAAGCGCGTAATTCCTGTTCGGTGACAAGCGGTCCTTTCGGATCGGCCCCAATCAGCAACAACGCAACCTGTCGTAATTTCAGAAACAGGAAGATCGCCGGTTTAAAGAGACTCAGACAGACATGCAGCGGACCACTGATCCAAAACACATACGTTTCCGCATGTTCCCGGGCATAGGATTTAGGAATGAGCTCCCCAAATAACAAGATGAACAGAAACGTCAGGAAAACAATACTGATTTGTACCAATAGCTCCGCCGATACCGTCATCGCTAACCAGCCACCAATCATTGCGACACCAAGGTTAGACAAGGTGTTTCCGATTAAGATGGCGGTCAGCGTCTCCTCATACCGTTGCAACAGACGAAGAGCCTGGGTCGCACGACGGCTCCCCTCCTCTGACTGATGCAAAATCCGTAACCGGTTTGCACTCGACAAGGCGGTTTCAGACGAGGAGAAAAAGGCCGAGATGACAAGCAGGACGAAAAACCAGATGATCTGAATCGCGGGAAGTGGGTCCACGATGCTCTCACACTCCATTTCTCAAATGAACTTGTTGTATTTTAGAACGAAGACTCGATGAATTCGAATTCGAAGTCACGGATTCGAACGACGTCGCCGTCAATCGCACCCATTTTACGAAGTTCTTCATCAACACCCATTTGACGCAACGTCCGGGCAAAGCGTTTGATGGATTCTTCACGCATGAAGTTTGTCATCGTAAACAGCTTCTCGATCCGTGGTCCTTTGATGACGAAGCAATCATCTTCATCTTTCGAAACCGTAAATCCGGCTTCCGGTGCTTCATATCCGTAAACGACACGTGGTGTCGCTGTTTTTTCTTCAAGTTCTTCGAGACCGAATTCTGGCGTCGCATCAACAAGATCAGCAATACGGAATAAGAGGTCACGTAATCCTTGACGTGTTGCTGCCGAGATGGCAAACACTTCAAGACCCGGGAACGCTTCTTTGAACGCTTCGAGATTCGCTTCCGCATCCGGCATATCCATTTTGTTTGCGACAACGACTTGTGGTCGTTCTGTCAGACGAAGGTTGTAATCCGCAAGCTCTTTATTGATGATATTGTAATCTTCAATCGGATCGCGCCCTTCCATACCACTCATATCGATGACATGAACAATGACTTTTGTCCGCTCGACGTGACGGAGGAACTGGTGACCAAGACCCACACCTTCGCTTGCACCTTCAATCAGACCCGGTAAATCGGCCATGACGAAGCTGCGGCTGTCTTCCGTTTCGACGACACCGATGTTCGGTGTAATCGTCGTGAAGTGATATGCCCCGATTTTCGGACGCGCTGCTGAGACGATTGACAGCATCGTTGATTTCCCGACACTCGGGAAGCCGACAAGTCCGACATCTGCGAGCATTTTCAGTTCGAGTTTCAAGTACTTCTCTTCACCCGGTTCACCATTCTCCGCGTGTTCCGGAGCCGGGTTTGCCGGTGTTGCGAAACGTGAGTTTCCGCGTCCGCCGCGTCCACCTTTAGCAACGATTGCCTGTTGTCCGTGATGGACAAGGTCAGCGATGACGGCATCCGTGTCATCATCATAGACGACAGTGCCGGGTGGAACTTTGACGACGAGGTGCTCGGCTTTACGTCCGTGCATCCCTTTCGACATTCCGTTTTCGCCTTGAACGGCTTTAAAGTGACGTTTGTAACGGAAGTCCATCAACGTCCGGAGTCCTTCATCCACTTCGAGAACGACGTGAGCACCATGCCCACCGTCTCCTCCGGCTGGACCGCCGTCTGGAACATATTTCTCGCGACGGAACGCCACTTGCCCGCGTCCTCCATCTCCTGCTTTTACATAAATATTTACCTGATCGACAAACATGTCAGATCCCTCCTATTACTTTTCTTCCTCTGCAGGAAGACTTTCGATTTCAATCACACACTCATACTCCGTCTGTGACTCGATCTCCATCGGCGTCACTAGATCTTTAAGGCGCGACATATCTAGTAGATCCCGATAGATCTCGATGGTCACGCCCTCATGGAAGGTCACGGATACTTCTCCATTCCCCACTTCTATCATGTCAAGCGCAGCTTCAAGAATAGACGCCAGGCGTGCATCCTCGATCTGCTTTGGTGTTTCGATTACATCATATTCGACAGTTAGGCCTGTCCAATCTGCTCGTTGCAGGGCGAGCGCCGTTTTCGGTAGTCCAATCAGGGAAAGTCGTCCTTCTCGTGACGCTTGTTCCCGATACATGGAACAAATCGATTCAACAGCCGCCTCGTCACCCATCGCGCTATATGAACGAACAAGTTGTAATCGGTTCAACCATTCGTGACGAAGTGACTTCAAAAGATCCAGTACCTGCTCATCCTTCATCAGTCCGTTCCCTCCTAAAAAAAACAGACCCTAACCCCTGAAAGTGGCTAGAGTCTGCTTCATCAATCACTTATGCTGGGTAAACGCTGACTTGTTTTTTGTCGCGTCCGAGACGTTCGAAACGAACGACACCAGTTGCAGTTGCGAAAAGTGTATCATCGCCACCACGTCCGACGTTCATACCTGGGTGAATCTTCGTACCGCGTTGGCGGTAGAGGATTGAACCAGCAGAAACAGTTTGACCGTCTGCACGTTTCGCCCCAAGGCGTTTCGATTGCGAGTCACGACCGTTCTTTGTCGAACCTACCCCTTTTTTCGATGCGAAGAACTGAAGATTAAGTTTCAACATGTGGAATCCACCTCCTATATTTGTTCAAGTTGGATAAACTCACCGTAACTTTCAGCGATGGTTCCAAGCTGGACCAACATCGCTTCCAGTAACAATTGGGTGCGTTCACTGACATCCGGTGCTAAGTCAGCATACGGTTCTACATAAAAGTAGCCACCTTCTTGTTGTTCTGCCATTTCAAGGAGCAGGACCTGCCCGAGCAGTGATTCGATGGCATTGTATGCCCCGAAGATCACACTTGATGTGCCGGCACAGACTAAATCTAAACCAGGCTCAGCGAACTCGGCATGTCCTGTCACTTCGATGGAACGGATCAACTCCGCTTCATCTCGTCGAATCTTGACACGTATCATGGCTTACGCTTCGATTTTCTCGATGCGGACCTTCGTGTAAGGTTGACGGTGACCTTGCTTACGACGGTAGTTCTTTTTAGCTTTCATTTTGAAGACTGTGATCTTTTTCGCGCGAGCGTGTTTGATGACCGTTGCTACGACCTTCGCACCTTCTACGAGTGGAGCGCCGACTTTAACATCGTCACCACCAAGGATCAAGACTTCGCCGAATTCTACTGTGCTGTCGACGTCTGCGTTTAATTTCTCAACGTAGATCTCTTGGCCAGCTTCGACTTTAACTTGTTTACCACCAGTTTTAATAATTGCGTACATTACGTGCACCTCCTCTTAGGAACTCAGACTCGCCATCACGGGCAGCGGATGCTTTAAAGACCCGGTCTGTGCGGTTGTAGTCATTTGGGTGCTTCCAAACGAACTAACGTTATTCAGAATACCAAATGAAGCTGACTGTTGTCAATAACGTTCTGCCGGATTCTCAATGTCTTTTGACAAAATCGTCACAGTCGGCTTTCGTACCGGTAAACAGAATGCCCGGTTCACCTTCTATCAGAAGTAATTCAAGAGGACTTTCGGCGAGAAGCAACGGACTGAGCAGAGCGAGCGGAGCGCGAACGACCGCTGCTTCCGCATGTGTCGCGAGTTCGATCAACCGCGGCTCGAGTTGACGGTGGATGGCGATCCGGGACAACTGACCATGATCCCGTGACCGTTCGAACAAGGACTTCCCGTGTCGCTGACGTGTCAGTTCACATAAACCCATTTTCGTAAAACCGTATACTTCGATCTGTTTCGATTCGTGCGCCGCCCGTTCCTTCAACAGTTGGGTCACCCGTGTCTGTCCTTTACTGGACCCTCTCAAAAAATCAACGGCAATCATCCCGCTGATATTTCGCAGACGGAGCTGACGCATGATTTCAACTGCTGCCGCTTCATTGATTTGATCAAACGTCCGTTTTTGTTCCTTGACGGAAACGGTCTTGCCGCTGTTGACATCAATCACGGTCATCGTTTCGACTTCTTCAATCAGCAGGTAAGCGCCCCCGTCGAGCCATACGACCCGGTCCAGCGCCTTCTCAATCGTCCGGTCCACCTGTTCCATGATCGGCAGGCGGCCTTTGATGACAGGACGCTCGACCTGCAACCCCATCTGTTCGAGCCGTTCTTTCTCCGCTCTGGTCGTGACAAGCGCTTCGGTGACATGACTCAACCGTTTCGCTTCCTGAATGATCAATGGCTCATCCTGTTCCAGCGTTGCCTGCTCCAACATATGTTGATGACGCGCACGCAATTGCTTCAATTCCGTCATCAATATCCCAACCTCGGCTTGTGCTGCTTCTGTCCGGTATAAAATCCCTTCCTCTTCCGCCACCGGAATCACTTTAGCCAGTTGCTGTTGGACGACCAAATCCAGCTTCCGGCTGAAACGCACGCGGCGTCCGTAAGGGAAATAAACGAGGAACCGTCCCCCATACGTGATGTTTTGTGTCACTTTATGCTGTTTCGGGGCCGCTCCTTCTTTTACGACCTGTACGAGTACGGTCTGGCCGACTTGAACAGCTTGCCCGATCGTCGGAACTTCCGGATAACGGCGTAACGTTTCCAGTGTTTCATTGATTGGTAAATAAAGCGGCGTCCCGTCCGTCGCAATCAAAAATGCCGCTTCAAGCGTCGGGTGCAGGCGGTCAACTTTCGCATGTAACAATGTCCCGACCCGAAGTTCATCCCGCATCCGTTCGTGGTATTCGACGACCCGACCCCCTTCAACCAACGCTACCCGTTCCAGGGACGGAGTCTGTTCACTAATCCATTTCATCTTCATTCCTCCATGAAAAATAGACTAGAAGCATAAAACCCTTCTAGTCTATTTTTCCCCATCTTATTTCATGCCAAGCATTTTTTTCAGTTTCACGAAAAATCCTTTTTGCGGCTGTTCCATGATGTCGAGCAATGGAACCGACTCCCCGAGAATCCGTCGCGTGATGTTCCGGTAGCCGAGACCAGCCCGGTTATCCGGATTCATCGTTACAGGTACGCCGCGGTGAGATGCCGCGATGACTTCTTCATCATCGACGATCAAGCCAAGAAGATCGATCGACAGGATACGCATGATTTCGTCGATATCGAGCATATCTCCAGCCGCCATCATATGCGAGCGGACACGGTTGACGACGAGCTTCGGCACGATTTGACGCTCTGAACGCTCCAGCATCCCGATGATCCGGTCTGCATCCTGAACCGCAGCTTTTTCCGGTGTCGTGACAATAATGGCTTCGTCTGCACCGGCAATCGCATTCATGAATCCTTGTTCGATTCCTGCCGGGCAGTCAATCAAAACAAAGTCATACTCTAATTTCAATGAGTCAATGATGCCTTTTACCTGTTCCGGTGTGACGGATGATTTATCCTTAGACTGAGCAGCAGGTAACAGATACATTTCTTCAAAACGTTTATCACGGACGAGGGCTTGATGCAGTTTACATTGTCCGGTCACGACGTCAACGATATTATAGATACTCCGGTTGTCGAGGCCAAGTACGATATCCAGATTCCGAAGACCGATATCTGTATCGACGAGACAAACCGAATTCCCCATCAGCGCAAGTGCTGTCCCGATGTTTGCAGTTGTCGTCGTCTTACCGACTCCACCTTTACCAGATGTGACGACGATGGCACGTCCCACATGCGTTTTCGCATCTTTATGTACCTGTTCTTTCACTTGTTCCATATCTGTCACCCTCTTTCACTATCAATCGCAAATTGATCCATCCGCGCAAGCGGAACGGTTTGAAGACGAGAAAATTCGACTCCTGTTTCCCCTACAAAAGCACAACCCATTTCTAACGCCTTGATCGGCGCGTCATCCGGATCTTCATGGACGAAATCGGAAATCGAAATCCATTTCGGTTGCAGGATACTTGCCGCAATGACAGCCTGCTCGTTCCCGCCTTTTCCTGCATGAACCGTTCCCCGTAACGCTCCCAGACAATAAATACTGCCGGTTGCGTGCACGACGGCTCCCGGATTGATGTCGCCAATGACGACGATCGACCCTTCGACATCTACGACATGCCCACTGCGGGCCGTGCCGCCAAAGTAATGAAACGTTCGTTCTCCATAGAGCGCTTTTGCTTCATCCTTCGTCAGACACTCACTGTCGTACCCATTAAACGAAAATGAATCATGACGCGCAACGATGGATTCGACAGCCGTCACAACGCCTTCGTCGACGTAACGGCGACCGAAGAAGAAAGTAATCGGAACGGCGCGTCCGTTCTCGACGGATTTGTCGGCAAGCGTCAATTCTAAATCGTCAAGAAATTCATCCACACTGCACCTTTCATTTACATAGACGGCGAGGCCACCACGATGGCCCTTCATCGTTACATAACGCTTACGCTCAATCATGACTCATCCTCTTTTCTCATCAAATGTGGATTGCACCAGTCGCGTCATCGGATAATACAGCACGATGATCCCAATCAACTGCGCAATGAGACTCCTTGGAATGATTTGTGTCGCGAGTTCCTTGAAGGGAACACCGACCCCTACGACCGAAGCCGTGAAGAAATAAATATCCAGTTCAAACAAAATAGCGCTGAACGTAAAGGTGACGATAATCGTTAATACGTTCTCCTTTACATATTTTAGCACGAAGCTACTAAAAAGCGGAATGGCAGATAGCGCAAATAAATAAATTCCGATGATATCCGAATAGACGAAATCATATAACAGACCGAACAGCAGTCCAAAACCAAGCGCTTGCTCAATTTTCCCGTAACGCCCTAAAAACATCAACGCAATCAACGTGACATGAATGACGTAAGGAGAGCCGTCTCCAAGCGGACCTGCGAACAACGTTCCTTCCAAGATAAAAAGAAGGAACACGGCGAAAAACAACTTGATGTTATTCACTAGTGTCCCCTCCCTTGTCGGTCTCAGCGAAAGGTTCCTTCGCTTCGCGTTGAATCACGAAAACGTGACCAAACTGTTCGAAGTCTGCTGCCGGTTTGACGTATGCGATTTTCGAAGCACCGTATTGATCCGATTTCACTTGTTCGATCTTTCCGACCACGATACCACTCGGATACTTACCACCGAGTCCGGATGTCGTAACAATCTGACCTTTTTTCAGTTTGGCATCGTTCGGAATCTTCGTGAATTTCAAGAGATTCGTCTCTTCGTCAAATCCTTCGATCGTACCGAAGACACTTTTTCCTTTCGTATCGTCAGCAACTGCTGAGACATTGTTCGTCCGGCTCGTATCTGATAACAATTGAACGAGTGATGTGTAGGCACTTGTCTGAATGACACGGCCAATTAAACCATCTGCTGTCACGACGGCCATATTGGCTTTGACACCTTGTTCTTTTCCGATATTGACCGTGACGAAGCGTTGCCATTCGGATGACGTTCGACCAATCATTTCTGCCGGCAATAACGTATAGTCCCGAATCGATCCTTTTAGCTTCAACATGTCTTTTAATTCATTGTTCTCACGTTCCAGGTCGCGGACTTTGACGGAATTTCCGGCATAGTCGCCCAGTCGTGATTTTAAATACTCATTTTCCTTATACACATCGCGCACTTCTTTAACCGAAGTGACCGTATCATCAATCCAGCCAATCGGTGTCGCAAAAAGACGTTGGCCAACCCCGACGGTATCACGGACAAAACTTTGATACCAGTGGGTCTGGTTACGTCCTTGGAGCGAAATTCCGATTAAAATCACCAAAAGGAGAAAACTAAGGAGTGTGATGAGCAGTTTTCGATTATTTAAAAATCGCTTCATCGCTCATCCCGTCCTTATCTTTTTTGTGAGATGCCTGATTTCGAACGTAACACATTCATCATCTCCAATGATTTACCTGTACCGATTGCGACACAGTCAAGCGCGTTTTCCGCAACGAGTGTCAAGATGCGTGTTTCATCTTCAATCACGGCATCCAAGTTTTTCAGAAGGGCTCCGCCGCCTGTCAAGACGATTCCGCGATCCATGACGTCTGCTGATAATTCCGGCGGTGTTTGTTCAAGCGTGTGTTTGACACCGGCTAAAATTGCATCGACCGTATCTGACAACGCATCACAAATTTCTGCGCTTGTGACTTCGATTTGTTTCGGAAGTCCCGTCACGAGATCACGTCCACGAATTTCCATCGTCTCGTTTTCCGATTCTTCATCAATCCGGGCATACCCGATCGTCATTTTCAACGTTTCAGCCGTCCGTTCACCGATCATCAGGTTGTATTTTGATTTGATGTAACGAATGATTGACTCATCCATCTCATCTCCACCGACACGAATCGATTGGCTTGTCACGATACCGCCAAGTGAAATGACCGCGACTTCCGTCGTTCCGCCACCGATATCGACGACCATTGAGCCCGTTGGTTCAGAAACCGGAAGACCTGCTCCGATTGCTGCTGCAAACGGTTCTTCAATCGTATAGGCTTCACGTGCACCAGCAAGTTTCGCCGCATCTTCGACCGCACGTTTTTCAACGGACGTAATCCCGCTCGGTACACAAATCATGACGTTTGTTTTAGAAGAAAATAATCCTTTTTTCTTTGTTGCTTGATCCATGAAGTATTTGATCATCGTAGCCGTTGTTTCATAATCGGCGATAACCCCATCTTTCATCGGGCGTCGTGCCGTCACGTTTCCCGGTGTCCGTCCAATCATGTTTTTTGCTGCGTTACCTACTGCTTCAATCTTACCTGTATCGGTACGGAATGCGACGACAGAAGGTTCGCGTACGACGATTCCTTGCCCCTTCACATAAACGAGCGTATTTGCCGTACCTAAGTCAATGCCGATTTCACGGCTAAATGATCCAAACATTATTCAAAAAACCCCTCTCTGAGAATACACTTCACTAATTATAACGGAAAAGCCTTCCTTGGAAAGCGTTAAAACGTTACAGCTTGTTTACAGTTCAATGGTTGTTACAAAACTAAAAACGCCTGAGGTCAGGAAGCACAGTTCCCCCTCAGACGTTATTCTTACATAAATCCCCGCTGTTTCATACTAATAAATTGTCCATGCCCGATGACGAGGTGATCGATGCAACTGATTCCGATCAATCTGCCCGCTTCGACCATTCGTTCCGAGACTTCGATATCTTCCCGGCTCGGCGTCGGATCGCCGGACGGATGATTATGGACCGCAATGAAGCTTGCCGCCGAACAACGGATAGCCTCCCGAAATATGTCGCGCGGGTGAACAATCGATGTATTGAGCCCTCCGATAAACAGCGTCTTCTTCGAGATGACCTCATTTTTTGTATTCAAGTACAGGCAGATGAAGTGTTCCTGCTGATAGAGCCGCATCTCTTCCATCAATAATTCGGCGGCATCATCGGGTGAACGGACGACCGGACGGACCCATTTCGGTTCCGTGACAAGCCGCCGCCCGAGTTCAAGTCCCGCCATGATTTGAAGCGCCTTTGCTTTGCCGACACCCGGCGCTTTTTCCAGTCCTCCGACACCTGCTGCTTCCAGTTCAATTAGCGACGGATAAATGTCGAGTAAATCTTCGGCAATTTCAAGCGGGCTCCGGTTCCGTGTCCCGCTGCGGACGAGACATGCCAATAACTCTACAGTCGTCGCCTGTGCCAAACCCTTTAACTGAATCATATCCTTTGGCCATTCAATCACTTCATCCGACCTTTCTGTTCATGAAATTACGCGAACATCGGTTTGATTCCAAATGTTTCGAGACGACGGCTGATTGGATTGATCGGTAAACCGACGACATTATAATAGTCGCCGTCAATCGCTTCGACGAATAGACCACCTTTTCCCTGAATCCCGTATCCGCCTGCTTTGTCGTACGGTTCCTCTGTCGCAACATAAGCCAGCATCCAGCTTTCCGGGATATCACAGAATCGGACCTTCGTTGTAATCGTAAACGTCTCCTCCCGTTCATCCTGTAAAAGCGTTACACCGGTCACGACCTCATGTGTCCGTCCGGATAACTGTCGTAACATCTCGAGAGCAGCCGCTTGATCGACCGGTTTTTCAAGAATGTGCCGATCCAGAGCGACGACCGTATCTGCTGCCAGGACGATTTCACCGGACTTCGCCACGGCCCGGGCTTTTTTCCGTGATAAATACATCACGTACTCGTCAGCCGACATCGGATACGGGGCTTCCTCCAACACATCGGCCGGTCGTATCACATGGGGCACACCGATCTGCCGTAACAATTCGGTCCGTCTCGGAGAGGCCGAAGCCAGAATCAATGAGTGTTGCGTTATCATCAGTATCACGCTCTTTTCCTTCTTTTTCGACCAGTCTTACTGGAATCAACTTTCAGTATAACGAAAAACAAGTGCCGCTCCGAGTCAGAGCAACACTTGTTTTGGGGTTAATTACCTGTAACATCGACAAACGGATCCGATTTCGGAGTCGTCTCCTGAAGCGGCGTCTGTTTATCCGGAATCAACTTGGTTAAATCCGGACGGTAGTAACTTTCGATTTCCACTGTAAAGGACATCATTTCGTCTTCAAGGACAATCGTCTGGCTCCCTGGACCCGGTTCATCCGGACCGGTCAACTGGATTTGGCGTAAAATCGTAATCCGGTCCGTCCGTTCGATTTGTTTAAGAAAAGCCATCAGTTCGAGATAGGACGGGGCTTCGACCGTCAAAGAAGCAGGCAGTGCTGTCGCCGTCGTGGTCGCAACCGGTGTCTCTGCCGTCTGAGCAGCTTCCGTCTCGGATTCCGTCGCCATTGCACCGTCCACGGCAGGCGTTGACTGGACCGGCGATGCAGGAGCTGCTTCCGTTCCGGTTGCGCCAAACGTGATGGCTTGGACTTTCACACCGGCAATTTGACTGGCCGCATTGATCGCATCAATCACATCATCATTCGCCGGTACGACCGGTACCTGTTTTTGGAGGAAGCTGGATTCAGCAACATCGACTTTCTGTTCATTCGCTTTTGCCGCTTCAAGCGCCATCTGTTCCCGTTCAAGCGTTGCTTCGGTTTGCTGTAATTCCTGATACGTCGTGTACGTCGTATAACCGAAGTAGCCGAGCCCCCCGACAATCAAGACAATCGTCAAGGCAAGAAGAATGAGACCACTATACCGTTTCAATTTTCTTCCACCTCCTCTACTTCAGTCGAAACCGGTTCGTCCGCTTCCGGGTCGACCACGGCATCCGTCGCCGCGTCTTCCTTCGGCGCATCAGGATCCGCCTGGTTCGTTTCCCCTTTGATGACTTCTGCCGGAACGACCGTCAGACCGAATTGCCCGATGTAACGGGGTTCTTCCGTCGCCGTCTCATCCGTTGGTGTAATCGTCGTCGTCGGAATCTCTGCCCCGGTCGTCGGATCGATTGTCGTCGAAGTAACGACTTCCGCTTGTTCATTCATCGTTTTTGTCGTGACGTTTGTTAACGTCACTCCGGTAAAGGCTGTATCCGTCAGCAATTGACGGTAAAACCCGTTTAACTCATCTAACGTCTCGAACTGGGCATTCATCGTGACAAGATGATCCGCACCATAAGCGAACTGCAGGATATAACCTCGTTCCGGTAGATAACGCGTAATCCGCTCGAGGGCCGGAACAGCCGGACGTGGTGTTGCTTCAAGACCGTCCACTGTTTGTTTCAGCTGTGCGACTTCTTGTTTGGCGGATTGGGCCGATTCTGATTGTAACGCCCGGACGATTTGAATCTGATTGTTCGCAGTCTCGATCCGGTCGGCAAATTGATTGGTCTGCCAGTAAAGGTATCCGCCGGCCATACCGCCGAATAGCAGCAGGATGAGCGAGGCAACGAGTGGGAACTTCGGTGCGACATCACTGTCCGGCAACAAATTGATCCGGTCTTTATGGGTGGTCGCGAGACCGACGAGTGGTAAGTATGCTTTCGGAATTGACTGTCCTGACACATCGAGGACATCCGGCACTTGTTCCAAGCGAACGTCAAAGTTCGTTTCGAACCGGCGGACCAGTTCCTCTTGAAACGGAAAATCTCCGGTCAGCATGACGCGGCTGATTTCCCGCCCGTCCCGCGCCAACGAAAAGCGATAGAAATCAAGAACGCGGGAAAACTCCAGTAACATCTCTTCGAGGATGAATTCGACGTTGGCATCGTCCGATTGATACCGGTAGTGCAACCGGTCCTCGATGACGTCGACTTCCCAGGCATTCGCGACAAACGTGTCGACCGAACGAATCAGACGCGGGACTTTGTCTTCAATGATGATCAACTGGTGATTCGTCGCATTGACGTTCCAAATCAATAGATTGCTGTCGGCTTCGACCTCGTACAGCGAGTCGAGACCAAAAAACGTCGCCAGCGGTTGCGGTTCTGCTGCTACCAGGCGGATATGTTTTTTCCGGAACAGTTCCATATATTGTTTTAGCGCTTCGTTTGGTGCTGCATACAACATGATTTCCCGTTTGCCGTCGTCTTCGAGCAACGTGTAATCAAAATAGGGTTCTTCAAACGGCAGGACGATGCTGTGCCCCAGTTCCATGAACAAATATCCGCGAATCTGATTCGTCTCGACCGTCTCCGGAATTTCGAGTTTCCGGGCCAGGACGAGGGATCCGTCAATCGCGAGGACCGCTTGCGAACCACGGGGAACCTTCAACTTCGCCAGTAAGCTGTCAAAAATCAAATCAAGCGATGCTTCCGGTTGGAGCCATCCCCCTTGAAGGGTTCCGGGCGGTAACGAGACGACGCCTCGTCGTTTAATGACACCCTTTTTAACGACTGCTCCAAAAATCCCGACATCTGTGAAATTAAAGTAAATATATGTACCTCTGCGCCGAGCTTGCGCCATATGTATGTTCTTCCTTTCCTAGAGGAACAGATCGAGATAAAGCTTCACCCAATCGTCCGCGAAATAATATGTCAGTAACGTTCCGACGGCAATCGAGGGAACAAACGGAATCGGTTGTTTTCGTTCCACGCGTTTGAAGCCAAGTAACCCCAGTCCGATGATCGAGCCAACGAAGGCGGAAACGAACAGGGCGATGACGACGTGTAACGGACCTAAAAAAATCCCGAGCACACCAAACAACTTGACGTCGCCTGCCCCCATCCCTTGTCGTGACGCAAGAAAGATCACGAACAATAGAAAGAATCCGACGAATCCGCCAATAATTGGATTATACCAGTTCTCGAGGGGAGAAAGGTAGCGAACAATCAGACTAATCGGTAAAAAGAATAATAAGATTTTGTTCGGAATCAGCATATAGGCAAGATCAGACATAACAAGGATACTGAGCAGGCTCGTCAGCAGAATCGACAGGACGAATTGCATCGACCAACCGAACTGATAAAAGGCATACGCATACAAAATCCCGCCGAGCAATTCGAGTGTCGGATACTTGATCGAGATCGGCAACTGACACGTCCGGCATTTTCCGCCCAATGCGAGATAACCGATGACCGGTGTCAGTTCAAGCGGACCGAGGACATGGCCACAGTTCGGACAATGCGAGCGCGGACGGACGATCGATTCCCCGACCGGCACCCGTAAACCGACGACATTCGTAAATGAGGTCACGAGCATTCCGATCAGAAAAAAATAAACGGTAAAGACGACTGTCATCATACAGTTTCCTCCTTAAAAAAGTTCAGAAAAAAACCCCCGAGATGGGGGTATTAATTACCAACGCTTCAGATCAGCTGGTGCATCACCAGTAAAGTAGTTTTCGTCACCTTGCAAAGTTACAGCATAAGTATATTTGCCGTCCTTTTCAGTTACGGAAACAAAAGCGTCCTTATATGCAGTTGGAGAGTTAAACGGATCTTCCATACTATCAATATACTTATCTAATACAACACCATCAGTTGTTGTATAATCATTTCCGCCTTTTCTTACTCCCATATTAACTGTCTCACCAGGCTTAATCGGATTCGAAGAAGTATACAATTTCGCAGCCGAAACCAATTGTTTCGCATCGGATACAACGGCATCCTTACGTGAATTCTCAATCAATCCGCCGATCGCGACGACAGCGATTGCTGCGATAATTCCTAAGATAACGACAACAACGAGTAACTCGATTAATGTCAAGCCGCGCTCGTCACGCATTTGTTTGGCATCGAGCCAAATCTCTTTCAGACGTTCTAACATGTTTATTATTCCTCCCTAGTACTTTTTTACTGCTTCTGGCGTATAGGTCATACTATCCAGATTGATACTATTATAGTAGCACCATATTTTTTGTAGAAAATACCTTTTTTTCACATCAGGTAAATGTTTTTACACTTGTCAACTCGCTTGGATGTCGGAATAGATTTTGAACATCGGCACGACGACGGCGATGACGATGACACCGACGATGACAGCCAACACGACAATCAATAACGGTTCGATGATTGACTTCAAACGATCGGTCGTCGTCTCGACTTCCGTTTCATAAAAATCGGCCACTTCGGTCAACATCGAGTCGAGTCGTCCCGATTCTTCCCCAATCGCAATCATCTGCGTGACAAGAGGTGGAAAATATTTGTTTTTTGCTAACGGTTCGTGCATCGGGATACCGCGGGACATCGCTTCGTTTGCTGCGGCAATTCCTTTCCGGATGACACGATTCGTGACGATCCGCTCCGTGATATCAAGTGACGCCAGAATCGGGACGGAGGCATTCAACAGGACTGCCAGTCCACGGGTCATCAATGCAATTTGTGATTTTTGAATCAACGGACCAAAAACCGGAATCATCAACAACAACCGGTCGAAAACAACCCGTTGCCGTTCGTTTTTCAAGTTAAAGTACAATAATCCAAGCAATCCAAACACAATTAAGAGTAAGACCCACCAATAGGCGACAAAAAAGTCAGAGACGGCGACAACGATTTTTGTGATCAACGGCAATTCACTGCCGAGCTGATCAAAAATTGAGGCGAATGTCGGGACAACGTTCAGCATCAAGAAGACAACAACACCAATGGCGACAATTGAGACGACCGCCGGATAAATCAACGCCGAGATGACTTTCCGTTTGATTTCATATTGTTTCTGCAACTGGGTGACGATGTTATCAAGCGCTTCTTCCAAGTTTCCGCTCGCTTCCCCCGCCATCGCCATACTGACGAAAAACGTATCGAAGACACGGGGATGTTTTTCAATCGCTTGCGAAAATTGAATGCCACTCCGTAAATCATCTTCGACCTCGACAAGTGCCCGCTCAAGCGGTTTCGAATCGGTCTGCTTCCGCAAGATTTCCGTTGCTTTGACGATCGAGACCCCGGACCGGACGAGTGTCGCAAACTGCCGGGCATACATGACGAGATGCTCGATTTTTGGTTTCGCGGTTAAAAATGTAATCTCGGTATTTAAGCCTTTGGATTCTTGTTTTTCAAGCAGTGTCACGGCAATTTGATCTGTCCGTAAGCGTTCTGCCGCTTCACGTTTCGTTAGTGCTGTAATCTTGCCTTTTTTTCGTTTACCGGTCATCGTTCGACCTTCATATTTGAAAACTGTCATTAATTCACCCCGATATATAAGGTGTCGCGGCCGATGCTGGGATCAACCCACGACTCACTAAGTCTTGTAGTGCCATCTGCATCGTCTGCATGCCGTATTGCTTCCCTGTCTGTAAGACAGATTGAATCTGATATTCTTTTCCGGTCCGGATCAAGTTGGACACGGCCGGTGTCTCAACCATGATTTCAAGCGCGGCGACACGACCGGACCCGTCCGTTCGTGGCATCAGTCGTTGCGAGACGACTCCGGCCAGGACGTTTGCGAGTTGAGCCCGAATCTGATCCTGTTGCTCCGACGGAAAAACATCGATAATTCGGCTGACCGTTGAGGCCGCCGTCGACGTATGGACGGTTGCAAAAACTAAATGACCGGTTTCTGCAGCTGTCACGGCAGTTGAGATTGTTTCGAGATCCCGCATCTCCCCTAGCAGAATGACATCCGGATCCTGCCGCAGAGCAGACCGTAACCCGGTTGCAAACCGCGGGGCATCAATACCAATTTCCCGCTGATCAATCAAACTTTTCTGATGACTGTGCAGATACTCAATCGGATCTTCGAGCGTGATGATCCGTTTATACATCGTCTGATTGATTTCATTGATCATCGCTGCGAGTGTCGTCGATTTTCCGGAACCGGTTGGACCGGTCACGAGAATCAAACCGTGTGGCTTTGTCAGGAAACGTTTTAAGACCGGCGGCAACGACAATTGATCGAGTGTCGGAACTTCAGTCGGAATCGTCCGAAAGGCCATCGACAACGCCCCGCGTTGATAAAAACAATTGACGCGGTAACGTGCTACTCCCGTCACACCAAACGAAAAATCGATATCCCGGTCTTGTTTTAGTTGTAAAAACATTTCCTCGGTAATCAGCGAGCGAACGAATCCTTCGATGACGATCGGCTTCATTTTTTCTGTTCCGAATGGAGTTAACATCCCGTTGATTCGAAAGACCGGTGGCGATCCGGCTGTCAGATGGACATCGGATGCTTCTTTTTCTTTAGACGATCGTAAGATGTCTTCAATTTGGGCGCGTTCCATCGTACTCATTCGGAAATCACCGTCCGGAGGATTTCTTCGGTTGTCGTGATGCCTTGTGCGACTTTAGATAAACCGTCCGCCAGCAATAACCGCTGTCCTTGTGATCTTACATACATCGTGATTTCACTCTCCGTTGATTGATTCATGATCATCCGTCGCAAACTTTCATCGACCATGACGACTTCTTGAATCGCCAGTCGTCCGCGATAACCGGTCATGTTACATGATGAACAGCCGCGTCCCCGCATGACGGTCGTCGCCGCAATCTCTTCTTGCGCAAATAATTCTTCTTCCCGCTTCGACAACGGCTGGACTTCACCGCAGTCCCGGCATACCCGCCGGACAAGGCGCTGGGCAATCAATCCTGTGACTGAAGCCGCCACAAGGAATGGTTCAACTCCCATATCAATCAATCGGGTGATCGAACTGACAGCGGAGTTCGTGTGTAACGTCGACAGGACAAGGTGCCCGGTCAGTGAGGCCCGAATTGAAATTTCTGCTGTCTCGATGTCCCGAATCTCCCCGACCATGACGACGTTCGGATCCTGCCGCAAAATCGAGCGGAGTCCACTGGCAAACGTCAAACCGATTTTCGAGTTAACCTGAACTTGGTTGATACCATCGACTTGATACTCGACCGGATCTTCAACTGTAATGATATTACGTGTTTCATCGTTCAATTCATTTAAAGCGGCATACAAGGTGGAGGACTTTCCGGATCCGGTTGGTCCAGTAATTAAAATGATGCCGTTCGGTCGTTTCAGCATCTCCCGAAACTGCTGTTCATTCCGTTCACTGAATCCGATTTTTGCGATTGAGATGTTGGAGTTTGAGCTGTCGAGAATCCGAATGACAACTTTTTCGCCGTAGACAGTCGGTAACGTCGAGACCCGGAAGTCATAGGCGACGCCATTATAAAGAAACTTGATCCGTCCATCTTGCGGCAAACGGCTCTCGGTGATATCGAGTTCACTCATGACTTTAATCCGGGTCGTCAAAATATTTTGAATCTGTTTTGGATAGTTGTTTTCGGTCCGTAACTCACCGTCAATCCGAATCCGGATCGACAAGGATGTTTCTTGTGGGTCCATATGGATATCGGATGCCCGCTGGGAAATTCCGTTCTCGAGGATTTGATTGACCAGACGGATGATGGGCGCATCTTCGCGTGTCACCGTATCACGTGATGTATCGGAAATCATCATCTCGTCCGACTCGAGTAATTCGCGTAGGGATGAATCGATATCGTAATATTTTAAAATCGTCCGCCGGATTTCGTCGCGTGTCGCAAGGCCCACTTCAATCATCAATCCGGTTTGCAACCGTAAATCGTCAATCGCAATCAAATCCATTGGATCGGCCATCGCGATAAACAAACGATTCCCTTCGCGATAAACCGGCACAAGCGTATGCCGCTGTGCCAGTTCTTTTGAGATCAATTTTGTCACTGCGACATCAACCGGATAATTATACAGTTGAATGACAGGAATTTTTAATTGATGATGCAACGCTTCAATCAATTGTTGTTCGGTCAAGTGACCGAGTCGCAACAATGTATCCCCGAGTTTTTCCGATGTTCGTTTGACGGATAAGGCCTCTTCGATCTGTGCTTCCGTCACAACGCTTTCTTCTAACAGCATCTCACCTAAACGTTTTCGTTTCATCGCCATTTACGTTGTCATCCTTCCGCGTGCCATGTTTCTTCTTCGTCAAGTGGTGTCAGTTTTTGCTTTTTTTCATCCACGACACTCGTGATTGCCGTGACGACGAGAATCGATACGATAAAGCCGGCAATGACCAAAGGATTCGAAATCCAATCAAACTTGACGATTAGATAAAGGCAAGTGACCAAGATGAGCGCTGTCAATGAGAGAATCACTTTTGCCGCTGTAGTCGTTACATAAGGGATTTGAATCGCAAACATCAAACCACAAATGATGGTCGCAAGACCGATGATGATGCCAAGCTCGATTGCTAAGTCCGTCCAGTTCATGTTCATCCTCTTTTCTTTTAGGAAAATCAGCCGACAGCGCCTTCTGTCGAATCATCTTCGACCGGAGAGGCCGGGTCCCCTGTTGTTGGTGTATCCGGAGTATCTGGTGTCGTCGGTTGGTCCGGTGTCACAGGTTCTTCCGGTGTTGTCGTTCCGTCTGTCGTTCCATCCGTTGAGTCAGTTGTTGAGTCATCCGTCGAATCATTGGTTGTTTCATCATTCGTCGTATCGTCCGTCGAGTCGGTTGACGGTTCTTCTGCCGGCGGTGTCACGACAGGCGGTAACTCCTCTTGACTGCTTTTCGTGACAACGGCTGGAGTTGCCGCATAAAAATCAAGAGCCAGCAATCGTTTAACTTCTCCTTGATTGGACTTCGTCACACGATACAATTCGATTGATTTCCCTTCGACCCCGGATTGGGTATCACTGCTCGTTCCGGCAGACAGTGTTGCCGAATACCGTGTGATTGTCCGGTACGGAATCGTTTTTTCCGCTTCAAGGACGGCTGTGACGGTTTCTTTGAATGGTGTCCCACGTAATTCCAGCGTGACATCGCTCCCATTCTTCGTCGCGACGACCTGATAATTGACAGCTTGTGTGTTGCGAACGGCAAAATCGGTTTTTTCGTCAATCTTGACGTCATAACCGAGCGTGATATCATCCGGTAACTGCGCATGCGGCATCCGTTCGACGATTTCAAATGGAGTTTTCGCAAATAATTCGTATAATTTGCTGCCGATGAAAGAAGCAGCCATCGGATCCATTCCGTACGTTTTCACATTCATTAATTGGCCGGCTTTAATATCGACTTGGGCCATTGCTTCAATCATCTGTTCTTCTGCTGCCGAACGGGTCATGAACGTGACACTCGAGACGACTTCTCCTGCTGGATCAATGGCCGCTGCAGTTTCTGACGGGTCAAAGTTGCCTTCTTCCAGCTTTTTGCTTGTTTTCATCAACCAGGCATTAAACATCTTCACCTGTTCTTCCGTATATGTAATCGGTTGTGAGGCAAGATAAGCTTCCATCGCTTCTTGATCGACGGTCACTTGTAAAGCCCCTCCCTTTTTTAAAGAAGCTTGTTTGATCGATTCATCAATCTTAAATGTTACCAATTCAGTTGGGATCGGTAACGTCTCCTCTCCTGTCCCGACCGTCAATGGTGTTTTTTTAGACCAGGACGTGACAGCTTCCTGCACTTTCGGTTTTGCTTCTTTTCGTGTCAATCCGCTGACCGGAACAGAGCCGATTCGGGCAGTATCAGAAAAATTTTCAATAACAGTTGCTTTGCCTGTAAAGGAGATCAAGGCAAATGAAGGAACATAGATCAGAGCAATTAAGGCGACTAACAACAACGTATGTACAGCAAAACGTTTTAAATTTATCATCATCTGTTTCCTTTCCGTATGAAATAACCATTTCAGGTGTCTAGTATTTCCATTATAATGAATATTATGATGAAACATAAGTCCTACCTGACAAATACTTTCTCTACGTGTGAATACATACCTTTTTTTAATTTTTAGTCCAGAAATCCTATTGATTTAGACATGAGGTGAATCCGTGCCAAACAAGCAAGCTGGTTTTTCATTAATTGAGGTATTAGTCAGCATTACGATTTTATCGATTATTTCTGTATCGTTAATCAGTATCTTTTCTCAGTCTCTCACTGCATCCCGGGATAGCACCAAATTGACGTTTGCCAATTATCTCGCTAAAAATGCCGCCTCTTATATTGAGCGGGAAGCTGTCGAAGCAGAGTCCGGTCCTTTTGTTTTTAATGACTTAAAAACAAAAGCCCAACAAGCAATCTATCAGAATGGAGCTTTTGTAATACCGACGCCGAGCACGCCGTCATGTGGTGTATCGGCTATTTGCGACTCAATCTTCAATGATGCCGAAATAAATAATTTACCGTTCGATGTAAAGTTCAGTGTCACGCCACGCAAAATCAACGGACAAACGGATCCCAATCTGCTCGATTTGTATATTTATGTCTATCCAGACGGACAACCGGAGCCGATTACTTCCTTGAAAGGATCGATCACCAATGCGACGCTTAATCAAAGTTTTCCATCAACGAAGTGACGGATTTTCACTCGTTGAATTGCTGGTCGCCATCGTCATTGCTGCGATTTTCAGTGCGGTCATCCTAACGGTGTTTATTTCGGGAACAAAGAGCTTTCAGGCAACCGGAATCATTAGTGAATTACGAAGCGAAGCGGACAGTTCGGTTGGTTTGATTTTAAATGAAATAACCGGGTTTGATGCTGTTCGAATTGACGAACCCAATCAGTTATCATTTTATAAAAAAACACTGCCAAGTATCAGTCAATCAACAGGGCTCCTTGAACGGTCGGCTGGTTTCGTACCCTATAACGCCAACCAAAATGATGCCATTCTTCCGATTACGTATGCCTTTACCGGAAAACGAATGGAACAAACGACTATGATTTATTCAGGATCCACCGAGAAAATCGATGAACAGACCAGTCTCAAAAAAACATTTACCCTCTCACGTCCGGAAATGGTCACGATTACGACTGGTGATTCTCCTGGAACTTACGTCATCCACGGAATCCTGACCATCACCTTAACAATCCAGTCCGTCGACCAAGAAGAAACACAAACCCTCACAAGCACGATCGGTTTTTAAGAGAGAAAGGATGACCCATGCGAAAATCCGAAGAAGGCTATACCTTATTATTTGTATTAGTCACACTAACAGTACTGTCCGTTTTAGCGGTCGCGACAATTGGTATCAGCCTTCAATCCACACGGCTGACAGAAATTCGCGGGACGAACATTGAAGTAGAATCAGCAACACACAGTGAATTGAATCAAGCGATTGCCGCCTTGCAACAAATCGTTTCGACTACAGCTGGAACCAGCCCGACGAGTTCTTCTAAAGAGTTGTTTAATGATCCGACCAATCAAATCATTTTAAAGCTTGCGACTGCAGCACCGAGTGTCAAAGTGACGTTAAACGAATCTGCTTCAAATGTTCGCGTCAAGGCCTTCGATTTGACGGCACAAGTGGAAGAAACAAAAGGCGATCAGCCGACGGTCCGGAAAAAGTATTCGCAACGTGTTTATCTGTCCGCTATTCCAAGTTTTTTATATTACATTCTCGGCTCTGATAATCAAGTCATTTTAAACGGTGCCCCGCGGATTCAAGGAAATGTCTTCTCCCGGCAACCGTTACAAGTATCTGCATCACCGAACTTCATCTACAATGGCGCGACCGGTGCCTATACGGATAAAACAGCCCGTTCTTACATCGACGGTCAGGTTAAAGTTTTTCAGCCGAAGGATCAACCTTTGCTGAGCTGTCGTGACTTCATTACTTGTGATACGAGTGTATTTGACCCCGCTGTTCAGACAGATCTGGTCGCAACGAAAGAAGCTTTGGTTCCGTTCGATTTCGAGTTTGCTTTAAACGATTTTTTAAATATTCCAAGTACGACTTCCCTTTCGGCATTACCGGGCTATTTGCGTGCCCAACCAATCAAACAAGCGATTTTAACAGGTCCTTTCCTAAACGAACTCAGTACAGACAAACAGTTGATTCGACCGGCACCTGCCGAAAATAACACTGTGACCATCACTGACGATATCGTCAAGGAATCAAAGGAACCGCTCATTATCGACGGGAATTTAACCATTTCCTCTTTAAATCCTGTGAATCAGCCGCTTGAAATTAAACGTCCAATGATTGTTTTAGGTAATTTATTGATTCGAGGCAATGTCAGCTTTGCGACGACCATGTTTTCAACGGGTTCGAGTCGACTGGATGATGCCAATATTCAAGGAATCGCCAGTTCATCAAGTCAAAATACGTTGATTCTTCTCAGTAAAGGAAGCTTGACGATTAACCGTGTCAACAAGTTCTCAACTCCACAGACATCAAAACCAGACATGAATGCCTTTTTATACAGTGATGATCCTGCCTTGAATCGAATCTATTCCGTCGGTTCTACGATGAATCTTCACGGAGGTATTTTCACGAGAGGTCAGCTTGAAATCAACGCCTACCGTGGAACACTGGATTTACCAGAAAACAGCTTCCCGCAAGATGTGCTCGCCCTTCAAACGTTGATGACTGCCAAACAATCGACGGATGCTGAAAAATCACGCCTGCGTCTGACTTACGATGCTAGTGTTCTTCAAAATCCAACTGCCATGTTACCGCTCAGCCGAGCCGTTCAATTATATGTCGAGACACCTAAACGTCTTCCGTGACATACAAAAACACGACATCCTTTCTCATGAGGATGTCGTGTTTTGCGTTACTTAAATGATTCTGCTCCGTAACTCTTTGCTATTTTCTTTACTTGTTTCGCCGTGGCTGACGCCCCATTCTTCTCTAACAATTCATAGAGATCGATTCGATTTTGTTTGACGGTCTCATAGATTGGTGGATCTGTTCCTTTATCCGGTACAGCCCCTGCTGCAAGGAGCAACTCCATCGCTTCTTGATTTTGATCCACTGTCGCATAATACAGTGGGGTGTGACCAAATCGATCAAGTTGATTCAATTGCTGCTTGGAAGCTCGTTTGACGAGTAAAGCATAGGCATCGGCAGAACGATTAATACTGGTTGAGACATGTAAAACATTTTGTTTGTTTTTATTCACCTGTTTCGTTGAAGCTCCAGCCGCTAACCATTGTTTGACAACATCGGTCGAGGCAAATTGTGCGACATAGAACCAGTTTTCTTGATTTCCGGCACTTGCTCGGTCAAGCAAGACAAGTGCCTTTTCGTACTCCAATGACTCTTGAAACTTCCGAATGTACCGGTTCCGCTCTTTTGTAGACAAATTGACAGCTTCAGCTGCTTGTTCCAACTTGGTTGCATCATTTGTTTTGAGACTCTCTTCAAATGTTTGCTGGTTTCGATAATCGATTAGAAAATACGTTATCCCTCCGATTCCAATCAGAAACAGAAAGACTACGCTGATGATTTTTTTGCGTGTCACGTCGTTTGCCCCTTTTTAATACACATCGGTGTCACTTTCTCCTGTTGATCCCTCGGATGAAACCGTGACTTTAAACGTTGTTGTCAACGGTTGTTTCTCATTTGTTCCTTCTTTCGTCACTTCAAAAATATCTTTATTTTCTTTTAAGGCGGTTACTTTAATCCGGGCAACACCTGGTCGGAGCGCTTTTAATGTCTGAGCAGACGCATCCGTCTTGACATATTCTTTCCCTTGCAATACTTCCAAACGATAGAAACGTTCAGTCGCAGTAACCGGTAACCAGTTAAGAATCGGTCGTTTTTGATCGTCTTGCAAGGTCATCGTCAAATCATTTGCTGTTAACGAGATTGGATTTTCACGGACCGTAATTTTCGTTATTGCACGAGTATCCGGGAAATCTTTTAATTGTAAGACCGCATCGACTGGACCGTTTGGTGTTCCGGTCAGCCCTTTGACCACATATCCAGTGCTGGTCGCTGTCAGCTCGATTGCATCACTGATTTTTGATAGAACGAACGGTAAGCGGATATCCGGAGAAAACGTAGCCGTCACATTTTGAGTTGTTCCTTTCCAAAGTTCCAAATTGCTTGGATTAACAACGAGTTCCGGCAACTTGACTTCAATCGGATAAACTTGCGATTGTGCCAGATAAGTGGTTGCCCCTGCCGTCGCCGGTACGACTGCTTGTACAGTTATTGTGCCAGGTTTAATCCCTGTCAATTTCAATATGTCTGTATCCTTGCCTGTAGCTTCGACAGATGAGGTGTTCGTTATAATCCATTTAATCGGCGCATCCGTTCCGGATAACATGATAGCATCTCCGGTCATCGACTTCGTTTCTCCGACATACAAGACGCTTGGGACATCACGGACAACTAATCCTCCAAACACATCATTAACGATTAATTTTGACGTCGCAACAAGTTCGCGTCCATTCGCCACAGGAACAATCAATTTAATGTCTGTTGTTCCGATTTTTTTCGGCACAATGATTCCCTCTTGGTTGATGGTCGCGATGTCTGTGTCTGCAATCGACCATTTCAACGTTCCGTACTGACTGCCGGCCGGACTGATCTCCGGCAAGACTTTATAGGACGGTGTATTGAGGTCGATTCGGACTGGCGGAATTTTTACGTCTGTCGCATAAGGTGTTGATAAAGCATACCCGAGCGTCGGAAAAGCTTGTGTATCGTTGGAAACAGATGACGACTTGTCTTTTCCATTTTTCTTATCGCGGTAAATCGTTTTTGTTGAACTGACAGTATTATCTTTTTTATCAAACAGATGAGTTCCCGCGCTATCTTTTGCTCGAACTTTTACGGTAAATGTAAGTTCAGACGGTTGCGCAACCCATAATCCTTTATGGACACCTTCGATTGCTTCATCGTATTCAATATCCGGAATATCTCCGGTTAATTTTTTCCCTACAATTTTAATGTTACCCAGTCCAGTCGCTGAAACGACATCAATATTTTCCGGGAAATTTTCAGTGAATAAGATGTTTTGCATTGTAACTGAAAATTGACTCATGATATATCCGTTATTTCCAATTGCATCTTTTTGAAGCATCGGACTGGTTTTGACCGTATACGTGATGTCAGCTGTTTCACCTTGCGGAATGGTAGCCGGATTGATTGAACGCGACAAGATGAACGGGGATGAAGCAGACGGTTGAACGACTTGAATCGTTCGTGTCTCAATCGTCTTCGCTCCGCGCTGATCTTCTGCTTCAATTCGGATGACTGCTGACGTTTTACCCGCCAGTTTCCCATTAAACGTCTGACTGACAAAGGAGTTATTCTTTAATTTATCGTTCTCAAATACTTTTTCATTATCAATATAAATCCGTGTTTTTAATTGGCGATCACGTAAATCATAGTCATTCACTTTATACGAAATCGTAAGCGGCTCATTACTTAAATAACTGGCTTGATTATCAGGCAAAATATTTTTAATCAGAGGTTTGTGATTAGCACCGATGAATGCACGATACATGGTATTGGAGAAAAGTTGCATTTCTCCAACCTTATCAAACTTAGAGGTATGTCCTGCTCCGGAGTAGGTCACGTTCCCTTTCGTGTACATATAGTAATGATTGCGTGCATCACCAACGGTTCTTCCAGCGTCTTGACTAGCTGTATCAACGCTGTTTTCCCGGATGTTGTACCATGGAATCAAATCCGGTTGTTCGAGATCCAGTCCAAAGTATTGGTTATGTGTTTCGGCAATATCAATTTCATCCGTAAGATTGAAGGGATATGATGTCATGACCCCTAAGTTTTGTTTGATGGCTTTAGTTGATTTATGAGGAGCCGCATATCCCATGTTCGTGAAATTTTGTTGTCCTGCGAGTCCTGCGAACTTCGATTCCCAAAATAATTCTGAATTCGCCGATTGACTTGGTCTAAAAATCGTATCATGAGACAACATGAGTCCTTGTCCGGTATTTGTAAATCCAAGGATTTTATTTGAAGCCGCTTCACTTACAGCCGCCGCACCATAGGAATCTTGGAATCCAAATATCAATAAATCGTACTTGGAATTCAAATCAACGTTCGCGTAGTCCGAAGAAAATTTAGCAGAATCCGTTACTTCGATATTAAATTTATAAAAGTCCGGTTTCTCCAAATAGGTACCGCTTAAATAGGTATTCAACGATCCTTTACCTGTATCTCTTGTGACCTGAAGAATTTTTGCTTCTGCAACTTGGTCCTTCATCAAAAAGCTACCGGTTTTATAGTCGGTTAAGCCGTCACTGCTCAAAACACGAATCATCCAGTTTCGTGGCCCCGTATAACTTGGGGCATCAAAATTATAGGTTAACACGCCGGTCTTCCCGGCCGGTTTCTCGTCTATTTTTTCAGATTCGTCAAATTGATCATTACTGTCAAAGTCGATGAAGAGTTGCACCAGTTGATTCGTGTTTTCGATACTCGTCGTATATGAAAAATCGATTGGTACATCAGGAACCGCCATCGGTCCTTTATCGACTCCAGTCAACGCTGCTCCATTTTGTTGGGCGGATACATTCTCGAGGCGTGGCCGGACAATTTTCTGTGCTTTTAATTTTGTAATGATCGTCGCCACGTCAGTATAGGTAGGGACATCTTTAAAAATTAAATTAAAATTACTTGAGGTTTGCGCGAAGACATCTTGGTGTAAAAAAACAGGTAATCCTTTTTTAATGTATGCATTTTTAATTTCGTTCGCTTTTAACTTCGTAATATCATTTTCAATTTTATTTGTATTATGATTTTTTTTGGTATCTGACACAGTCATCGAATAACGATCTGCATTTGAAAATGCAGACGAATCAAAGACAATCGCATCAAATGCTCCATCAAGTGGAAAACGTGAGGCATTCAGTTCCTTAACGGTCATCATCTTAATTTCATATTTGGTCGCATCCAGTCCCGTCAGCATCGATGTGATGACGGTCTTCGGATCAATCCGGTTTGTTGCTGACCAGGCGTCCCGTACCTCTAAAATCTTAAATTTTTCTCCGGCTGCAGCCTTTGTATGTGGTGGTTGTATATACGTAATACTAGTAAATATCAATAAGCTGACTAAAAACAGACGTACCCAACGTTGCATCTCCATCGTCTCCTCGTCGTAAGATCTTAAAATCTAGGACTATATTACCCCACCATTAGTATACAAGGTCTTTTACTGTTTTCCCTTTTTTGTAAAAGACTGCGCCTTTAGTAATGTGCGGACTGTGCTGATGAAGTAGAGGGATCCGGTGACGATCAGCGTCTCTCCTGTCGTATCCACTTCCTTGAAAAAACGGTTGAGTTCCACCGCGTTCGCTCCGTCCGTCTTTAATTCTTCAAGCGTCCGTGCCCGCGGAAAATCAAACGTCGTCTCATAAATCTCTGACGTTACTTCCTGTAACTGCGCAAGCATCGCTCCCCGATCCTTGTCGCGTAAGATCGAACACAGGACGACGACCGGTTTTGATTCTTCCTTCAAGCGTTCGACAAGTGCCGTCACCCCTTCCGGATTATGGGCACCGTCTAAAATGATCCGCGGTTTGCGGGAAATGATTTCAAAGCGTCCCGGATGTGTAGCGTTACGCAATCCACGCCGGATTGCGGTCTTTGACCACCCGAGCTGTTTCGCACAGACGACAGCATTGGCCGCATTGTGAACTTGATGTATGCCTTCGAGTCCAAGACGCGTCTCAGGAATCCCTTCATATGTCGCCCACGTTCCGGTCTCACTCAGCCGGTAATGGCGGATGACTTCCTGACTCCAGGACAAACTCGCCTGCCGATCGCCACAATAGGCCATCAACGGGACCGTTAATTCTTCCTGCAGTTTCCCGGCAATGACTCGTGTCCCTTGTTTGATGATCCCGAACTTCTGTAAGGCAATCTCTTGGAGCGTATCTCCGAGAATCGCTTGATGGTCGTGACCAATCGACGTAATGATTGCAGCTTTCGGTTGCTTCAGGACATTCGTTGAATCATATAAACCACCGAGTCCGACTTCATAGATGACAACATCAGGACGGATTTGATTGAAGTGATAAAAGGCAAGTCCCGTCAACGCTTCGAATTCCGTTACGGTACCGATTGTCGATTCTATGTTCGTGATGGCTTTCTGTACAGCATTCGCCGCCTCAACCAGATCCGGTTCACTGATCGGCACACCGTTCAGCATGATCCGTTCCTCAAACTGGATGATGTACGGTGAGGTGAACGTTCCGATCTGCAGTCCTTGTGCCATTCCCATCTCCCGTAAAAAAGCGACCGTCGAGCCTTTCCCGTTTGTTCCCGCGACATGAATCGTCGGAATCGCATCCGGATCAATCGCCAGTTCCGCCAGTAACGCTTCCATCCGACTCAGTCCCGGTTTAATGCCAAAGGCCAGTAACGCCGATAACCATTCGAATACATCTTCTCGTGTTCTCACGCTTGCTTCACTCCTTCAAAAAAAGTGACTCAAGAAAACTTGAGCCACTGTTAAGATTATTTTGCGAGTTCGCTGATCCGGACTTCGACTGCTGCCCGTTTCTCTTTGTAGTCTTGTGCTTTTGCTTGTTCTTCTTCGATGACGTGTGCCGGAGCTTTTCCGACGAAGCCCGGGTTGTTGAGTTTTTTCTCGACCCGTTCGACTTCTTTTGTATATTTGACGAGTTCTTTGTTCAAACGGGCGATTTCTTCCTCGATGTTAATCAAATCAGCCAACGGAATGAACAATTCAGCTCCCGTTACGATCGCACTCATTGCTTTTTCCGGTGCCGCCATGTTGCGTTCGACGAGTAACTCGGATGCATTTGTAAATTTCTTCAAGTACGAGACGTTCGTCTCTAAATCATGTTGGACTTGGTCGTCACTCGTTGAAATCATCAACTGGATTTGTTTCGACATCGGTGCGTTCACTTCCGCCCGGATGTTCCGGACTGAACGGATGACGTTCTGAACGGCTTCGAAAGCCGGAACAGATGCTTTGAAGTCGAGTGCATCGTTGCGTGTCGGCCAAGCGGCACGTGTGATCGTTTCGCCTTGATGCGGCAGATGTTGCCAAATTTCTTCCGTGATGAATGGCATGAACGGATGCATCAGACGCATGATTTGATCCAGCGTATAGGCAAGAATCGAACGTGTCGTCAATTTCGCTGCTTCGTCCTCACCGTTCAACGGCAACTTCGCCATCTCGATGTACCAGTTACAGAAGTCTTCCCAGATGAAGTGATAGAGGACACGACCGGCTTCCCCAAACTCATACTTATCCGACAGACGCGTGACATCATCAATCGTCGTGTTCAGACGTGTCAGAATCCATTGATCAGCCAGTGATTTTTCACCTGACAGATCAATCTGGTCGTACGTCAGTCCGTCCATGTTCATCAACGCAAACCGGCTTGCATTCCATAGCTTGTTCGAGAAGTTCCATGTCGCTTCGATTTTCTCCCAGTAGAAACGTAAATCGTTCCCCGGTGTGGAACCGGTCGTTAAGAACCAACGCAGTGAATCGGCACCGTATTTCTCGATGACATCCATCGGATCAATTCCGTTCCCGAGTGACTTGGACATTTTCCGTCCTTCCGAATCACGGATCAAACCGTGAATCAAGACATCGTTGAATGGACGTTCGCCTGTAAATTCATACGACTGGAAGATCATCCGTGAGACCCAGAACGCGATGATGTCGTAACCTGTGACAAGTGTTGATGTCGGGAAGTACTTTTGATAATCGGCTGCGCCTTCGTTCGGCCATCCCATTGTTGAGAACGGCCAGAGGGCAGAAGAGAACCACGTATCCAGTACATCATTGTCCTGTTCCCAGTTTTCGAGATCAGCCGGTGCTTCTTTACCGACGTACACTTCACCTGTTTCTTTGTGGTACCAGGCCGGAATCCGGTGACCCCACCAGAGTTGACGACTGACACACCAGTCACGGATATTTTCCATCCAACGGACATATGTGTTTTCAAAACGTTGCGGGATGAAGTTGATTTTGTCTTCACCTTGTTGCTCTTGTAATGCTTTTTCAGCGAGCGGTTCCATTTTGACGAACCATTGGAGTGACAAGTACGGCTCAACAATCGCGTCTGACCGTTCCGAGTGACCGACAGAATGCAGGTGTGGTTCGATTTTGATTAAGACACCTGATTCTTTGAGATCTTCAACAATCTGCTTACGGCATTCAAAACGATCCATGCCTTCATATTTCCCTGCATTTTCATTCATTGTGCCGTCTTCGTTCATGACGAGGACACGCGGTAAGTCATGACGGTTTCCGACTTCAAAGTCGTTCGGGTCGTGAGCCGGTGTAATTTTAACAACACCTGTTCCGAACTCCATGTCGACGTATTCATCTGCAACAATCGGGATTTCCCGACCGACGATTGGTAACGTAATCGTTTTTCCGACGAGGTGGGCATAACGCTCGTCTTTCGGGTTAACGGCAATCGCTGTATCGCCGAGCATCGTTTCCGGACGTGTCGTCGCCAGTTCAACGTGACCGGATCCGTCCGTCAACGGATAACTGAAGTGGTAGAAAGCACCTTCGATATCTTTATAAATAACTTCGATGTCCGAAATCGCTGTTTTTGTCGCCGGATCCCAGTTGACGATGTATTCGCCGCGATAAATCAAACCTTTTTCATACAGTTTGACGAATACTTCCTGAACCGCCTCTGACAGTCCTTCGTCAAGCGTAAACCGTTCCCGTGAATAATCGAGTCCGAGTCCGAGTTTTGACCACTGCTCGCGGATTGTTGAAGCATATTCTTCTTTCCATGCCCATGATTGTTCGAGGAATTTCTCACGTCCCATTTCAAGACGCGATTTACCTTCTGCGCGGAGTTTCTGTTCGACTTTTGCTTGCGTCGCGATTCCCGCATGGTCCATTCCCGGCAGGTACAAGACGTCAAAGCCCTGCATCCGCTTCATCCGTGTCAGCATATCCTGAAGTGTCGTATCCCAGGCGTGACCAAGGTGCAATTTACCGGTAACGTTCGGCGGCGGGATGACGATCGTATACGGTGCTTTCTCCGGATCCTGATCGGCTTTAAAATATTCCCCTTTTATCCAAAAGTCGTACCATTTTTCTTCCGTCGCCTGCGGATCATATTTTGCCGGCATTGATAATTCCTGCATCTGAATCGCTCCTTTAATCCATAATAAAAACGGCTTCTTTCGTCCTCATCTAAGGACGAAAGAAGCCGTTGCTCTTCCGCGGTACCACCTTAGTTCACTCTTGATAGAGTGCCCTCTAGTCCGCGTAACGTGCGGCAATCCGGATTCTGCTTGCTGTCGCTTACAGAACCAGCTCGTGGGGTGACCTTCGTCAGCACGTCCTGTCACATCTCTCAGCCAGTGGATGTGTTCTCTCATACAGTCCGGTTGTTGACTACTCTTCCCGTCATCGCTGTTTTCCAAATTATTCTTTCCTTATTTTATCCGAGACCTCTACGGCTCGTCAAGAACTGCTTAACGATTAAATTCGAGTTGTAATTCCTTGAATGTCAGCTCGACTGCTGCAATCGTCTGCTCGATATCGTCATCTGTATGCACGGTCGACAGGAAGAGACCTTCGAATTGTGACGGCGGTAAAAAGACACCGCGTGCCGCCATTTTTTGATAATACGAGCGGAACATGTCGAGGTTCGATGATTTCGCCTCTTCGAAGTTCGTCACCGGCTGATCCGTGAAGAAGACACCGAACATGGCACCGGCGCGGTTCGTCGTCAATGGAATATTATATTTGGCTGCTGCTGCGAGATACCCTTCTGCCAGTCGACCAGCTTTCCGGTCAAACTCTTCGTAGTGTTCCGGTTTCAGTTGCGTTAATGTCGCAAGGCCTGCCGTCATCGCAAGCGGGTTGCCCGATAATGTACCAGCTTGGTAAATCGGACCTTGCGGCGCAATTTGTTCCATGATGTCGCGACGTCCGCCGTAAGCACCGACCGGCATACCGCCGCCGATGACCTTACCGAGACACGTGATATCCGGTGTGACACCAAAGTAACCTTGGGCACAATTGAAGCCGACGCGGAAACCGGTCATGACTTCATCAAAAATCAATAGTGTGCCATGCTGTTCCGTAATTTCGCGCAGTCCTTCGAGGAAGCCCGGTTGCGGTGGCACGAAGCCCATGTTGCCCGCTGCCGGTTCGACGATAACACCGGCGATATCGTCGCCGTGTTTTTCAAATGCAATCCGGACTGCATCCATGTCATTATATGGAACGGTTAATGTCATGCTGGCAATTTGCGCCGGGACGCCCGGTGAATCCGGCAGTCCGAGTGTCGCAACGCCTGATCCGGCTTTAATCAACAGGGAATCGCCGTGACCGTGGTAACAGCCTTCGAATTTCAGGATTTTTGTTTTTCCTGTATATCCGCGTGCGAGACGAAGTGCAGCCATCGTCGCTTCCGTTCCGGAGTTGACCATCCGGACGACTTCAACCGATGGGACACGGCTGATGACGACTTCCGCCATCGCCGACTCGATTTCAGTTGGTGTGCCGTAGCTCCATCCGCGTGTCGCCTGTTCTTGAATCGCAGCCGTCACGATCGGATCGGCATGACCAAGAATCATCGGTCCCCACGACAAGACATAGTCGATGTATTCTTTTCCATCGATATCGTACAGACGTGATCCTTGCGCACGTTCTGCAAAAATTGGTGTCATTCCGACTGATTTATAGGCACGCACCGGGCTGTTAACGCCACCCGGCATGAGCGGTAAGGCCCGTTCAAACGCCGCTTTTGATTTTGAGTTTTGATTCGTTAAGCTCATTTTGACCCCTCCAAGTAACGACAAATATCTTTCGCGAAATAAGTGATGATGAGATCGGCACCTGCTCGTTTAAAGCCGAGCATCGTCTCCATGACGATTCGTTCTTCATCGATCCAGCCGTTTAAGGCAGCAGCCTTGACCATCGCATATTCACCCGATACGTTATACGCGACGATTGGTAAGTCTACCCGTTCCCGGACATCCCGAATGATATCCATAAAGGCGAGCGCCGGTTTGACGATCATGAAGTCGGCACCCTGCTCGACATCTGCTGTCGCTTCACGGAATGCTTCCCGACGGTTGGCTGGATCCATTTGATACCCTTTGCGGTCCCCTTCACCAGGTGCTGAGTTTGCCGCATCACGGAACGGTCCGTAATAAGCGGAAGCATACTTGACGCCGTAACTCATGACCGGGATGTGGCTGAATCCATTCTCATCGAGTCCTTGGCGGATCGCCGCGACGAATCCGTCCATCATGGAAGATGGTGCGATGATGTCGGCACCGGCACGCGCTTGAGAAACCGCTGTTTGAACGTGCAACGGAAGTGATGCATCGTTATCGACCGTTCCGTCAGCAACGATACCGCAGTGTCCGGTTGACGTATATTCGCATAAACACGTATCCGCGATGACGGTGAGTTGCGGTGCGATTTTTTTAACGAGTCGCGTCGCTTCTTGAACAATTCCGTGATCGTGAAACGCGCCTGTCCCCTGTTCATCTTTTAAATGATCGTGCGGAACACCAAACAGGATGACCGATTCAATACCAAGTGAAACGACTTCCTTGATTTCTGCTTCAAGATGGTCGAGTGAAAGGTTGAATACGCCGGGCATCGAGCTGACTTCGCGTTTGATATCTTCCCCTTCTGCGACAAACAACGGATAAATCAAATCTGTTTTGTGGAGATGATTTTCCCGGACGAGTGAGCGCAATGATGCTGTATTCCGCAAGCGGCGGTGACGTGCGAATTCTAATGTATTCATAACAGTTCCTCCTCTAAAATACAGTCAATCAGTCCGTCGAGTGTATAGACGGCAGCGACCAAAAGTGGTGTCAAACCGAAACGTCGAGCGGCTTGCTCGGTAATCGGTCCGATGGTCACGTAAGTCGCAGCCGTCTCTTGACGCAATGGAGCAATCGCTTCGACAGCTGAAGGACTTTGTAAACCAATATACGCAGCCTGTTGCAACAGATCAGGTGGAATCACCCGCAACTTTGTTTCGTACGTGATGACTTCCGACACTTCAGCCGCAACAGCATTTTTTAATCGTTCGAGCGGTTCTTGACGTGACCGGTTCCCGCGGGCAAAACAGATGCGTTGTCCTGTCCGGAGAAGCGGCCGTAATTCTTCAACCAGCACATCCCCTGTAAAAGCGGACGGTATGAAATCAGGTGTTCGTCCCTGCTTGATTAACGCCGCCGCCGTTTTTGATCCGACGACTGCAATCTTCGTATGTTGCAAGGACGGAAGCTCTGACTGGATGCGTTCGACACCAGTCGGACTTGTTACAATCAGCCAATCGAGTCCTGCCGGCAATTGAAAATCGACCGGAATCGTTTCGATGACCGGATGATGGATGACTTCAATCCGCTGTGCTGTTAAACGTTCCACCTGCTCCGAAGTCGGTCGACGGCTTCCCGTCAAAACCAGTCGTTTACAGGTCATCCGGTAAAGATGCGAGAATTTCACGACCACCCGCATCGAGAAGACGCGTCGCAACCGTTTGACCGAGTTGCATCGGATCAAGTGATGTTTCTCGTTCAAGCAGGATTTGTTGACCGTCGACTGAACCGAGGAATCCGACGAGTGTCGTCGATAAGTCTTCGTTGATTGTCGCGAATCCGCCGACCGGAACATGACAGCTGCCTTCGATCGCCGCTAAGAAAGACCGTTCAGCGAAAGCGACTTTTTCTGTCATCTGATCGTGGATCAAATTCAGTAAATCACGAACTTCTTGATCGTCCGCCCGGCATTCAATTGCTAAAATCCCTTGACCGACTGCCGGAATCATCTCATCCGTTGAAATGTATTCCGACACGATTTCATCTGACCAGCCCATTCGTTGTAGACCGGCAGCAGCAAGCAGAATGCCGTCAAACGGACCTGTTTTTAGCTTTTCAAGACGTGTATCAATGTTCCCGCGGATTGATTCGATTTTTAAATCCGGACGTAATTTGAGTAATTGAGAACCGCGGCGTAAGCTGCTTGTTCCGACAATTGCGCCTTCCGGAAGCGATGCCAGTCCGCCGCCTGTTTTCGTAATCAACGCATCACGCGCATCAACCCGTGCAGGTGTCGCTCCGATGAGGAGCCCTGTCGGCAACTCAGACGGGAGATCTTTCATGCTATGCACAGCAAAATCAATATCTTCATCAATCATCTGTTGTTCGATTTCTTTGACGAACAATCCTTTACCACCGACTTTAGATAGTGTCACGTCAAGGATGCGGTCACCCTTCGTGATGATATTCTTGATTTCGAATTCGTATGGTGCACCTGCTTGTTTCAATTGTTCGATGACCCATTTCGTTTGTGTCATCGCAAGTTTTGAACTACGTGAACCTACTATGATTTTTCGCATGCTGAAATCCCCCTGTACAATAATAAAGGGGCGGCACAAGTCCGCCCCATGCTTTTCTATTGTAACACAATTCGGTCTATGTTCACCGATTCACAGCTTTCCGTTCCGCTGCTGTTTCTTCTTGTAACACGATTTCTTCCGCAGTACCATCAAACAATTCTTCGTCTAATGCAAACGTATCCATGAACTGAGCAATCCGTTGCTCAGCATCCGGTTTTGCTGCCGCATCTTTGATGTACGACAACGGTTCACGCAACAGTTGGTTGATGATTGATTTCATGTGTTTCCCGATTACGGTTTTTTCCCGATTTGTCATGTTCGGCAGTTTCCGTTCCAGACTCTGCATCGTCTCTTGCTGGATTTTAAGCGACTGATCACGAAGTTCCGTAATGATTGGAACGACACCAAGTGTCGTCATCCATCCTTCGAATTCAGCAATCGCAGCTTCAATCCGCTGTTCGATTTTTGCTGCTTCCTTCAATCGTTCTGCCATGTTTTGCTGAACGATTGACGTTAAATCATCGACATCATACAGATGGACACCCGGCAAGTCACCCGCTGTCGGCTCGATATCACGGGGAACCGCAATGTCGATCAATAGGAACGGACGGTCACTTCGGAACAATTGGGCTGCAGCAATGTCTTCACGTTTGATGATTGCTCGTTTTGCTCCGGTTGAAGAAATAACGATGTCAGCCCGAAGCAGACCGCATTGCATTTCATTAATCGAATGTGCAGATCCTTCGAAACGATTCGCCACTTCTTCCGCTTTTGCCAGAGTCCGGTTGAAAACAGTAATATCACGGGCACCTGCTTCATATAAGTTCAGGGTCGTTAATTCTCCTGTTTCTCCAGCACCGATAACGACGATGGATTTGTCTTCGAGCGACCCAAGTAATTGTTCTGCTAACGTGACGGCAGCTGCGCTGACTGAAACCGCATTTTCACCGATTCCTGTTTCCGCATGTGCCCGTTTTGCAAGCGTCACTGCTTCTTTAAACAATTTATTGAACACAGTTCCTGTCGTCTCGAGTTTTTGTGCCGTAAAGAAACTCGTTTTCACTTGCCCGAGAATTTGTGTTTCGCCGACAATCATTGAATCGAGTCCGCTTGTCACCCGGAAGAGATGCTTCATCGCGTCAAATCCTTCGTGGATGAACAAATATGGCTCCAGTTCTTCCATCGTCAAGCCAAACCAGTTCGCTAGAAAACGTTTTGTATAATAACGCCCTGTATGCGGTTGATCCGTAACGACATATAATTCTGTCCGGTTGCATGTCGAAACGATGACGCTCTCGAAAATACTTTTTTCGTCACGTAGCGCAACGACCGCTCCCTTCATCTCATGTTCCCCAAATGAGACTTGTTCGCGGATTGATACAGGCGCCGTCTTATTATTTAAACCGACAACTACGATATGCATGCGCTCTACCCCTTACGTCCAAAGATTTCATTCTCATCTATCTTTCGTTCTCTACTCTACATTATAACCATTATAAAAAAGATTCCAATCAATTTATAAACTAAAATGAGTCGAAGTTGTGAAAACTTATCTTCTTACCATATCCCTCTCAGCGACAAAGTACAAACCCTCTGCTTTCATCATTCAGCAGAGGGTTTGTCTTTCTTATTTCGTCGAATCGGTAATGATCCGTGACTCTTCCATCTGAACATCCAACTTTTGTTGGCGCAGACGATAAATCCGAGCAATGTTTTGAACGACGACTTTCGTCACGGCATAAGTCGGGACCGCTAAAATGACACCGATGATGCCGCCAATCTTTCCGGCAACAAGCAAGACGATGATGATCGTCAACGGATGGACTTTCAGCGTCTTCCCTTGGACATACGGCGAAATCAGATTCGACTCAATCTGTTGGGCAACGACAATCGTAATGATGGCGTAGAGCGCTTTGATCGGATCATCGATGAATCCGACGATGACAGCAGGAACAGCCCCGATATACGGTCCAAGGTACGGAATGATGTTCGTGACCGTACAGAACAATGCAAGCAGCAACGCATATTGAATATCCGAGATGAAGAATCCGATCAACGACATCAGACCGACACACAACGAGACGATGACTTGACCGTTCACGTAGTGTTTAACCGTTACATGCATATCGTGAAGAATTTTCCGGGTTTCCGTTTCATAGCTTTTCGGTAACAGTTTGACGACTGAGTTCGGAAACTTATAGCCGTCGAGTAACATGTAGACCAAAATGAACGGCACTAGCACGATGATCAAGACGGTCGAAGAGATGACCCCGAAGATTGTCCCGACAGAGGTCGACACCGACTTGAATAACGTGCCGATATAAGATGTCGCTTCATTCGTCCAGGAATCAAACATGGCGGTATTTTCATGCACCCAGTTGGAGATGAACCGGTTGTTCATCAACTGGTCCCGAAGATTCAGCGTCTGGTCCCGCAGTTCGACGACCAGATTCGGAATGCTTGTCACAAAATCCGACACTTGCTCGACCAAAATCGGACCGATCGAAGCGACGGCAATCGTGATGACGCCGAGAAATCCGAGCAGGACGATCAGAACCGCGAGTCCCCGTTTCTTGACGCGCTTTTGAAGCGTATCAACAATTCCGAGGGTGAAGTAATAAAAGATACCGGCGATAATCAGCGGTGGGAAAATCAATGCTAACATCACTTTGATCGGTTGGAATAAAAATGAGATTTTCGTTCCGACCCAGATGACTAAGAAAATCGTCAAAATCCAAAGTAAGGCTTTAAACCATTTGTTTCGAAGTAAATCCACGAACAGTCCTCCTACGCATTCACAATTAACTTGTTTTTTCTTTCGTTTCTTCCGTCACGACTTCATCCAGTCGTTGTCGTTCCATTTTACCCCATTGCCCGCGTCCCGTCATGAACTGAATTAATCCACCGAGCTTGAAGAAGACCAGGATTGGCCGGTACCAAAACGATTCCGTCAGTGACCACAGGTACAATCGAATCAATTCCTTGACGTTTTTAAAGCGGTGCATTGTCCATTCCTCAAGCAAAACGGCTCCGGCAGATAACAAGGAACCATACAGCAAAGCAACAGTCAGCAGGACAACACCGAACTCAAAATTAAGTGTTCCGACAAGCAGGTTAAGCGGAATGATGAAATACCCGATCAACTCGACAATCGGTCCCAGCAATTCGATTAAAAAGAAGTACAGCATCGAGACACTTCCGACGAAACCGTAGCGCGGATTCCCGATCATCCGTTTATGTGTCCATAACGTTTCTGCCAGGCCGCGATGCCACCGGCTCCGTTGCGAGCGTAAGACTTCCATCGTCTCAGGCGCCTGTGTCCAGCAAACCGGTGATGGAACATATTCAATTCGTTTGTCGATCTTATTTTCTTTCATGTAACGATGCAGCCGGACGACCAGCTCCATGTCCTCGCCGACAAGTCCCTCTTTGTATCCGCCCGCCTGAACGACGATTGCTTTTTGGAATAATCCAAAAGCACCGGACACAATCAGTAACATATTAAAACGGCTGAGTCCGAGGCGTCCGAACAAGAAGGCGCGGAAGTACTCAATCATCTGCATTAATACAATCCGTTGTTTCGGCGTCCGAATTTCAACGATTTCGCCGCCTTCGATCGTACAACCGTTGACGAGGAAAATCGATCCGCATGTCGCAATGACGTCTTCATCGGACTCAACGATCGGTTTCATGACTTTCAGGAGCGCATCCCGCTCAAGAATCGAATCTGCATCAAGCGAGCAGAAATACGGATAACTGGAGTAGTCGATGCCGGCATTCAAGGCATCCGCCTTCCCGCCGTTTTCTTTATCAATGACAATCAAACGAGCATCGATTCGGGAGCGGTAAACGTGTTTGACGGGTTGCGATCCGATCAGAATCCGGGGAAAGCGTAATTCCTTTTCCAATTCGTACATCTTAAACAGTTCGTCCATCGTCCCGTCACTCGATCCATCATTGATGACGATGACTTCATGTTCCGGATAGTCGAGTGCAAGCAGCGCCTGGACACTGGTGACGATCGTATATTCTTCATTGTACGCCGGAACAAGGATACTGACCGGTCGTGTATAAAGAGAACGCATTAACGGCAGATAAGAGCTTTCCTTTCTTCGGAATCGTTGTTTCCGGACCATTTGCGCCGAAATTAGATACAACGATGAATAGAAAATGATGACGAGAATCATATAAATCAGGACAGTCCAGGATAAAACGTTAATGATATTTTGAATCGTTTCAGATGACAACATGTTGTTTCATCTCCTTTGCTAGCCGTTCCGTCGCTTTTTGTTTGGCATAACGGTCGGGATGATCTTTTGCGACGAGCGCCAGCTGTTCGAGACCACCACAGGCAAGCAGAGCATCAAAGGCTGCGGTCCGCACCCACCAGGAACGACTGCCGACGAACGGCAGGATGTAGTCGACGGCACCCTTTGGTGTCACATTTTCTAAAAAACGCAACGCTAACATCTGCTCGACCCAACTCGTTTCGTCTTCCAGATAGGGAGTATAAAGCTGCCAGTCTTCTTCGAGCCCGACACGTGTCAATGCCCGGAGTGCCCGTTTCCGGATCTCCGGGTTGGCATCTGCCGTCTTTGTTCGGACCAGCTCTGTATACTGTGTTTCGTCACGATCATAAATCAACTGGAGAATCGCCATCTGAAAGGGTTCTGTCAAATTCTCAAATGCCTGGATCCACAACGTTAAATCTTTGCTGCGTCCGACTGCCAGAACAGCGCCAAAGAAACTGATGTCGTTTTTTTGTTTCGCTTCTTCAATCGCCAGTTCCGGAGCAATCGAAACCAACGTCCGGATGATGACATCTTCTTCTTCCCGCGATAAGGATTCATGCAGTTTTTGATGCAGTTCAGTCGCAACCGGCTTCAAGTGGAATTGCGCAATCGCTTCATACGCATTCAAACGACGATCAATCCGCCGGTGCCGGATCTGTTTATGATAGTACGGCAACAGCTTCGCCTCGACGTATTGGTAGATGCGCTCTTGATGGGAAACCGTCGCTGTCAGATTCGTAAAGGCAAACAGCTCCAGCTCGACCAGGTCTTCATTTCCGGATACGATTTTTGGCATATCCTGTTGTTCTCCTGTCGCAAAATCATACAATTCGTCCCGGAAGTTCAATTTCCATGCTAAACGATTTCCTTCCTGTTTCGCGCGTTTGTTTTTTTGAATGACTAGGTAAACGAGTGCTCCGATCTGCAGGACGACCAGGAGGAAGATGAAACCTAAAATCCATTTCATCCGCGGACCCCCTCTAGTCTGCTGACCCAGGCCCGAAACTCTTCGACTTTGAGCGGTAAAGTCATGATGCCGTCGACTCCACGCTCAATCGCGAGTACATGATCTCTTTCCCGGTTGTACATCGAAATCATGATGGCATGAAACGGAACGATGGTTTCCTGCTTTGCACGTAACAATAACTCCAGTCCGTCAGCTCGCGGGAGTGCGGATGAAAAGACCAGCAGATACGGGCGTGTCGCCACATGCTGCTCTAAAAATACTTCTGCCCGTTCATACAGAAAGAGAGTGTCAAAGCTTTTCGTCAATTCGCGTTCCAGCAATCGTCTGAGATGCGGATCGTCTGTGACGATTGCCGCATCGACGACACGCTGAACACGTTTATATCGGACAATTCGATCCAACAGGACATCCTTGGCCAGATCAGCCGGTACGATTTCCCGGGCATTGCCCAGTAAATAGAACGAGGCATCGTTCATATCCGGATTCAGGTAAACGACAGGAATCCGTTCCTCCTCTACCGGTCGGCTGGCGAGAATGACATCCGCATAAGACAGGTCCGTTCTTGCACATCGCCCTTCTTCAATCAAATCATTGACCGTTTCCGGCATTACACCAATCGTATGAATAAAAATGACTCCTGATGTTGATTCGTTTACATCCTGTTCGGACAAGATATGTGATGAGCTTGTTTCTATATCAATCGGTTCGATTGTTGCATTGATTAATTTCCACATCTCTTCCCGACGCATTTATCTCACTCCTTCTTTAAACGCTTGTTGCATCGTTTGATAAACCGGTTTTAACGCTTCACGCTGTTGCGGGTTCGTCCATTCCGACCAGTTATAAAATCCACGGTCTTTTTCCGGAATCCGCGTTGTTCCGATCTGGCCGGTCACTTCGATGCCTTCTGTGATCATCTTCGCCTCAAGCCCATCTTTCCAAAAATCTCCGATGATTTCATGTTTGCTCGGGTCCCGCATATTTAATAACATCCACGGAATCCGGAGTTCGATCTGCTTTTGCTTGATATCAGAGATATCGGTCAAAATACTTTCCGGCGGTCCTTCATGCAGAATACCCGTGTCCCACTTCACGGCCGGCTTGATAATTTTTTTAGTGACCGGATCCCGTCTGGCGTAATCAAGCATTTGGTAAATCGGATTAAAGTTTCCGCTGTTTTGTTTATCTGACGGTGGTTGGACCATCTCAAACGGTTTTTTCAACCCGTAATGGTAGCGGAAGATGTCATACCGTTCATCGACATCGAGCCGTGCTTGGTCGCCGATCGTCAAACGATACTCGGCTCCTTCGTCCAGTTTTAACGGTCCGACGGTTAAGTTGCCGTCGTTCGGTTTCGTTGAGAAGGCGAGCATCGTCGGGTCGTTTTTTTTCCGGTCGATCCGGACATATAGATAGGCTTCATCTGATGTCATATAAATCGCTTGACCGTCATTTTCCGCTACTGGTGCATATCCTTTCCAGTCATCCATCTTACCGTCAATCGTAATGTCAGCTCTTAAGAAACCGAGCATCCCGAAATGCTGTTCGCTCGTTTGCACATTTGACCAGCGCGGACGTGTATTGGCATCATCATAATCCATCGTGTTCCACGTTCGTTTGAACCACTCATCTTGCCAGATGAAGACCAGTCCGCCGGCCATTTTCGTTTCAACGATGTCTTGATACAACTTCGCCACAAGTTTCCCCTGGTTTTCTTCACTGACATGTCCTTGATCAAATCCGTTCGGACCAAGGTGAGTTTTCCCACGCGAACTCGGAATACCAAATTCGGAAACCAGTAACGGCATATCATGATAGTCTTTCATCCGTTTCAGATAACGGCTGTATGACTCTGAGCCGGTATCCGCTTTGCGTCCAAATTCTTCCTTGATGAATGATGGATAGTACGGATAAATATGATAGGAAGCAAAGACACCGCCTGCAAAGTCTTTTGTTGCCTGGATATGATTAAAATCGATTGATACCAGATCCTGTTCTTCTTCCACTTCCTTCGGATGCGCAAGCGGATCCGTTGTCGGCCAGTTCGTCGCTGCGATGGGCCGGGTCGTTTTGTATGTGTTGAGTTCATGTTGCGTCGCGTTGTCCATCCGCCCCGCTAACCAGGACTCGAACGGAGAAGCCTCTTTTGTCGTCGTCACGTATTTGCCGTCGTACCGAAGCCCCTTATTCTTTTTATTCGTTCCGATGACGGCGTCCGGTAACCATTCGATCCCGAACACAAATGCCGAGACATACTGCGAAACATCAGATGTATACGTACCGGAAGCATGACCAACAACTTCTTTGACGACCGCATTCCCGTGAATCACATCGACCATCCGTTTGGCTTCCGTATCCGTCATCTTCAAAAATTCCGGTTCGAACGCATTTTTTAATTCTTCAAACGGTTTTTCTTCAACCCACATGCCCTGCATCAGATAAATCGGTGTTTTTGCCGTTTCATTGTAAGTTTTTAACGCATCATAAAAAGCCGGAGGATGAAGTGTATAAATCCGGATCGTATTGACCCCCATCTCACCCATCTGCTTCAGCCAGCGGTCGTATTCATTACGGCTGACGGCGTGTTCTCCCGGAAAAGCACCAGGGCGGCCCAGTCCAACATTTACCCCTTTGACGAAATACGGTTTCCATTTCCCGTCTTGATACATCTCAAGCGTATCTTGACCAGAACGTGCCCGCGTCCGGACTGTTTGGTTGTTAATTTTCGTTTGAGCCAGCGGTTTAACTTGCGCCGCCTGCTGTTTCACGACTTTCGTTTCTTTTAAAATACGGCTGATGGTCGGTGCATAAACCTTCCAAAAGAATGCCGTTTCGCTGTCTGCACTGTCGAGAATGAATTGTTTGCGGAACCAATCGAGTCCGGCATAACGATAGTAGCGTGGAATATCAGCGACATCTGTAAAATCACCTGCAAAGTAATGTCCGCTTCCTTGTGTAACATAGGCGGGAAATTCAAGAGGCAGTTGCCGCTCACGTAACATGGCTTGTGTTTTCTTGGAAGGTTTCCAAGAAAAATGGGCCTGTTGTTCGCCCCCGTCGAGTTCCAATACTTCAAACCAATAGTTGTACCGGACTTCATCTTTTGCCGCTCCTTGATTTTTATCCCATTTGTACAAAAGAGGCGTCTCATCATTGACGAAAAAAACTTCTTCCGTTGAGTCATTGATGAAAACATATCCGGGTCCGGATAATTTAAACGATTTATCTTTTGCCTGAAGCTTTAATTTATCAATGACGGTTTGATCGAGACCCTGTAATTTCGTCAAGTCCGGGAAAAAGCGTCCGATCCAACCCGTCCATGCCGTTCCGAATAATTGTCGAAACGCATTCGAACGATCAGATGGTGTCGGGCTGGCTGCCGTATTGAACTCCGCAACGACGGTCTTCCCTTTCGAGACAGCATCTGTTGCAAGCGCTACATCCTCAGCCGTCAATCCGCCACGGTGTTGCTGTTTCCCTTCGACCGTATAGGATTTTCCATACGTATCTGTAAACAACAATACATCGGCCTTGGAAGTTTGTTTCAACATCGCTTCTCCTTGCGTCCCGTCATACCGGTTGATGTAATCGGTGTATGTATAATCTTTCCCTTCCTCTTTTCTAATCTTTAAATGATTTAACAGCCACGTCGTTCCTGCATGTTCCCGCTGTTGTTTCCCTACGGTGTAATCAAACAGAATGACATTAAGCGTCCGTTCTTTTTGGATGAACCAAACTAAGAGCGGTGTCAGCATCAGAAGAACGACGATCGTGGCAATCCATTTATATCGCTTCATCTTTTCACGTCCCTTTTCGTCACTTTTGTTTTTACCATTGTAACGTGAAAACAATCTATCGCATATATTAGGAAGCATTTATTTCTGAAAGGAATATTTTGTATAAAAAAAGAAGCAACTGCCTTTCGACAGTTGCTTCTTCTGGCCTGAATCATAAATGACGATAGATGGCTTCCCATGCTGCGTCGACACCTTCACCTGTTTCCGAAGAAAACGGAATGAATGTGTCTTGGCCGTCAAACTGTAATTTCCGTTTGATTGCCGCAATCTGTTTATCGCGTTGACCACGCTTGATTTTATCCAGTTTCGTCGCTACGACGATGACCGATAAATCATAGTATTTTAAGAAGTCATACATGATGACATCATCCGCTGAAGGTTCATGACGGATATCAACGAGCAGGACGACTCCTTTTAGGATTTCACGTGTCGTGAAATACTTTTCCATCATCTTGCCCCATGCCTCACGCTCAGTTTTTGAAACTTTCGCATATCCATAACCCGGTACATCGACAAACATGACTTCATCATTGATGTTAAAGAAGTTTAACGTTTGTGTTTTACCCGGTTTTGAGGATGTACGGGCGAGTGCTTTTCGCTGAACGAGTTTGTTGATGAACGACGACTTTCCGACGTTCGAACGTCCGGCGAGTGCCACCTCAGGAAGGAGCGGTTCCGGATAATGTTCCGGATTGACACCACTCGTAATAAAATCTGCTTTATAAATTTTCATGTTACTCTCCTTTTAATGCATGTTCGAGCACTTGATCCATTGTCGCGACCGGTATGAAGCGAATGCCATCCCGAACTGTTTCCGGAATGTCATCGATATCACGTGTATTGTCTTGCGGCATCAAAATCGTCGTCAGACCCGCACGGTGAGCGGCGAGTGACTTCTCTTTCAGACCGCCAATCGGCAAGACACGTCCCCGTAACGTAATTTCTCCGGTCATACCGACATCTCGCCGCACCGGACGTTTCGTCAACGCGGAAATCAATGCTGTCGCGATCGTAATCCCCGCTGAAGGACCGTCTTTTGGCACGGCGCCTTCCGGAACGTGAATGTGGATGTCTTGTGTCTCATAAAAATTCGGATCGATCTTAAACGCTTCTGCATTCGCCCGAACGAAACTGTGTGCCGTTTGAGCGGACTCCTGCATGACGTCTCCTAATTTCCCCGTTAACTGCAATTTCCCTTTACCTGGAGCGAGACTGACTTCAATCGTCAGTGTATCGCCCCCAAATGCAGTATACGCTAAACCGGTCACCGCGCCAATCGTATCTTCAAGTTCACTTTGACCGTAACGGTAAATCGGTTTGCCTAAAAAGTCTGGTAGATTACGTTTCGTGACCGTAACCCGTTTCTTTTCACCCATCGCGATTTGTTTCGCCGCTTTCCGGCATAACGCACCGATGACGCGCTCGAGACTCCGGACACCTGCTTCTCGTGTATACCGGCGAACCACTTCTTGTAAGGCATCCGGTTTGACCGTCAGCTGACTTTTCTTCAGTCCGTGCTCTTTTAGTTGTTTCGACAATAAATGCCGGATTGCAATTTCTGTTTTTTCCTGTTCTGTATAGCCGCCGATTTGAATCAGTTCCATCCGGTCAAGCAAGGGTCCCGGAATATTTGAGACATCATTGGCCGTCGCAATGAATAGGACATTTGATAAATCAAACGGCTCTTCGATATAGTGATCGGAAAAACTGTTGTTTTGTTCCGGATCGAGCACTTCGAGCATCGCTGAAGACGGATCGCCACGGAAATCGTTTGCCATCTTATCGATTTCATCGAGCAGGAATACCGGGTTGTTTGTTCCAGCCTGTTTCAATCCGCGAATGATCCGGCCGGGCATCGCTCCGATATAAGTCCGGCGGTGTCCCCGGATCTCTGCTTCGTCACGAACGCCGCCAAGCGAAACACGAACGAATTTCCGTTCGAGCGCCGTAGCAATCGATCGTGCCAGTGAGGTTTTCCCTACTCCCGGAGGACCTGCCAGGCATAAAATCGGACCACGTAACGAATCTGTCAACTGGCGAACTGCCAAGTATTCCAAAATCCGTTCTTTTACTTTCTCGAGACCATAATGATCTTCATCCAATTGGTCCGATGCGGCTTCGACGTTCAGGAAGTCGTCCGTTGCTTCGTTCCATGGAAGGGAAAAGAACCATTCGAGATAGTTTCGGATCACACCGTGTTCCGGACTCGTTGCCGGCACGACGGAAAGACGATTAATCTCTTTTTCGATATTGATGACTGCCGTTTCTGATAAATCAAGCATCGCAAGTTTTTCTTTATACTTCACGGCGTCACTTTCTGCCGAGACTGCTTCTCCACCAAGTTCCTGTTGAATCGTCTTCAGTTGTTCACGAAGATAGTATTCACGTTGCGACTGTTCAATCGTCTTTTTCGTCCGTTCCCGCATTTCGCGTTCGAGTTCGACGACTTCATATTCATGTTTCATGACATCAAGCAGCATGACCCCGCGTTCAACCGGATCGTTTTCTTCGAGGAATTCCTGTTTTTTCGCGATGTCGATCGGCAATTTCGACGCGATGTAATCCGTCAATGAATCAAGTCGTTCGTACGTCTCAAAACGTCGTCGTTCGTCCGTTCCGATTCCTTTGATGCGTGACACCAACTGTCCGAACTGTTCCTTGATCAGACGGACGAGTGCTTCCTGCTTCGCTCCCTTGATGTCTGCTTTTTCAATCGGTTCGATACTCGCTTGATAGCCTTCATCTGTTTCCGTCACTTGATCAATCCGGACACGTTCTTTACCAATCACCCGGACACGAACCGTATCGTTGCCCAGTTCACTCATTTTCGCAATCTGGACGAGCGTCCCGATTGTATGCAGACCATCCACGGATGGTTCCGCTTCCGGATCACGTTGCGTTACGACAACCAAATCAATTTCATGCTCTTTCGACGCCAGCAATGCTTTGAGCGAGACAGGACGCCCGACATCAATCGTCAGACCGATTAAAGGGTAGGCGACGACACCACGTAATGGCAATAATGGATATTGTTTTGTCTTCATCAAAAATCTCCTCCTAAACAAAAAGACTCGGAAAGGCGTACAAGTAGCCTCCGAGCCGATTTGTCACGGTGTTACGCCGTTTCTTTTTCTTTACCATGTTCAATTGTGCCATCCTTCAACTCGAGCGTTGGACCGCGTTTTCCAGTCAACGTTTCTGCTGTGATGATGACTTTCGCAATGTCTTCACGTGATGGAATTTCAAACATGATATCGAGCATCGTTTCTTCGATGATTGAACGAAGACCACGTGCTCCTGTTTTCCGTTCGATCGCAAGTTTTGCAATCTCAACGAGTGCATCATCTGTGAAGTCGAGTTCGACATCATCCAGTTGAAGCATTTTTTTGTATTGTTTCACGAGTGCATTTTTCGGTTTCGTTAAGATTTGGACGAGCGCTTCTTCGTCAAGCGGCTCAAGTGTCGCCATGACTGGTAAACGTCCGATGAATTCCGGAATCAATCCGAATTTCTGTAAATCTTCCGGTAAAGCAGCCGCAAGGATTTCTTTTTGCGTCAGGTTGCGGTTCTCGGAATCATTTCCGAATCCGATAACCTTTTTACCAAGACGACGTTTGATCGATTGGTCGATCCCGTCAAAGGCACCACCGACGATGAACAAGATGTTCGTCGTATCGATCTGAATGAATTCTTGATGCGGATGTTTCCGACCGCCTTGTGGCGGAACGCTCGCAACAGTACCTTCTAAGATTTTCAGAAGTGCTTGTTGCACCCCTTCACCTGAAACGTCACGTGTAATCGACGGATTCTCAGATTTACGGGCAATTTTATCGATTTCATCGATGTAGATGATACCTTTTTCTGCTTTTTCGACATCATAGTCAGCAGCTTGAATGAGTTTTAAGAGAATGTTCTCAACATCTTCCCCGACATATCCGGCTTCCGTCAGACTTGTTGCATCCGCGATTGCGAACGGAACATTCAGAATACGAGCCATTGTTTGTGCGAGGAGTGTTTTACCACTACCAGTCGGTCCAATCATGACGATGTTTGATTTAGACAATTCCACGTCGTCTGCACGTCCACCAGCATTGATCCGTTTATAATGATTGTACATCGCGACAGATAATGACTTCTTCGCTTTTTCCTGTCCGATGACATAGTCATTTAAAGTCGCACGGATTTCATGCGGTTTCGGTACGTTTTTTAGTTCGACTTCTTCTTCTGTACCAAGCTCTTCTTCGACGATCTCATTACAGAGTTCGATACATTCATCGCAAATGTAAACGCCAGGTCCAGCAACAAGTTTGCGCACTTGCTCTTGTGTCTTTCCGCAGAAAGAACATTTTAGCTGACCTTTTTCTTCGTTAAATTTAAACATAAAGGTCCACCCCTTTAACGTGGAATTTGTATAGATCCGTTTCGCATCTATTCTCACGTTTTACTATTTATGATTGTAGCATGAACAAGGAAACTCTTTCAAATCTTGGATGAGCGTTTTACAGTTTGATTTAAAAAATATATTTTTGTTTGTCCTTGTTTGACCTATCGTACAAAAAAATCGACTTCAAGACCAGAAATTGGTCTTGAAGTCGATCCTGTTCGGTTGTTTGCTTATTTTGCTTTTGCGTTGTCAACGAGAACGTCGATCGCTTTACGGAACTGAAGATCACCTTTAAGTGTATCAAGTCCGCCTTGTGGTGCAAGCATCGTTTCAAGTTGATCTGCAGGAATGTTGTAGAGTTCAGACATCGATTGAAGTTCAGCTTGCGCTTCTTCTTCAGTAACTTCGATTTTTTCGTCTGCAACGATTTGTTTAAGAACGAGACGAGCTTTAACGCGCTCTTCTGCTTGTTCTTTCATTTCAGTACGCATTGCCTCTTCAGTCGTTCCAGTTAACTGGAAGTACATGTTAAGGTCAATTCCTTGTGACTGAATGCGTTGTGTGAATTCTTGGACCATACGTTCAACTTCGTTTTCAACCATAACTTCTGGAAGATCAACTGTTGCGTTTTTAGTCGCAGCTTCAACCAACTCATCACGCATTGAAGCATCAGCTTCTTGTTTACGTGTGTTTTCAAGACGTGTACGGATTTTTGTTTTCAACTCATCAAGAGAAGAAACTTCTTCGTCCATTTCTTTAGCGAACTCATCTGTCAATTCAGGAAGTTCTTGTGCTTTGATTTCGTGGATTGTTACTTTGAATACGACTGGTTTTCCAGCGAGTGATGCTTCATGGTACTCTTCTGGGAACGTGACGTCGATATCTTTTTGCTCGCCTGATTTAAGACCAACCATCTGCTCTTCAAATCCTGGGATGAAGTTTCCAGATCCGATGACGAGTGAGTAGTTTTCTGCAGTACCACCGTCAAATTGGTTTTCACCATCGAAACCTGCGAAGTCAAATACGACTGTATCGCCATTTTCGATCGCGCCGTCTTCTTTAACGACGAGCTCTGCACCGCGTTCTTGCATTGTTTTGAGTTCAGCATCGACATCTTCGTCTGTAACGTCTGTTTCGACTGCTGTGTACTCAAGACCTTTGTACTCACCGAGTGTTGCGTCCGGCTCAATCACGAATGTGATTTTGAACTCAACTGGTTTTCCTTTTTCGAGTGTTTCGACGTCGATGTTATCAAGCGCGATTGGCTCGATTCCTGATTCGACGACAGCACCTTCGATTGTGTCTTGATATAAGATATCAAGTGCATCTTGGTAAAGTGCTTCTTCGCCGTACATTTTGTTAAACATTGCGCGTGGCATTTTTCCTTTACGGAAACCTGGTGTGTTCAATGTCTTAACGACTTTTTTGAACGCTTGGTCTACCGCTTTATCAAATGCTTCAGCAGGCGCTTCATACGTGAGAACGCCGAGGCTACCTGATTGTTTTTCCCATTTTGCAGTCATGCTGAGTCCCTCCAAAAATGTCAATTAGCGTACGTGTGTGTACAACAAGTCACATTATAGCACAATCGTTCTGAGGATTACCACTGTTGAACGAGCCATTCCCTTGAATTAGAGAAGTATTGCCTGCTCGTACTGTTTTCCTTCCGGTAACAGGAAATGGACAGCCTGATAAATCTTTTGCGCTTGTCCGCTCAAGTCAGGTGGCGGAGTTTCCGAGACAAAGTCGGATTCCGCCAATTCTTCGACTGCATCCACCCAATCCTGCCATCCGTCTCCCTGTTCCAACACTTCACTCGGAAAGAAGATTTGATACCAGTTCATGAACAACAGCGCCTTAAATGGATCCATGCGCTTCAGCCTGAAGGTTTCGTTACTGAAAGACTGCAGTTCAAGCGCATGTCTCGTCACATGTCTTTCGAGTTGTTCCGGACTTTCAAATACATGATCCACACCGATGGACGGAATCCGGATCCGGACGGGAAAGAGTCCACGATCCGCCGGGAGTTGCGGAAGCAATGTCTGGATAACAAGAGCACTCTGTTCGTTAACATCTTCTCCCGTAAAATAGTCCTCGATGAGATAACGGACAAACGAAGGATTCGTCTGTAAATCGAGTTGTCCGATCAAACGAAACTGTTCGTCCATCGTCCCAAGCCGGTAAAGCGCTACCCAGTCACCGGGCACCGGCTGTAAAGAGGATGGTTCCCGTACCTTCACATACGAGGAATCATCCGTCTGCCGGATGTTGCTTCTCTTACGCGATAGCGACTGTGTCATTTCGTCTAATTTCAAGGCGAGACCGTAAGGAAGATAAGGAGAGGCCGTCCGCAGGGCTAGATCAAAGGAATACCGCTCTCCCTTCTCGTACATGAAGAGTGCGATCAGTTGCTCGACACCGTCCACTTCAAGGAAAGGGTTCACCACTTTCAGATAGGCTTCCACCTCTTGATCGTTTGTCAAAAAGGCTTCCTGAATCGTATAGAGTACATAAAGGATATCCTCTTCTGTTTCTAAACTTTCCAGTCGTCCCAGCTCTGCTGCCAATTCGTCTTGACTCAATCTTGCGAGTCGCTTTCGCTCATCTGATAACGGTTGCTCCATCCAACGTGATTGCGACTGATTCACGGTCATCCCACCTTTTTCATATCTGTCTTACTTCGTGAACGGGTCCAGTAAAGACGTCCAGTTCGTGATCGCTTCCTGTAACTGTCCTGCCTGTTCGATTCCCATTTTATTCAACGTGTCCAGAGAAACATCGGTTTCGAGCAACTGCGTGATATCTTCCGATTGATTCACGTACTGCTCCAATTTTTCACTCAAGTTCTTCAGTTCCGCCGGCGGAGTTTCTAAATTCGCAAGCCGTTCGTCAATTTTGTTTAACTCTTCGTTCAACTGTTGAACCGTTCCGTCAGTCTGGAGTTTTTCAATTTGCTGATCAAGAGCCTGTTCCGGATTTGCGGCATCCCGCGCTTCTGTCGCCGCTTGGTCGAGTTTCGTCGACAATTCAGATGTCACCTTGGACGTATCCTGGGCGATATCTTGTAGCTGACCTGCATAATCAACGCTGTTCTTTACGTCCGTCACTTGCTGTTTCGCCTGATCGACTGTATCTGTAACCTCGCTGCACCCGGCCAAAACCACAGTCAGTACGAGGATTCCACTCATTTTCTTTAACATCTTCATCATCCCTTTCAAGTTCATGATACCTTAAGTATACTCGAAAAAACGGATAAAAAAAAGAGACCTCCCTCATAAGGGAAGTCTCTATTTTAATTATAGTGTCCCAAGAGGGATTCGAACCCCCGACCGACGCCTTAGAAGGGCGTTGCTCTATCCAGCTGAGCTATTGGGACGTGTCAACACGAATAAACTATACTAAAACAATTCTTTCGTGTCAATCACATTTAGTAAAACTCTTTTTAAAGTGTACCGTCGAGGTGCAAAGCATTGATTTTTTCACCTGTCAGATCGTAAAAGTCGACTGTGAATTGATTGTTTTCAACCGTCAACAACGCATACGTCTTTTCCGGACGATGGCGCGGCATCCGGATCGAGCCCGGATTGATAAACAGTTTCCCGTCCCGCTGTTCTGCTTTTGCAACATGCGAATGACCGTACAGAACGATTGATGCCGCTTTTTGATCGGCATGGTGCACTAGCTGGTCGAGGCTGTACTTGACGTCTTGCCGGTGTCCATGGACACATAAGACACGAAACGATCCGAGTTCTTCGGTGACTTCGTCCGGGAAATCATTTCCGTAATCACAGTTCCCTTTGACAACACGATAGGGATATAACGATTCAGTAGTTCCTGTCAGTTGGGAGTCCCCGCAATGAAAGGCGAAATCTGCTTCTTGGTGGCGGTTGAATATCGTCAATAGTTCCTGATCGAGACCATGGCTGTCACTTACGATTAACGCTTTCATCTAAAATCACTCTCCCAAAAAAGTAGTTAATGCCGCTTCAAGTTTTTTCAATGCCTGCCCACGGTGACTGATGGCCGCTTTTTCACTTTTCGTGAGTTCAGCCGCTGTCTGATTCAACCCCGGGATCAGGAACAACGGATCGTAACCGAAACCGTTTGTCCCTTTCTGCTCAAATCCGATTTGACCTTCCATTGTCCCCCGGACGGTCAGTGTTTCACCGGACGGTTTTGCCAGGGACAAGGCACAGACAAAACGGGCTGTCCGTTGATTGGCCGGTATGTCCGCTAATTTTTCCAGCAACAATGCGTTATTAGCAGCATCTGATTTGTTCTCTCCCGCAAACCGGGCAGAGTAGACGCCCGGTGCTCCGTTCAGTGCATCGACTTCAAGTCCGGAGTCGTCCGACAATACGGCGTGACCAAAATAAGCTGCCGCTTCTCTCGATTTCAGTTCCGCATTTTCTTCAAAGGTTGATCCGGTTTCTTCCGTTTCCGGTGCCGTGTCGTAATCGAGTAACGATTCGACGTCGTATCCGAGTCGTCCAAGCATCGCTTGAAACTCACCGACTTTACCGGGATTTCTTGTCGCTACGATGATTTTCATTTATGCTCCACCTCTTCTCCGACATACCACCACGAAGCCCCTAACGATTGTTCAGCCGCGTGAAGGAGTTCTTCAATACCCTTTTCCCCAAGTTCGAGCATATCGAGCATCTCTTTGCGAGAAAATGTCGCTTCTTCCCCTGTCGCTTGCAGTTCGACGATTTTTCCGGATGAGGTCATGACAAGATTCAAGTCGACATCTGCCGCTGCGTCTTCTTCATAACAAAGATCAAGTAATAACTCCGACCCGACTTTCCCGACCGATACTGCTGCAATTCCTTCTTTGATGGGTGTATCCGTCAGCTTACCGCTTTGAATCAATCCGTCGACTGCTAAGACAAGTGCCAGGAAACCGCCTGTAATGGCCGCTGTGCGCGTTCCACCATCTGCTTGCAGCACATCACAATCAATCCAAACCGTCCGTTCACCCAATTTTTCGAGATTGACGACGGACCGTAATGCCCGGCTGATCAACCGTTGAATTTCCATCGTTCGTCCCGTCTGCTTTCCCCGGACGGCTTCCCGCCCCGTCCGTTGCGCTGTCGCCCGCGGCAACATCGCATATTCGGCATTGATCCATCCGTGACGTTTCCCCCGTAAAAACGGTGGCACTTTTTCTTCAACTGTCGCAGTGCATAAGACACGTGTATCCCCGACCGATATCAGTACCGATCCTTCTGCATGCTTATTAACATCCGTCTCGAGCTGAATTTTTCGCATGTCCGATTGTGCTCGTTGATCTAAACGCATTTTTCTTCCTCCGTTCCTAACACTAACCGTTTCGCTTGAACCGGATGATGTAACCAGTCACTGGCGATTCGTTCAAAAGAGCGTGTATCACCGGTTGCATGATAGACATGTTCTGGAATACGATCAAGATCTGCCGTAATACCGTTATAATCAAGCAATGCACTGACTTCAAGCGCCGTCTCGTCTCCTGAAGAAATCAGCTGAACGTTTGGTCCGATGACTCGTCCAATGACTTCTGCAAGTAACGGATAATGTGTACACCCTAAAATCAATGTATCCATATCGTAAGAAAGCAACGGCTTTAAAGTGTTGGCGACGACACGTTCAACATATGGTCCACTTGTCTGAGACGATTCGACGAGCGGAACAAATGGCGGGCAGGCAAGTGACTCGACGACGACCTGTCCCTCGACGTGACGCAAGGCTTTCTCATATGAATTGCTTTCAATCGTCATTTTCGTACCGATGACACCGATTCGCTTCGATCGTGTGACCTTGACTGCCGCCCGTGCTCCCGGATCGATGACACCGATGACGGGAATCGACAGTTTTTGCCGGGCTTCTTTTAGGACAACTGCCGTCGCCGTATTACAGGCGATGACAATCAATTTCACATCTTGAGCGACCAGAAAATCAATCATCTCCCATGTAAATTGACGAATTTCTTCTTCCGGTCGGGGACCGTACGGACACCGTAACGTATCTCCGACATATATGATTTGTTCATGGGGCAGCTGACGCATCAATTCACGCGCGACCGTCAATCCACCAACCCCAGAATCTAATACTCCAATTGATCTATTCACGATTTCCCCTCACTTTCCTCTCATCTCATATGGTAACAAAAAAGGACGACGGTGCAAGACCGGCGTCCAAGAATGTACGATAAAGGATTACTGAGCAAGACCTTCGCTTGTCAGCATATCTGAAAGAGTCGTGATAGCTTCAGAAGCATCGTCACCGTTTGCAACGATTTTGATGTCTGAGTCTTTTGCGATTCCGAGTGAAAGAACACCCATGATCGACTTGAGGTTTACAGTCTTTCCGTTGTATTCCAAGTTGATGTCTGATTGGAATTTAGAAGCTGTGTTGACGAGTTGTGTTGCCGGACGAGCATGAATGCCTGAATCCGCGATGACTTTGAATGTTTTTTCCATGATTAAGAAATCTCCCTCCACTAATAACGTACTAGTGAGTCGTTTTCGAATATGTGAACTCATTATCAAATGATAACGGATTCGAATCGATTCTGCAAGGAATTTTTATAGGCTTCATTCCATGGAAACGCATTTCCGGAACGATCGATTTGGACCATCGAGGTCCGCCCTGTAAACATCAATTCCTCTTGTTCGCTGAACGCCGCGTAATGGACATCACACGAAGCCGTTCCAACCTGGACCGGATACGCATAGACGGCAAGACGGGCCCGCGGATAAACTTGGCGGATGTAGTTACACTGGGCATCCGCTACGACGACGATTCCGTCGTCAGCAAGTGAATAGCCTGTTTCTTCGAGCATCAGAGTCCGGACATCTTCAAAATAAACGAACGGCACTCGATTGTTCATGTGACCGTAAGCATCGGTTTCAGCGAACCGGACCGCGACATCAAGCCGCGTGCCGTGCTTCATCTGTTCCAACCACTGGTCTAAATCATTGATATAACTGGGTACACGCACAACCATTGCCTCCTTAAAATATAAAAAGAAGGAGCATCGCCCCTTCTTTAATTTTACGTTTTCGTATTAACGACTGACTGCTTCTCCCGTACGTCCTTCGTCACTGCCGAAGAATTTCTTGAAGGAATGTAATGTCGTTTGACGGTTCATCGCTGCGATTGATGTCGTCAATGGAATGCCTTTCGGACATACTTCCACACAGTTTTGTGCGTTTCCGCACTGCATGATTCCACCGTCTTCCATCAAGGCTTCAAGACGCTCTTCTTTGTGGAACGCACCGGTCGGATGCGAATTGAAGAGACGAACTTGTGAAATCGATGCCGGTCCGATGAAGTTCGACCGGTCGTTGACGTTTGGACATGCCTCGAGACAGACACCGCATGTCATACATTTTGAAAGCTCGTATGCCCATTGGCGTTTGTTTTCCGGCATCCGCGGTCCCGGACCTAAGTCGTACGTACCATCGATTGGTACCCAAGCTTTGACTTTCTTCAAAGCGTCAAACATCCGTTGACGGTCGACTTGAAGGTCACGGACAATCGGGAACGTCTGCATCGGTTGCAGGCGGATCGGTTGCTCGAGCTTGTCGACAAGTGCCGTACACGACTGACGGGGTGTTCCGTTGATGACCATGGAACACGCACCGCAGACTTCTTCGAGACAGCCCATATCCCAGTTGATCGGTGTCGTTTTTTCTCCGGCCGCATTGACCGGGTTACGACGAATCTCCATCAAGGCCGAAATGACGTTCATGTTGGGACGGTATGGGACTTCAAATGCTTCATCATATGCTTTACCATCCGGTCCATCCTGACGTTGCACGATGAACTGAACCGGTTTTTGATTCGTTTTCTGTTCGAGTGGTGTCGCCATTATGCCTTCACCTCTTTCTTCGACTTCTTGCTGTAGTCGCGCTTACGTGGTGGAATCAATGATGTATCGACTTCTTCGTAATAGATTTCCGGATGACCATTCATATAGCGGGCCATCGTTGTTTTCAAGAATCGTTCGTCATCACGTTCCGGGAAGTCCGGTTTGTAATGAGCGCCACGGCTCTCGTCGCGTTTCAAGGCTCCGAGCGTGATGGCTTCCGCAAGATCCAGCATATGATCGAGCTGACGGATGAACGATGCACCCTGGTTGCTCCAACGCGCTGTGTCCGTCGCTGAAATGCGTGTGAAGCGGTCGCGGAGTTCCTTGATTTTCTCAAGCGTCTGCTCGAGTTTATCGTTGTAACGAACGACTGTGACGTTATCCGTCATGACTTCACCGAGTTCGCGGTGGATTTGATACGCATTTTCCGTACCTTCCATTGCGAGGATGTCGTTGAAACGGTTGATCTCAGCAATTTTGTGCGCTTCCACAACTTCTTCCGGCATCTCATGGACGGATTGATCGAGATCGTTCATGTAGGCGATCGCTGCCGGTCCTGCGACCATTCCGCCGTATACGGCAGACAGCAACGAGTTCGCTCCTAGACGGTTCCCGCCGTGCATCGAGTAGTCACATTCGCCGGATGCAAATAATCCCGGGATATTCGTCATTTGATCATAATCGACCCATAATCCGCCCATTGAGTAATGAACGGCCGGGAAGATTTTCATCGGTACTTTTCGTGGATCATCTCCGACGAATTTCTCGTAGATTTCAAGAATACCGCCAAGTTTGACGTCCAGTTCTTTCGCATCTTTGTGAGAAAGGTCAAGGTAGACCATGTTTTCTCCGTTGACACCAAGTTTCTGATTGACACAAACATCAAAGATTTCGCGCGTCGCGATATCACGTGGCACAAGATTTCCGTAAGCCGGATATTTTTCTTCGAGGAAGTACCATGGTTTACCGTCTTTATACGTCCAGACACGTCCACCTTCACCGCGGGCCGATTCACTCATGAGACGGAGTTTATCGTCTCCCGGAATCGCTGTCGGGTGAATTTGAATGAATTCCCCGTTCGCGTAAATGGCACCTTGACGGTAGACGGCGGCTGCTGCCTGTCCTGTGTTGATGACCGAGTTTGTTGATTTTCCGAAAATAACACCCGGACCGCCTGTTGCTAAAATGACTGAGTCAGCTGCAAACGCTTCGATTTCCATCGAACGTAAGTTTTGACATACCGCACCACGACAAATCCCTTCTTCATCAATGATCGCACGAAGGAATTCCCATCCTTCATATTTTTCTACCAAACCTTGCGCTTCAAACTTACGGACCTGTTCATCAAGTGCATACAACAATTGTTGTCCTGTCGTCGCACCGGCATAAGCCGTCCGGTGATGTAATGTTCCTCCGAAACGACGGAAATCAAGTAATCCTTCCGGTGTCCGGTTAAACATGACGCCCATCCGGTCGAACATATGGATGATTTTTGGTGCCGCTTCCGTCATTTTTTGAACCGGTGGCTGGTTGGCTAAGAAATCGCCGCCGTACACCGTATCGTCCAAATGCTGGTAAGGTGAGTCACCTTCCCCTTTTGTATTGACGGCCCCGTTGATTCCCCCTTGCGCACAAACGGAGTGTGAACGTTTGACCGGCACGAGAGAAAATAATTTGACGGGTACACCTTGTTCTGCTGCTTTTATCGTAGCCATCAAACCGGCAAGTCCTCCGCCGATGATGACAAGATTCTTATTCGCCATGTTGTTAGTTCCCCTTTCCTTACAACACGCCTGCAAACGTTAAGATCGAGCGTACGCCTACAAACGATAATCCGATGAATACGAGGGCTGCCACATAAGACATCGCTTTTTGAGAAGCGGGTGATTGTGTGATTCCCCATGTGATGCAGAACGTCCAGAGCCCGTTCGCCAAGTGGAACGTCGTCGCCAGAATCCCGACGATGTAGAAGGCAAGCATGAATCCGTTATCGACGATATTTTGCATCATGCTCGCATCAACTTCCGTACCCATTGCTGCGGCAATCCGTGTTTCCCAAACGTGCCATGTGATGAACACGACAAGGAAAATACCTGAGAAGCGTTGTAGCACATACATCCAGTTCCGGAAGTATGTATAACGACCTGTGTTCGCGGAACCTGTAAACGCGATGTAAACACCATAGATACCGTGTAGGATGATTGGAATGAAGATGACAAACACTTCCAAGAACAACCGATACGGAACGCTCCCCACGACTTCCGCAGCCTTATTAAAGTCTTCCTCCCCACGAACGATGAAATAGTTCGTCGTAAAATGAGAAAGTAAAAATAACCCGATTGGAATGACGCCGAGCAGTGAGTGTATTTTACGCCCCACGAAATCACGATGATTCGCCATCCAAATCCCCCCTTTTGTTTGCCAATCAAACGTTGGCGCATTTTGGTAGAAAAGCGCTTTCATAAGGAAATTCGTCTTTTCATCACTTATTCTACTCCTGTCCTTTTTATAAGACAACCCGAGCCGTTGCATTTAACTGCAAATAACTGCAAATTTTTTTAGGAAAACAATGACCGAGGAGAATTACCCCGCTATAATAGTTTCAGAGATAGGAGTGATTGTTGATGGATTCAGTACCAACCCCCTCTTCCACATTCGGAATCGAACTGATTCGTGACTATGTGCTGATGGATTTATTAGGAACAGATTACCGCCATGTCATCTATTGGGCAGGAAAGCGACTGGCACGGGAATTTCCGGTCTTGAGTGCCGAAGAAGCACCTCCCTTTTTCCATGAAGCTGGTTGGGGACATCTTGAACTGAAAAAACAAAAAGGGAATTCTTTGAGTTTTTTATTAACACCCCCTGAATCAACGCGTCTCGACCGACCGGCAGGCTACTTCCAGTTGGAAGCCGGGTTTTTGGCGGAACAATTCTCCCGTCTGAACGGTTGCGTCGCTGAAGGATATGCTGAATTGAACAAAACTCACGTACATATCTTGATTGAGATTGATCCAAAAGACCCGATTGAACGTTCACTTTGAAATCCACACAGGAGTTTTAAGACCGACCCCGAATTCTTGAAACGTGAAACCTTTTTCGTTTGATTGCCGTATCAGTATTCAGTCGCATCTATCAAAGGAGGAATTTTTATGTTCAAGAAACTAGCAGCCGATTTAACAGGATTCAGTGATATTGGGCAAGTGATTCACCCGGACGATTTTGACAAGGCCGCCGCGGACGACTATGTGTTACACGAAGACGGCGAAAAAATTTATTTTTTAATCAAATCGAAAACAGATGAGTACTGCTTTACGAATCTGGCGCTTGTTCACCTGGACGGCGAAAGTGCCGTCAGTTCAAAACGTGTTCTCTACCGTTATCCATATGCCCATTATCCGATTCGTCATGTCATGTTTGAAACAGCCGGCACCGTCGATCTTGATGTCGAAATCAAGTTCGAAATCGGCGGGAAACACTATTCGATTGATGTTGATAAAAAACAGCTCGAACATGTGAAGGATCTCTACAAAGCACTTCTTGCCATTGCTGAAAAGCAATATGAAGGACAAAAAATGCTGGAGTTCGCCAACAATTCCCTGAATCATTCCGTGACGATTCTAGGTGGTTTGCGCCAAGGCGATATGAACGTACCGCAAACGTTCAAAGATTTGTCCCAGGAGTCATTCGACTGGTTACAAGGTCATTATTACAAATGGAATCAAAAAGACTTTGGTTCGTTCTACGAAAAATACATCAACAACTGAACAATTTAAATCAGGTACACCGAATTTTCGGTGTACCTGATTGTGTCTTTAGAATGGAGGGAGCTTATGAGCTTTTGGACATGGTTCGCGATTGCCGTTGTTTTGATCACCAGCGTGTCGGTAGCAACTTCTCAGAAAAAAGCCTCCAAAAAGCATTCTGCCTTTTTGATTGTCTTTGTAACAGCCGCTATTTTATTTCTGATCTGGTGGTTCATAAAATAATTACATACCGCTTGGATTGTACAGCTTTCTTCTGGTTACAAAAAAGAGGCGAACCCGCTATTGAGTGATAGCCGGGTTCGCCTCTTTGTCTGCTTCTCTAATTCTAAGTTTATTCCTCATTCGTCTGACTGAGATATTCCGCCACGGTTTCTGCCAATTTGACCGGCAAACCGGCTTCCGTCAGCTGTTCGATATTCGCTTTTTTTAAGCTCCGCATCGATCCGAAATGGCGGATCAGTTGTTGACGGCGTTTAGGTCCTACTCCCGGAATGTCGTCAAGCAGCGAGCGGGTCATTCCTTTTGAGCGCAACGAACGATGGAACGTGATGGCGAACCGGTGAACCTCGTCCTGCATACGTTGCAGCAAATAAAACGCACTCGAACGCGGATGCAACTCGATCAGCTGCCCGCCTTCCCCGAACAAGAGTTGACTCGTCCGGTGTTTATCGTCTTTTTTCAATGAACCGACCGGCAGGGATAATCCTAGTTCATCTTGAATGACTTCAAGTGCCGCATTTAATTGACCGAGTCCGCCGTCAATCAGAACAAGGTCCGGCAATCGTGCGCCTTCGAGTAATAAACGCCGGTAGCGCCGTCTGACGATTTCCCGCATCGATTCATAGTCATCCGGTCCTTTGACGGTTTTGATTTTAAATTTCCGGTACTCTTTTTTGAGCGGTTTGCCGTCTTCGAACACGACAAGGGCCGAGACGGCATCCGCTCCTTGAATGTTGGCATTATCAATGATTTCAATCCGCGATAACGGATGGACGTTAATCGCATCAGCCAGTTCCTGAACGGCCTGAACGGTTTTCTTTTCATCCCGGGCAATCAATTCGAACCGTTCCCCGATTGCATTCTCGGCATTTTTCGTCGCAAGATCAAGCAACTTGCGTTTTGATCCACGTACCGGCACATGGACACGTACATTAAGTGCCTCTTTGAGCAGCATCTGATTGACGAGGGGCGGGACATAAATCTCGCTTGGCTTGATGTTTTTTTCATAGAACTGGACGATAAAACTCTCAAGTTCTTCTGCCGGTGTCCCGTAAATCGGAAACAGCGAAACATCACGCTCAATCATTTTTCCACCGCGCAGGAAAAAGACCTGCACACACATCCATCCCTTGTCGACATAAATTCCGAAGACATCCCGCGATGTTAAATCCGCCGTAATCATATTCTGTTTGTTCATGATCGATTCAATCGCCCGGATTTGATCGCGCAGTTCTCCAGCCCGTTCGAATTCCATCGCTTCCGCTGCCCCGCTCATCTTGTGTTGCAACGACTGAACCAAATCTTTTGTTTCCCCCGACAAGAAACGGCGGATTTCCGAGACGATTTCTTTTTGCTCCCCTTCGAGATTGGGAATTTCACAAGGTCCGAGACACTGACCGATGTGGTAGTACAAACACAGTTTTTTCGGCATCGGCTGACACTTCCGGAGCGGATACAGCCGGTCGAGCAGACGTTTGGTTTCATTGGCGGCGTAAGCGTTCGGATAAGGACCAAAGTAATGTCCGCCGTCTTTTTTTAATTTCCGTGTCGTAATCAGACGTGGATACGTCTCATTCGTAATTTTGAGATACGGATAGGATTTGTCATCCTTGAGCATGATGTTGTATTTCGGATCGTGTTTTTTAATCAGGGTCATCTCAAGAAGCAGTGCTTCGAGCTCGCTTCCGGTGATGATGTATTCAAAGTCCCGAATATCGGCGACAAGTCGTTCTGTCTTTAAATCGTGTGCCCCGGTAAAGTAAGACCGGACACGGTTCTTTAAATTTTTGGCTTTTCCGACATAAATGACTTCATCGAATTGATTTTTATGCAGATAGCAGCCTGGTTCGTCGGGTAAAAGGGATAATTTCGCCTTAATATGTTCTTGATGACTCACAAAAATGTCTCCTTCCACCGTTTCTAGTTTTACGTTATAGGGTAAATATCATACATTGATTATGACACATGGGGGATAAAAAATGCGTACATACGATTGCATTGTAATAGGTACAGGGTCAGCCGGTAACCAAGCGGCTTATAAATTTGCTGAAAAAGGACTGAACGTTGCCATTATCGAAAATTTCACGCCGGGCGGAACATGCGCTCAGCGCGGTTGTGATGCTAAAAAAATTCTGTTAACCGGCAGTGAAGCGAAGGATGCCGTTGAACGTTTACTCGGTTACGGGCTGAAAGGACTTGTCTCCATCGACTGGCGTCAACTGATGGAACGGAAAAATGAATACACGCGGGCGATCCCGGAACAAACCCGAAATCGGTACGATGAGTTGGGGATTGACTATTACCACGGGGAACCCCGTTTCCTATCCAATAAAAGACTTATGATCGACGACATCGAACTGGAAGCCGAACAATTTTTAATTGCGACAGGACTCCGACCACGCGAGTTATCTGTTCCCGGAAGCGAACGTTTCCTCAACAGCAATGAGTTTTTGGAATTGCGTGATGTGCCCCGTCGTTTGGTCTGTATCGGCGGAGGCTACATTTCTTTTGAATTTGCTCACCTGGCACGAATCGCCGGTGCTGAAGTGACGATTCTGCTTCGTTCCCATGCCCTGAAACAATTTGAGCAGGAATTGGTTTCCGTCTTACTCGAAGCGACACAAGCACTTGGCATTCAAATTCTTCACGAAACAGAAGCGGTTTCGTACTCGGATACGACATTGACGCTTTCCGACGGAACACGCCTGGAAGCCGATGTCGTTTTGAATGCAACAGGCCGTATCGCAAGCATCAAACATTTACAGCTTGAAAAAGCAGGCGTTGTTTACGAAGAAAAAGGAATCCACGTGAATGACTATCTGCAGTCTTCCGCTCAGAACATTTATGCAGCGGGTGACGTCGCCGTCAGCGGAAACCCTGCCTTGACTCCTTTCGCGGGGACGGAAGGACGTCTTGCAGCTTGTAATATGCTGGAGGGGAATACACGACGACTCGAGTTACTGCCTGTGCCGGGCATCGTCTTTACAACGCCGAATCTTGCAAAAGTCGGCCAGACGGAAGCCGAACTAAAACAAAACAATACAAAATACCGCGGAAAATTAATTGATACTTCGGGTTGGCAAACAAATGTCCGGATTAAAGATCCGTTTGCCCGGGCAAAAGTATTGATTGGCGAAGACGATCAGATTCTCGGGGCGCACTTCATCGGCGTCCATGCCGCAGAACTGGCCAATTATTTTTCGTTCGCGATGCAGCACCGGATTCCAAGCTCCGCCCTGCAAAAAACAAGTTTCGCCTACCCGACACCCGCATCCGATATTTCTTCATTACTTGAAGACTGATTGATGAAAGCGAGGTTTCGACATGGTTCACTACGGCTATACGATTCTTTATATCGCGGATCCTGCGAAGACCCGTCAGTTTTACAACGGTCTGCTCGGGTTGCCGATTAAAGCGGAGCACGGAAGTTATACAGAGTTTGATACCGGATCGACAATTCTTGCCTTCAACACAAAAGAAGACGTCCGTTCCATGATTCCCTATGAAATCCCGGATAAAACCGGTCAACAATCGATCGAGCTCGGTTTTGTGACGGAAGATGTCGCTCAAGTGTATGAGCAGATCAAGAATGCCGGTCACCAGACCGTGTTGCCTCCGACTGAAAAACCGTGGGGGCAAACAGTCGCCTACGTGCTTGATCCGGATGGTCACCTGATTGAACTTTGTTCACCGATTGGTTGATTTAATACAAAAAAGGCATTCCGTCGATTGACGGAATGCCTTTTGAATAGCGTTTAGAATTAGTTAGATGTTTCAACGAATTCTTTTAAAGCGTCTTTAGGCATGAAGCCCATTGTTTTGTTGACTGGTTGACCGTCTTTGAATAAGACGAGTGTCGGAATACTTTGGACTTGGAAAGCTCCAGCGACTTCCGGGTTAGCGTCAACGTCAACTTTAACGATTTTTACGTTTTCCATGTCTGCATCAAGTTCTTCGAGAACCGGAGCGAGCATGCGACAAGGTCCGCACCATGTTGCCCAGAAATCAACGAGAACGAGACCTTCTTGTGTATCTTCTTTGAACGATTGGCTAGTTGCGTGTACGATTGCCATTGAGAAAAACCTCCTATTTTTAGACGGGATCGACTTGTGAGTCAAACCCATCTTTTTACTGACTTGAGTATAGCACAGCCCTACCTTACAACAAACGAAACTGCTCAGACAAGTTATACGCAAAAAAAGAAGCAAAGAAGTTGCTCTTCGCTTCTCTTCCTGTATCTTAATGGACCAGCATTTTTTTGAATTCTGCCGTTAACAACGGTACGACATCAAATAGGTCGCCGACGATTCCGTAATCTGCTACCGAGAAGATATTCGCTTCCGGATCTTTATTGATGGCGACGATGACTTTCGCATTCGACATCCCGGCTAAATGTTGAATCGCACCAGAAATCCCGCAAGCAATGTACAGGTCAGGTGTGACGACTTTCCCAGTCTGACCGATTTGCAGGGCATAGTCGCAATAATCTGCATCACAGGCACCACGTGATGCACCGACTGCGCCGCCGAGTAAATCCGCCAACTCTTGAAGTGGCGCAAAACCATCCGAGCTTTTGACACCCCGTCCGCCGGCTACGATAACTTTCGCTTCCGATAGATCGACACCACCCGTTGCTTTTCGGACGACTTCTGAAACGATGGTACGCAGATCCTTCAACTCAACGGTTACGGATTCAACTGTTCCTTCCGAAGTCCCCTCTGCCAACGGCTCGATATTATTCGGACGGACGGTGAAGAGCGTTTTTCCTTCTGAAACTTTTACTTTTTCAAAGGCTTTTCCGGAATAGATTGGTCGGATGAAATAAGCATCTGCTCCGCTGCCTTCAATGGACGTCACATCACTGATCAATCCTGCCTGCAGTTTCGCTGCGATTTTCGGTGACAGATCTTTACCGAGTGACGTATGACCAAAGACGATGACGTCCGGCGCAACACGTTCCAACAACTGCATGAAGACTTGTCCGTATCCGTCCGGTGTATAATGCTGCAATCGTTCGTCTTCAACAACGAGAACCTGATGTGCCCCTCGTGTCGCGAGTTGTGCTGCATCTGCCGCCACGTTTTGTCCGATTAAGGCAACCACGACTTCATCTGCCACCAGATTTGCCGCTGCAATCGCTTCAAATGAAACATTCCGTAAGTTCCCGTCCCGTGATTCTGCAAGTACAAGTGCTTTTGACATATCGTTTCTTCCCCCTTAAACAACTTTTGCTTCGTTGCGTAATAATGAAGCGAGTTCCTGGACTTGTGTCGACAAATCACCTTCTAGAATTTTACCGGCTGCTTTATTTGGCGGCAAAAAGCGTTCAATCGTCTCAAGACGCGGTGCCAACTCATCCTCGTCTAGTTCCAGATCCGATAATTCAAGTTCTTCGAGCGGTTTCTTTTTCGCCTTCATGATGCCCGGCAGGCTTGGATAACGCGGTTCATTTAATCCTTGTTGGGCTGTTACGAGCAACGGCAACGATGTTTTAATGACTTCCGTATCCCCTTCCGAGTCACGTGTCACGACGGCATCCGTTCCGTTCAACTCAAGCTTCGTGATTGTCGTGACGTACGGAATATCAAGCAGTTCTGCGACACGCGGAGCGACTTGTCCGCTTCCGCCGTCAACGGCGACGTTTCCGGCGATGATTAAATCAACTGTCTGTTCTTTGAGATATCCGGCCAACACTTCTGAAATCGAATAATGATCGGCTTCTTCAATATCATCTTCGATTGAAATCCGGACTGCCTGATCGGCTCCCATCGCGAGCGCTGTCCGGAGTTCTTTATCCGCATCTTCCGGTCCGACCGTCACGACCGTCACGGTTCCGGAATGGGCATCCCGTACACGGATTGCTTCTTCCACTGCATATTCGTCATAAGGGTTGATGATGAATTCCGCACCATCCTCTTCGATTTGACCATTTTCGAGCTGGATTGCTTCTTCCGTATCAAATGTTCGTTTTAACAAGACGTAGATTTCCATTCTTCGTTCCCCCTCGTATCAACTTCTATAGACCACCATCATTTTTGTATCCGCTTACAAAAAGTTTTTCATGAAAAGGGCTTAACTCAGCCCTTTAATCAACATGCGATGAATACCGTGACGTGTTTCAAGCAATTCATATTTAAATCCGCTCGCCATCCAACTGGTCACGACTTCGTCAATCGTTCCGAATACCATTTGTCGTGCTAAACGGTAATCCAGCTCGCTTGAGAACTCTCCCGACTCCATCCCGTTTCGAATCACACGATCAATCAGATGAAGATACGGTTTTAAAACCGTTGCGATATTATGCCGCATCTCTTGATTCGATTGCCGTAACTCGATTTGTGTGACGACAGCCAAATCGTAATCAACCGATAACTGTTCGAGATGTGCTTCGATGAGCGCTGCCAGTTGTTGCGTCGCTGATTGATGATGTGCGATCTGCGCTTCCGAATATTCGATGAAACTGCCCATCTTGGCTTGGAACAAAGAAATCAACAGGTGTTCCTTGTTCTTAAAGTAAAGATAAATCGTTCCATCCGCTACGCCTGCTTCTTTTGCAATAGCCGTTACCTTGGCACCGTGATAGCCGTTTTTCGCAATCACCTTCACTGCCGCATCAATGATGCGATCACTCTTAGACATCGTTCTTTTCATAAGGTTATCTCCTAACACATAAAATGAATGATGGTTCATTCATATTTATTCTATCATGCCATTTTGAACTGTCAACTGCTTTCTTCCAGTTGTTTTGCCCGTTCTTCCTCGACCAGGACACGACGCAGGATTTTCCCGACGAATGTTTTCGGTAACTCTTGTCTGAACTCATACTGCTTCGGCACTTTGAAGGAAGCCAGACTTTTCCGGCAAAACTGATCCAGTTCCTCTTCCGTCGTCTGCACATCGTCTTTCAGAACGATGAAGGCTTTGACGGTTTCACCCCGGTAAGCATCCGGAACACCGATGACGACCGCTTCTTTGACTGCCGGATGTTCGTACAAAATTTCTTCGACTTCCCGTGGATAGATATTGAATCCCGATGCGATGATCAAATCTTTTTTCCGGTCGACAATCCGGAAATAATGATCCTCGCCGACATATCCAAGATCTCCTGTATGCAACCATCCGTCACGCAGGACAGCCTGTGTATCTTCAGGACGTTTCCAGTATCCTTTCATGACTTGCGGGCCACGGACAAGAATCTCTCCGATTTCTCCCGGTGCAGCAGGCGTCTCCCCGTCCGGTTGAACGATTTTAGCGATTGTATCCGGAACAGGGATTCCGACCGTTCCCGGAACGCGTTTATCCCAGATACAGTTCGTATGCGTCACGGGACTTGTTTCCGACAAGCCATACCCTTCGACGATGCGTCCGCCTGTCACCTGTTCAAACTTCTCTTGTACTTCGACCGGAAGCGGTGCTGACCCGGAAATACATGCTTCGATCGACGATAAATCGTATTTCTTGAGTTTCGGATGATTTAACAATCCGACATACATTGTCGGAGCGCCAGGAAACAGACTCGGTTTTTCTTTATCAATCGTCTTCAGAACCTGTTCCAAGTCGAATTTCGGCAAAATGATTTGTTCATAGGCATTGAACATGCCGAAGTTCAGGTTACATGTCATTCCGTAAACATGGAAATACGGGACGACCGCCAACAACTTCCGCCCGTCTCCCCGGGAATATTTATAGAACCAATGACTGATCTGCTCGACATTGGCACTGAGATTAAAGTGCGTCAACATAACACCTTTAGGCGCACCGGTCGTTCCACCTGTATATTGTAACACTGCGATATCTTCTTTTGGATCGATACTTACCGGTTCAATCATCCCACTCCCGCGATGGGATAGAAAAGGAATCGATCCTGTCGTATCAATGATGATGTTATTGTCTTTCCGGGACTTGATCGGATACAGTTTATTTTTAGGAAATGGCAGATAATCAGCAATACTTGTCGTGACAACGGTTTTTAAACGTGTTTTCGCTTTGACACGTGACGCTTTCGGATACAGCAAATCGAGTGTGACGAGCATCTTCGCGCCTGAGTCGACGAGAATTTGTTCCAGTTCACGGTCCGTATATAACGGATTGACTTGAACAACGATTCCACCGGCGTACAGCACTGCGTAGTAACTGATTATATACTGCGGACAGTTCGGCAACATCAAACCGACACGATCCCCCTTCTCAAGACCGGCATCTTGCAGGACTTGAGCAAAACTCCGGGCCTCCTGTCGTACTTCCTGAAACGTCATACGTTTCCCGATAAAACTAAGGGCTCTCCGCTCCGGAAACTCATCTGCCGCCTCTTCAAGTGCTTGATAAAGCGGTACTTCCCGATAGTCGATTGATGCAGGTACTTGTGCCGGATAATCCTTTAACCATGCTGAATCCATTCCATTCCCTCCCTGTAACTGAATTACTATTCATTTTTATTATACGTGTAATTCAGCCATAGCGGCTAGTCTTCTGTTAAAATAAATTTCATTTTTTCCAAATAACAGGTATTTCAAAACATACCAAAAAAACCACCCGTGAGATTTCACGCGTGGTTGACGCTTTAAGACATTTAACGGGATGGATACGTAAATCCTTCTCCGATGACTTCCCGTACTTTATGAATGACGACAAAAGCACGCGGATCGGCCGCTTCGACGATTTGTTTCAATGGCGCGAGCTGACGTTTGTCGACAATCATGTATAACATGTCGTTTTTCTGTTTCGTAAAATGACCGTGACTGTGGATGACGGTCGCACTGCGTCCCAGTGTTTCAGTCAAAATCGTCGCGATTTCTTCCTGACGGTGACTGATGATCGTGACGGCTTCCCGGACATTCAATCCTTCACTGACCAAATCAATTAAATACGAACCGATGATGATGGCAATTAACGTATAAAGCATCGTTTCTTCGCCGAACAAAAATCCGGACGCCCCGACAACCGTCACATCGATGATGAACATGGATACGGCAATTCCTAAATTCAGATATTTGTTCATCAACCGGGCGATGATGACACCACCGCCGGTCGTTCCACCTGCCCGGATGACAAGACCGATTCCGAGACCGATCAAGATTCCGGCATAGACCGTCCCGATCAGCCGGCTGTCGGAACTCGTCGCGAGTGATGCCGTTGACGACAGGACAAACGAGGTCGTTGCAACGGAAATGACAGAATAGATCATCGTTTTCCGACTTAAGAAGCGATAGCCGACGACAAACAGTAATGCATTCGCAATTAACGAGACTAAACCGGTATCCCACCCATACAGGTAGTAGAAGATGACGGTAATCCCGATCAATCCTCCTTCAGACAAGTCATTCGGAATCGTGAAGTAGTTGATGCCGAACGCCAGGATAGCTGAACCGATGATGACCCAAAAGATATCTTTCCAGGAAATCAGTTGCATCGCTTCAAAGGCGCGCCGCCGTATTTCATTCGTATTGGTTTTTTTGACATTCATAGTCGTTTCCTCCTTCATTTTTTTGTGTCCTGCCAATAAAAATTCCGTACTGAATCAATCTCAGTACGGAATAATCACTCGGCAGAGCCAGTTCTTTTAATTCATAAAAATCCATAACAGACCGACGACCAAAAAGGCAATCGATACACCGAACATGATTTTTGCTAATCGTTCTAACACCTGTTCACCCCACTAACGCTGAACCAATCACATAAGACATCCCGATCGATAACGAACAGGAGATGATGCCGACAGCGATATTTCCTTTTTCGATCTCCCGGTCGACCGGAAGATTCGGAGTTAAGAATTCAAAAATCCAATAGGTCGAAATCAATAGTAAAAATCCGAAGGCACTCTCTAAAAAGATTGCCCCGACACGCTGCTCACTTTGAACAGCAAAATGAACGATATTTGCCAGACCAATGATCTTGCCACCGGTCGCCAGCGCCACAGCGATGTTTCCACTCTTGATATGTTCCCAGTTTCGGTACCGGGTTGTCAACTCAAAAAGTGCCAGACCCATGATGATCAATAGTCCCGCAACCGAATATAAAGCTGTCGTGTAGACATAGACGTTTTCAAAAATATTCACCTAACCGCGCCTCATTTCAATTCGATGATCGTCACGCCATGTCCACCTTCACCTTGACCGCCTAAGCGATGCGTTTTGACATGACGGTTGCCACGTAGATATTCTTGTACTCCTTGACGCATTGCTCCTGTCCCAAGACCATGAATGACACGAATCTGTTCGTAGTTGGATAACAATGCCTGATCCATGAACCGGTCGAGTTTCGCAAGCCCTTCCTCAACGCGGACACCACGTAAGTCCAGTTCGGCTGAAGCAGCGGATTGTTTCGTAATGCTTGTTCCACCGGAGCGTTTTTTAGTTTTCGAAGCCGTTTTCGCTTCGCCGACTTTGGCGAGATCCCCCGGCTTCACGTTTACTTTCATGATCCCGACTTGAACCGTATACTCACCATTCGAATTTTGATTGATGATATATCCTTTCTGGTTGAACGTCGTCACTTTTACTTCTTCACCTTTTGCAAATACCGGAGCCTGATTCGTTTTTGCTTTGACCTTGGCAATCCGTTGATCTTGTAAGGAAGGTTTCGCTTGTTCCAGTTGTTTACGGGCTTCAATCAGTTCGTGTTCTTTGACAGCTCCCGCGTCACGTAATTCTTTCAGACGTTTGATGACAGCTTCCGCTTCTTTTTGCGCCCGTTCGACTGCACGCGTCGCCTTTTCTTCTGCTTTGGCCAGGATTTCATTTTTTTCTTGATGAATCTCTGCTTGTTCCCGCTCGAATTCTTCCCGTTCTTCGACTAATCGTTGTTGCTCCTGCAACAATTCCCGCTCTAAGGATTCAGCACGTTGTTTTGCTTCCTCGAGTCGTCCGATCATCGTTTCAACAGACTGGGCGTCCGTTCCGACTTGATCGCGGGCCGCATCAATGACACGGTCCTCTAACCCAAGTCGCTTCGAAATTTCAAAGGCATTCGAACGTCCCGGTACACCAATCAGCAAGCGATACGTCGGACTGAGCGACTCGACATCAAACTCCATCGAGGCATTAACAACGCCTTCACGGTTGTAACCGTACGCTTTCAGCTCCGAATAGTGAGTCGTCGCAGCGACACGTGCCCCGCGTCGTTTCACTTCATCCAAGATGGCAATTGCAAGTGCCGCCCCTTCGGTCGGATCGGTTCCGGCTCCGAGCTCATCAAACAGGACAAGACTCATAAAATCAATTTTCCCCATCATCGAAACAATGTTCGTCATGTGGGAACTGAATGTCGAGAGATTTTGTTCGATGGACTGCTCATCCCCGATATCCGCATAAATCGCGTCAAAAACACTCAACTCTGTCTCATCCGCTGCCGGCACGTATAAACCGGATTGGACCATCAATTGCAGTAAGCCGATTGTTTTCAGCGTGACGGTTTTCCCGCCGGTATTCGGTCCCGTGATGACAAGTGACGTAAACTCACCGCCGAGCGAGACCGTGATCGGTACGACTTCATCATCCGGAATGAACGGGTGCCGTGCTTCTTTCAGGACGATATGCCGATTTTCATTTAATTTTGGTTCGACGGCACGAATCGTGTGTCCATATAAGGCTTTTGCCATGATGAAATCAAGTTCTGCCAAGACGTCGACGTTAATTCGAAGTGAATCACCAACCGAGCCGACCAGCGCTGAAAGTTGAGCTAAAATCCGTTCGATTTCCGCTCGTTCTTTAAGGCGGGCTTCCTGAATTTCATTGTTGGCGGCAACGACTGCTTGCGGCTCAATGAACAACGTCGCACCGGATGCCGATTGGTCGTGGACGATTCCGCCGAAAGCTTGACGGTACTCTTGTTTGACCGGTACACAATAACGATCATTCCGCATCGTGACGATGGCGTCGGATAACATCTTCGACTTACTGCGTAATACGCCGTCGATTTTCGAGCGGACCTGCCCTTCGAGGGAGCGTAATTGACTCCGTAAAGACCGAAGTTTATCGCTTGCCGAGTCTTGAACCGTTCCTTGATCGTCAATGGCGTGACGAATCCCCTGTTCGATTTCCACCAGTTTCGTAATCTGCTCGATCCGGCTATCAAGTGCCGGTAATCGGAGATCCGGATGATCTTCATGCAACCGTTCCTGGAAGGCTTTCACTTGACGTCCGGAATAGACGACGTCGGCAACTGCCAACAATTCACTGGTCGAGAGGACCGAGCCGATTTCCGCCCGTTTTACCTCACTGCGGACATCCGTCAGTCCACCAAACGGGTAACGGTCGCGCAACCGGTAGACTGTCGTCGCTTCTGTCGTCAAAGCAAGCAACGCTTTCACCTGTTCGAAATCTTCCGCCGGCTCCATCTTCCGCACAAATTGAGCCCCCAGTGAACTGGCTGTTTGTTTTGCGAGTAGTTCTTTTAATTTATCATATTCTAATACACGTAGTGCATTGGCATTCATTTACTTCACTCCTAAACGTTTTCGATCAAAAAAAGCACGCGCTTCTTTTGCAGTCCACGTATTAATGACATCGGATGGCTCCAAATATGCTTTACGTGCATGCAGGACACCAAGTTTCATATCTTCTAACATTTCCGGACGATGGGTATCGGTATTGATCATGATTTTAACCCCTGCCGCCTTCGCTTTTGCAAGGGATGAGGCGGTTAAATCAAATCGTCCAGGATTAGCGTTCATCTCCAGTGCCGTCCCGGTTTCAGCCGCCAACTCGACGAGTCGATCGATGTTGACTGCATATCCATCCCGGCGTCCGATAATGCGTCCGGTCGGATGGGCAATCAAAGAGACATACGGATTGCGGCAGGCATTTTCAAGCCGTTGCATGATTTCCTCTTCCGTCTGATCAAACTTCGAATGGATCGAAGCGATGACGTAATCCATTTCTTTTAAGAAGTCATCCTCATAATCGAGTGATCCGTCCGGTAAAATATCCATCTCAACGCCGCATAAAATCGTCATCTCCGGATGTTTTTTGCGTGCCGCTTCAATTTCGACACGCTGTTTCCGCAATCGTTCTTCCGTCAATCCATTGACGAATTTCATATATTTACTGTGATCGGTAATCGCCATCCAGGAATATCCCCGCGCCGCACAGGCATCGACGAGTTCATCGACAGACAACGTACCGTCCGACCATGTCGTGTGCATATGGACATCCGCTTTGATATCCGCCTCTTGAATCAACTTGTCTAAATCTGCTTCGAACTCCAGACGACCTGCTCGCAACTCCGGTGGGATGAACGGCAAATCATAACGGGCGAACAGCTCCTGTTCCGTTTTTGGCTGGAACAGACCGTCCTTGGTTTCGACACCATACTCCGAGATGCTTTCACCGCGTTCTTTCGCCAGTTGTCGCATCCGGACGTTATGATCTTTTGAGCCCGTAAAGTGATGTAACGTCGAAGCAAATGCCAAATCATCCACTAATCGGAAATCAACCGCAATGTATGCATCATCTCGTTTGAGGACAATCGAGACCTTCGTTTCCCCGGCAGCAATGATTTCATCGATTTGTTCAATTTCAAGCAATTGTGCCTTCACTTCTTTTGGTTGATCTGTCGAGATGATGAAATCAAGATCCTTACAGGTTTCTTCCGCACGCCGGAAACTACCCCCGACTTCAAAACGGATAATTTGATCGATCCCGGCTAACGTCCGCTCCAGCTCACTGACACTTTTACGCATGACACCGTACGGTAATCGTTCCGGCCGTGTCTCGAACGTTTCCAGTGCCTTACTGTATTTTTCGACGGTCTTTTTCCCGAAGCCCGGCATTGCTTCCACTGTACCATCCGCCAGTTTCTCAGCGAAGGAATCTGCATCAATGACACCGACTTCATGCAATTTCGCGAGTTTCTTCCCGCCAAGTCCCGGAATCTTCAATAAGGCGATCAATCCTTCCGGCACCTGTTGCTCCAGTTCTGTCAACGCTGTACTCGTTCCGGTTTCACGAAATTCTTCAAGGACCGTCGCCGTACCTTTACCGATTCCTTTCATCGCTGTAAAGTCTTCAATTGCCAGGAAATCCAGTTCTGCCGCTTCAAGCAGACTCGCTGCCTTTCGAAACGCATTGATTTTAAACGGATTTTCCCCCTTCACTTCGAGATAAACTGAAATTCGTTCCAAATGTCGAATCGCATCTTGTGTCGTCCGCATGTTCAATTCTCCCCTCAAAAAAAGCTCCCATTCAACGGGAGCACGTTATTTTATCAAACCGACTTTTTGCATCAACCAATCTGCAAGCACTGGTGTATGTTGAATCATGAACGAGGCTAAACTCGAATTTGCAATGGCATCCTGAATCGACTGAACCGGCGCGAAGGCGGCCAAGAATAAAATCAGGAAGATGAAAATATACATCTCGATGAATCCGAAGACTCCACCCAAGAGACCTTTTACCTGCTTGAGAACCGGAATATTCGTCAGCGAATCAAACATCGCAATGATGATGGATAACACGATTTTCGTCACAAAAAACAAGACGATGAACCAAAAGGCTTTGTAAAACACTTCATCCAAACCGACTGAACTCGGGATGGAAAACATCGTCAAATCAATTCCGGCATCATCTAACGTCGATGGATAGGGAATCCATAACTTGAACTTCTCGGCCAGTTCATCGTAAAACGATAAAGCGACGATAAACGAGATAATCAAGCTTAATAAATGACCTGCCTGTAACACAACACCCCGACGGACACCCGTCATCGTGCCTAAAGCTAAAAACAGTAAGATAACAAGAGAAATCATGTTTAAAGTTCACCCAAATTCTTTTTGATTTTGACATAGTCACTACCGATATTGAGAGCTGCCAAAACAGCAATTTGTCGCACGTCGAGTTGTGGTGCCTGGTCTCTGATTTCACGAATTTTTGTATCCACGAGGAGACCCACTTCGCGAACATGTTCAGGTGACTCCGTTCCGACAATCGTATAATCATTTCCTGCAATATGAATCGTCGTCCGGTTCAACCCTTCTGAATCAGCCATTTTCCTGTCCTCCTCATACTTTGCTTCTTTCATATAGTACCATCATTTTTGAAATAGGAAAAGAAGTCCACCATCCGACTTAAGGATGGTATGCTTATTTCCGAAAGGGTGATCATGTCATGGGAACAGTCGTTTTAAAGTTAACAAAAGAAAAACAGGAAACCGTCATTTCCGATTTCACGCGTCATCAAGTTTCGCCTCCGCCTTATGCACGATTCGCCGCACGAACGGCCGGATGTATCGTGACCGTCTATAATTCGGGAAAAGTCATGTTTCAAGGACAGGAAGCTGAAACTGTCGCTGTCCGTTACGGTTCACCGACAGCCAAAAAACCTGCTTCGCCGGCAAGCGGCTCTTTACCAGAAGGATTTGCCAACTGGTCGGTCGTCGGCAGTGACGAAGTCGGAAAAGGTGACTTTTTTGGTCCTTTAGTCGTCGTTGCTGCTTACGTCGACAAAACAAAAATCGAACTGGTCCGGGAGCTCGGAGTACGCGACTCTAAAAATGTCTCCGATCCGGAAATCCGAACAATCGCTCGTGATTTGCACGCTGTGATTCCCTATGAATACCGGATCCTGCACAATCCGGATTACAACCGAATGCAACGGACGATGACACAGGGCAAGATGACCGCACTGCTTCATAATTCGGCGCTCAACGGGTTACTCACTCAACTGGAGGAACCGCCGCAAGCCATCCTGATTGATCAATTCGCTGAAAAAGCCGTTTATTATAAACATCTTTCCGGAGAGACAAAACAGGTCAAGGACAACGTCTATTTTTCGACGAAGGCAGAAGGAATACATGTCGCAGTCGCTGCAGCCTCGATTTTGGCACGGGCCATCTTCTTAAAAGAGATGGATCAGTTGAGCCGCCAGACAGGAACGGAGATCCCGAAAGGTGCCGGTGCAAAAGTCGATCAGGTCGCTGCTTCTCTCTTATTAAAATACGGTCCTGACCGCTTGCAGGAATGGACAAAATATCATTTCGCCAATACCAAAAAAGCGGAAGCTTTAGCTAAGAAAAGAAACCGACCATAATGAAAAATGGTCGGTTTTTTTACATAGCTGTCTCCTGACCGGATAATCGAATCAGTTCATCGGTTAAAATCTTAACTTCATCGAACGGCACGTGCTCCGTCCCAATCTGTTCGAACCGTTCATGCCCTTTCCCGACAATGACCATCCGCTTCCCGGTCAATGCAACCTTTGCCGCAATCTGGAGTGCTTCTTTTCGCGACTCATGACAGGTGATGATTTTCCGGGGAGGTATCTCTACCAGAAGCTCTTTAATGATTTGTTGCGGCTGTTCCCGCCTCGGATCATGTACTGTAACGATGATTCCCTCGCAATACTGACCGGCAATCCGTCCCATTACCGCTCGTTTGGAACGATCTCGTTCCCCTGCTGCACTCAGCACCATATATAAAGGTTCGCCCGGAACAGACAATGCTTTCAAACACTTCTCCAACCCGTCCGGTGTGTGCGCATAATCAATATATACTTCGCACCCTTCAAACGGAATCTTTTCCAAACGTCCTTTTGGCAGACGAAGTTCCGGTATGTGGCGAATCAGCTGATACATATTAACGTCACCTGCCTGCATCAGTCCGATCGCCGCCGCAAGATTCGCAGCATTGAAATCGCCGAGAAGAAAGACCGGAACTTCCGTCACTGTCCCGTCAATCCGGACACTGACCGCCTCCTCTTTCCACTCCACTGTGATCGGTGCTTCAGACAGAGCGTTCGTTGCGTACCAGATAACAGGCATGCCTTCCGCCGCTTCCGCCATGATTCGACTCGTCGGATCAGCTTCATTCAGAATGATTGCTTGTCCTCCACCCATTGCAACTTGTTTGAACAACAAGGCTTTTGCCTGTGCGTATTCCTCCATCGAGGCATGGTAATCAAGATGGTCATGTGTCAGGTTCGTAAACGCTGCGGCATGAAACTTTACCCCTTCCACGCGACCTTCCATTAAAGCATGCGAAGAAACTTCGAGTATACAATCGGTGACCCCCTGCTCGACCATCTGGTATAACAGACGATGCAAAATGATGGCTTCCGGTGTTGTGTTCGGTGTATCGATCATTTCTCCGTCAATCATCGCTCCGATTGTGCTGATCATCCCTACCTTCTGTCCGGCAGCACGAAATAAATCGTATGTCAGTTTGGTCGTCGTCGTTTTCCCGTTCGTACCTGTTATTCCGTAAACCTTCAACTTTTGACTCGGATGATCGTAAAATAAATCCGCCACTTTTCCGGCAGCATGTTTTGTATCCTGTAATATAACGACGGGAACTTCCAGTCCGTAAAGGGGTTCTTCCGCTAAAATCGCAACGGCTCCGTTTGCGGCCGCTTCGGCGGCATACCGGTGTCCGTCAACAGTATATCCGCGTACACAAATGAACAGACTTCCCTTTTTCACTTCACGCGAGTCTGTGGCGATACTCGTGATGGAAGGGTTTTCTTCACATGTGAGATGGAATGGAGCAACTAATTCTGACAGGTGTTTATATGGACGATTCATGGTGTATGTTCTCTCCTCCTAGGTTTAAACGAACAGTGACATTATTCTGACCAGCTTTACCGCTAAAATGCATACAGGTCGTTTCATCTTCAGTTAAACTTCAGGTAATGATGATACAACTAAGTAAGAGGTGAAAAAAATGACACATATTTTAATTGCGGAAGATGAATTTGATATCCGCGAACTCTTGACTGAACTGCTTGAATCGAGCGGCTATCATGTCACAAGTGCTGCGAACGGAATGGAGGCACTTAAACTGCATCAGTCAGCGACATTCGATTTGATGATACTAGATATCATGATGCCTTATTTGGACGGTTTTGAAGTCGCGCAACAGGTTCGAAAAACGTCTCAGACGCCCATCATCTTTTTGACAGCTTTACAAGATGAAGATAATCAAGTGAAAGGATTTGACCTTGGAATCGATGACTATATCGCCAAACCCTTTTCCTTACGAATTTTATTGCGCAGAATCGAAGCCATCATTCGACGAATTCAGGCAAATGCTGAAGAACAACTCTCTTTCCGTGAAATTACCCTATTTCCGGCAAGCTATAACGTTTTAATTTCTGGTAAAGATATCATTTTGACGTTAAAAGAATTTCAAATCCTTCATTTACTGTTGGAAAATCCAGGTCGCGTATTGGAACGAGAACAACTGATTCAACAATTGTGGGGATTTGACGCTTTTGGGGATACACGTTTTTTAGATACACATATTAAAAATCTTCGCAAAAAAATCAACGTTCCATACATTCAGACCGTAAAAGGAGTCGGATATAAACTTGAAGCGACTAATTAAACGCCATCGGATTACATGGAAATTGTTTTCATTAACAATTAGTTTGTTGATGATTGCCGTCCTGTCGACTGTCGGCTTCTTATATGCAACATTACCGTCTTATTATCAAAGTTATCGGGAAGATCAGTTTCATACAACGATGTTGAACATCCAACAGACCAGTCAAAAAAAATCTAGTACCCAGTTGATTCCGGAGCTCGACCGTCTAACGGACCAAGGAATTCGTTTTTCTCTTTGGACCGAAACCAATCAGTTGTATTATGCACCGGGCTTTGAACGGAGCCCTCTCCGGCAAGCGCGTCCTGCTTCTGACAATGCACCGAAAGGTATGATTCAAGAATCATCGACGCTCGACCTGACTGACCAAACTTTGATTTTAGAGGCCAATCAAATGATTCAACCGATCGATGAAGTGAAAAGTGTAATTTTGAATCTTGCCCCGTATATCGTTCTTCCACTATTATTACTTGCTGCTTTAGCCGCTTTTTTGTATTCTCGAACCATTTCACGCCCTTTGCTGACAATTAATCAAGCTACAAAAGAACTCGCCCATTTAAATTTTTCGGTACGAACACACCATACTTCGTCCGATGAATTAGGCGATTTATCAGAAAACATCAATCGTTTGGCAACAAAACTGGAATCGACGATGCAGTCGTTACACACTTCAAACGAACGATTACGCCTCGAGTCTGAAAAAGATCGGCAACGTGATGCGGAACGACGTAATTTATTTTTAGCCATCTCACATGAGCTGAAGACACCGTTAACAATCATAAAAGGACAGATTGAAGGTATGTCACTCAATCTAGGCGCTTACCGGGATCGTGATTATTATTTGGAACGCGCCGGACAAGTCATTGAAAATATGGAACGATTGATTGCAGAACTTCTTGAAGTCGCTCGCGTTGAACAAATAGAAGTTAAAAAACACGATGTTCTCCTGCAAGGAATGGTACAGCAACAATTACGCCCCCTTGAGAATCTGATCATGGAACGTCGACTGGATGTTACAGTGACGGGAAATGATGCCTTGATTCAGACTGATCCTTCTCTGTTAGGTCGTGCACTTCATAATATCCTCATGAACGCCGTCTCTTACACCGCTGTCACGGGAAGCATCCATATTTCGACAGAGACAACAGATACAGCTGTCGTCTTGACGATTACCAACGAACCAACCGTTCAAGACACAAGTGAAACCGCAAACTGGTTTGATCCTCTCGTTCGTTCGGAGCAATCCAGAAATCGGATTCATGGCGGAAGCGGTTTAGGTCTGTTCCTCGTTCGTCAAATTATGGACCGGCTCGAAATCATGACTCAAATCAACGGATCAATCAATCAGGTCACGTTTCAAGCTGTCTTTCCACTTCCCTCCGAAAAATAACTTGTCATCGTATTAGCGATTCGGTATACTCCTTTAGGTTAACTAGTTAACTTAAAGGAGTTTTTTATATGACCACATTTCAGGAAGATCTGTTAGGACAGTTATCCAAAGTAGCACGTCTCGCAAAACGTGATATCGATGCGGCGCTTCTACCTTTTTCGTTACACACCGGACAATGGGGTTTAATTAAAGCAGTCGCCATTCTTGAACCCGTTTCACAAGTTGCCTTATCCAAATACTTAGTCATTGAAAAACCCGCTGTCACCAAGACCGTTGCGCGTCTCGAGGAGTTGGGCTACGTCACACGAACGGGTTCTGGGCGTAAACGCCTGATTACTTTAACCCCTTCCGCCCGTCACTCTTATCTTGAAATCGATCAAGCCGTCCAGTCGGCTCACGGTGCATTTCTGCAAGCTGTCTCAGTCGAAGATCAAACCATCATTGCAGCAGTCATGACACAATTACTCGCAACACACCGTCCAGATGACAAGGAGGATTTACTTTGAAAAAACGTTTATTTCATCGTCATTACGTACTGACCTTATTAATCAATCTGTTGTTATTCATTACGTTTTATCTACTCAATGCCTCACTTCCATTACTTGCCGCTAAAAAATTTGATGTTTCACAAGCTGCACTAGGTTGGGTTGTCACCAGCTTTATTTTAGCAACTGTTTGTTCACGACCACTGATCGGCCATTGGCTTGATCGCCATGATGTGAAACGGATGCTGCTGATTTCTGCATCATTGTTCACAATGATGAGTGTTTTGTATCTGTTGGTTCTTCCTTTGAATTCTTTTTTGTATCTCATCATCGTTCGTATTTTTCATGGTTTTAGTTTCGGGATGTTGTCTTCATCCATCAGCTTGGCCGTAACAACACTTATTCCGAAAACCCGTCAAGGTGAAGGGATGGGGTATTTTGTTTTATCCATGAATCTTGCATCCGTTCTCGGACCGGTCATCGGACTCAGTTTGATTCAACATGATGCCTTTTTCTTTTACTTCATCACAGTCGCATTGCTCGCATTCGTTTCATTTGTTCTGATGATTCGCTTACCGTTAACAAGTCAACATGTACCGAATACACGCGTCTTCCGGCTTCATCAATCGCTTTTCTTATCCCGTCCGTTATTATTGTGTGCAACCGTTTTGGCCGGTGTCGCCATCTCCAGTACAGCGGCTTTCATTTCACTGTATACGGATTCAATCGGTCATGTTTCCTATGCTTCTTACTTTTATGCCCTCGTCGCACTTGGCATGGTAGCAATCCGGCCGCTTGCCGGCAGATGGTTTGACCAAAAAGGACCGGGCTTCGTTTTATTTCCTTCTTACCTACTTTATGGTCTCGGCTTTATTCTCTTAGGCATTTTCCCTTCGTTACCCGGGTTGCTTTTGGCTGCACTCATCATCGGAATCGGATCTGCTTCGATTTTCCCCGGACTCCAGACGGTGATGCTGACATATGCCGCACCACACCAAAAGGGAAAAGCTATTTCCACCTTTTTCTTGGCCTATGACAGTGGATTTGGTCTCGGAGCATTATTACTTTCCGGTCTTGCTGCCAAAATCGGTTACTCGAATATGTTTTTGTTTTGCAGTATCATCGTCCTTACAAGTGGTTTTATCTACTTCATCTTCAATCGTCGAAATGAACCACCGCATGAGCAAGAACTTGCTTCATAATTTTTAATGAATATAAAAAAGCACCGGCTGCTTTCCTGTTCCATCAAAAACAAGGAGAGAGTCGGTGTGTTCTATTTCTAGGAATGAATGTCAAACCGTCCGAGGCTCAGCATTCGTTCTGATTCGGAAATGTTGTTGTTTCAATTCGATGATATGATCTGCTGCACGAGCAACTCCCGCTGAGTGTGTAACAGTAATAATACATCGATTCGATTCATGTGCAAGTCGTTGAAATAACTCAATGATATCGGCAGCTGTTTTTTCATCCAAAGCACCTGTCGGCTCATCTGCTAAAATAATCGGCGCTTCCGTTGCCAAGGCACGGGCGATGGCCACACGTTGCTGTTGACCGCCACTTAGTTGGAGCACTTTTTTCTCAGCATGTGTTTCATCTAGTCCGACTTGAGCCAGTAAATCTAAAGCATGATTTCTTTTTGATTTAATTTTTCTACCACTCAACTCCAACGCGACAATGACATTGTCGATTGCATTCATGTATGTCAGCAAATTAAAGGCCTGAAACACGGTTGCTACATGACGTGAACGGTATCTTGTCAAACCGATTTTTCGCAAGTCCCGGCCATCATACTCAATTTGTCCTTCTGTAGGTGAATCTAGACCACTCAACAAACTGAGTGCAGTCGTTTTACCGGATCCCGATTCACCAAGAACAGCGTAAAAGTGACCGGCTTTAAATTCAATCGAGACATTTTTTAAGATATGTTGAATCTTACTTCCCGATGTATAGGCATACGAGACTCCATTCATTTTTAAGATCGTCATTGGATTAATCCTCCCGTAATAAAATTTCTTTTGGATTCATACGCAGTAAGGCAATTGATGGGAATAGAACAGACAAGAAGACGATTAAGCTTCCGATTTCCATTACCTGAACCAGTGTCATCCAGTCGATATTGGTCGTCATTTCGGTAATTTCCGGAACACTGTTCAACATTTGTTGTCCGGGACCACCCGGACCTCCAAATCCGGTTTGCGTTGCAACCGTACTTGTTGCTTCCGTCACTTCCCTGCTGAGCAGTTGATCTGTCATAAACTGTGAGGTCATGCCGCCTGTTGCATATGTGATCAGGAACGCAACCGCTGCAATCGCAAACGTCTCAATTAACAATTGTCCCATCAATTTGGAACGTTTTTCACCCATCGCAAGTAAAATCCCCATTTCTTTTCGGCGTTCACGAACAGACAATAAAATCAACAGTGCTAAAATCAATCCCCCTGCAATGCTGACGAGATATACAACCGATTTAGAAAACGAAGCAACCTGCTCGATTGGTCCGACCATCTTTTTATAAGCCGCATCATTGGCATCAAGCATATACGTATCCCAGTCCAAATCACTTGCTGCAAGTCGGGCTTCTTTTTTGAAAGTCGCAATCGTTGCCGGATCTTTTAATGTGTACACAACACTCGATACACTGGCTTCTCCATCTTCTGTCGCAAAATCAGCTAACGTATCGTTTGATACATACATCTGGTTCATCGGATCCATGAAGCCGGCGGCCTGGAAACCGGCATCCGATGTCGCTTCCGTCGACGACGACAGACCGATGATTGTCAGTTTCTGAGATTTTTTTGTAGTCGTTGCTTTTAATTTGATCGTATCCCCGACCTTTAAATCGTTTTCTAATGCTAAATTTTCATCAATGACGACACTGTTTTCAGGCGAATCGGTGGTCAGTGCTTCTCCCTCAACTACTGCTAAGGTTCCTTCCGTATAGGTATTAGGTATTCATCAGTTCCATACTCGTGACACCGTTTAGGGAAAAATCAGGTGTTGTCATTCCCTCCGGCATCTCCATCGCACCAGGACCTTTTTGTTCGGAATCAGATGCTGCCGCCGATTCACTGGTTACCGGATCGACACTACTGGAAGTGGCGGTTGCTTGTGATAAGTAATTAGTAGATTTGACTTCGCTGAGCTTAGCAACTGCTTTAATTTCTTCCAGACTAATCGCCTGTTGTTCAGGTCGCCCCCGTTCTCCGGATGCTTGTCGTTCCTGCATCTGCTTTTGTCGGTCGACTTGAAGGGTGACGGTCGCTCCGAGTTCTTTTCGTGCTTCTTCCCCTGCATTTTTTGCAGCTTCCTGGATGGCAAATCCCGATAGCACAAGTGAACCAATCACTGTCAAGATGATCAGCATGATCAGTGTCTTTCCTTTTCGTGCAATAATACTTTTTCCTGCTCGTTTCAAAAAATTCATGTGTAAGCCTCCCTCTTTCTTCTGACTTCATCTTATCGAGCAGACCTGTAGCCAACCTGTAGTCCAGCTGTATCTCAAACGAAGAAAAAAATAGTTTTAGACATACCAAAAAGGGAGCTGGATTTTGATTCATCCAACTCCCTTTTTCGGGTAATCATTCACTTTTAAAGTGGCAGGAACGATTAAGAACGCAGCTCGGCTTCGAATGATGATTGAAGGGCTTCAATGACTTGTTGATGAGCGGTCGTGACCTCTTCATCGACGAGAGTCCGTTCTTTATTTTGATAACGGAGCGAGAACGCAAACGACTTCTGATCGGCTCCGACATTATCACCGGTATAGACATCAAACAACTCCACTTGCTTCAATAACGGTCCTGCTGCTTGCATGATGACGGCTTCGACTTCGCTCGCTGATACTTCACGCTTAAGAACAACCGCGATGTCACGCGTCATGGATGGGAAACGTGAAATTTCTTGATAGACACGGGCTGCTTTAGAGTGCAATGCCATCGCATCCAACTCGAAGACATATACTTCCTTCAGACCGTATTCTTCTTTCGATAAACCGGGATGAACTTGTCCGACAAATCCTATTGCTTCCCCATCAAGTAAAATGCGTGCCGTCCGGCCCGGATGCATCGATTGCATTGCTGCCGCTTCATACGTTAACGGCACATCAAGCGCCTTAGCAAGCGTCTCGACGATTCCTTTTACGACGAAGAAGTCCGTTTTGACGTGCGTTCCGTGAACACGATGTTGCTCCGACAGACCAACCATGATTCCTGCGAGCATTTCCTGTTCAAGCGGTAACGTCTCAAGTGAAGCGTCTCGTTGCAGATAAACACTTCCAAGTTCGTAGTAGGCAAGATCTGCATGTTGTCGCGCTACATTGTGTTGTGCGACTTCGAGCAGTCCCGGAATCAAGGATGTCCGAAGCGTGGAACGTGCTTCACTGATCGGCATCGCCAATTTAACCGGATGCAGATCCTGCTGTTCATTAAATTGCATCGCGCGTTGCTCACTTGTCAACGAGTACGTGATGGCTTGTGACAGACCAGCACCTTGAAGAAGGTGACGAATCTTACGACGATGTTGGTTACGTTTTGGTAAGAAACCGCGGCTCGCTTCGCGCGGTAAACTTGATGTCAATGCATCATATCCGTAAAGGCGTGCGACCTCTTCTGCTAAATCAGCCGGAATCATTAAGTCTTGACGACGTGTCGGAACACTGACTGTCAAAGCATCTGCCGACAGCTCGACTTCAAGACCAAGACGTTCGAGCAGATCCTTCATGACAGTTCCTTCGATTTCCATACCGAGGCGGTGGTTGATGTACGAAACACTGCCTTCAATCAGATGATCCTCCAGTTGAAGCGTACCGGCTTCAGCCGTTCCGGATAATACTGTACCTCCTGCCAGTTCAGCAATCAGCATCGCGGCCCGGTCGAGTGCTAACACGACACGACGCGGATCAACACCTTTTTCAAAACGTGAGCTTGAATCCGAGCGAAGACCGAGAACACGGCTTGTTTTCCGAACCGATGTCGGTGCAAAATAGGCAGACTCGAGGACGATGGACGTCGTCGTGGAATCAACTTCCGTATTCGCGCCCCCCATGACGCCGGCAAGCGCCACCGGACGTTCACCGTCTGTGATGACGAGCATCGACGGATCAAGTGTCCGTTCGACTTCATCAAGAGTTTGGAACGTTTCACCGGCTTTTGCCTGGCGAACGACGATTTGTTGTCCCAGTTTGTTGGCATCAAACGCATGCAACGGCTGTCCCGTCTCCAGTAAAACGAAGTTCGTGATGTCGACGACGTTGTTGATCGGGCGGATTCCGTTTGCGATCAGACGATTTTTTAACCAGAGCGGTGATTCCCCGATTGTAATATCGCGAATTTCACGGGCCGCATAAAACGTACAGGCTTCTGAGTCCAGTTGAACGGTTACTGCAGTCGACGATGCTGCTTCCGGTACTTCGACAGACGGAAAAACGGGTGTCGTGTTCAAGATGCCGGCGACTTCATGCGCCACACCGTACATGCTCAAGCAATCAGAACGGTTTGGTGTCAATCCGAGTTCCAATACCTCATCGTGGAGTCCAAGCAATTCGAGGACATCTTGTCCGGGTGTGACCGGTTCACGGAATGTATGAATGCCGTCCTGTTCATCTTCGCGGATGTATTTTTTCTCGAAACCGAGCTCTTCGAGGGAACAAATCATTCCTTCTGAAACGACACCACGCAGTTTGGCACGTTTGATTTTAATTCCCGGCAGACGGGCGCCGACGCGGGCAACGATGACATCTTGTCCGGCATCGACATTCGGTGCACCACAAACGATTTGAACCGGCTCTTCTTGTCCGATATCGACCGTCGTGACATTTAATTTATCCGCTTCCGGATGTTTTTCTTTCGTCAGGACACGACCGACGACGATGTTTTTCAAGTCCTCGTCTCGAACCTCGACACCTTCGACCTCAATCCCGCTTTTAGTAATCAAGTCCGCTAACTCCTGACCTGTCTTATGACGAACATCAACAAATTCCTGTAACCATTGTTTTGAGACTAACATCTGTTTTCCCCCTTAAAACTGTTCGCTGAAGCGAACGTCATTCGTATAGAAGTGGCGAATATCATCAACACCATATTTCAACATGGCGATTCGTTCAATCCCCATTCCGAAGGCGAAACCAGACATTTTCGTACTGTCATATTCCGCCATTTCAAGCACGTGTGGATGAACCATCCCTGCGCCCAAGATTTCAATCCAACCTGTCTGTTTACAGATGTTGCACCCTTTACCGCCACATTTGAAGCACGATACATCAACTTCGACAGATGGTTCCGTGAACGGGAAGAAGCTCGGGCGTAAACGGATTTCACGCGCTTCACCGAACATTTGTTTAACGAATGCTTCAAGTGTTCCTTTTAAGTCGGCCATTGAAATCTCTTCACCGACGACCAGTCCTTCCACTTGCATGAATTGATGTGAGTGTGTCGCATCATCTTCGTCTCGGCGATACACTTTTCCGGGACAAAGAATCCGGATTGGTTCCCCTTTTGAAGCGAGCATCGTCCGGGCTTGTACCGGTGAGGTATGCGTCCGCATCAAAATCTCATCCGTAATATAAAACGAATCCTGCATATCGCGGGCCGGATGATCTTTCGGTAAGTTCAACATTTCGAAGTTGAACAGATCCTGTTCGACTTCCGGACCTTCAGCAATCGTATAACCGAGACCAACAAAGATATCCTCGATTTCGTCTGTCACTTGCTGCAGCAAGTGGGCTTGACCAACCCGTTTCGGACGGCCTGGAAGGGTCACATCAATCGCTTCCAGCGCTAATTTCGCGTCCATTTCCTGTTGTTTGACATCAACAAGACGCTGTTCGAGTTCAGTTTGAATGACACCGCGGACGGCATTCGCGATTTCTCCGACGACAGGTCGTTCTTCAGCTGAAAGTTTTCCCATTCCCCGAAGCACTTCTGTAATCGGTCCCTTTTTCCCAAGGTATTTTACCCGGACATCGTTTAATTCTTTTTGTGTACTTGCTTGATTAACGAGTTGTAACGCTTCATCACGTAAAGCTTCTAATTGTTCCCGCATGTTCCTCACTCCTTTTTCAAATAAAAAAATCGCCCCTCCGGCAGATGCCGAAGGGACGATTCAATATAATCGTGGTACCACCCTTGTTCAACTTGAAATTCTCAAGTCCTCAAGCGGCGCGGTAACGGGCGCCTCCCGTCACGATCTCTCGTGCGACTCCGGAGTGAATTCAGCTAGCAGATTCGTAAAAAAGCTCTCAGTCTAAGGCTTTTCCTCCCTGATCGAATCGTTTTCTAACCTACTCTGTTCCATCGTTGTCTAGTTAAATATGATGCTGTAATTCACTTTAGCATGAACGTTCCTTGGATTCAATCGGCCGGAGCAAAATGATACAGTAAAATTCCGGCAGCAACCGCCGCATTTAAGGATTCTGCTTTTCCGCGAATCGGGATGTATGCCCGACCATCACATTGGTCGAGTAACTCCGGAGCAACACCTTGTGCTTCATTTCCGATGATCAGACCGATTGCCCCCAGGTTCTCAACGTCTGTGTACGGTTGAGCGCCACGTAAGGCAGTCCCTAAAATGAAGACTCCAAGCTCATGCAAGTCTTGAATGGCTTCTTCCAGTGACATCATGATGACCGGTAAGTGGAAGATCGAGCCTTGTGTCGCCCGAAGGACTTTACTGTTATAGACGTCCACTGTCCCGTGACCAATGATGACACCGTCAAAACCGGCAGCATCTGCTGTCCGAATCATCGTTCCGACATTACCCGGATCCTGAAGACGGTCGAGTAACAGGTAACGGCCACGTTCCAAACGTTCTGTCTGCTGTTTCATTTCACAGACAGCAAAAATACCTTGTGTCGTTTCGGTCTCAGAAAGAACTTTTGCGACGGATTCATCAATCGTGATTAGATCAGCAGCATTCTTTTTCCAAGAACCCGGTACTTGAACGTCTTCGCGCACGATCAATTCTTTAATGATTCCGGCACGAACGGCTTCTTCCACTAAATGTTCCCCTTCAATCAGGAAACGTTTTGTTTGCAAGCGTCCTTTTTTTGTCAGTAATTTTTTCCATTGTTTAACGATTTCGTTTTTTGGAGATGAAATGTGTTTCATGGTTTACCCCTCGTAAATCGCTTGGACCGTCTCTGCATCTAAACGTTTTGTCACCGCGACAATCAAGTCGACGGCAGCTTCGAAATCTGCTTTATGCATGATTGAAACGTTTGTATGCAGGTAGCGGATCGGAACAGTCAAGGCAAGTGAAGGAACACCCGTATGAGACAGGTGGAACTTCGCTGCATCTGTTCCGCCACCCGGTGTCAGATCCAATTGATATTTAATGTTTTCTTCTTTAGCAACTGTTGTTACAAAATCAATCAATCCGCGATGCGCAATCATCGTCGCATCAAACAGGATGACTTGAACGCCTTCTCCAAGTTTGGATAAGGCTTCACGATCTGTCATGCCTGGTGTATCACCCGGAATTCCTGTATCGACTGCAAAAGCAATCGTCGGGCGAAGCAGATTTGCAATCGTCTGCGCTCCACGTAAACCGACTTCTTCCTGTACCGTAGCACCGGCAAAAATCGTATTCGGGTGACCCTCTTCTTTTAAGCGTTTGATCGCTTCGATTGCAATGGCGCAACCGACACGGTTATCCCATGCTTTTGCCATCAGGAAATTATCATTTTTCATCACAGTAAATTCGCAATGCGGAACAACCGTATCTCCCGGTCGGATTCCCCACCCTTCCACTTCTTCTTTCGAAGTGGCACCGATATCGATGAACATCTCTTTGATATCGACTGGTTTATTGCGCGCTTCCGGTGGTAAAACATGAGGTGGTTTCGCACCGATGACACCTGGAATGACTTCACCAGACGATGTGACAATATTCATACGCTGTGCAAGAAGAACCTGTCCCCACCATCCACCGAGTGGTTGGAAGCGAAGGAATCCTTTCTCATCAATCTTCGTGACCATGAATCCGACCTCGTCCATATGCCCGGCAATCAAAATCCGTGGTGCATCTTCTCCCGCTCCTTGACGTTCGGCAAACAAGCTGCCTAATCCATCTTGATGGAAGTTTTCTGCATGCGGTTCAAGATATTCGCGCATTAATTGACGTACTTCTTTCTCATTTCCGGGAACACCCGTTGCGTCCGTAAGACGTTTCAGCATATGTAATTGTTCATTCATCTGATTTCCTCCTCAGTAACCGTTGTCTTGGCGAACGTGATTCGCCTCGTTTTTTGCGACATAAGCTTTGAAAATCATTTCTTGTGTAAACCCAAGTGTAGCACCTAATGCGAGATAAGCACCAATCAGAACGTCATAACTTTGTTCTGTCCGCGAAATCGCAAACACGTTTGTCTTATTGTAGACATCCAAAAACGCATCTGTCGCTGTCAGATAGTAGTCCCCTTCGACAAATTCGTTTTTACGATAATCTAAAGAGAGTCCTAAAGAAAGTAGAAAATGGACACCGTCGACATACTCTTCGAGAATCGTGACTTGCGCCGATGGTCCTTTTGTCGACCAAAATTTAAAACAACGCGTTTCGTTCGCAAGTTCACCAAGCTCCACTAATAGCGCCAGCAAACGTTCATCAAATTGATTTCCCGTCAAATTATGTTCTGACTGAATCCGTTTATCCAATTGTTCCTGCATTTCAAAAAGTGTCAACCAGTCCATCGTAATTCTCCTTTTAATCTAAAAAAATTGCCCCAGCCCATAAAAATGCGCTTTTTTATTTTACCATGAATCCAAAAAAAACGTCGGAGAATTAAATTCCCCGACGAATTGTAGAACTTAAGCGTTCAATTTTGCTTTTGCTGTGTCAGCAAGTGAAGCAAATGCAGTTGCATCTGTAACTGCGAGGTCAGCGAGCATCTTACGGTTAACGTCGATACCTGCTAATTTAAGACCATGCATCATGCGGCTGTAAGAAAGACCGTTGATACGTGCAGCCGCATTGATCCGAGTGATCCAGAGGCGACGGAAGTCACGTTTCTTTTGACGACGGTCACGGTAAGCATACATGAGAGATTTCATGACCTGCTGTTTTGCAACCTTGAAGAGTGTATGTTTCGAGCCGTAGTAGCCCTTAGCTAATTTGAGTTGTTTTTTACGACGTTGACGAGTCGTATATCCGCCTTTTACGCGTGGCATATAAATTCCCTCCTAAATCTGTGTACGATTGGGTAAATTACTTAGCGATCATGTGACGGATACGTTTAAAGTCACCCGATGATACCATGCTAGCTTTACGTAATTTACGTTTCGCTTTAGTTGATTTGTTACCGAATAAGTGGCTTGTGTAAGCACGACCACGTTTCAATTTACCTGAAGCAGTACGTTTGAAACGCTTAGAAGCACCGCGGTGCGATTTCATTTTAGGCATGAGAGATTCCCTCCTACTTCGATTCGATTAGTCTTCTTTCTTTGGAGCAAGCACTAAAAACATGCTGCGTCCTTCCATCTTCGGTCTCTGTTCAATGACACCGAACTCGCTTAATTCTGTAGCGAGACGTTCGAGGACACGTCTACCGATTTCTGAGTGAGTGATGGCACGTCCGCGGAAACGAATACTCGCTTTCACTTTGTTACCGTTCTCCAAGAATTTCTTCGCATTACGGAATTTCGTTTGGAAGTCATTCTCCTCGATCGTCGGGCTGAGACGGACTTCTTTCATCTGAATCACTTTCTGATTCTTCCGAGTTTCTTTGTCCTTTTTTTGTAACTCAAAACGGTATTTACCGTAGTCCATGATTTTACATACTGGCGGCGTCGCTTGTGGTGCGACCATGACGAGGTCAAGGTCAGCTTCCTCAGCAAGACGTAACGCTTCCGTACGTGATTGGACTCCAAGTTGAGCACCATCCGCTCCGATAAGACGAACTTCTCGAGCGCGAATGCCTTCATTGATTAACAGATCTTTGCTAATGGTTAGCACCTCCATCGTGCAGAGCACGAAAAATGAATGATATAAAACGCTATAAAAAAAGCGTCGGCAGTTTTTCCCGCCCACACTCATAAAGTATACAATAGTCAGAGAACACTCTACTATCACATATCATCATGATGGACCAGCATAGCTTACTATACGTGGTGAGAAGCGGGATGCTTCTGCTTTGTTGTCATTTCACTTTGCTATCATAGCACTTGTTTTCCCTCGATGTCAAGCCGCTATATCTGTTCGGTTAGAACGTTGCTCAGATACTTGATTATAATAGCAATCCTGTCTCATTTTAGCAAGAAGTTTCTAAGGGTGTTTCCCTGGGTAAATAAAAAAGGTCAGAAAAAGTTTTCAGAATTCGCAGAGCATTATTCTTTATTTAGAATAATTATTGTTTTATAATCAATGTAATCTTATACATAAGGGGGAGTTATTTAAATGAGTGAAAAACGATTAACCACAAACCAGGGTGTCCCGATTGGTGACAATCAGAATTCACGCACGGCAGGTCGTCGTGGTCCAACATTACTTGAGGACTATCAACTGATTGAGAAAATGGCCCATTTCGACCGGGAACGTGTTCCTGAACGTGTCGTTCACGCCCGTGGTTTTGGTGCACACGGTGTCTTCACAGTGAAAAACTCAATGAAGAAATATACGAAAGCTGCGTTCCTTCAAAATGAAGGGACGGAGGTTCCTGTATTCGCCCGTTTCTCAACCGTTATTCATGGTACACATTCTCCTGAAACATTACGTGATCCACGTGGCTTCTCGGTTAAGTTCTATACAGAGGAAGGAAACTGGGATTTCGTCGGTAATAACTTACCAGTCTTCTTTATTCGCGATGCGATGAAATTCCCGGACATGGTTCACTCGCTAAAACCGGATCCACGTACGAATATTCAAGACCCTGACCGTTACTGGGACTTCATGACATTACGTCCGGAATCGACAAACATGTTGATGCACCTCTTTACAGATGAGGGAATTCCGGCAAGCTATCGTAAAATGCGTGGTTCATCCGTCCATGCTTTTAAATGGGTGAATGCGCACGGCAATACGGTTTATGTCAAGTTACGTTGGGTGCCAAAAGTCGGTGTCCACAACCTGTCAGCAGATGAAGCGACAGAGATTCAAGGAAAAGACTTTAACCATGCATCAAACGATACGTATCAGGCAATCGAAGACGGAGAATTCCCGGAGTGGGATCTGTTCGTCCAAGTTCTTGATCCGGCTGATGTCGACAACTTCGACTTCGATCCACTCGATGCAACAAAAGATTGGTTTGAAGATGTCATCCCGTTCCAACACGTTGGAACGATGGTCTTAAACAAAAACGTCGACAACTACTTTGCTGAAACGGAATCGGTCGGCTTTAACCCGGGTGTATTGATCCCAGGTATGTTGCCTTCTGAAGACAAGTTGCTCCAAGGACGTCTCTTCTCGTATTCCGACACGCAACGTTACCGTATCGGAACGAACTACCAACAGTTGCCAATCAACTGTCCGTTCGCCCAGGTCAACAACTATCAACGTGATGGTGCAATGCCGGTCGGACAACAAGCAAGCCCGGTCAACTACGAACCAAACCGTTACCAGGACGAGCCGAAACAAACGCCGGAATACACGGAAGAAAATCAGCCGTTGTATGATGACATTCACGGTCGTCTTGAAATCGAAAAAACAAACAACTTCGGTCAAGCCGGTGAAGTGTACCGTCGCATGACAGAAGAAGAACAAACAGCACTCTTGAATAACTTGGTGGATGACTTAAAACAAGTCCGCCATGAAAATACTGTTTTGCTTGCCATCTGCAACTTCTACCGTGCGGACGAATCGCTCGGCAAGAAATTATCAGAAGCGTTACAAGTCGATATCCAACCGTTCTTGCAACAGATGCAAAAATAATCTCTCTATCAAGAAAAGCCTATTCCATAAAGGAGTAGGCTTTTTTATGGAATAAAATTAAAGCGTTCTGATGTTTCCGCCGAGTAGACACCTAGCTTGGAAAACAATACGACTTGATTTACCATTGCTTGATTTACTTCATTCTGACGGAAACTCAATTTCTCTTTATCAGTGAATCGATTGTAAAGCGGCTTGAATCCATAGTTGACGTGAGGCTGGAATTGAATTGCCCGGTCGACCTTTTCCAGTCGATTATGTTTAATGCTCCCACCGACTACTCCACGTCCTAAAATAGCAATCGCTTTCCCGTCTGCCCGATGTACGTTTCGAATCGTATTGTATTGAATGACGGGTTGGTTCCAGTTCATCATTGAAATCGCATAGTCTTTTGTCCCGTCAATCACATTATTCAAAATGCGTACCGCCGTGTGCGGACGATCTTGAGAGTATTGATGTGTTCCGATTGCGACATTGATATTCGTGAAGTCATTGTTTCGAATCGTAATGTCATGGTTTGGTGTCCGGTCTTGGGCTGACCATTTCCACTGGAATCCCTTTGTGACCGGATCCGGCGTATCAAGGTTAATCGATTCATTTGGTCCTGTCCCGGCAATCATCTTGGCATCGACAAAATGCATGTTTTCAATGAGAGCTGTTTTGGTCGCATCCAGTTCAATCGCATGCGATCCTTGCTGATGACGAATCGTAATTCCTCCAAGATACAGATTTTCATTATGTGCGATGGCGAAAGCCGAACCGCGCGAAAAATAATTTAAATCGATTTGAGCATTTCCCTGCCCGATGATTTTAATATTTTTGGACCCGCTGTATGTCCCGACTGTTTTATTCAATCGTAAAACGGAGGGCGGTACCAAATCAAAGATACTCGTCGTCGCTTGAAGTTTTGGTGTGCCGGTCTCATTCGTCTTTTTGATGATGACGCCATCCTCTAAAATGATGGTTGTATTGGAAGGAACGCCGACACGTAAAGGAGATTGATACACCCCTTTCGACAAGACCAATGTCCCCCCGCCTTCCGCCTCAATTTTTTCAAGATACGACCGGAGTGTGTAATGATTTCTAGTTTGGGCATTATATGTGGAATAAGCGCGAAGTGCAGGGTCGATCGGTTCTGTCTGCGGCGTAATCCGGTAACTTTTCATACTGACTGCATGTTCCGTATCAGGCAGAAGCAGAAAAGCAACAATCAGACATACTGCAAGCATCATTCTTGTTTTCATTCTTTCGTCTCCCTTCTCTGCTCCTATTATCGGTACTTCCATACAGAATCTGTAGAAGACACAAAAAGAGGATGGCTGTCAGCCACCCTCTTTTTACTGATAAGACATGCTTATTTTGAACGATTCGCGATTTCTTGTTCCAAATCGCTGACGAACTGTTCGAGTGATGCGTTGCTTGAATCTTTTGAACCGTAACGGCGGATATTGACTTCGCGCGCTTCAATTTCTTTGTCGCCGAGGACCAGCATGACCGGTACTTTATTGACTTGTGCTTCACGGATCCGGTAACCGAGTTTTTCATCACGGAAGTCCGTTTCGACACGAATTCCTTTTTTCAAGAGCATGGCCTTGATTTCACGTGCGTAGTCTTCGTGCACGCTTGAGACCGGAATCAACTTGACTTGAACCGGTGCGAGCCACGTCGGGAACGCTCCTTTGTACTCTTCAATCAAGTAAGCGACAAATCGTTCCATTGTCGAGACGACACCACGGTGCAAGACGACAGGACGATGATCTTGTCCGTCATTTCCTTTGTATGTCAGCTCAAAACGTTCCGGTAAAAGGAAGTCGAGTTGGACTGTCGACAGCGTTTCATCTTTACCAAGCGCTGTACGGACTTGTACGTCAAGCTTCGGTCCGTAGAATGCAGCTTCGCCTTCCGCTTCAAAGTACGGCAAATCAAGCTCATCCATTGTCTCTTTCAACTCACGTTGCGCCATTTCCCAAATCGCATCGTTGTCGAAGTATTTTTCTTTATCGGCCGGATCACGATACGACAGACGGAATTTATAGTCCGTGATACCAAAGTCGGCATACACTTCTTGAATCAAGTGAACGATTGCTTTAAATTCTTCCTTCATCTGATCCGGACGGACAAACGTATGACCGTCGTTTAAGACCATGTAGCGGACACGTTGGAGCCCCGTTAACGCACCTGACATCTCATAGCGGTGCATGCCGCCGAGTTCTGCGACACGAAGCGGTAAATCGCGGTACGACCGCGGTTCATTTTTATAGATCATCATGTGGTGCGGACAGTTCATCGGACGGAGAACCAACTCTTCATTGTCCATCTCCATTTTCGGGAACATATCATCCTGATAGTGGTCCCAGTGTCCTGATGTCTTATACAGTTCAACCGAACCTAGAACCGGTGTATATACATGCTCGTAGCCGAGTTCCAGTTCTTTATCGACGATGTAACGCTCGACCGTCCGGCGGATGGCCGCTCCTTTAGGTAACCACATCGGCAGACCTTGTCCGACATCTTGGGATGTGAAGAACAAATCGAGTTCTTTTCCGAGTTTTCGGTGGTCGCGTTCTTTCGCTTCTGCCAAAAAGTGCAGGTGTTGTTTTAACTGATCTTTATTCGCCCATGCTGTTCCGTAAATCCGTTGCAGCATCTTGTTTTTTGAATCGCCGCGCCAGTAAGCACCGGCGATGCTCATCAGTTTGAAGACTTGGAGTTTCGCCGTCGCCGGTACGTGCGGTCCGCGGCATAAATCGAAGAACTCTCCTTGACGGTAGAACGTTAAATCCTGATCGGCCGGAATCGATTCAATCAATTCGATTTTGAGCGGATCGTTTAATTCCTGATAAACTGCTAATGCTTCGTCGCGTGAAACGACTTCCCGTTCGATCGGTAAGTTTTCACCGGCAATCTTATTCATCATCTTTTCGATTTCCGGCAGGTCTTCCTCTGTCAGACGGCGCTCCATATCGATATCGTAATAAAACCCGTTTTCGATCGTCGGTCCAATTCCGAGATGGATCGTTTCGTCCGGGTACAGGCGTTTAATCGCTTGTGCCATTAAGTGGGCAGATGAGTGACGGATTAAATCCAGTCCTTCTTCCGAATCCGGCATGACAAGTTCAATTGAGCCATCTTCCTCAATCGGACGACGATAATCGATGACTTGACCGTTTAATTTCGCGGCAAATGCCTTTTTCCGTAATCCCGGACTGATTGAAGCGGCAACTTCCTCAGCTGTTGTTCCGGCTGCAAATTCTTTTACTGCACCATCTGGAAATGTAAGAGCAATGTTTGACATGACTGCTTCCCCCTCAAATTAAAATAAAAAAGACCCATCCCTCAAAAAGGGACGAGTCTCAATCTCGTGGTACCACCCTCGTTCCCGAACATGTTTCCATGCACCGGCTCGAACACGCGCTAACGGGCGTGACACGCAAGCGGATTATCCCCGCCTGGGCTATGAGGGAGTAAAGAAATGACGGAATTCCATGAGAAGCTTTCACCATCCTTCTCTCGCTTGTCTGGTCCCTGTTCATTTTTCATATCCTCAATCGTAGCTGACATCTATACAGATTGTGTCCTTAGTATAGCGAAAGTCGAACTTCTTTGACAAGAGAAATTAATACCGGCGTCGGTTTTCACCTAAAAACTCAACCGGATTCGTCGTCGTCCGGATCCGTTCCATCAGACGCATGGCTTTCAGCTTGTCTCCCTGATCATTCGTAATCCCAAAATGGAGTTCCAATTCGTCATACGACAGGTTGGAACTGAACAGGGTCGGCAGCCGGTGCATCATCCGGTACTGCAGGATGATGCCGAATAATTCGTCACGGACCCACGGACTGATCGACTCTGCTCCGATGTCGTCAATCAACAAAACCGGGACGGTCTGAAAACTCTCCAAAAACGTATCGAAACTATCCGACCGGATCCGCCGCTTCGCTTCCGAGACGAAACCGGGTGCGTGAACCAAAATCGTCGCAACCCGTTCCTTTTTTAACGCATTGCCGATCGCTGCGAGCAGATAGGTTTTCCCGACACCAAAACTGCCGTGCAGGTACAGTCCTTTAACTTGCTGTTTGGAACGGACTGTATTTAAAAACTGTGAGGCGGCACGTAAAGCGAGCTTCCGGTCCGTCGTCGTTAAATCAAAGTCACTGAAGTTCGCATCCCGGACTTCATCCGGTAAGAAGAGACTTTTAAATTTCTTTTCGAGAGCCCGTTCGTTCTCACGGTCCCGTAACGCTTGGGTTTTTTCATATGCGACCATGATCTGGCCTTTTTCTAAGTGCAGGACAGGCTGATAACCTTCGATGACGGCTTTCTTTTCAATGATTTGATTTCCGTTCATCTGTTCCGCATACTCATTTAGTTTCAGCATGCCGCGTTCAATCATCCGTTGATCGATTTCAGGATGCGTCCGCAAAAACATGATGACTCCCGGGTGTGACAAGACACGCTGATGAATGGCCCGAACTGATTCTGCCACGTCCGGCCGGTTTAAAATCTTTTCAATCGATGATTGGATATGTTCCATCTCACTACTCCTTTATTTGCCTTTGAGTTCCCGCAGAATCCGTTCCATTTCTTCATCGTCCGGCACCTCAGCTTCAAAACTGGCTTTTTTCGTCGCTTCATATTGCTGTTGTTTCTCTTTTTCTTCCTGCAACCATTTCGGATTTGGTCCGGTCGCATTGGAACGGCCTCTTCGTCCTCCGACGGTCTGCCGCGAACGTTCCTGTTTTTGATCCTGTTTTTTTGAAATCAGTTCGTCTTGCTCCTTCGTTTTGGCCAACGCTTCGGCTGCCGTTACGTATCCTTTTTGTTTCCAGTCATCGACGATCGACAACAGGAAGTTTTTACTGAAACGGTTATCCTTTTTAATGACCAGCGCATAATAATAAGCGGCGTTGACGATTCCGGACGACATTTCATAGTCGATGATCAATTGCTGAATCAACTCTTCATCACGTTCCGACAACGCTTTGACTTTTCTTAACTTCGCGACGTAATGCTTCGGATGGGTTCCTTCCATCGTCTCGGTTTCACTGAGCTCGCCGACTTCCACCTCTTCGAGAACCGCAACTTTGGCTTTCTTTTCCCGACTGAGCTTTTGCTTCGCCGATAACATCATCTGTTTACATCGTTCCTGCTTTTCACTGTCTGTCATCGGCAGATAGGCTTCATGACGGAAACGGGCGTTCAAGAGTTCTGCCATGAGTGCTTCATTTGATTGTGTGACGTAAGCGAGCTTCAACAGCAGATGGTCAATCGATTTCGTATAAAAGCTCCGCGGCAGGAATCGATCGGTTTGACGTTTCATTTCCTCAAGGTCAAACGAATAATCAAATTCATACGCTGCCCGTTCCTGTTTCGCATAAGATTTCGGCTGATGGGCGGAGGCAAGTCCCGCCTTGACGTCAAATACTTGATCAAACCGGACGGTCCGGTCGACGACATTTTTCGGTAAAGGGTCGGTCCGGAAACGATTCTGTAAAGCCCGGAAACGAATTTCCCCGACGCGGTAGAAGAGTAAGCTGGACAGTACCCCGTCATTTAAAAAAGTATTCGGTGCTAGCGGTACACGGATTTGATAGACGTAGCGGTAAGCCGCCTGTTTGGCTTCAAACGTCCGAATCAAACCAATCCCCTCGAGTTTAAACAGTTCTTCTTTAAATTCATCAACTGAAAATCCGAGCAGCGTTCCGAGTTCCGCATGCGAGATGTATTGTGATTTCGTCTTCCCGGGAATCATCTCACTCCAAAACGTTTGATACAGTCCAAGGGCCTTTACACCGATGATTGGTTGATACAGATAGTAGAGCGATTGATACGCTTCCCGGTCGACGACACCATTACTCATGATCAAGCAGAGATCGGTCCCTGACAATTCACGTTCCATCATTTGCTTCATCCCTTCTTTCGTGAGAAAAAGAGAGGGCGTTCTGAACAGTCAGACGACCTCTCCTTCATTAGGTTTGATTTTCCCGTTCGGTGTCTTGATGACGTTCCATCAATTCGGATAATTCTTGGAAAAAGACATTGATGTCTTTAAATTGTTTGTAGACACTGGCGAACCGGACATATGCCACTTCATCGACAGACGCCAGTTCATTCAGCACGAGCCGTCCGACCTGTTCGCTTGGAATTTCATGTTGCGCCGTAGCTCGTAATGTTTTTTCGACCCGGCTGACGACTGTTTCCAATTGTTCAATGGAAATCGGGCGTTTTTCACATGCCCGGACTAATCCGCGCAAGATTTTGTCCCGATTGAATTCATCACGGGTCCCATCTTTTTTAACGATGATGAGCGGGGTTTGTTCGACCATCTCAAATGTCGTAAACCGATAGCCGCATGATTCACATTCCCGACGTCTGCGAATCGAACCAAAATCTTGCACGGGTCTCGAATCTAATACTTTTGTCCCGTTATAGTTGCAGGCTGGACAACGCATGTCGTACCTCCATTCACGTAATTTCTTTAGTGCCGATCATTTTTAAACGGTATGTCGAATCTAGATCCTGATAGATTAATTCAATCCATTTTTCTAAGTCAGGACCGAGCAGACCGTCCCGGTGCAGGAACAGATCCACCGCCGTGCGACCGGATCCGACCATGATGACCGTCGCAAGACCGTCTAATCCGGGTGCTTTAAAGGCCAGTTCTCCGCGTCCTTGATCGATACGTTTGACCGTTCCCTGCTGTTTCGTGACCGTCGCCTCTAATCCCGTAAACAGCATCTCTACCGTTGCTGCATAGTAATGGGTCCGTAACTTTTCATTTTTATGTGTATCCGACGTTTCCATTTGCTTTTGTAATCGTTCTTTCAGTCCCATTCCGTCATCACCTTTTTCTGTTTTCTTCTACTATTAAGAATAACAGACGTCAGACATATTAAAAAGCCCTCGCCATAAGACGAGAGCTTGTTCATTCGTGTTTTTGTCAGTTAACGTGCTGAACCGTAGCAGCTGGAACTTCAACAGGTCCCATACCACGTGGAATTTCGACATTTTCACGGATTTTCGCATCGAGTCCGTCAGCGATATAATGCGCTGCGATGGCTGGATCGATTCGATCGCCACATGTAAATACATCAACCGATGCATAACCATGCTCTGGGAAACTGTGAATCGTTAAGTGCGATTCAGAAATAATGACGACGCCGCTGACGCCGTGTGGAGCAAACTTGTGGAATGCGACTTCGCGTACTTCCGCACCTGCTTGAAGTGCTGCATCAACAAAAAGTCGTTCTACGTATTCCATGTCGTTCAATTTTTCAGGATTACAATCCCAAAGTTCTGCAATAATGTGTCTTCCCATAGTATCCATTTGTGGATCCCCCCTACATTCAATGGTCTTCAAAGTAGTTGATCACTTACTTTGCGCCTGAGTCGTTCGCACCCACGGGGGAAAGTTAGTCCAGAGAGGTCCTAACCCTTTAAGCTGCGATTGCCAGACCGATTGAAGTTCACGATTTGAATTATAGCGAGTATCAAAAAGATACACAAGGATAAATTTCGAATTTTATTATATTTTCTCAAAGAAAACGCTCTACACGTTGATGTAGAGCGTTTCTTTGACATTATTTTATTTTAACTCCAGTTGTTTCGCTTCGTTTCCAGTCGCTTCAATGTGTGCTCCGACAAGATGAACGAGATCGACGACACGGCAAGAGTAACCCCACTCGTTGTCGTACCAGGCGAGGACTTTGACTTGCCGTCCTCCCATGACCATCGTCGATAGACCATCAACGACGGTCGACTTCTCTTCCCCGTTAAAATCAATCGAGACGAGCGGTTCCATCGTTAAGCCTAGGATGCCGTCAAGCGCTCCGTCCGCTGCCTTGACGAACGCTTCATTGACTTCAGCGACCGTCGTATCACGACTGACCTCGACGACGAGATCGACCAGTGAGACGTTTGGTGTCGGAACACGAAGTGCCAATCCATTGAGTTTTCCTTCGAGATGCGGCAAGACGAGTGAAATCGCTTTGGCTGCTCCGGTCGAAGTCGGAATGATGGACGATCCGCATGCCCGCGCCCGTCGTAAATCCTTATGCGGATTATCGATATTGTTCTGGTCATTCGTAAAAGCATGAATTGTCGTCACAAGACCTGACTCAATCCCGAATGCCCGGTCGATGACCTGGACGACAGGTGCGAGACAGTTCGTCGTACATGAAGCGTTCGAGACAATCGCATCCGTCTCATGGTCATACATCTCGTCATTGACCCCCATGACGATTGTACGTAAATCACCTTTTGCCGGAGCTGTAATGACGACTTTTTTTGCACCGGCCGTCAAGTGTTTTTCAGCACCCGTTTTTGAATTAAACTTCCCCGTTGCTTCGACGACGATATCAACCCCCAGTTGTCCCCACGGCAACTGTTCCGGATCACGTTCGCTGACGATTTGAATTTGTCGTCCATTCACCATCAATGCCCCGTCAATGATGTCGACTGGATATCCAAATTTCCCGTGAACCGTGTCATATTTGATGAGGTGTGCCAATGTTTCCACCGGATAACTTGCATTAATCGCGACGACCTCACTTTTCCCTTCAGCGATCAGACGCCGAAATACCATTCGACCAATTCGACCAAACCCGTTAACTGCCACCTTGACTCCCATTTGCGGATCCCCCTTCAATGTGACGGATAATGCTCCGTTTACAGATAGAACTATATCATGAAATGTAAGCGATTTCATTACGTAATCTAAAAAAAGTGAGAGAAGTTGGTAACTTTCTCCCACTTTGATTCCGAAAACACTTTTGCCGACAGAAAACGATCACAAGAAAACGGCGTTAGACTGAACGAAGCGTTTTTAACCAGCTATCAATTTGCTGGTATAATGCTTCCCGTGTACTTTCATTAGTCAGAACGTAGTCGGCCAATTGCTTTTTCTGTTCGATATCAAGTTGCGAATTCATACGAGCCTGTGCCTCTTCCGCGGTCAGATGATTTCGTTCCATCAGACGCTGCTTTTGCAATTCGGCAGGACAATAGACGACTACGACTTGATCGACGAGTTGTTTCCAGTCCCCTTCTAGCAATAAAGGGATATCAAAAACGATGATCGATTGTCCGGCTTGTTCCTGTCGATTCGCCATTTCTAACATCTGTTGCCGAATTTTCGGATGCATTAATTCATTCAGGATAGTCCGCTTTTCATTATCGTAAAAAATGATATCGCCAAGCTTTGACCGGACGAGCGCACCGTCGGAAAAAGCAGTCGGAAAAGCCGCTTTGACTTCTTCGTATGCCAATCCACCCGGTTCGATGACCTGCCGGGCGACCAGATCCGCATCGATGACGTCAATCCCTTGTTGTTGTAAATAGGCGGATACCGTACTTTTTCCGGTTGCAATCCCTCCGGTCAGTCCGATTCTCATAAAGCCACCTGTTGACAGGTCGGGCAAAAGTGCGTTCCTCGTCCGCCGACTTTAATTTTTTCGATTGCCGTCCCGCATCTAGGGCAAGGTGCCCCGGTTTGACCGTATACAGCAAGCTGTAATTGGAATTCCCCTTTTCCGGTCGGAGACACGTAACTGCGAATCGTACTTCCGCCGCTTTCAACGGCTTTGGCGAGTACATCAACACCTGCTGCATGAATCCGGGAGATATCATCAAGCGTCAGTGCCCCGGCTTTCGTTAACGGATGGACCCGGGCGGCAAACAGTGTCTCATCGACATAAATATTCCCCAACCCTAAAAAAATCGATTGATCAAGCAGAGCCGTTTTGATTGGACTGCGCTTTTTCCGGATCAGGTTCTCAGCCAGGACTTCAGCCGTAAACGTCGGATCAAACGGCTCACGTTCCAGCTGGGCCAGTGGCGGAACCGACATCGCCGTTTCCTTCTCACGCAACTCCATCGTCCCGAATTTCCGGACATCGTTGTAATGCAGTTCCGAGCCATCTGTAAAGCGGAAGATGACATGGGTGTGCTTATCTTTTTCAATCGCCTGCGGATAAGGGAAATACTTCCCTTCCATCCGCAAATGACTAACGAGATAAAATCGGTCAAATGTGAACAATAAAAATTTCCCCCGACGCTCCACTCGTTCAATCCGCTCCTGTTTCAAGGCGTCAACAAATGGTGCTACTTCCATTCCCCGAATCATCTTCGGATGAAATACTTTAACGGAAGAAATCGTTTTTCCGGAGACCGTCCGTTCCAAGCTTCGTCTGACGGTCTCGACTTCAGGTAATTCAGGCAACTGTTTTCCTCCTCTGACAACTTGTTATTTGGTTTCATACCATGAATGACCGGCATCGCCGTCGACACGAAGCGGAACGGATAATTGAACCGTCTGTTCCATCGCTTGTTTGACAAGCGTCTTGAGGGCATCCAATTCTTCATCCGGCGCTTCGAAAATCAGTTCATCGTGTACTTGGAGCAACAGGCGGGCGCGCAACGGTGACTGTTCAAGCGCCGCATGGACATCGAGCATTGCTTTTTTGATGATATCGGCGGCCGAGCCTTGGATTGGTGTATTGATGGCCGTCCGTTCTGCAAAACCACGCAAGTTAAAGTTTTTCGAATTGATGTCCGGGATGTTCCGGCGACGGTTCATCAACGTCTCGACAAAACCGTTCATCCGCGCCTTCTCGATGGCAGCGTCCATGAACAACTTGATTTGCGGGAACAATTCAAAGTAACGGTCAATGAAGTCCTGTGCCTCTTTGCGGGAGATATTTAAGTTCTGTGACAAACCGTAATCACTGATGCCGTAAATGATTCCGAAGTTGACCGCTTTGGCCTGACGGCGCATATTTCCTGTGACGTCATTGGGCGCGACACCAAACACGCTGCTGGCTGTCTGCGTGTGGATATCGGCATCATCCAAGAACGCCTGGACAAGCGTCTTGTCTTCCGACATATGGGCCATGACCCGCAATTCGATTTGTGAATAATCGGCAGCGTATAACGACCAGCCCGGTTCGCTCGGAACAAACGCTTTCCGGATTTTTCGTCCTTCCTCGATCCGGACCGGAATGTTTTGCAAGTTCGGGTTAACGGAACTGAGCCGGCCTGTCTGGGCAATGGTCTGCGCAAATCGGGTATGAATTTTCCCGTCTTCTTTAATAACCTTCTGCAAGCCTTCAACATACGTCGATTGCAGTTTTTGAAGCTCCCGGTACAACATGATATGGTCGATGACTGGATGCAGCGGACGGAGTTTTTCCAATACGTCGGCGGCCGTCGAATAACCGGTCTTCGTTTTCTTAAAGGCAGGCAGTTCCATTTTCTCGAACAGGATGACTCCCAGTTGTTTCGGTGAGTTGATATTGAACTCTTCTCCGACTTCCCCGTAAATCAATTGTTCCAAATCGTGCAGACGTCCGGCCAAATCGTGTTGCATCTCCTGGAGCGTTTCGACATCGACACGGATTCCCGTCCATTCCATTTCAGCCAGAACATCCGACAACGGACGTTCAAGTGTTTCATATAACTCAAACTGTTGGTTGGCCTTTAGTTCTTCTTTGACTTTCGGGAACAACAGTTCAATCATGCGGGCTTTTTCCGCCAAATATGGATGCAGCACATCGTCTGCCGGAGCAAGGCGTTTCGCACCTTTTCCTAAGACGGCTTCTTCGTTTGGTGCCATCAGCATGTAATGTCCGGCAATCGACGCGAGGGTCGTTCCTCCGCTCAGATTCAATAAATAACCGGCAAGCAGTAAATCATCGAATGCCGTTAATTTCAAACCGTGTTTCCGCAAGGCAAACGCAGCTTGTTTTGCATCCAAACAGATTTTTTGATGGTCCGATTCAATCCAGTCACGAAATGCCGGATCCTCGACGAGTTCAGATGAAGCGACGTAAATTTGATCGGGTGTCGCGATACCGAATCCGATGATATCTTCTTCCATATAGTCTTCACGAAGTTGTTCCACAACGAGAACGGCATCGGTCACATCATTCGGAAGCGAAGTAATCGTTTGGACATTCAACTGTTCTTTATCCGCTTCTTCAACGACAGGTGCAAACCGGTTCGTCAAAGACTTAAAACCAAGCGACTGGAATAACGAATACGGAACTTGTGTATCGACGTCGCTGATCTGTAAGTCGTCGAGCGTGACATCAAGCGGGACATCGAGTTTGATGGTCGCCAGTTCCTTTGACAACCGTGCCAATTCTTCATTCGCAATCACTTTTTCTTTTTGTTTCCCTTTTAAGTCTTCGACATGCTCATACAAACCTTCGACAGACCCGTAAGCAGAAATCAATTTGATTGCTGTTTTTTCACCGATTCCCGGAACCCCTGGAATGTTATCGGATTTATCACCCATCAATCCTTTAAGGTCAATCATTTGAATCGGTTTTAATCCGCCGTATGTCTCGGCAAACAGTTCTTCTGTCATACAGAGGACATCGGTGATGCCGCGTTTTGTAATCAACACTTCGACCTGATTCGTCACGAGTTGAAGTAAATCCTTATCTCCCGTCACGATTCGGATTCGATCTGCCGGCATTGTTTGTGCCAATGTACCAATCAAATCATCTGCTTCATAACGGTGCAGTTCCATCATTTGAATACCTAACGCTTCACAAATGTCCCGCACAATCGGAAACTGTTCCCGAAGCTCGGAAGGTGTTTTTTCACGACTGCCTTTATATTCCTGATACACGTCATGCCGGAACGTTTCGCTCGAGGCATCAAATGCGACAAGCATGTGTGTCGGCCGTTCCTCTTCAAGCAGTTTCAACAGCATCATCGTGAAACCGTAAGCTGCGTTCGTATTGCGTCCTTGCGCATCCGTCATTGGTGGTAACGCAAAAAAAGCACGATACGTCAGTGAGTTTCCATCAATCAATAAAAGTTTGTTTTCCATCATCTACGCCCCTTTGGAAGATTTTCTGTTCTTATTGTATCACTCTACACACATTTGTTCGCTAAAAAGCAGACAAAAAAAGACGACCGGCTAAAAAGCCAGTCGTCCCTGCGTGTCCCGACATGGGAGCTGAACCAGTCGGGGCACAGATGATGAAGAAGGTACTTTAAGCATACGATTCTTCTGTAAAGGAAATATGAAGTCCTATCCCTTTTTCGGTAAACGTATCGTAAAAGTCGTTCCTTCATTTTCTTCGGATTCCACGTCAATCGTTCCATGATGCAGATCGATGATATGTTTGACGATTGCGAGACCCAGACCTGTTCCGCCTGAGTTCCGGCTCCGGGCTTTGTCGACCCGGTAAAACCGTTCAAAAATCCGTTGCATCTCTTTCGGATGAATGCCGATTCCATCATCTTTAATCCGCAGCATGACGGCCTCTTCTCCGTCCTCAAGACTAATCCAGACATTTCCGCCGTTCGGAGTATAATTCAAAGCATTCGCCACCAAATTGACGACGACTTGCTTCAGACGATTTAAATCTGCCCGGATGAAGACTTCCTCTTCCGTTTCAAGGTGAATCGTCATCTGTTTTTCAGTTGCTTTTCGCTGGAGCAGTGTAGCTGTTTCGTGAAGTAAACTCGTGACATCGACAATTGTCGTCTCCAGTTGGTAATTATCCTGCTCAAGACGGGATAATTCGAGTAAATCCTCGACCAGCGTCTGCATCCGTTCGGATTCATCATGAATGATGTTCAGGAACTGCTCCCTGATTTCCGGGACGTCCTGGGCACCATCGAGCAGCGTTTCGGCAAATCCTTTGATTGACGTCAGCGGTGTCTTCAGCTCATGGCTGACATTGGCGACGAAGTCCTTCCGCATCTGTTCAAGCTTTTTGATTTCCGTAATGTCGTTAAAGACGACCGTCGTTCCCTGAACACGTCCGTTTTTCCCGAAAATCGGTGCTGCACTGACCATGAACGTCCGACTGTTCAATCCGAACCGGACACTCGATTGTTTCCGGTTCGGTTTTTCCGTCAGATAGACATCTTCGATGACCTGACTCATCTTTTCATTTGGTAAGACCCGGTAGTACAATTGTCCATTCGACTGACCATAGATATTAAACATTTCCCGGTACGTCCGGTTAACCAGCAGAACATACCCCTTCTCATCAATCAGCATCAAGCCGGCACCCATGTATTCAATCAACGACTCGAGCCGTGCCCGTTGCATCGCTTCGCCGGAAGACGCATTTTCTAAATTCCGGGCTAACAGATTAATTGATTTCCCGAGATCACGTGATTCGTCCGGTGCCGTCAATTCATAGACACGGGACTTATAGTTTCCGTGTGACAATTCATGTAAGACTTCTGTCGCTTCCGCAATGGGGCGCAGGAATCGTTTTGTCGAACTGTAGACAGCAAAGAAAATAATACAAAACGAAATCAGCAGCGATAAGATGATGACGGTCCAAATCCGCGAATAGATCATATTCAAATCTTTTGTATAGCGGATGAAACTGATATAGACTTCTCCGCCGTCCGCCGTCAAAACAGGTTTCGTATATTGCAGACTCGTCTCGTCCACTTTCGATTCGAAGGTTCCATCATTCGGAATGGCAGAAAAATTAATTGCCCGAACGTTTAACTTCGTGACATCTACCGGAGTTCCGGCAATGATTTCGCCGCGTCCGTTAAATAAAATCATGTCGAAATTTGATTCGGCATACATTTTGTCGACGTATGCCGCCATATCCGAAACCGTTCGTTCCCGTAAAATCGACTCAACCAATGACGTCTCGTCCACCAATTTTTCTTTTTCATTATTGATATAAAAATCTTTAAATGATTGTCCAAGCAAAAAGCCCAGTGCGATTAAGACCAGGCTGATGAAAGACAACATTTTCAGAATGAATCGTTTGCGGTATTTGCTCATTCCGCTTTCGGCTCCTCCATCTTGTAACCTAATCCTCGAATCGTTTTGATGTAGATCGGCTTTTTCGTATTCGGTTCAATTTTTTCCCGGACATGACTGATATGGACGTCGACGATTCGTGTATCCCCGACAAAGTCATAATTCCAGATCGCAGACAACAGTTGATCCCGCGTCAAGACACGTCCCTTGTTTTTTGCAAGATATACTAACAGCTCAAATTCCTTTGGTGTTAATTCAAGTCGCTCTTCCGCTTTGAATGCTTCGTAGTTATCCGGCACGATTTTGACGTCTCCAATCAGGATCGTTCCATCTGTCACTTCTTCCGCGACAGTTTGCTGGTTCATCCGGCGCAGGATGGCTTTGACACGGGCGACGACTTCACGCGGACTAAACGGCTTCGTCAAATAATCATCTGCTCCGAGTTCCAATCCGAGCACTTTGTCGAACTCATCATCTTTTGCCGTCAGCATTAAGATCGGAGTATTGATTTTTTGTTGGCGCAGTCGCTTGCAGACTTCCAGTCCATCCAGTTCCGGTAACATAAGATCCAGAACAATTAACGCTGCATCCTGTTTCTCCGCTAACTTTAATCCCGTCATACCATCATGAGCGGTTTCAACAACAAAACCGGCTTGCTCTAAATTAAATTTTAAAAGTGTGGCAATCGAGAGTTCATCATCAACAACGATTATTTTATCTTTCAAAACAGTTAGCCTCCTCAGCGCGTTTCATCTTTGAATGAGGAATTCCGTGGAATCCACTTCTTCTGTCTTCATCTTAACGACTTTCGCTACTAAATCACAAATCTTTCTGGTCTTTCTTTACATAATCTTTAAGGTCGGACACTTTCTTCCAGTAGTTTCCCGTGTTGAAATGACGGAATTGGGGAAACAGTTACATATCGTGATTATGTGGAGGAATGAATATGGAATGGAATCACCCGTTATTTGCGGCGATTACGGCCTGGTTTATCGCACAAGCCGCTAAACTCGTCACCGGTTTAATCAAAACAAAAAAATTTGATCTTGAAATCATGTTTGCTTCAGGCGGCATGCCGAGTTCACATAGTTCGACTGTCGTCGCACTGGCTGTCGTAATCGGTTTCCAAGAAGGATTCGGCTCTTCTCTGTTCGCACTTGCTACAATTTTTGCTGTCATCATCATGTACGATGCGACCGGCGTTCGCCAAGCAGTCGGGTTACAAGCTAAGCTGCTAAATGATTATTTCAAAGGAATCCGGCACAAGACACCTTTGCTTAATGAACTGGTCGGACACACCGAATTTCAGGTCTTCGTTGGTCTGTTACTTGGTTTAGCGGTCGGTTTTTTATGGCCCGTCTTATTCTTTTAATCCGTTATGCTCAAGCGGATAAATCTGATAGATTTTCTTCATACAAAAGACCGCTTCAGATGTCTGAAGCGGTCTTTTGTTGATTTTATTATGGTTTTAAAATGACTTTGATACACCCGTCCTCATGATCATTAAACGTTTGATAAGCATGGGCGGCTTGTTCCAAATCAATTTTATGGGTGATGATATCGGTTGGATCAAACTCTTGATTGATGATTTTTTGAAACAATTCAGGCATCAGATGAACGACCGGAGCCTGCCCCATCTTCAATGTAATGTTTCTTGTAAAGAAATCACCGAGCGGGAACTGGTTATACTTTTCAGCATAAACGCCGGTCAATTGAACCGTCCCAAATTTTCGGACGGCATCTTTTGCAATATTGATGGCACTCAACGTGCCGCCTTGTAAGCCGATTTTTTGTTCCACTTTTTCAACGGCCGACATTTTCCCGTCGAGACCCACACAATCAATCACGACATCTGCACCGCCTTGTGTCAATTCCTTGATGTACTGTCCGGTCTCCTTGTGATCCTGCAAATTGACCGTTTCGACCCGGTTCGTCATCTTCGCATGATTTAACCGGTAGACTTGTTGATCGACGGCAATGACCCGTTTTGCCCCTTGCATCCAGGCGAACTTCTGTGTCATCAATCCAACCGGACCGGATCCGAGAACCACGACGGTATCCCCTTTCTTGACCCCTGAATTGATAACGCTCCAGTACGCTGTCGGGATGACATCGGACAGAAACAGTAACGCTTCATCTTCAAGCTCACACGATTCAGGAATAACCAGCGGCATGAAGTTGCCGAACGGTACCTTTAAGTACTCTGCCTGACCGCCCGGATGTCCGCCGAATTCTTCCGTAAATCCGAAGTATCCGCCCGTATCGACGTGTGGATTGCCGTTTGAATTATCGCACTGGCTCTCCATATCATGTTCGCAGAAGAAACAATGTCCACACGCGACGTTAAACGGCAGGACGACACGGTCTCCCCGTTTCACCTTCGTTACATCCGGTCCTACTTCTTCAACGATTCCCATCGGTTCATGTCCAATGACATAGTCCTTTTTCGCCGGCATGTTCCCTTGATAAATGTGCAAATCTGACCCACAGATAGCAGTTGATGTGATTTTGACGATGATATCGTCATTTTTTTCAATCGACGGATCTTGGACATCTTTTACTTCAACTTTTTTTGTCCCTTGGTACGTAACGGCGCGCATGAAGATTCCCCCTTTATAATTTTAAAATCAGGTATACTGTAAAGGTTTACCCTAAAGAACAGGTATTCATGTTACATTTTTCTTACAAAAGAAGGAATCTATCGGTGTATTGAACAAAAAGGCACCCCGTCATTGACGGCGTGCCTTTTCGTTGCGCTAGTTACAATATTTCAAGAACAGAACGGACGGTCGAAACCGACTGATCGAGTGCCTGCTTCTCTTCTGAAGTCAAGTCCAGTTCAAGCACCTGTTCCACGCCGTTCCCACCAAGAATGGTCGGAACACCCAGGTACAGATCTTGATAGCCGTACTCTCCTTCGAGATAAGCAATCGCCGGTAAAATCCGCCGTTGATCTTTCAGGATCGCTTCCACCATCTCAACGATGGCTGCTGCCGGCGCATAGTACGCTGAACCGTTCCCGAGCAACTGAACGATCTCACCGCCGCCTTTGCGTGTCCGCTCAACGATGGCTGCCAGTCGCTCCGGTGAAATCAGTTTTTCAAGCGGAATCCCACCGGCATAGGAATAGCGTAACAAGGGAACCATGTCATCCCCGTGTCCGCCGAGCACGAAACCGGAGATATCCTTAACGGAGACATTCAGTTCCATTGCGACGAACGCCCGGAAGCGCGCCGTATCGAGTACACCGGACTGACCGATGACCCGTTCTTTCGGAAAACCGGATGCTTGAAAGACGGTGTACGTCATCGCATCGACAGGGTTCGTCAAGACGATGATGATGGATTCCGGTGCATGGGTCACAATTTCTTTCGTGACGGCTTTCATGACGTTTGCATTCGTGCTGACCAGATCTTCACGACTCATTCCAGGTTTTCTGGCAATCCCCGCCGTAATGACGACAATGTCAGATCCTTTAATGTCTTGATAATCGGACGTGCCCGTAATCCAGGAGTCAAAACCTTGAATCGGTGCTGTTTCCTGCATATCAAGTGCTTTTCCTTTAGTCGCGTTTTCCTGTTGCGGCATATCGACGAGCACGATATCCCCTAACTCTTTTTGAGCGAGATACAGTGCCGTCGTCGCTCCAGTAAATCCGCTACCAATCACCGAAATCTTTTTCCGTCGATTCATTGTCCCGTCCCCCTATGCAAGATTACATGTTCTTGATGAGTTCATCTGCGAATTCAGAACATTTCACTTCTGTTGCGCCATCCATGAGACGTGCAAAATCATATGTGACGACTTTGCCTTCAATTGATTTTTCCATTGACTGAATGATTAAGTCTGCGACTTCATTCCATCCGAGGTGACGGAACATCATTTCTCCTGAAAGAATGACAGACGATGGGTTTACTTTATCAAGTCCTGCATACTTCGGTGCTGTACCGTGAGTCGCTTCAAAGATTGCGTGACCCGTCATGTAGTTGATGTTGGCACCCGGTGCAATCCCGATTCCGCCGACTTGTGCTGCAAGCGCATCTGAAATGTAGTCTCCGTTTAAGTTCATTGTTGCAACGACATCGAATTCTTTTGGACGCGTCAAGATTTGTTGTAAGAAGATATCAGCAATCGAGTCTTTAACGATCAATTTGCCGGCTGCTTCTGCTTCAGACTGTGCTTTGTTCGCTGCATCAGCACCTTCTTCATCTTTGATACGGTCATATTGGTTCCATGTGAAGACGTGTTCTGCATATTCACGTTCTGCGAGTTCATAACCCCAGTTTTTGAATGCGCCTTCCGTGAACTTCATGATGTTTCCTTTGTGGACGAGCGTCAATGAAGCACGTTTGTTTTCAAGTGCATATTCGATTGCTGCACGGACAAGACGTTCTGTTCCTTCTTTTGAAATCGGCTTGATTCCAAGACCAGATGTTTCAGGGAAACGGATCTTGTTGACACCCATCTCTGTTTGCAGGAAGTTAAGTAATTTTTGTGCTTCTTCGCTGCCTGATGCGTACTCGATTCCAGCATAGATATCTTCTGTGTTTTCGCGGAAGATGACCATATCTGTATCTTCTGGACGTTTAACCGGTGAAGGAACGCCTGTGAAGTAACGGACCGGACGAAGACATGTATATAAATCAAGTTCTTGACGAAGTGCAACGTTTAACGAACGGATTCCGCCGCCGACTGGTGTCGTGAGTGGTCCTTTGATTGCGATGATGTGTTCACGAATCAGATCAAGTGTTTCTTCCGGAAGCCAGTTGCCTGTTTTGTTGAAAGCTTTTTCTCCGGCGTAAACTTCTTTCCACTCAATTTTCTTCTCGCCGTTATATGCTTTTTCGACAGCAGCGTCGAAAACACGAACTGCGGCATTCCAGATATCAGGTCCAGTGCCATCACCGATGATGAATGGAATGATTGGTGAATTTGGTACGTTAAGTGTTCCGTCTGTTACTGTGATGTTTTCGCCTTGAATTGTAGCCATTTGTAAAATCCCCCTTGAATATGATTGATGTCATCAAAAAGCAGGAGAGGATTTCTCCTCTCCGCCTTTTTAACGTTCGTTCATGGACACGTATGTCCGGTGTGTTTCACCAATATAATCGGCGCGTGGACGAATGAGGCGGTTGTCGCTATACTGCTCTAAAATGTGCGCTAACCAACCTGACATACGACTAACGGCAAAGATTGGTGTGAACAATTCCGTATCAAGTCCAAGTGCATGGTACGTCGAAGCTGAATAGAAATCAACATTCGGTTTCAATCCTTTTTCCGATTGGACGATCTCGTCAATCTTCACTGACATCTCGTACCATTTCGGTTCTCCGATTTGTGCTGTCAATTGACGGCTCATCTCTTGGAGATGCTTCGCACGCGGGTCGCCATCTTTATAGACACGGTGACCGAAGCCCATGATTTTTTCCTTGTTCTTAAACTTATTATGAACATACTCGTCAACCTTTTCAACTGAATCAATTTCAACCAACATCTTCATGACCGCTTCGTTCGCTCCACCGTGAAGTGGACCTTTCAAAGCACCCATCGCAGCTGTGACACCTGAATAGATATCAGACAACGTCGCAACACAGACACGCGCCGTAAACGTTGAAGCGTTCAGCTCATGATCCGCGTGCAGGACAAGTGCCTGGTTGAAGGCTTTTTCTGCTACTTCCGTCGGCTCTTCGCCTGTCAGCATATAAAGGAAGTTTGCAGCATACGAGAGTCCAGCTTTCGGTGCAACCGGCTCTTGGCCTTTTTTGATTCGAGCATACGCAGTTACGAGTGTCGCAATCTGCGCCTGAAGTTTGATGGCTTTAGCGTAATTCGCCTCTGTCGACATATCTTCCGCCGATTCATCATATAATGCGAGTTGCGACAAAGCAGTTCGGATAGCTGACATCGCGTTAGCAGTTTTCGGCGCCACTTTTAATGTCTCAAGGACTGCCGGTGCAACCGTCGCTTCAGAAATCAAAGCTTCTGACAATTGCTTCAGTTCGTCTTCTTTTGGTAAGCGGTCATTCCAAAGTAAAAAGACCACTTCTTCAAATGAGGCGTGCTCCGCCAAATCATCAATTGTATACCCACCATACGTCAACTGACCATCGATGATCGAACTGATCTTCGATGATGTCGCGACGATTCCTTCTAAACCTTTTGTTTGTGTCATACAAAAATCCCCCTTTTTTTCCCCCAGAAATTTAAAACGCTTTCATTTCCGTATTGAAAAAAAGACGTCTAAGCAAGAGTCGTTCCCCATATCGAACCGTTTGCTCTTGAATAGACCATCTTGTTTCTGTTCTTAGTATAAACAAAATTAACCAAAAAGTGAACGAACTTGCATACTATTATCAAAATTTTAATTCAATTCACTATCCTTACATAATTTATCCACTGATTACCTTAACGATGATGTCCCACATTCCAATGACCAATGCCGCAATTCCAGCTCCGATCAGTGGTCCAACCGGAACCCCTTGGAACATCCCCACCGCAAGAATCGTCCCGGCAAGCAAGGCCGTCGTGACGAGCGGATCTTCCTTCATCAATCCGACACCATGTGCCGCAATGATTGCGACAAAAATTCCCGCTAAAAACGAAATGATCCCGATATGCCCCCGTACGCTGTTGAGCAATTCTCTAAAACCGATGTCTCCCGTAGCAATCGGTACCAGGATGGCCGCTGTGATCAACGTGACTCCCCAGGTGATGCCTTTCGCCTGTAAAGACGGAAACAGACGTCCGTCGAGACCAATCGCCTTAATGATCAGTAAAAAAGCAGCTGCAATGATCAATGATTTGTTTTGAGCGATGACACCGATCAACACGAGACCGATCAAAAACAGATAGGCTTCCATGTTAAAACCCCCGATTTGAAAAAACGGATATGGCTTTCGCCACATCCGTTTCATTGATTATGCGTTGTACAATTTACCTGTTAACGGATCGATTGAAATACGTTGACCATCCGTGAAGATTGTCATGGCGTTTTCAACACCGACGATAACCGGTTTACCGAGTGAAGGACCAACGATTCCAGCATGGCTAGTCAATCCGCCGTCTACTGTGACCATTGCTGCAGCCATCTCGATTGCAGGCATCATGTCGCGATCCGTTGAGTTCGTGACAAGAATCATACCTGGTTTTGCTTTTGCGTTTGCTTCTTCAGCTGTATGCGCGATGACGACTTCGCCAACGACACCACGTTCACCGATTCCGCGACCGTTTGTGATCTCTTTACCGACGATGTGAATTTTCAACATGTTTGTTGTACCTGCTGTAAGAGCCGGGATACCTGCAGAGATGACGACGAGGTCACCGTCTGTGACGAATCCTGCTTCTTTTGCTGTATCAGCAGCAAGTGTCAACATGTCATCCGTGTTGTCTGAGAGGTGATCGACAACGATCGGATAAACACCCCAAACGATGTTGAGTTGACGTGCAACACGCGCGCTCGGTGTGACGGCAACGATGTTTGGCTCTGGACGGTATTTTGAAATCCGGGCAGCTGTGTAACCAGACTGTGTCGGTGTCAAGATTGCTTTTGCGTCCAGGTTGATGGCTGTATGCGTAACCGCTTGAGCGATCGCATCCGTCACAGTGTGCTCACTGCGTGTTTGACGATCTTTCAAGAGCATTTTGTAGTCGAGCATTTTCTCCGTACGCTTCGCAATCGTGTGCATCATTTGAACAGATTCAATCGGGTAGTCCCCGGCTGCTGTTTCACCTGAAAGCATGATGGCATCTGTTCCATCAAGAATTGCGTTGGCGACGTCTGATGCTTCCGCACGTGTCGGACGCGGGAAACGTTGCATCGAGTCAAGCATCTGCGTTGCTGTGATGACCGGTTTACCGTAGTCATTACAGATTTTGATGAGATCTTTTTGTGTCGGCGTGACTTCTTCCGTCGGAATTTCGATCCCGAGATCACCACGTGCGACCATCAAACCGTCAGAAATCGCGATGATTTCTTCGATGTTGTCGACACCTTCTTGGTTTTCGATTTTCGGGAAGATTTTGATATGGCTGGCGTTGTGTTTTTCGAGCAATTGACGAATCGCAACAACGTCAGACGCACGACGTACGAATGAAGCAGCGATCAAATCGATGTCGCTCTTAATTCCGAACTCGATGTCTGCGATGTCTTTGTCTGTCAAAGCAGGCAAGTTAACTTTTACATTCGGTAAGTTAACCCCTTTTTTCGTTTTAATGATTCCTTCGTTTTCGATATCGCAAAGAAGTTCACGGTTGTCGAGTTTTTCTGCGACACGGAGTCCGATTAACCCGTCATCCAACATGATCATTGAACCGACTTCGACATCATCGTATAAACCGTCGTATGTGACAGAGAACTTGTCCGCTGTACCGACGATTTCGTTTGCGTCACCGCTGACGACGATAACTTGTTTGCCGCGTGCGAGGAGGGCTTTACCTTCTTCAAACGTATGCGTGCGGATTTCCGGACCTTTTGTATCTAAAAGAATCGTAACTAATTTGTTTGCTTCTTCTGCTGCACGACGGATATCCGTGATGCGGGCACCATGTTCTTCATAGTCACCGTGTGAGAAGTTAAGACGAGCAACGTTCATACCCGCTTCAATCATTTCTGGAAGACGTTTTTCTGACGCCGGTCCAATCGTACATACAATTTTAGTTCTGCGCATATTCCATAAACCTCCTACAATGTTTGGCTGTTCGATCACAATGCCAATAAACCTATACCAATACGACGAATATCAGTCTACCTTAGATGGATAGTTGTTTTGACAACTCTAAGATTTCGAGATCCAGTTCGTGTTTGTTTTCATCCAATGCTTCGTCGATATCAAGATCGACCATCTTACCGCCGCGTACACCTACGACACGTCCTTGCTTACCTTCAAGCAGGATGTCAATCGCATAGGCACCCATCCGGCTTGCCAGTACACGGTCAGCAGCTGTCGGCGCACCGCCGCGTTGAACATGACCTAATACCGTGACACGTGTATCAAGTCCTGTTTCCTTGGCAATCTCGTCTCCAACATCCTGCGCACGTCCGGCACCTTCCGCTACGATGACGATCGAGTGTTTCTTACCACGATTGACACCGCTTTGAATCCGGTTCAAGACTTCTTTTAAATCTTCCGGACGTTCCGGAACCAGGATTGATTCCGCTCCGCCGGCTAATCCAGCATATAGTGCGATATCCCCTGCGTCGCGTCCCATGACTTCGATGACATATGTCCGCTCATGTGACGACGCCGTGTCACGAATCTTATCGATGGCTTCGAGTGCCGTATTGAGGGCTGTATCGAAACCAATCGTGTAATCCGTACCCGGAATGTCGTTATCAATCGTTCCCGGAAGACCGATCGTCGGGAAACCGAGTCCCGTCAATTTTTGAGCACCACGATAAGACCCGTCACCACCAACGACGACGAGTGCATCGATTTCGAATTTCTTCAGATTGACGACAGCTTTCGCGCGTCCTTCTTCAGTCCGGAATTCCGGGCAACGTGCAGAACGCAGGAACGTTCCACCCCGTTGGATGATGTCACCGACTGAACCAAGGTTCAATTGGACGAGATCTCCGTTAATCAGACCTTGGTATCCGTTATAGACACCAAACACTTCCAGTCCATGAAAAATCGCCTTACGTGTTACAGCACGCACTGCGGCATTCATGCCGGGTGCATCGCCACCACTTGTTAAAACAGCAATCCGTTTCAAACTCACGTTAATCACCTCTCTATTAATCTTAGTCTAAAATAGCACGTAGTTTTGTTGTTTTACAACAGGGCAGACTGCATAAACTTTCTACAGCAGTTTGTTCATCCTCTCACGAAATAAGGACTGCCAATCATGATAGCGATTACATGCAGGTTATGTGCCAATTTGGTGATATTTTTCTGTGCGCTTCTCGATTAACTGTTCTGGTGTCAAACGGGTCAGTTGGGCAAGCTTTTGTTCTAGAACAGATTTTAGTTTGTCCGCCTGTAATGAAACATCTAAATGCGCTCCACCGATGACTTCTGAGATGATGCCGTCCGCAATCCCGAGTCGCAGTAAATCAGGCGCCGTGATTTGCATCGATTCCGCCGCTTTCTCCGCGAGACTGGCGTCTTTCCAAAGAAGGGCAGCTGCACCTTCAGGTGAAATGACGGAGTACGTGGAGTTCTCTAACATCAACAGCTGATCACAGACACCGATTCCGAGTGCTCCGCCCGATCCGCCTTCACCGATGACGATCGAAATAATCGGGACCGGCATTCCGGCCATTTCAAACAGGTTTTTCGCAATGGCTTCACTTTGTCCGCGTTCTTCCGCGGCGCGGCCGGGATATGCGCCTTTTGTATCAATGAATGTAATGATGGGACGATTGAACTTCACTGCTTGTTGCATCAACCGTAAAGCTTTCCGGTAACCTTCAGGATGCGGCATACCAAAGTTGCGGCGGATATTTTCCTTCGTATCTTTCCCCCGCTGATGACCAATTACCGTTACGGCTTGCCCATTCAGCATTGCAATACCTCCGACGATGGCTGCATCGTCATATCCATGCCGATCACCGTGCAATTCAATGAAGTCGTCACAAATCAGGCGCACATAATCGAGTGTCGTCGGACGTTCCGGATGCCGTGCCAGCTGCACACGGTTCCACGCTTTCATATTCCCGTAAATATCGAGTTCTAACCGACGCAACCGTTCTTCCAATAAATTCAGTTCTTCTTTGAAATCAAGGCCTTGCGTCTCTGCCATATCGTGCAGTTCTAATATTTTTTCGCGCAATGCGATTACTGGTTGATCAAATGGTTGCATGATTGGTTCCCTCCGAGTGCATCATCAGAATTCGTGTGTAGTAGGTTTTCAAGTCGTGTCGCGATACGACATCGTCGAGTTGTCCCGCCTGCAGTAAGAACTCTGACGTTTGGAAGTCTTCCGGTAATTTTTCACGAATCGTCTGTTCAATGATCCGCCGGCCGGCAAAGCCGATCAAAGCACCGGGTTCTGCGATATTAAAATCGCCTAACATGGCAAAACTTGCCGATACTCCACCTGTCGTCGGATGCGTCATACAGGAAACGTACAGCAATCCGGCATCAGAATGCTGTTTCAGGAATAAGCTCGATTTCGCCATCTGCATCAGGCTGACCATTCCTTCCTGCATCCGTGCTCCACCTGAAGCTGAAAAAATCGTTACGGGTAATCTTTCTTTTGTCGCGTAACGGATTGCTTCCGAAATCGCTGCTCCGACTGCTGCTCCCATTGAGCCCATCCGGAAACGGGCGTCCATGACACAGGCGACGAGCGGGTATCCGTTGACTTGACCGACACCGCAGACAATCGCTTCTTCAAGTCCTGTCCGCACTTGATCACCTTTCAGCTTTTCAGGATAATCCTGAAAATCGAGTGGGTCGGCCTTGACTGCCGGTAAATCAAAATACGTAATCGTTCCCGCATCAAATAATTGTTCAAATCGTTCAGTCGCTGTTAACGGATGATGGTATCCACAGACACAGACTTTTAAGTTCGCTTCGAGTTGTTTCGTATATTGGATCAGTTTGCACTTCGGACATTTTGTCATTAAACCAACCGGTACATCGACCCGCTGTTCTTTTGACGTCAGAGTGACAAATTTTTTAGGTTTTCGAAAAAATGCTTGCACGTTAGTTCCCCCTTGTGGTTCCTACGAGCGTTTTAGAAAAGCTTCCCGTTCCGCTCGCGTATAGAGCTCCCCTTGATCAAAACTTTGATAGAAGGCATTCACTTGCCGCCAAATCCGCTCAAACAAATCATTATCGATTGTAGCGATCAGCGTTTCCCGAAATGCCGCATCGGAATCGACGTGCGCTTCTAGAATGGACACGTCTGCGAGTTGAACAAAAGCTGCCTGTTCAAGCAAACGAAGTGTTCCTGCCAAATCTTCAAATTTTGAATCGCCGGTCACTAAAAATTGTGCGATGATCTGAATGTAGGTATGGTCATCCCGGTTTAAAAGAAAACTGCCTCCCCCGTGCCTTGTCTCGATGATTCCGAGATAGGCGAGCGTCCGAAGTGCTTCCCGCACCGAAGGACGGCTGATCGACAGTCGTTCTGCCAATTCACGTTCTGATGGAATTCGATCTCCCGGCACAAAGCCATCCTGTTCGATCATCGTTTTGATTGCTGAAATATTCGTTTCAAAAGCATTCCGCTTTTTCTCCATTTTGTACAGCACCACCTTCCTGACGCATGCGTCATTTCCTTATTCCGGCGGTCATTGGTCAGACCAATTACCCCTTATTATAACAAATCTTATTACCTACTACTAGTTCGAACGCGGCACATTTTTCAGGATGATATTCGCTTCCCCGAAGCGAATCCGGAGTTGGGCCATCAACTCCTCTTCCTGCTGAACGGCATAAATTCCCGGCAACGGCTTGGTTTCATTCGTATCGGCATAACGTACGACGACCGGAATATCACCCGGGGCCGATTCGAGCATCCGTTCCAGAACAGCGAGATCATTTTTAGACGGCAGTTTGACGAATAAGACGTCCTGCCCCAAAGGACGCAACCGCTCGAGGACGAATTGACGATCTCCCTCACGTTCCTGCACCTTCACTTCAATCAACAGCACGTTTCCGATATACAACGACCGTTTGAACGCGGCATACTGTTGCGGAAAGACAACGACTTCCTCCGTCGTATACCCGTCGACGGCATGAATGACTGCCATTGTCTGGGCACGCTTCGTTTTGAATTCACGGATTTGCTCAATATAACAAACCAAGTAGTTGGTTTGATTCCCTTCCAGCGAGAGGGTTTGGAAATGTGTCGTCTCAACAGGCGGCTTCATCGCGGTCATCAACGGGGAATAGGTCAGCCAAAATCCAAGTGACTCGCGCTCAAGGCGTGCCCAATCGGTCGCTGTCCGGTTCGTTTGTGTTGTTGTTTTTCTCCGTCCAAGGCTTGCGAGTTCGTCCGGAAGCAGTGTATTCGAAGCCATCGTAAAGTAGTCGAGGACCTCCTGTTCTGCAAGCCCCCGGTCTCCATGAGTCGAACGATCAAACGCCCCGCTGTACAACAACAGCTCAATCTTCGCCCGTTCCTTTTTCCCCCACCCGACTGCCGACAATAACTGTGTGATCGTCTGCGAGGTTTTCGCGGCTTCACGTAACGTATGAAAGTCTTTTTCCGTAATTCCCCGAAGCGTCTGAATTCCGAGCCGGATTCCTTTGCCTTCTAATGTCGAACGGAAATCCGACATCCAAATATCGGGCGGCAATACCGGAAGCCGTTTTTCCCGCATGACGCGGACGAGACGTTCCGGTTGATCAATCGATACCAATGAAAAGATTTGTGGATAATGGGCTTTCATATATCCGAGTGCATAACTGATTTTGGTATAGGCAACAGCATGACTGCGATTAAATCCATAACCGGCAAACCGTTCGATTTGATCGTACAACGTTTCGGCAACCGTTAAATCAAAACCGTTTTGCAACGCCCCTTCGATAAAACGTTTCTTTTCCGCTTCTACAGACTGACTGCTTTTTTTCGAAATCGCCCGCCGCAGCAAATCGGCTTGAGCCAGCGTAAATCCGGCAACCCGGCGTGTAATCTCCATGATTTGTTCCTGATAGACGATGACGCCGTAGGTCGCGGTTAAAATTTCTTCTAAAATCGGATGAACCATTTGATAAGGTTGACCGGCTTTTCGTTTCGCATAGAGATCGATGAACTTCATCGGTCCCGGACGGAACAGTGACATCGTCGCGACTAAATCCTCAAACCGGTTCGGCTTGACCTCGCGCAGCGTCTGTTTCATCCCTGCCGATTCAAATTGGAAGATTTGATCCGTCTCTCCTTTGGCAAACAACCGTAACGTCGCCTTGTCCTCGTCCGGTATCCGTTCGACCGAGAAATCAGGGTACGCATGCTGAATCAACTGCTCCATCTGCCGCAACCGTGTTAAATTACGTAATCCAAGCAAGTCGATCTTCAGCAAACCTTGTTGTTCGATTGCCTTCATTAAATATTGTGTGACGAACCGTCCACTTGCATGTAAATCAACCGGTGTCGTCTCGATCAATTCCTCTGAACCGATGATGACGCCGGCAGCATGAATCGAACGTTGTCTCGGTAATCCTTCAATCGCTTGAGCCAGCTGTAACAATTGACGTCGTTTTTCACTGCCCGAGAACCAGCGGTAAATGGATGCTTGTTGCTCGAGCCCTTGTAGCGTCGTCACTTTTCCCAATTGTTTTGCCGCCGCGTCGGTTTCATCTTTCGAAAATTCCAATGCCCGTGCTACATCACGCAGGGCGGCTTTCGCTCCAAGAGTCGATAACGTTCCGATTTGACCGACATGTTGCTTGCCGTACCGCTCGACCAGGTACTCAAGCACTTCCTCCCGCCGCGCATCTTCAATGTCAATATCGATATCAGGCATCGTGATCCGTTCCGGATTCAGGAACCGTTCAAATAACAAACCGTACTTCAGCGGATCGACGGTCGTAATCCCGAGGGCATAACTGACGAGTGATCCGGCAGCCGATCCACGTCCCGGGCCGACACGGATTCCTTCACTTTTCGCGTGGCGAACCAAATCTTCAACAATCAGGAAATAGTCCGCAAATCCTGTTTTTTCAATGACTTCGAGTTCATACTGCAACCGTTTCGTCGCTTCTTCCCCGACATGTCCATGTGCAAGTAAACCATCGTGCGCCAACCGGTTCAGGGCGTGATTCGAATCATCCGTCACCTGTGGAAGAGGACGCGATTGAAACGGTAACGTCAACGTCTCCTGCGACTCCGCCCACCGTGTTAACAACCGCAGTTCCCGGTCCGTAAACTGATCCTGTAATTCTTCCGTCAGTTTAAGATGAGCTGACCGGCTGACCTTTTGTTCAGCGAACATCGTACCTTCGTCAATGGCACGCAGGGCTTGAAACGCATCTGCTTCTTCGCGAAAGAGATAACGAACGGGATCAATCGGAATCGTTTCAATTCCCAGGGCATTTGCCGCTTGACGGTATCGTTCCCTGCTGTCGCGTTCAACAGTCGAACGGACTGCCTTGACACCAAGTAAAATCCTGGCTTTATGTGCTGATCCCATCCACTGGGCGACGAGACGCCGCAAGCGCGCTTCATCTTCCGGTGCCTGACGTTTCGGTTCGAGGACGGCAATCAGCTCCGAGTAATCTTCAACCGGCATTTCACTGGCCAGCCGGTAAAGTACTTTTAATCCACGGCTTGTTTTTGCATACCATAGAATCGTAAGTTCATCCGGTTCTATGACTTGTTCGAATCCGACGATCGGAATCAGTTCCCGTTGCTTACAGCCTGCCATAAATGCCGGGACGCCTGTCAAAGAAGTCTCACAAATCGCCGCAGCCGAAAAGCCGCGTCGTTTCACTTCATCGAGATAACGATCCATCCGAATCGTACTTTGCAAAGGACTGTATGCTGTACGGACATTTAGTTGGACCATCCTGTTTCCTCCATCCTCACTTGATTATATTTCGCCTGTAAATGAAACGTTTTCAGAAGTTTCATATCTATGTGTTTCTCAGTCTCGCCATCCCCATCATTTTTCGCTACAATAAAAAGAGAACATCATGACTTGCACGGAAGGAGAGTTTGCCATGATTTTAAACCGTAGCCAAATCGCTCGTGAAAAAGTGGAACAACTGAAATTAGGGGTCACCGCTTTTACAGAGACTGAAGAAATCGCTGAAAAAATTCGTAAGTCCGTCAAAGAACTTGAATTGAATGTCATTGAAGATCATACAGAACGGGGAACTTGGTTCATCCCCCAGGAAGAGGCTTCCACTCATTGATGCAAAAAAGGCTGTTCGCCATGTATCCGAAACAGGATGATGGCGAGCAGCCCTTTTTTATTCGAAAGTAAAGGCTTCTGCCACTTCATTTAAACGGGATACGACCTTATCAACTTCTGTTAAATCCTTGATTGTTGCACCTGATGCCATCGGATGTCCGCCCCCATTGAATTCTTTAGCCACCTCATTGATGACGGGCCCTTTAGAGCGCAGACGGACACGCACTTCCTTATCTGTTTCGAGGAACAAGGCCCATGCTTTTAAGCCTTTCAAGCCTGCAAAACTGTTGACAAGAAGAGAGGCCTGTTCAACGGTCGCATCGAACGTCGTCAACGTATCTTGTGTCAACACGACGTAACCGACGCCTGCTTCCGTCAACTGGATGTGTTGCAACACGTAACCTTGTAACTGTAAAGCGACCAGTTCTGTCTGATACATATTTCGATAGAGCCAATCCGTATCAATCCCTGTATCAAGCAGTTGCGCCGCGACGGAAAACGTCCGGCTTGTCGTCCCTCTGAATTGGAAACGACCTGTATCTCCGACGATTCCTGCATAAAATTGAATCGCTGCAGCGGCCGGGATATCGTACTCCCATTCATTTAAAAGATGGACCAACAGCTCCGACGTCGAACTGACGGTTGTATCGACAATCTGAACGTCTGCGTAAGGGTCTTCATCCGGATGGTGATCGATTTTAATCGTCTGTTGCCCGTTCAAGGCTTCCGCTCCATCAATCCGGCCTTGATTGGCTGTATCCAGTACAATGACAAGCGCCTGTTGATATTCTGTTGAGTCCACCAAATCAAGTTCTCCCATAAAGGAAAGCGAAGCTGCCATTTCACCCACGGCCTTTATTTTTTTATCAGGAAATCGTTTTTGTAAAACCCGTTGCAGTCCAAACTGACTGCCTAACGCGTCGGGGTCTGGACGTTCATGGCGGTGAATGATGATCGTGGATGCTTGTTCAATCAATTGTCTGATTTGTTCTTTCACAGTGCACAGCTCCTCTAAATATTGATATGATACAAACAGATACAGAAAGAAAAGGAGGTCATCCATATGCAGTTTGTTCTCATTCTGTTAATCGTCTTGTCACTCGGCGGATATCTGCTTGCCAAACGACGTGCGTTTCATACGAAAAGCACGAACCGAAAATTTTTATTTAATACGCAAGCGAGCATCTGGCTCAGCTTGTTCGTCATCTTGTTTGCCGTCAACCAATTCGTCTCCGGTGACGGATTGACGACGACGATCGGAAAAGTCGTCTGTTCGATTTTGATCGTCATCGGTGTCGCTTCGTTCATCGCCGGCTTCATCCGCTATAAAAAAATCTATCCGTATGTGGTCCGTGAAATGGAACAGACGGAACAGTCCTAAAAAAGACGGTATCTACCGTCTTTTTTTGTGTCTTGTTACGTTATCGATCAATCAGTTGTGAGGTCACGAGGGCTTTCGCAACGATTTGTGTGCCTTGATACATCTCGACATCCACTTTTCCGAACTTCCGCCCGACATCAAAGACATTTGCCCGGATCGTGATCGTACTCTCGATTTGGACGGGTTTGATGAAATAGATACTGACGTTTTCGATGACAAGGTCGCCTTTTTTCATATGGCGTAACATCCGGGTCGCTCCTTCGACGAGCAAAGTCGTCAACACGCCACTTGAAGCCGTTCCCATGAAGTTTGTCATTTGCGGCGAGACTTCCAGTGAAAGGTAAGGTCCTCTCGCATCTTCCGCCGCCTTGATTTGTCCGGTGATCAAATCATCAAACGTTTCACCGACTTGCGGCTGGCGGTTCGCAAGTTGCAGGGCTTTCAGTACATCCTGTCGGCTGATGATCCCGAGCAACCGGCCGTATTGATCGATGACCGGTAACATCTCAATTCCTTCCCACACCATCTGATGCGCGGAATTCGTCACACTCGTCCGGATTCCGACCGTGATCGGATGACGGGTCATGACTTTTTCGACGGGCCAATCGTGCGGACGGTCAATGATATCCTTCGCCGTCACGACACCGACAACCTTCATCTGTTCATCAATGACCGGATAACGATTATGTTTCGTCTGTTCATTGAGTTCATGCCATCTGGAAATCGGATCGTTCGTTTGTAAATAAAACGTATCGTGTAAAGGAATCAAGATATCGGAGACAAGCAGGATTTCTTTTTTGATCAATCGGTCGTAAATCGCCCGGTTGATCATCGTCGCGACAGTGAACGTGTCGTAAGACGTTGAAATGATCGGCAGTTCCATTTCGTCCGCCAACCGTTTTGCGTCTTCCGTCGTATCGAACCCGCCGGTGATCAGGACCGCTGCTCCTGCATCCAAGACCAGTTCATGTGCTTTTTCCCGGTTTCCGATGATGACGAGACTGTCGACATCAATGTAACGCATCATCGCCTCCAGCTTCATGGCGCCGATGACGAATTTCGTCAACGTCTTATGAAGTCCGTCACGTCCTCCGAGAACTTGTCCGTCCACGATGTTAACGACTTCCGCGAACGTCAGCTTTTCAATATTTTCTTTTTGTTTCTTTTTGATGCGGATCGTGCCGACGCGTTCAATCGTTGAGACGAACCCTAAATTTTCCGCTTCTTTGATGGCACGGTAGGCCGTACCTTCGGATACCGTTAAGTCCTTTGCGATTTGCCGGACGGATATTTTGGCGCCCACATCGAGATCCTCAATGTGCCGGATGATCTGTTCATGTTTTGTAGGCATGCTGTATCCCTTCTTTTTCCTATATTCTACTCTTCTGTCATTATACTGTACTACTCCAACGAATGAAAAGTGTACTAGTCCCGATTTACGAGAAATGTTTTCCATTTCCAACGATGGTATACTGAATCATGAAACGAACAGAGAGGTGGAAACGATATGTTAGAACGGACAAACCAGATTAGTCGTGTATTAAAAGAATCAGGAATTGACGTTGCATTGATTACGTCAAAAGCGAGTGTATTTTATTTTTCAGGTGTCTATGCGGAACCACATGAACGCGTGATGGCTGTCATCGTTGATGCGAACGGAAAACGTGCTCTTTTCTGTCCTGCTCTCGAGGCAAACATCGTCGCTGCAAGTCCATGGGACGGTGAAGTCATTACGTATGCAGACCATGAACATCCATTTGATAAAATCAGCGAAGCCCTTAAAACATTTTCGATTTCCAACAACCGGATCGGTATCGAGGGTGAACATATGACGTTCAGCCGGTTCAAAGAGTTGGAAGCCCGCCAGGAAAATGCGGCGATTCTTGATATTGGTCAGCCTTTACAAGCACTACGCCTTAAAAAAGATGCTCAAGAAATTGAAATTCTCCGTGAAGCAGCCGCACTCGCGGACGAAGCGATTGAAATCGGCAAACAGGCGATTCGTCCCGGCGTCACGGAAATGGAAGTCATTTCAACAATCGAGTTTGAAATGAAAAAGAAAGGTGTCCGTGAGATGTCGTTCGACACGCTCGTTTTATTCGGAGCGAACAGCGCCGATCCGCACGGTGTCCCAGGTGACCGCGTCATTCAAGAAGGCGATTTCGTCCTGTTCGACCTCGGTGTCGTATGGAAAGGATATTGTTCAGACATTACCCGGACTTTCGTTTACGGAGAAGCCAGTGAAGAACAGCAAACCATCTACCAAACCGTTCTTCAGGCACTTGAAGCTGCAACAGAAGCCAGCCGGGTCGGCGTGACTCTCGGCACATTGGATCAAGCGGCCCGGAACGTAATTGATCACGCCGGTTACGGGGATTACTTCACGCATCGCGTCGGACACGGTCTCGGAATCGACGTCCACGAATTCCCGTCACTCGCCTCAAACAACTTGCTGACAGCAGAAGCCGGCATCGTCTATACACTCGAACCAGGCATCTATGTCCCAAACGTCGGCGGAGTACGAATCGAAGACGACATTCATCTGACAGAAAACGGTCCTGAAGCTTTGACACATTATCCGAAACATCTTCAGTCCATCCCGTCTCACTAAGAAAAAGAGATCAATTCCGGAATCAGTCGGAATTGATCTCTTTTTTACCTTTCTCTTTTTCAAGGACGTGATTGATGGACGACGTTCACTCCGCCGGTCACATCCAAAACAGCACCCGTGATCAGACCGGATTCTTCCGCCAGTAAAAACGAAATGGCTCGGGCGATATCTTCTCCGACACCCGTCCGCCCGACAGGTGTCTGATCATCCGCTGACGCCTGTTCAATCCGCTTCGCTTTATTGTCCCCCACAATATTGCCGGGATTGACCATATTTACTGTGATGCCGTGTTCCGCCTCTTCCAGGGCAACACTTTTCGTCAGACTGACCATACCACTTTTCGCAGCGGCGAACGCAGCCCGTTCCACCCACCCGGGTGCAGAAGCACTCTCCGGAAAACCGTATGTAATGATACGTCCGTATTGTCGTTCGCGCATGATTGGAAGGATTTTTCTTAACAACCAAAAACTAGCTGTCAGGTTACCAGTTACTACTTCATTCCATTCTTCATCCGAATAGTCGACGAGCGATTTCCGTTCGAAGATGTACGGGCCCGCGTTCAAAATCAACGCGTCAATCCGACCATGGACAGCCATCGTCTGTTCGACCGCCTCCATCAACTGATCTTGATTTGTCACGTCTGCTTGAATCAAATGGAGCCGTTCATGGGAAAATGTCGGTTCCGAGCGATGTAGTGCCGTAACGTGCCAACCTTCTTCAAGCAAACGGCGGGTCACCATCTCACCTAATCCTTTTGTTCCTGCTGTAATTAATGCGTGCCTCATCTCGGCATCGCCTCCTTTCATCTCTTTCCATCTTACGGGTTCCGCTGTCGAAGAACAATTTTAAAATCTCCTTAAATGTTCCTCACCTTCTATTTAAGGGAATGGTATAATAAGGGTGTAAAATCAGACGAACACGAAGGGATGGATACATGATGGCAATCGTATATCATAACATTTTAGTAGCAGTCGACGGATCAAAAGAGGCAGAACGTGCTTTTGAAACGGCGATTGACGTCTCACTTCGAAACAATGCCAAACTCGTCATTGCTCACGTCATTGATACGCGGACTTTCGCGACTGTTGAAGCATACGATCGGACGATTACCGAACGTGCCGAATCCTATGCGAAAGAACTGCTTGATGATTACGTCAAGACGGCTCAAGAACGTGGTGTCAAGGATGTTGAAGTTGCTATTGAATACGGTTCTCCTAAAGTAACCATCGCCAAAAAGCTTGCACCGAATCATAACGTTGATTTGATCATCTGTGGTGCAACCGGTTTAAATGCTGTCGAACGTTTCTTCATCGGTAGTGTCTCTGAAAGTATTACCCGTTATGCGAAATGTGACGTCTTAATCGTCCGCCTTTAATTGAACTTATTTTTAGCACTCCCTCTAAAAAAAGAGGGGGTGCTTTTTTAAGACAAAAAAAAATCAATCGCACCGATGTACGATTGATTGAAAAAACTTATTTGTATTTAACAGTGACGTTACGACGACCCCAGTTAAAGGCTTCGGCACGTGAGTAGTACAGAATATCCATCTTCTTGCCTTTGATGGCACCGCCTGTATCTGCTGCTGTATATGTCCCTTTTAATTTCCCTTTGTAATACACTTTTACTGTTGAGCGAAGCGGGATCACACGTGGATCAACTGCTACGACTTTCTTTTTCGAACTCTTGATGTTCCAACCGATAGCCGTTAAGTTACCGCTGCCTGGATCATATGGTGTATAAGCTGTCGCGCTGACGTTTGTGATTGTTTTCCATCCGCCTGTTGATTGTTTCTTCGAACCGCTTGATGTGACAACTTTAGAATAACGGGCACTGAGGTAAGCTGTTTTTCCTTTATAGCTGACTTTATACCAGTTTCCTGTTTTTGCTTTGTACGGCAATGTTTGATTCTTATATAGAAGACCGAGTTTCTTGGACGCTGTTGTGGCTTTCTGGCGAACAATCAGACTATCGACCGACGACTTGACATTTTTTTTAGTTGCAGCTTCCGCTTGGAGACCTGCAAACGAACTGAGTGCTAACAAGACTGCTAAAACACTAGCGATTATTCGTTTCATCATCATGTAATCTCTCCTCCATAATTGTTCCTGTTTTGTAACTTACATTAATATACATGACAAAATGGAGCAGTGCCGTTACATATAGACCACAAAAAGATGACGCGATTGTTACTTTTATGTTACAAAAGACTCATTTTTAACGGTTTCAAACCGTTTTTACGACAATAACCGGTTTAACTTTCGTTTTCACGTTTTTTATATGACAACTGTTGTAACAAACGTTTTTAACAACAGCGGCAAGCCTTCTGTTTTTAGTCTGTTCAGATGATTTTTTCAAACAAAAAAAACGCCTGAACACAACTTTCGTTGTCATCCAGACGTTTGATCTACTTATGCGTTTTGTTCAACCAATCCACCTATACGAACTGTATCGCGGGCAATCATCAATTCTTCATTCGTTGGAATGATGATGACTTTGACCGGTGAATGCGGATAGTTAATGAATAATTCTTCGCCGCGTGCACCGTTGTTGAGTGATGGATCCCAGTAAACGCCCATGAACTCAAGACCGCGTAAGACACGCTCACGGATCGAATCCGAGTTTTCACCGACACCTGCTGTAAAGATGATCGCATCGACTCCGTTCATCTCGGCTGCATATTGTCCGATGTAGCCGTGGATCCGGTTCGCAAAGATGCGAAGCGCCATTTCTGAACGGTGATTTCCTTCTTTTGCAGCTGTTTGGACATCACGCAAATCGCTTGAAAGACCAGACAGACCGTAAATACCGGATTCTTTGTTCATGACGTTCAAGACGTCTTCTGCTGTTTTCCCTGTCTTCTCCATTAAGAACGGAATCAGAGCCGGGTCAAGTGAACCAGACCGCGTACCCATTGTAATTCCTTCAAGTGGTGTGAAGCCCATCGTTGTGTCAATCGATTCTCCGCCGGCAACGGCTGCGATCGACGCTCCGCTTCCGAGGTGACATGAGATCAGACGCAAGTCTTGTAACGGACGACCGAGCAGTTCAGAGGCACGTTCTGTAACGTACTTATGGCTTGTTCCGTGGAAACCGTATTTGCGGATTCCGTACTCCGTGTAGTACTCATACGGCAGACTGTAAAGGAAGTTTTCTTCCGGCATTGTTTGGTGGAACGCTGTATCGAAGACTGCGACTTGCGGTACGTTTGGCAAGATCGCTTGGAATGCACGAATCCCGATCAAGTTCGGTGGAATGTGCAACGGACCGAGCTCCGTGTACGATTCGATATCTTGCATGACGTCTTCTGTAATGATGACAGAGTCCGCATATTTTTCTTTCCCGTGTAAGACACGGTGTCCGACACCTTTAATTTCATCATATGATGAGATGATACCGAATTCCATCAGCTTCTCAAGTGACAATTCAACTGCTTCTTTATGTGTTGCAAGTGGAAGAACATCTGTGAATTTTTGTCCTTCTCCGTATTTAATCGTAAAGATGGCATCGTCTTTTCCGACGCGCTCTACTAAACCGACTGCAATCATCGTTTCGTTCGGCATCTCAAGTAACTGGAACTTCAGTGACGAACTACCGGCGTTTACTGCCATAATCTTTGCCATGATTTATTTCCCCTTTTCCATTCAAATCGCTCGACATTCACATCTGTATGAGTCTTGCTCTTTTTCTGTTCTACACTAGAATAGTCAAATTAACGACAGATTTCAATCACTTTGCGCATTTCATTTTAATTCTGTGTTAATCCATTCATCAATCTGTTTCACCATTCCGCCAAACGCACGGGCATCCGTAAACGACGGTAACTCGGCCAGTAATGCTTGTTTCGGCATCGTCATACCCGCCAAGTGATTCCGGACTATCAGATAACTTTTAGCCGATTGCTCCTGTTTAAACATCGTCAATGGCAGTTGGAGGATTCCGACGACATGTGCTTTCGTTTCGAAATACTGCTTCAGTTTACCTTCTGTATCATGTTGAAAAAGTCCATTCGGAATGACGAACACACCAAACCCGCCCGGCTTAACATAATTCATCGCTTGTTCAATCAACAGGAAGTGACTGTAACTCATGCCTTCGTCCCGTTTTAAAACATACGTTTTTGAAACTTCTTCATCCGGATAGTAGCCAATCGGCAAGTCTGCCATCGCCAAATCGACCGGATCAAGCAGGAGCGGACGTAACGCATCCTGATGCGTATAGTTGACCGGATAATCCATTAATTCCGAAACCGATGCCGATAATCGAATCAACGTTTCATCCACCTCGACGGCTTCAGCAACCGTATCTTTCGGAAGTTGACTGAGGACAGCATGCAACATGCCGCCGGTTCCGCTGCCGAGATCAAGTAAACGGACATCCTCCTTCTTGATTAATTTCCCGATTAAATAACCTGCAAACAATGCAACGCTGTCCGGTGTCGGCAAATGATTCGGTTGCGCTTGTTTCATCCCTTCAAGAATTGCGAGGGAAACCGCTTTGCGGACTGTTTCCGGTTCCACGTTTTCCGTATGCCGCTCATTTAAGCGGTCAATGACTTCCGTCAATCCTTCAAGATAAGGCATGTCTAAATCACGTTCTAACTTACGTGCTTGTTGCGTCAGTTCTTTATATAATTTTTCTAACGATTCCATGTGTTTCCCACCCTTTCCAAAACGAAACGGCCCCCGCACTTCTTGGGAGCCGTTTTTTCTCATTACTTTCATTGTAGCGGTTTTACGCTGTTTGTAAACTATTCTTACTTCGTTGCTTTTGCGCCTTTAGCAGCCGCAAGTGCCGAATCGAAATCAACTTCGTTCGTTGACTCTTCTAAATATTCCGCGTAGACGACTTCATTTGCCGCATCGATGACGAATACAGAACGGGCGAGTAAACGAAGTTCTTCGATCGCTACTCCGTATTGTGTACCGAATGAAAGATCACGGTGGTCAGACAGTGTGACGACATTATCGAGGCCGCTTGCTGCACACCAGCGACGTTGTGCAAACGGTAAGTCGTTTGAAATCGTCAAGACCGTCACACCTTCGATCGCTGCTGCCTCTTCGTTGAATTTACGTGTTTGGGCATCACAGACACCTGTATCGATTGATGGTACGACACTGATGATGCGGACTCCTTCATACGTATCGCGTGTCACCGGTGAAAGGTCGTTTGCTAAAACTTCAAAATCCGGTGCCTCTTGTCCGATTTCAACAGGTGTTCCGATTAATGTGATGGCGTTGCCTTTAAATGTTGCCATGTAAATTCCCCATTTCCCAATAGATTCATATGTCGTTTTCCATTCTACTATAAAAATGCTGCCACGATAACACAAGATTTCTGCCCGTGCTTTAAGCTATCAGTACCGATTTTTGTCAAAGACAGGTATAATAAAAGAGTTCATGAAACGCTTTCAAGGGGGAATTGACCATGGCTCGAAACAATGTCTACCTGTATTACCGTAATAAACAAAGACACGAGACGCAGGTACGTAAACTGATTGAAGTAGGAAATCGGTATGGATTGAACGTCGTCCAGGATCACAAACAAGCCAACATCATTGTCTCTGTCGGCGGAGACGGTGCCTTTCTTCAAGCGGCCCGCTTCACGGGATTCCGGGAAGATGCCATTTATGTCGGATTCGGTGAAGGACAAAATTCATTTTACTGTGATTTCGACATTAACGATCTGTCTTCAGTCGAAGCGATTTTCAAAGAAACCGGCAGCCGCGCTTCAGAAGGCGAAATTGAAGTCCGCCGCTATCCGTTGCTTGAAGCTTCGATCAACGGTGGTCCAGCCATGCTGTGTCTGAATGAATGTTCCGTTAAATCGAGCATCATCAAGTCACTGGCAATCGAAGTTTACATTGACGGTTTCCTGTTTGAGACATTCCGCGGGGACGGTATGGTCATCTCGACACCAACCGGCTCAACGGCCTATAACAAATCATTATCAGGTGCCATCGTCGATCCATTGATCCATTGTCTGCAAGTCAGTGAGATTGCGTCCGTCAACAACAACCGTTACCGGACACTCGGTTCGGCGTTCCTCTTAAATCGCGGTCGGAAATTGTCTTTACGTATCATCGAAGACGGCAACGACTATCCGATCATCGGAATGGATAATGAGGCGCTCAGCTTAAAACGGACAGATTCTGTCGATATTCAATTATCGGAAAAAGAACTGAAGACTGTTAAATTAACGAATAATACATTTTGGCATAAAATCCAACGTTCTTTCTTATAAAATAAAAAAACTGCCGATTGGCAGTTTTTTTATTTTAATTCATGACCGGTGCCGCTTCAAAGACTGTTTTACCTGCTTGAACAGTTTCGAGCAAACGGTTATGCAAGACAGCGTCCCCGCGTAGCGTATAAAAATCCTGTTCGAAAATGACAAAGTCCGCGTCGTAACCCGGAAGCAGCATCCCTTTTCGTCCGTGAGTCTCCGTCGCGATATGTGGATTTTTCGTAAATAATAATAACGCTTCATACATCGACAAAACTTCATTCGTTTTATTGATGTTCCCTGCTGTTCCGGTCGTCGCGGCATACAAGGCCCGCCGGACATCCGGATTCGAGATCGGTGCATCCGATCCGCCGCAGAGAAGCGCTCCCGTTTCCGCCAGTGACTTCAATCGATAAGCCCAATCGAGACGGTTCAGACCAAGACGTTCCTGCGCAAAATCTGCATCATCGAGCAGAAAGACCGGTTGGACGTCAATTAAGACCGGTAATTTACGAATCCGTGCCAATAATTCCGGACGGACGACCGTCGCATGAATGATCCGGTCCCGTGTTCCTTTTGGCGCCGGATATTTTTCGAGGACAGCGACAAAACGTTCGATCGCCAAATCGCCGATGACATGTGCCGCCACCGTGAAGCCGTAACTCCGGGCTCGTTTCACGAGTTGTTCCAGTTGTTCCGGCGAATGGACTTCGATGCCGCGTGTCGTCGCATCATCCGAATATCCTCTGCCAAGTAATGCCGTTCGTCCGCCGAGCGCTCCATCAACAAACAGTTTCATCGCACCGGTCGACAGAGTCGATGGCAATACAGGATTCATCTGAATGAGTTGATCGATGACTAAATGATGAACGAGCAGATGGGCATGGAAGCCTGTTTCTTCCGTCACTTCCCGGTAGGCCTGCAGGACTTCTTCTAAATCACCGTGATACGCCAAATCTTCCGTATGCGCAGCAATAATTCCGTGACGGTATAAGTCTTTGATCGCCGACCGCAACGATGATTTATTCCGCTCGATCGATCCAGATTGTAAGGCGTACAGCGGTTCAATCGCTGCATCGTAAAGGAAACCGTCTGCTTCTCCTGATTCAAGTAATCCGATTTTCCCGCCTTCGACGACAGTTGAGGCTTTATACCCCAGCTGTTTGAATAACACATCATTGACGAGGACTGTATGCCGATCCGTCCGCTTTAACAGCGCCGGTTCTGTCGGGAACAGTTGGTTTAACCATGCTTTCGTCGGTGCCCGGTCAAGCTTCGTTTCATCGTACCCTTCCGCCACATGTAACCCGTTGATTGCCTCTGCCTCAACAAATGCTTTTCCTAATTCCTCAAGTGTCGCATAGTTTGATGCATCAACCCGCCCGATCGCTTCTCCGTATCCGATTAAATGAATGTGCGCATCCGTGAAGGCCGGGTAAACAGCTTTCCCGTTCAGGTCAACGATTGACAGAATCCGTCTTCCGAACCGCCGGCGTAACTTTCCTTCTTCCCCCATTGCAATGATACGCGTTCCTTCAACGAACATCGCCGAATGAATGTCTGTTTCATGCGACATCGTTCGAATGATTCCGTTCACATACAGTTTCCCCATCTCAATCGCTCCTTTTTTTACAAAAACAGGGTGACCTGGACGGCCACCCTGAATTGTCAGTGATGATTATGCATGCATCGTTTCCGGTTGACCACATGCTTTTCGAATACGTTCAATCGAGTTAGGATCAAACTGTTGTAACACTTGTTCCCCTAACGCAATTGTCCGTTCATAGTCTCCTGCAAGGAACTTCGTCTCGGCAATCGTCAACGACATATGTATCTCGTTATCTTGTCGGCGGAATCGATTGGCGTATTGGACGAGTCGCTCTGCATACGTGACTTCGAATACTACTTTATCTATCCGTTCTTGCAATGTTTTAAACGTTCCGTTGACATCTTCACTTTGCGAAACGATGTAATGGACGTTAAACGGCAACTCTTCCAACCGTGTCTCGAGCGTCTGCAGTGAACGGCTTGATGCCTGTAAGGCCTCTTCGACGTCTGCCGGAATTTTCGGGAGACCGAGTCGTTTTAAGCGTAATCGGATGGTCGATAACAGTTGGCGCCACTCGGCAACACGTTGACGGACTTCTGTTTCTTCCTTCCGTAATGCCTGCAGTTCAACGGCGAACCGTTCATATTGAAGCATCAGCTGTTCTTCCAAACGGACCGCATCCCGCATTTGATCTTCAAGCATGCTGAAAGGAATGATCCGGCTCGCAATCGATTCATCTAAATCTTTTGCTGCTCCGAACAACATTTCTTCATCGCGCTGAATCGATTCGTAATGTTCGCCTAAATCTGCTGAGATCTCGTAATTCTCACGGAGCATGCTGAATTCCTGTGCCAGTTGATGGACCTTCTCCCGCATCCGTAATGCTTTTTGTTTCAATGATTGGTTTTCTTTTTTGACATGATGTCTTGCATCGACTTCCCGCCGGAACGTATCGTACATTTGGTCGATATCCGAAGCGAGTTGTTGCACCTGCTCTTCAAGTCCCGTGATTTCCAGGAATTCGAGTTTTTTGACGAGGCTCAGACGTTGTTCTTCAAACCGCTTGATATCCGACTGCATTCCGAGTGGTTCAAGCGGATAACCGTCAAGCGTCATTTCTTTGTATCCGGCACTGAGCTGGTCAATCCGTTGACGTAATTCATGCGCAAGTGTCTTCCATTGTTGCGGAATCACTTCGACGAGTTGACGTGTTTCTTCTACTTTTGCTTCCAGTAACAGACTGGTCTCATAAGCTTTCGTCACTTCGCCCGCCTCTTCAAAGGCAACCATCTCGACGCGTAACCGGTCGATTTGTTCCGCCTGCTCTTCTAAATTAGGTAATGCAGGTCCGAATGACGTCGCCTGCAATAACAACGACTTACGAACTTGGCTCGAGTTTGTTTCGCCTTGCGCCTTGAGCTCCGCCAAGACCGACTGATTCGTCTTGAAAGTTGACATTTCTGCCAGCATTTCATCAATTAATCCTTCCAGTTCGGCAATCAATTGTTCTGTTACTTCCAGATCATTTTTGACCGCAACAAACCGATAACGATCCAATCCTTCTTCCGCTCGATATAATGTCTCGTCGATTTGTGCGACGTGGACTGTCACGAGTTCCTCCCATGCTTGATGCCAGGAAGTGAATTTCGTCTCCGTCTCACCCGCCATCGGGAGTTCCTTCAGTTCTTGCAACTCCTTCGGAATCGACGCGCTGATGATTCCTTGTTTCCGAAGATCAAGTTCATCGATTTTCGTATAATATTTTTTCCGACTGACCATGCTGAACAGCATGACGAGTAATACGATGACGATGACGCCAATCACCCATGCCCACATTTGCTACGACCTCCACCCTATCAAGCGACTTTATATTTTGAGAAATTCGCTTTAATCTTATCCTTATAATAGTATAGCGCAACCGATTTGCATAGATTTACTCGGGCTTTTACTAATTTCTTCCGGATTTTTAAGTCGGAATTCCTGAAATCAATTGTTTGTCAGTCGCGGAAAAACCCGATAAGATGAATGAAATATGATTTTTCAGGAGGAATTCTAATATGTTTGAGACAACGACTTATGATGGTGACCGTACAAAACAATACGAAATGTTGAATAAACAGCTTGATGCTTTGCTGACGGGAGAAACAAACCAGATTGCCAATCTGTCAAATGCAAGTGCACTCCTCGGTCAATTTCTCGACCGGACAAACTGGGTCGGTTTTTATCTGATGGATCAAGAACAAAACGAATTGGTGCTCGGTCCGTTCCAAGGGTTGCCGGCATGTGTCCGGATTCCGCTTGGTCGTGGCGTTTGCGGTACAGCGGCACAAGATCAGACGACACAACTCGTCACGGATGTTCATGCGTTCCCGGGACACATCGCCTGTGACGCGGCCACGAATTCGGAAATCGTCGTCCCGTTGATTAAAGACGGAAAAACGATTGGTGTCCTCGATATCGACAGTCCTGAACTCAGCCGTTTCGATGAGACCGATCAAGCCGGTCTCGAAGCATTCAGCGAAATTCTTCTTCGTCATATTTGATTGACAGCACGAATCAGCAGACGTATACTTGTAAAAGTGCAGAAATGATAACGATAGCGGTCAAATCGCTTGCGTATCACATTTCATGACTCGGCTTTGCCGGAGGGGCATCGTGTAACTTTGCTATCAAGCGAGGGTGCCACATCATGAAATGGGCGTAACGTGGGTTTGATGGCGTTATTATTTTTATGCAAATAATAACGAACACTAAGGAGGAGTCTTATTATGGCTCGCTATACAGGTCCAGCTTGGAAACTTTCACGTCGTCTCGGTATCTCTCTTACTGAAACAGGAAAAGAAATCGCAAAACGTCCGTACGCTCCAGGACAACACGGTAACAGCCGTCGCAAAATGTCTGAGTACGGTCTTCAACTTCAAGCGAAGCAAACGCTTCGTCACATGTACGGAGTAAACGAACGCCAATTCAACCGTATCTTCAACGATGCTGGCAAAATGCCTGGTATCCACGGTGAGAACTTCATGTTCTTACTTGAAGCACGTCTTGACAACGTCGTTTACCGTATGGGTATGGCTCGTACACGTCGTGCTGCTCGTCAGCTCGTCAACCACGGTCACATCCAAGTTGATGGCGCTCGCGTCGACATCCCGTCGTTCCGCGTGAAACCAGGTCAAACGATCTCAGTTCGCGAAAAATCGAAGAACTTTGTCGTTATCAAAGAAGCACTCGAAGTTGCTCCAGCAACTAAAGACTTCGTTACTTTCGATGCTGAGAAGCTCGAAGGAACGTTCGTCCGTCTTCCAGAGCGTTCTGAATTGAACGATCAAATCCAAGAACAACTCGTCGTTGAGTACTACTCACGTTAATCAGTTGTTTCAAGCATCCACTCCGGTGGGTGCTTTTTTTATGTTTCCCTTTTCCGTTCTTTGTGTTAACCTTTATTTTATATTGGTTAACACAAAACATAGAGGACGTGTCATCTTATGAAAACAAAAGATCTTACATTTATTGCGTTAGGTGCTGCCATCATTTCTGCGGTCAGTCTGTTGCCGCAACTTCAACTCGTCGGTCCTGTGCCGATCACACTGCAAATGCTGGCTATCATGACGGTCAGCGCCATTCTCGGCGCGAAACGCGGCGGACTGGCTGTCCTGGTTTTCTTATTGCTTGCCGCTGCCGGTCTTCCATTGCTCGGTGGAAAAGGAGGACTTGCCCCGTTCGTCGGTCCAACTGTCGGTTATCTGATTGCTTTTCCGATTGCCGGCTTCTTCATCGGTCTGGTCGCTGAAAAGACCCGCCGTTTCCTGCCGTTGTTCATCGGGATGATTGTGTTTGGACTTGGTCTTGTCTATGTCCTTGGTACATTCGGATTAATGCTGGTTCTCCACCTTTCCTTCATGGATGCCCTCGTCATCAACACACCGTTTATTTTGGGGGATATCCTGAAAGCATTGCTTGCAACGACAATCGCGGTTCGACTGCTTCCGCTCCGGTTGTTCCGTGTCGCTTAAACAAAAAAAAACAACGCTGACGAAATCGTCAGCGTTGTTTTTCATTCTCTTTAAGCATGTTCAAGCACGAAGTATTTCTTTTTCCCACGACGGATAATTGTAAAATCACCGATCGCATCTTGTTTTGTAATCTCTTTTGTTAATTCTTGTTCGCGATCGCCATTGATGTAAATCGCACCGTTCGTTACATCTTCACGTGCTTGACGTTTTGACGGGCTGATTTTGGCTTCGACAAGGATATCGACCAGATTCGTGGCTTCACCGAGTGTGAAACGCGGCATTCCTTTAAAGGCATCCGCAATATCTTCTGCTTTCAACGATTTGATTTCCCCGCTGAAAAGTGCTTTTGTAATCCGTTCCGATTGTTCAAGCGCCTCTGCTCCGTGAACCAGAACTGTCATCTCTTCAGCCAACCGGCGTTGCGCGACACGTTTTTCCGGTGCCGTTTCGACTTCCTGTTGGAGCGCATTGATTTCGTCAGGCGTCAAGAACGTAAAGTATTTTAAGAACTTGATGACATCAAGGTCATCGACATTGAACCAGAACTGGTAAAATTCGTATGGTGTCGTTTTATCGGCATCGAGCCAGACCGCTCCGCCGGCTGTTTTCCCGAACTTCTGTCCATCCGATTTCGTCACAAGCGGTACGGTAATCCCGAATGCCTTTTGATCGTGACCGACACGGCGGATCAATTCCATTCCAGCTGTGATGTTCCCCCACTGATCACTTCCGCCGACCTGCAGGCGGCATCCTTCATTTTCGTACAGCTTCAGGAAATCGAATGACTGAAGCAACATGTAAGAAAACTCCGTGAATGAAATCCCGTTTTGCAGACGCGAGTCAACGGAATCTTTCGCGAGCATGTAGCTGATTGGGAAGTGTTTTCCGATATCACGCAAGAAATCAATGATCGTCAAATCCTTTGTCCAATCGAGATTGTTCGTAATCGTCACCGGATTTTCACCATCAAGCGGCAAAAAGCGGGATAACTGCCCTTTAATCCGGTTGGCAAATTCTTCAACGATATCCGATGTATTTAATGAACGTTCCGTCGAACGACCGCTTGGATCCCCAATCATTCCTGTTGCTCCGCCGACTAACCCAATCGCATGATGTCCTGCTTCCTGGAAGCGTCGCAAGACAAGAATCGGCAATAAATGTCCGATGTGGAGCGAATCGGCTGTCGGATCGAATCCTGTGTAAAGTGTCGTCGGACTGGAAAGTAACTCCTTAATTCCTTCTTCATCCGTCATCTGGCTGATCAATCCGCGAAACTCTAAATCTTCAAGTAACGTCATTTGTCTTCCCCCTAAAATAGTCTAAAAAAAAACCGTCCCCTCGTCTGAAACGAAGGGACGGAATATTCCGTGGTACCACCCTAATTGCATGAACATCATGCCACTTAGATTGCCGATAACGGGGCAGTCCGCTTGATTTCTCAAGAAGCTCATGGAAGCGTAATTCATGAAGCGCTATGTCCTAGTTCGCAGCACCACTAGGTCTCTGATACAGGGAGCGGTTCATTACTTTTTTCCAATCACAGCTGATTTTACTATACATTTGATGAAGATGTTTCCATGATACGTTGAAGCAGAATCCACTGTCAAGCCATTTTCTAATACTTCAGTTATGGTATAATACGTCTATCTGTGATTTAATGTTAATTTACACCCAAGTTTAAGATGTAAAGGAGATCATTTATGCGCGAGAACTGGTTCAAGTTTTGGAATCATCCCCGGACGAAAGCCGTTCGGCACTGGTCAAATATCACATATGATGTGTCTTGGAACATCATTTTATTCCTCATTATAGGGGTCCTGTTGGTCGGAAGTTTTTCGGTCGGAGCAGCTGGCGGCTATTTCGCCTCGCTCGTCAAAGATACAAAAGCACCGAAACTGGCAGAAATGAAACAACAAGTAAACAGTTATGCCGTTACGAGTGAAATCTACTGGGGAAGTGGCGAAAAGCTGACGAATATCGCCACAGACGAAGAACGTCAACCTGTCAATATCAAAGAAATTTCGCCTTATTTGCTCGATGCTGTTTTATCGACGGAAGATGTTGATTTCTATGAGCACGATGGAGTCGTTCCAAAAGCCACTTTACGTGCCGTCTTACAAGAATTGACGAACTCGTCTTCTCGGACGGGCGGAAGTACGTTAACACAACAATTGATCAAAAACCAAATTTTGACGAATGAAGTATCTTTTGAAAGAAAAGCGAAAGAAATCATTTTGGCACTTCGTCTCGAAAATGCAATGACTAAAGATGAAATTCTTCAAGCATATCTGAACGTCGTTTCATTCGGACGGAATTCACTCGGGCGAAATATCGCCGGAATCGAAGCTGCGTCACGCGGTGTATTTAATAAACCTGCTAAAAAACTGACGTTACCGCAAGCGGCATTCTTGGCCGGTATTCCAAAAAACCCTTACTACTATACGCCTTACCTTCAAGGTGGGGTCGTCAAAAAAGATTTGACGCCGAGTACCAATCGGATGAAAACCGTCTTGAAGCGGATGTATGTCGCAAAAAACATTACAAAAGCCCAATATGAGAAAGCTGTCAAATACGATATTACAAAGGACTTTGCCAAAACATCAAAACGTTCCCGCGATACGTATCCTTACGTCTATGATTTAGCCGAAAAAGAAGCGCTTAAAATCATGACCAGCTACTTCATGAAACAGGACGGGATTAAAGAGGATGAAGTCAAACCTTCTGAACTGGCCGAAGTCAAAGCCAACTACCGGGATCAGGCGATGATCGCCATGAAACAAGGTGGATATAAAATTCATTTGACGCTCGATAAAAAGATTCACGAAGCAATGCAGACACCGGCTAAAAATGCGGCCAACTTCCCAAGTGCGCCGCAATACAAACAAGTCGTTAATCCAAAAACGAAAAAGACCGTCACGAAAAAAGATCCGGAAGAGACCGCTGCGGTCATGGTTCAAAATGAAACCGGCCGGATACTGGGATTTGTCGGCGGACGTTACACGGATGGAACAGCGGATGACTTTAACCGCGCTTTCCAGGCGAAACGCCAGATCGGTTCGACTGCTAAACCGATTCTTGTTTATTCAAACGGAATTGAAAACGGCTTGATCACACCGGCATCCACCATTAATGATGAAGAATATTATTACCAGACCGTTCCGCGTCAACCCGGTGATAACCCGATTAATAACGAAGGCGGACGTTACCGCGGAAACGTTACTGTCCGGGAAGCGCTGGAACTCTCGCTTAACGTTCCTGCCGTTAAAACGTATGAAAAGATGAACATGTCGAACTCGATTCAAAAATTAGTGGATATGGGAATTGAAATTCCCGATAACATCCGCTATGCACCATCTGCCGCGTTAGGAACGATGGAAATCACACCGGTCGAATTGGCCGGCGCCTATGCGACACTTGCCAACTACGGGCAATACGTCAAACCGTATGTCATCTCGAAGATTACGAAAGACGGCAAAAACATCTATAAAGCAAAATCAAAGAAAAAACGGATTTATCAAGATCGGACGGCTTATTTAACGCTTGATATGATGCGGGGCGTCTTCGATAAAGGAACGGCACAATATGCCAATTCATTACTCAAAGTCCCTGGCGATTGGGCAGGTAAAACCGGAACGACTAACGAAATCAAAGACTCGTACCTGGTTGGTTCAACACCCGGCGTCACACTTGCCGTTTGGACAGGACATGACCAAAACAACTCTCTGATGGGTGCGACGACGTACTATCAACGGACACAAAATCTTTGGGCTCAAATGGCCAATCTGACGTATAATGCAAACAGCAGTTACTTCAAGTCAGGTGCCCGATTCAATCAACCAGCCTCTGTCAGTGCCGACGACTTCAAAAACACGGGTCGGTTTAAAGAGGAAGATCAAAAGAAAAAAGCGGAAGAAGCGAAGAAAAAAGCGGAAGCAGAAAAGAAAAAACAAGCGGAACAAGATAAAAAGAAAGCAGATGAAGCAAAAGCCAAAGCCGACGCTGATGCGAAACAGAAAGCGGACGACTCAAAAGCCAAAGCTGATGCTGACGCCAAACGTAAAGCCGATGAAGCAAAAGCCAAGGCTGATGCTGACGCCAAACGTAAAGCCGATGAAGCAAAAGCCAAGGCCGATGCTGACGCCAAACGCAAAGCCGATGAAGCAAAAGCCAAGGCCGATGCTGACGCCAAACGTAAAGCGGACGAAGCAAAAGCCAAGGCCGATGCTGACGCCAAACGTAAAGCCGATGAAGCAAAAGCCAAGGCTGATGCAAAAAAGAAAGCCGATGAGAATCGGAAAAATGCAGAGTAATCCGAGTTCTGTCACTCAAACACCGACCCTAAAAGAGTCGGTGTTTTTTTAGGTTTCCTTTTAAAATCCAAAAACAAGACCACCTACTTCCGATTTCTTCGGAAATAGATGGTCTCGTTTTACGATGTCCTTTTAGTCTTCCATTGTCGAAAGATCTCCCGTTTCGAGATTCAGCTCCCACGCTTTTAAAACACGACGCATGATTTTACCACTACGTGTTTTTGGTAATTTATCGCGGAAATCAATTTCACGCGGAGCAGCATGTGCGGCTAATCCTTCTTTGACAAACTTTTGAATTTCTTGTTTGAGCTCTTCCGTCGGCTCATAACCGTCTCTCAGCGAAATGAAGGCTTTAATGATTTCACCGCGAACCGGATCCGGTTTCCCGATGACACCCGCTTCTGCAACAGCCGGATGCTCGACTAAGCGGCTTTCCACTTCGAATGGTCCAACACGTTCTCCGGCAGTCATGATGACATCATCGACACGCCCCTGGAACCAGAAGTATCCTTCATCGTCCATATAGGCCGAGTCCCCTGATACATACCACCCTTTAAAGAAATACGACTCGTACTTTTGCGGATTGTTCCAAATTTGGCGCATCATCGACGGCCAAGGTGTTTTTAAGGCCAAATTTCCCATCCGGAACGGAGGTAACTCATTTCCTTGATCATCTACAATCGCCGCTTTTGTTCCCGGAATCGGTTTCCCCATCGATCCCGGTTTGATATCCATGGATTTGTAGTTACAGATCATCATGGCCCCTGTCTCCGTCATCCACCACGTATCATGAATCCGTTGATCAAAAGCTTCTTTCCCCCAGCGGATGACTTCCGGATTAAGAGGTTCCCCGACAGAAAGGACATGCCGTAAACTGGACAAATCATGCGTATTGGCGACTTCCGCCCCTGCTCCCATCAGCATTCGGAAAGCGGTTGGTGCGCTGTACCACACAGTTACTTTATATTTCTCGATGACACTGTACCAGAAGTCCGGGTTAAAGCGACCGCCTACGACAACATTCGTCGCACCGTTCAAGAAAGGTGCAAAGATACCGTAGCTTGTCCCCGTGACCCATCCCGGATCTGCCGTACACCAGTAGACGTCGTCTTCCTGTAGATCAAGCACCCATCGTCCTGTCATCATATGTTGGATCATGGCATTTTGAACATGTAAAACGCCTTTCGGTTTCCCCGTCGAACCCGATGTATAATGAAGAATCAAACCATCTTCCCGGTCCAGCCAGACAGGCTCAAACGATTCAGACGCGTGTTGGAACGCTTGTCGGAAGTCCTTGATTTTATCGTCTTCCTCGACGTCTTCATCAACCAGGAAAATCTGTTCGAGTGATGTCAGCTCATCAACAGGAACACGCGGCAATAAGGTTTTTGTCGTAATCAGCATTTTTGCTTCCGAATCCAGCAGACGATCCCGGACTGCCTGCTCCATGAAGGCTTCGAATAGTGGACCGACAATCGCGCCGACTTTCAAGGCACCGAGTAAGGCAAAATACAATTCCGGTGAACGTGGCATGAAAATGAAAATCCGGTCTCCCGCTTCGATTCCTGCGTCTTTCAGGACGTTCGCCGCTTTATTCGTCAGTCGTTTCATATCGGCATACGTAAACGTATGTTCCGTTGTCCCGTCAAAATAAATCAATGCCGTCTTATTAGCACGTTCACCTTCTGCATGACGATCGATTGCTTCGTAGGCCATATTGACTTTCCCCGTCGTCGACCACGAAAAATACTGTTCCGCTTCTTGCCAATCATATGAATCTGAACCATCATATTCGGATAACCAATGCTTCCCCGGAAGCGCTTTCAAAACTTTCATGTCTCGTTCCTCCCCTTCGCTGTTCTCTCCTACATTATAAGCTAGTTATCGTGTAGTTCAATCCATTTGCCGTCAATTTGTTAAAAAATCCCTCTCTTTCTTTTGCTGCTTTCGATTATAATGAACAAGAAGGTGGTGACGCTTACATGTTTGAAAAACAATTCAATCATCGTACTCATGAAACATCGCTTGGTCCGGTAGAAATCGAAGGACCAGTCACAAGCCAGATCCTTGCTACTTACACACTCGATCCCGGGCTGACAGCTTTTCGACAACCAGCGGAGCAACACGAAGCACTCGTTGAGATCGCTGCGCTGGAAGAAGGACGCATCATCATCGCCCGACAAGGAAATGATATCATCGGCTACGTAACATTCCTGTATCCCGATCCTTATGAGACATGGAGCGAAGGGAACAATCCGTATATTTTAGAACTGGGTGCCATCGAAGTGGCAGCCCGTTTTCGGGGACAACAAATCGGTAAGAAACTCCTCGAAGTTTCGATGCTCGATCCGGCGATGGAACATTATTTGATTTTAACGACAGAATATTATTGGCACTGGGATTTAAAAGGAAGTGGTTTATCCGTTTGGGACTACCGCAAAATCATGGAAAAGATGATGAATCACGGTGGTTTGGTGTTTTTCCCGACGGACGATCCAGAAATCGCCTCGCATCCTGCCAATTGTTTAATGGCACGGATCGGTAAACATGTCGCACCTGAAGTCGTAGCGCATTTCGATGCCTTACGGCTCCGCCGTCGCTTCATGTACGATTAAGGAGGGATCGCATGTTAATCGAACAAATCATGAAGACACACTGTATCACCATCCAACCTACGAATTCAATTGCTCATGCGGCTGAGTTGATGCGCCGTCACAAAATCCGTCACTTGCCTGTGACGAACGCCCGTCAGGAACTGCTTGGGCTGATTGGTCTTCAGGAGATGCAAAGCGCAAGCAGCGTCTTTCACCCGGAAACTTTTTTGAAGGATCAGCAAAATGCCGTTTCAAGCATCATGCAACGAACACCCATCACCGCTCACCCTCTTGATTTCATCGAAGATGCGGCTGTCTTATTTTACGAACACCGTCTCTCCTGTCTTCCGATTGTGCGGGGACGAAGATTGGTCGGTTTAGTGACAGAGACGGATTTGTTACGGACATTCGTCCAATTGACTGGTGCCCTTGAACCGAGTTCCCAAATCGAAGTCCGCGTCGAAAATACGGCAGGAACACTTGCTAAAATTGCCGGACTCCTGGCGAAAACAAACGTCAACATCCTAAACGTCCTGGTCTATCCGACAAATGATCCGTACGTCCGAATCGTCGCTTTTCGTGTCCAAACAATGAATCCGATCCGCGTTATCGAAAAATTACGAAAGGAAGGATTCGACGTCGTCGGTCCTGACATGAGCCGATGAAGGAGTTTGCTTATCTTTACAGCCCGGAAGAGGCCGCCTACCGGTTCTCTGACTCCCATCCGTTTAATCCGATCCGACTCGAATTGACCTTGTCGCTGTTGGAAGCAACCGGTGCTCTCGAGACCGTCGACTGCATCGTCCCCCGTCCGGCAACCGACGAGGAATTGTCACTGATACACGATGCGGACTACATACAGGCGGTGAAACTCGCAGGACACGGCGAACTTTCTCCGATGAAGGCGCAAATGTACGGATTAGGGACTGAGGATACCCCGCTGTTTGACCAGATGCATGAGAGTGCGGCCCTGCTCGTCGGCGGAACGATTGAAGCATGTGATCTTGTCCTGTCCGGCCAATACCGCCGAACGTTTCATATCGGAGGCGGATTGCATCACGGTTTCCGCGGACGTGCTTCCGGCTTTTGTATTTACAACGATACCGCCGTTGCAATGGCGGCCATGATTCAAAAATACGATTGCCGGATTTTATATGTCGACACCGATGCCCACCACGGCGACGGCGTTCAGTGGGCTTTTTACAACCGGGCGGATGTCATGACGTTATCGCTTCACGAAACCGGACGTTATTTGTTTCCCGGAACCGGCATGGTGACGGAACGCGGCGCAGAGGAAGGCTACGGCTGGAGCTGGAATGTTCCGTTTGACGCCTTTACAGAAGATGATTCTTTTTTGCAGGCTTACCGGACTGTTTTGTTCGAAGCATGCGAACTCTTTAAACCGGATCTCATCATTACTCAAAACGGTGCAGATGCACATGCGCTTGATCCCTTGACCCATCTATCGTTGACGATGAAAAGTTACGAACAGATTCCTCAAATCGCTGTCGAGGCGGCCAACCGTTATACAGACGGCCGCATTGTTGCTTTAGGCGGTGGCGGGTACGACTGGTACCGTGTCGTTCCACGTGCCTGGAGCCAGGTCTTTGCCGCTTTGACGAATCAATCGCCTTTTCAGGGGGATCTTCCGAAAGAGTGGATCAAACGGTGGCAAAAAGAAAGCCCTAACGTTCCAATGACATGGTCCGATCCTGTCCCGCTGTATCCGGTGATTCCCCGCCGACCAGAGATCGAAGAAAAAAACTGGGAGACCGTCAAACGATTGCTTTGGCCGTTTGTCGACGATTCGAAAAAAGAACACTTATCGTTCTCCTCCCCTTATTCGAACGACTAAAAATGTCTTGTTCTTTTCACAATTACTTCGTGGGGACTTCACAAGTTCTTGTTATACTGAATAAGCTTTCATTACTTTATTTAGTAAACAAAAATTGGGGGAATCCGTGTTGAAGAAAAAATCAGTAGGCTTCATGGGGATGTTCTTCGCGACCGGACTTTTACTTGCCGGATGTGCGAATGACAAACAGGCGATGGATCACGATACCATGCAAGGTTCCGAAAAAAAACCAGTCGATGTCACTGTCAATGTGCCAGCGAAAACGATGGAAAATCAAAAGGTGGTTTTCCAAGCGACAGCACTCGAAAATAAGAAAGCTGTTAATCTGGAAAACGTAGCCTTTGAAGTCTGGAAATCAGATGAAAAAGAAGCGGTTCATCAAAAATTCAAAGCAGCCTTAAAAAAGACCGGTACTTATCAAGCAGAAGCCAAGCTTGCTGAAGGCGAATACGAAGGTCTTTATCACATCAATGATAAGAATGGACTTCATCATATGGATAAAATCTCATTCGTCGTCATGGATCACTCCCATGAAGACACAAAAAAAGACACGACGGAACAGGCACATGAGCATGCGACCGTCGAAGGACTGTCTGTTCATTACATGGGTGCTAAAACAATGAAAGCCGGGGCCAAGCTACCTGTCTCCTTTCATGTCTTCCTAAACGGCAAACCGCTCCAGGCAGATGTTCAAATCGAAGTCATCGAGCCCGGTGTCGAAAAACATACGTATCTGCCGCTCACTAAAAAATCAGATCAATACGTAGGGGAAGTTTCGTTAACACATCCAGGCAAGACCATCATCCGACTTCATGTCGAGAACGATCAATTACATCATCATCAGGATCAAACGATTTTAGTTAAATGATCAACAAAAAAAGTCTGTCCTTTTCCGAATGGAGAAAGGACAGACTTTTTTAAATCAAGAACGTGTTGAATCACGTTGTTCGATCCGGTGTGGTAACGTCACATCATTTGTCTCGATTTCTTCTTTATTGAGGATTTTCGTCAATAAACGCATCGACACTGCACCGATATCATACATCGGTTGTACGACTGTCGTCAGCTTTGGACGAATCATCGTCGCAAGACGCGTGTTATCATGTCCGATGACTTCGAAGTCTTCCGGCACTTGGTGGCCGGCATCTTGCAGAGCGTGAATGACACCAAGTGCCATTTCATCTGTTCCCGCAAAAATCGCACGCGGACAAGCATCCCCGAGTTCAAGTAATTGGTTCATCGCCTTCATGCCTGAATCATACGTATAGTTCCCAAGGACGACGTTTTGCTCATCGAACGGCAGATTGGCTTCTTCCAGGGCACTGCGGTAACCAGCAAATTTCTTTTCGCCATTAATCTGTTGTTCCAACGGTCCGGTAATGAAGCCGATGCGTTTATGGCCATTGTCAATCAACGATTTGACCGCATCATGTGCAGCACTCTCATAATCAATATTAACGGCCGGAAGATCATACTCTTGATTTAAAGTAGCCGCCAACACGATTGGAACAGGCGATGTTTTGAATTCACGGACAAGATCTTCATGAAGACGTCCACCCATGAAAATAATGCCGTCGACTTGTTTTCCAAGCAACGTATTCAACAGGTGAATCTCTTTTTCCGGGTTTTGATCCGAGTTACACAAGATGATGTTGTACTTATACATTGTCGCAACGTCTTCGATTCCGCGTGCCAAATCCGCAAAAAAGATGTTCGAGATATCCGGTACGATAACACCGACAGTTGTCGTTTTCTTACTGGCAAGACCTCGTGCCACCGCATTCGGACGATATCCGAGCTGATCGATGGCATCCTGTACTTTTTTTCGCGTCGATGGTTTGACGTTCGGATTTCCATTCACTACACGTGAGACAGTCGCCATGGAGACGGCGGCTTCCCGGGCGACATCATAAATCGTTATATTACTGTTCAAAACAAATTCCTCCTTATTTTAGACAATCATTTTGTTTTCATTCTTGTTTTCATTTTTAGGCAACACGAAAGGAAGACAGGAAAAGATATCTTTCTTTTCCCATTCTTCCCTCATTGTAAAACGTTTTCATTCGCTAAAGAACAGCCTTTTTAGAAAATCATTGAACGTTTAGTGCCGGAAAAGTAGAAGTCAGATTCTCGATGAACGAATCGAACTCATTAAAATCTAGTTGTTGGTTCGCATCCGACAACGCAAGCGCCGGAAACGGATGGACTTCTACCATCACCGCGTCTGCCCCAATGGCGTAAGCTGCTTTAGCAGTCGGAAGAAGTAAATCTTTGCGCCCTGTTGAATGAGTCACATCCACCATGACCGGAAGATGTGTTTCTTGTTTCAGGATTGGCACGGCAGAGATATCAAGTGTATTGCGGGTCGCCCGTTCATATGTCCGGATACCGCGTTCGCACAAGATCACCTGTTCGTTACCGCTTGCCATGATGTATTCCGCAGCGTACATGAACTCTTCTAGTGTGGCCGATAAGCCCCGCTTCAACAGAACCGGCTTGTTTGTCCGCCCTACTTCCTTCAATAAATCGAAGTTTTGCATGTTGCGGGCACCGACTTGAATGATGTCGACGTAAGGTAAGGCTGATTCGACCGCACTCGGTGTCATGATTTCAGTGATGACATGAAGACCATGTGCATCTGCTGCTTTTTTCAACATTTTTAATCCATCTAATCCAAGACCTTGGAAATCATATGGTGATGTCCGTGGTTTGTAAGCACCGCCGCGCATGAATCGAACACCATGCTTCGCCAGTTGCTCTGCCACCTCAAAGACCTGTTCTTCACTTTCGACCGCACATGGACCGGCAATCAATTGTTGGGAACCGTCACCAATCACATCATCCCCGATCCGAATGATTGTATTCGTCGGTTTTTGTTTTCGCGAGACCAACAGTTTCCGGGTCCGATCTTCTCCTTGAAGTTCAAGAGAGGCTTTGAAAATCTCTTTAAATACGTGCTGTAGGCGTCCTGTTTCAAATGGACCATGATTGCTCGCTGCAATCGATTCAAGCATCTGACGTTCACGGACCGGGTCATACCGATCAATCCCCTGGGCACGTTTGACTTTACCGATTTCAACCGCTATTTCCCCTCGCTTATTAATTAACGCCAGCAACTCAGCGTTCACTAAATCAAGTTCATCCCGTAAACGTTTCAATTCTGCATGTTGATCCATTGTCCTACCACTCCCTAATCAGCATATAGCTCGTAATAGCAACTAATTATAGCGAACTCTTTTGCAATTGTATACAAAGAAAGCGTACTCCCCGTCAAAAGTCGGAAAGTACACTTTGATTTTTTATTTTTTTGGTTTCTTTTCATGACTGAGTTTAGATTGTGGATCATTTTCATGATCGTCCTCTGTATCGTCTTCTGCGACTTCTTCTCCCTGCTCATCTGCAAGTTTTTCACGGAATTCCGACAGCTCAGCGACTGTTTCTGTATCAAGTTCCTCTGCAACCGACGCACCGTCCACTTCGTCGCCGATTTCACGTTCGATGTCACGAACCAGTTGTTCCGCCTCAGCAAGTGCTGCATCGATGCTTGATTGGTCTTTTTCAAAACCAGCATATTGTGCCGCTTCTTGAACAGTAGGGTTTTTCTTTGCTTTTTCAATGACAGGTGCTGCTTTGTCTTTTGCTAATTGAATCCATTCTCCTACGAGTGGTTCTGCCTTTTCACGAACGACTTGTGTTTGTTCGTTTAAACGTTGGCGTGCTGGCGCTGTCCGCTCATCGAGCATTCCGCGCATTTCACGACCTGATTTCGGACTTGATAATAAGGCCGCTGCTGCGCCGATCAATCCACCGACGATGATACCTGCGAGGAATCCGCCACCTTTAGAAGTATCTTGTGTTTGGTATGGATGTTGTTTTGTCATTATGAACGATCTCCCTTCAACTCATCTGGAATACTCTCTACATCCGGGACAGAAACGACCTCCGGTGTGACAGGTGTTTCTGCTTTTTTACGGAAGCGGCGACGTGGTTTCTTTTCGACTGTCGTTGTAGCCGTTGTCGAAGATGAAACGTCTTGTCCTGGTTCAGGTTTATTTTTCTTAAAGAGTTCAACCGCGACTGATCCCCAACGGACAGCTTGCGCGATCTGTTCTTTGTTTGTATCGGCAGCACCTGCAACCGTGTCAGATACAGTTCGAACTGAATCTGTTACTTTATTGAGCGATGTTCCGAGTTCCTCGATTGAGTTCGCAACCGGTGCAAGCAATTCTGTTTTTTCTTCAATCGTATCGACAAGACGGTTCGTTTTGTGTAACAACGCTGTCGTCTCCATCATGATGCCGTCTAATTGACGTTCGAGCCCTGCTGTCGTATCTGCTACGTTGTTAAGTGTCTTACCTGCTGCGCTCAAGACGCGTGCGAGGAAGATGACGAGTACTACGAATGCAATCGCAGCAACCAATCCGGCAATTCCGCCTAATGTAATTTCCATGGTTCGTGCCTCCAATTTCTTTTGCTAGTGTCTAGTTGGTAGTTCGACGTAGAAGTAATGGTTCCTGCTACTCCAAATGGTTTATTTCCGTTACAATGATAAATGAAACCTACATACATCATTTTGAGGAGGAACTTTTCATGCGTGACCCACGTCTAACACAACTCGCAACGAATCTTATCAATTATTCAGTAGCACTTGCTCCTGGTGAAAAAGTCTTGATCGAGAATTTCGGAATCGAACGTGAACTTGTCGAAGCACTCGTTGATGCCGCTTATGAAGCCGGTGGTCTTCCATTCGTCCTCTTAAAAGATAACCGCGTATTACGGAAATTGTACCGCAATGCGTCGGAAGAACAACTTCAGTTGATGGCGGACATCGAACAAAAACAAATGCAGGCGATGGATGCTTATATCGGCCTACGTGCTGGAGATAACATCAACGAACTGTCTGACGTCCCGTCTGACAAAATGAAGCTGTACGGTAAAACGCTCGGTAAGATGCATACAGAAGATCGTGTCAAAGGCACGAAATGGGTCGTGTTACGCTTCCCGACGACTTCAATGGCGCAACTGGCAAACCAGTCAACAGAAGCTTTCGAAGACTTTTACTTTGATGTTTGTACGCTTGATTACGCTAAGATGGGTGACGCCATGACGCCGCTCGTCGATTTGATGAATAAAACCGATCGTGTTCGTCTCGTCGGACCCGGAACAGATCTTGCTTTCTCAATCAAGGACATCCCGGCCATTAAGTGTGCCGGTAATGCCAACATTCCGGATGGAGAAGTCTTCACCGCACCGGTCAAGGATTCGATTAACGGTACCATTTCTTACAATACACCTTCTCCTTATCAAGGATTTACCTTCGAAAACGTCAAACTGACGTTTAAAGACGGTAAAATCGTAGAAGCGACAGCAAACGATACGGAACGCATCAACCAAGTGTTTGATACAGATGCCGGAGCTCGTTTCGTCGGAGAATTCGCAATCGGTGTCAACCCGTTCATCCAACACCCGATGAAAGATATCTTGTTTGATGAAAAAATCGACGGCAGTTTCCATTTTACACCTGGTCAAGCATATGCTGAAGCGTATAACGGAAACGACTCATCCATTCACTGGGATTTGGTGAACATTCAACGTCCCGATTATGGTGGTGGAGAAATCTGGTTTGATGATGTCTTGATTCGTAAAGACGGTCGATTCGTTTTACCTGAACTCGACGTCTTGAATCCTGAAAACTTAAAATAAGTGAAAACGGATGGCTTATTCCACGTAGGATGAAGCCATCCGTTTTGTTTAAGTTATTTTTTTAATGTCGCGCGCAACATCCAAATTTGTTTCTCGATTTCTTTTGCCTGTGCCAGTAAATCATCTTCAACCGTTACGTCTTGCGATTCAAGATGAACGATTGCATCCAGCATTTCCTTACGAATCTGTTGGAAATCACTGATGACCGACTCCACCATTTCATCTGCCGATAAACCCGGTTTTGCTTCTTCAAGCGTTGTCTGCTCTAAATATTCCTTCAGCGTTGCAGAAGGCATTCCATTATTCATCAACAGACGTTCTGCTACGACATCATATTGTTCTGAAACCCAAGTGTATAATTCTTCAAGCTTTACATGTAACGTCAAGAAATCAGGACCTTTAATGTACCAGTGGTAGTTATGAAGTTTTACAAACAGCACGCCATAGTTTGCCACCTGCTGATTTAAAGCTGTCTTAGCATGATTACTAATCATTGTCGATTTCTCCTCTCATAAAAACTGTGTTTTGTTCTATTTCATCTTTATCCTTAAATAACAAAACTTAAACATGATTTCATGAGAGATTCTTCGAGCGTTTAGCGTTGTCCTTACTGAGACCGTTTCAATCCTTTGAGCATGTAACCGCCTTTGAAGTCGACTGAATCAAACGCGACAAGAAACGCTTTCGGTTCATATTCCTCGACCAAATTGCGCAATACTTTCATTCTTGTCCGGGCTGCCAGTACATCCAGTCGATAGCGAATTCCATCACGACCTTGACCTTGATAATGTGTGACTCCGAATCCGTTGTCCCGGATGACCTGAATCAACTCTGCCGGGAAGTCCTGTGTATGCACTTGAATCATATTGTATCCGATTGCCAGCTTCCGTTCGACGAATCCTCCGATCAGAATTCCAAGCCCGAATCCAAGGGCGTAGACAATCATGCCGGCTGTTGTCAAGTCACGGAATACGATTCCGAGCGCAAAGATATAAATCAACGTTTCAACCGTTCCTAACACACCTGCAATGATAGTTCTTCCTTTGACGAGCATGATGGTACGTAGTGTCAAAACAGGTACGTAAATCAGCTGTAACAGTAAGATGAGTAAAATTTGTCCCATGACGTCTTTCCTTTCTAAATAACATACCCCCACTATTCCAAAAATCAATTCAAGATGCAATCAAAAATTTAACTGATTTCTCCTCAAACTCACTTCCACTTTTTTGTTTCACGAAACCGACAAAAAGACGCCGGCAAATGAATGCCGGCGCCTGTTCCTACTGATGGTATTACTTAGCGTTTTCGTACTGGTGTTGATACGTCTGAATGTCTCCTGCTCCCATAAAGAGCAACACGGCATTTTCATGTTTACGTAAAATCGATACATTGTCCCGCGTCAAAATATCAGATCCCGGCACTTTTTCTTGTAAATCTTCTACACGGACTTGCCCTTCTTGCTCACGTGCCGATCCAAAGATTTCACACAGATAAGTAGCATCCGCCTCACGTAACGATGTCGCAAAATCATCCATGAATGACTTTAAGCGGGTATACGTATGCGGTTGGAAAATCGCTACGACTTCACGATCCGGATATTTTTTGCGTGCCGATTCAATCGTCGCACTGATTTCTTTCGGGTGATGCGCGTAGTCGTCAACAAGGATTTGCGAACCGAAGTTTGTTTCGCTAAACCGACGTTTCACTCCGCCGAATGTAGACAAACGTGCAGCGACATCTTCTTTGTTCAATCCTTCATACTGGCAGATCGCAATGACAGACAACGCATTCAAGACATGGTGTCGACCAAAACCAGGAATCAGGAACGTCCCGTAAAAATCATCCCGGAGATAGACGTCAAATGATGTTCCGTCCGGCGTCGACGTCGCGTTTTCTGCACGGAAATCATTATTTTCTCCAAAACCATAATACAGAATCGGAACATTCGCCTGAAGGTTTTGCAGGTGCTCGTCATCTCCACAAGCAACGATTGCTTGTTTGACCTGCATCGCCATCTCTTGGAATGCCGAAACGACGTCGTCGATTCCCGTAAAGTAGTCAGAATGGTCAAAGTCAATGTTCGTCATGATGGCATAGTCCGGTTTGTAATATAAGAAGTGGCGTTTGTACTCGCACGCTTCAAAGACAAATGCTTTCGCTTCTGCCACACCGGCACCTGTTCCATCACCAATCAGAAATGCCGTTGGTGTAATTCCACTCAAGACGTGCGAGAGTAAACCAGTCGTCGATGTTTTACCATGTGATCCGGTAATCGCAACAGACCGATACTCATCTGCTAAATGTCCTAAGAAATCGTAATAGTGATAAATCGTCAAATCCAGTTCCTTTGCCCGAGCAATTTCTGGATGGTCATCCCCAAAAGCATTCCCTTGGATGATGACTTGATCTTCTTTAATGTTTTCCGCACTAAACGGGAAAAACGGAATTCCTTTTGCCCGTAAGGCATCCTCTGTAAAAATATGCTTGTCAATATCAGAACCTTGTACTTGATGATTCATTTCATGCAGTACTTGGGCGAGCGCACTCATCCCTGTTCCTTTGATCCCTACAAAATGATAATTTGTCATATATGAGCCCTCCAATTCACGTTCCGGTCCGTACCATCGGGCTTGGGTACAAAACCTGTACCATTATAGCAAACCGACTTATTTTTTACCATGTAAATTATTTTGTTCCCGACGTGCACGATACATCGCCATCAAGTCCTTTGTCGTCATCACGACGTTTACCGGCGGACCGACCGGCTTTTTGATTTGAATCGACTGGTTTGCCGTCGGTTCTGTTTCCACTGCAACTACTTGCTTCATTTCATCAACTGAAGCGTCGTCGGCAGAGAGCGGTTCTTCCGCCTGAGAATCCATGTGTACCACATCCGTTGAGGACGGAATGGTTTCTGTTTCTTCCTGTACCGTTTGATCTGCTACAGGAACCTCAGGAGTCAATTCGATTTGCGTTTCCACTGTTTCTTCTTTGTCGGTTTCTTCTGTAACTGTTTCTTCTACCGTATCTTCTTTGTCCGTTTCTTCTGCAACCGGATTTTCTGCTTCTTCAACTGCATCCTCTTCTTCAGGAAGAAGAGTTTCTGTTGACGCTTGTGCTTCGACTTGATCTTCGACTTGATCTTCGACAATATCCTGCGGCGAAGAATTTTCCTCAATCGACGGTTCCGGAACGAGAATCTCTGAATCTGTCATCGGTACTAAGCCAGCATCCGCTTCGGTTAGATCCGTCTGTTCCATCGTCTCGATCCGCGACTCTTCGTTCAATTCCTCTGTCTCATGTTCAAGCGACTCTTCTGATGACTTTTCCTCTTCATGTACACTTGAAACATCGACTTCAGATTCGTCCGAATGGATTTCCTCTTGGATCGACCGTTGCTTTTTAGGTCGTTGGAATCCGTAAATAGGCGATGGAACATCCGTCAACACGAATCGATCTTCACGTTCTTCTTTTTTAGGACGTTCGACGGGTTTCGTTTCTTTTTCGCCTGCCAGTTCACGTCGAATCCGTGCTGCTTGTTCCTTTAACGACTGCTCATAACGATTGCTCATTCCCTCACCCCTCCATCTTGTTAAAAAATCGGTCGAATTATCGACCGATTAAAAATGCTTCTCCCGTTTTCGCGGTATCTTCGAGTACAAGAATTCCTTTTTCCTGCGGTGCATCCGGCAATGCCAGTTCCCGGGCAGAACAAAGCATTCCGCTAGAAGCCACTCCACGTAAAGCGGACGGACGGATAATCAATCCGGACGGCATGACCGCACCCGGTTTAGCGACGACTACTTTTTGTCCGGCGGCAACATTAGGTGCCCCGCAGACGATTTGCAGTGTCTGACCATCCACCTCTACCTGACAAACCGACAGCTTGTCCGCATCTGGATGTTTTTCGGCAGATGCTACGAATCCGACGACGAATTTAGGTGAATAATCAATTTCACGTTCTTCAAAATCGATTCCATTTTCTCCTAGTACGCGTTGAATCGTTTCAACAAGTTCCGGTGTCAATTCGACCGGTCCTACAGCATTTAATTCAAACTGGTTTGATGCTTCGAAGATGTTATAGCCAATTACGTCTTCGCCATGGAAAATCGTTGCTACATCGCCTTTTCTTTCGGCAGTGATTTCAGCGCGGGGTGCATCTGCTAAGATGACCATCAAGACGTCTCCGACACCTTCTTTATTATAAAAAACATTCATGCAATCCATGACTCCCTTCAAACTTTCTCACAATGCCTATTGTAGCAGATTATTCAGCTTTTCGGATGCTTGTTTTTTGCAAGGACAAAGACAGGTTCGAGTCTGCCTTCTTCGTACATGAAAGGAAGTGCCGTTACCGGAACTCGTCCGTTCGTGAAGAAGTCAAACATCAATTGTTGCAGAACATCGTACCCCGCGTCGTTTCGAATGTCAGCAAAGATCAGCACGTCCTGATGCGGAATTCCGACAGCAAACTCTCCTGTCATTTTTTCAGCGTAATCGCTCAATAATTGTTTGTTCAAGACACGACTCGCTTCGTAGCCGTCACCCGTACTCAAGAAATAAAAGATATTCCCGGCCACTTCATCCATCTTAAACGGCGCTTCGAGTGACTTTAAATTGAACCGCGCTGCCTCTGACAAGTGTTCGGTCGTCCATCCTGCTTGATTCAACAATTCTTCGTCAATCAACCGGTACGTAGCCCCTAAATCAAGCGCGTACATGATTTTCGTTTCACCGGTATGTGGTGTACTGATGATTTTTTTGCCATCTTTCGTCTCATCGGCAAAAGATTTTGCCCGAATGACAGGGAAAACCTGTTGTTCATGACCAATCAGCGAAACCGGTTCTGTCTGTTCCAAAACGGCTTTAATGTATTCGATCGTCTCTTCGACCGCTATGACACCGCGACGCTTTGCTTTCGCTACAAGCGGATTCAATCCCAGATCGACTCCTGTCCGATCCTGTTTGCGTTCGATGCGGAGAACCGATTTTTCCCGATCGAAATACGTTGTATATTGAGTGGTATCAAATGCCTCCGTAACGAGGCGGCGAATTTGTTGTAGTTCCATGAATCCATTTCATCCTTTCCTATTAAAAAAAGCGAGTCAGCGCTCGCTTTTGTTTCAGACTGTTTCTAAAAATGCGGTCACCTGTTCAGGTGTTTTTCGTTCTTTCCCGACATAACGACCCGTTTCTTCATTTTCACGATACGCAACGAAGCTCGGAATTCCGAAGATGTCCATTTCCTGGGCAATTTCAATGTGCTGATCGCGGTCGACGTAATAAAAATTAAATTCACTGAACGTCTGTTCCATTTCCGGCATGAATGGATCTAAAAACCGGCAATCCGGGCACCAATCCGCTGAAAAGAGGAAAATCGATTTTTCTTTTTTCGCTTGATCAAATTGTTCTTTCGATTCTAATTTTTTCATCTGTTACACTCCTTCAGTACTTGCTTTTTCATTGGCTCCATCATAGCATATTCGAATGTTTCTGTGCGTTTTCGTGCTCTGTTTGCTATACTGCAACTAGAAAATGTCCTGAAAGGAAATTATTATGACTGATCAACCTGTTAAGCATCCTTTTGAACGATTTGTTGGTTTTGTCGGCATGACAAGCTGTCTCCGGTACGGCTATTCATTTATCGATTCCGAACGTAGCCTGCCTCAAATCCTGATCCTTCTTGTAGTCGGATTTGCCATCATCATGTTGCTCGAAGCAATCGGGAAACGGTTCGCCAGAAAATTGCCAATCGTTCGGATGCGGTATTTGATTCCGCTTTATCTTTTATACTTGTATGTCTTTTTTACCAGTTTTTACTCCAGTGCGTTCGGCTTTTCACTGTAAACATGAAGGAACTGACTCAAAAGTCAGTCTCTACAAAGTAAGGGTGGCAGAATGATAATCTGCCACCCTTACTTATCTACTCATCGAAAAAATTCGGTTCATCAATACTCGATTTTCAGATCCCCGTCTTTAATCCGTCCCATGCGACGGAGGACACGGTAAATCAAATAACTGATCAGTGCTGGTGCCAGGAAACACAACACGAAAACCGCTAAGTAGTACTCGCCTTCGAATCCCATCGTCTTTAACAACATCAGCGGACCGACCAATCCGCTCGTCCCCATCCCCGACCCTTCAGGATTACTTTCAAGTGTGAGTAAGACGGTTGCAAATGGAGCGAGCAATGCTCCCGCCAGTGTTGGCGGAACAATCGTCCATGGATTTCGAATGATATTGCCTACCTGCAACATCGACGTGCCGATTCCTTGGGCAATGAAGCCTCCAATCCCGTTATCACGATAACTGATGACACCGAAACCAATCATTTGTGCGGCACAGCCAATCGTTGCAGCGCCGGCTGCCAGTCCATCCAGACCTAACATGATGCCAAGAGCTGCACTCGAGATGGGAGCCGTCAAAGCGAGACCCATGACGGTCGCAACAAAAATTCCCATGACTAAAGGTTCTCTTTCTGTTCCCCACCGGATGATTTCCCCTAAATCGGTCATCAACGTTCCAATCCAAGCTCCGACATACTTTCCACTCACAAAACCGACGAGCAAGGTGATGAATGGCGTCAAAATGATATCAAGTCGCGTCGTCTTTGAAATCAGTTTTCCGATTTCGGTAGCAATGACGGCTGCCACGTAACTTCCGGCAGGACCTCCCGCTTCGTAACCAAAGGCACCGACCGCAACGGCTGAAAACAAGACAAGCGGCGGAGCTTCGAGCGCAAAGGCAACCGCTACTCCGATTGCCGGCCCTGTCAGTGCGATAGCCTGCTGCCCGACCGTGACGAGTATTTCCGCATCGATTCCTTTTGTGATTAATCCTTCACCAATCGTCTTTAAAATTAGTCCCATAATCAAAGAACTGAATAATCCTAATGCCATATAACTGAGTACCGTAATAAAATATACTTTCGGACTGAGTAAAATTCCTTTTCTTTTTAACAAGCTGCCACTTCCTTCTGTTTAAAATCAGATTCATTATAACAAACTCTAAAAAAAGGTCATACATTTGTTTTTCATGTGACAAGACAGTTAAAAACAGAAAAAAGAGGATCGCAACGATCCCCTCTTCTATTACGTTCATTTAATTTGTAATGTCGCAAGTGTGGTCGCATCCAGTTGCGTGACCAGTTTCTTCAGTAATTCTTTTGCCGCATCATAGTCATCCGTGTGCATGATCGAAGCATGTGTATGGATATAACGTGCCGGAAGACCGACGACCGTCGTTGGAATTCCGCTGTTCGAACGATGGATGACGCCTCCGTCCGTTCCACCTGCTCCGACGTAATATTGATATGGAATATTGTTCGATTCCGCTGTATCGAGCACATAATCCGTCATTTCTTTTGATAAAATCATGACGCTGTCTTTAATACGTAACAATGGTCCTTGACCAAGCTGACCGAATTCCGTTTTATCTCCTGAAGCATCGTTGGCCGGTGAGGCATCGACGACAAAAGCAACATCCGGATCAATCAGATTGGTTGCCGTTTGCGCACCGCGCAAGCCGACTTCTTCTTGAACCGTTGCACCTGAGAACAGGACGTTCGGATGATCCGCTGCTGTCGTTTCTTCCAACAACTCAATTGCCATCCCGACGCCGTAGCGGTTGTCCCATGCTTTAGCCATGATTTTTTTCGGGTTCGCCATCGGTGTGAACGGGAAGAACGGGACCGCCGGAATACCCGGACGAATACCAAAGGATTCCGCTTCTTCTTTTGAGTCTGCCCCGACATCGATGAACATATCTTTGATCGCCATCGGTTTATTCCGGACTTCATCCGTCAGCAAATGTGGTGGTGTTGACGCAATGACACCGGGAATGATCCCGTTATCACCGCAAATCGAAAAACGTTGTGCAAGCAGAACCTGACTCCACCAGCCACCGAGCGGTTGAATCCGGAGCATCCCGTTTTTCGTAATCTGTGTGACCATGAAAGCTACTTCATCCATATGACCAGCAACCATAACTTTCGGACCATCCGCCTGACCCGTGCGTTTTCCGAAAATTGAACCAAGACCGTCCATGACGATTTCATCCGTCACCGGTGTAATCCGTTCTTTCACAAAGCGTCTGACATCATGTTCAAATCCGGGTGCACCGTTCAATTCTGTCAATGTTCGAAACAAGTCTCTTGTTTTTTCATTCATATGTATCCCCTCCTGTTCATTCATTATACAAAATTTTGCTTCAATCACTTAACCTTTTGTTTCTCACTGGACGGATTATTTGGTACAGTAGGAATAGAACCTGTAAGGAGGGGAATTTTAATGAAAAAACGCTATTGGATTATCGGTCTCGCAGCAGCGGTCGTTGCCGCTTTCGCAGTCAAGAAGGCTGTCGACAACAAACAACTCTCTGCCGAGGAAGCGCTCGAAATCACGAAACGCACATTTTCAGCAAAAGGACGTGTCCAAGGTGCATGGATCTCTGCAACACCAGAGGCGTACGCATACGAGTCACGTGACTACCAAAGCTACAAAGGTGGCATCTCGGTCCTTGAAGGTGACGATGAAAAAACGTATCAATTCACAGTTGATGCGGAAACAGGTGCTTTACTCGAATACGCATAATAGACGGACCATACTTCGATCGACGAAGTATGGTCTTTTTTTCAGAAAGGAGACTCGACATGTCCTTACTCGCTACTCTCTTCGTTTTAATTGTCGCTGTGGAACACTTTTATATCCTGGCGCTTGAAATGTTTTTCCTGTCATCAAAATCTGCCCGGCGTACATTCGGACTGACCGAAGAAGCCGTCTCCAATCCGCAGATCCGGACACTGTTCGCCAACCAAGGTCTTTACAATGGTTTTCTTGCAGCCGGTCTGATTTTCGGACTGATCCTTGATTCCTCAGCGGTCCAATTGTATTTTCTCGGTTGTGTCATCGTCGCCGCTCTGTATGGTGCAGCTACTGCCAATACCTCGATTCTTTTCAAACAAGGGCTTCCGGCCATCATTGCTTTTTTACTCGTTTTATTCGTCTGAATTCATACAAAAAAATCCCTTGTCGAACCCGGTTTCGGGTCGGACAAGGGATTTTCATTTGATTTACAAAAGATTAACGCGGGTTATCATTACGTTCGTAGATCGGGTTCATGTATTCACTTGTTGAATACAGACGCGGTACAACAACGTATAGCATGATAGCTGGTACTGCAATGATTAATAACATCAGTAACATCGGCAACCAGTAAACCACCTTTTGGTGCAGGTTATCCGAGTTGCTGTCGATGTATTCTTTGACGCCTTTTACTTTAGCCGCATCTGCACTTGTAAGTAATTTACCGCTGTCTGCGTTGTAGAAATGAATTTCACGTTTCATCGTAATGAAGATTCCATCACGAACTGTCTCGATTACCGCGATTCCACCGATAATATTTTCACCTTTTTCACCAGTGAATGTTTTTGGATCTTCAATTTCTACAGAACCTTTTTTATAGTCGTAATGTGTACTCTTCAAATCCTCGTCAAGTGCTTTTTGCATAGATGACGTATCAATCGCAGCGAATACCGATTGTCCGATACTCAATGCGAGAAAGAGTGCCGTTACGAAGGCTAAGCTTTTTTGCCACATCCCCAATTTCCCCCTTTACCTGTAAATACAGTTCTTCAGTCAACAACATTGTACCAATTAATAAGAAAAAAGTGTGAAAGAAATGCTAGGAAAATAAGAAAACTTTTTGTCTAAATTATTTCGTATACGTTGCTTCCATCCGATAAATCGGTTGACCCATTGCTGAAAATCGTTCTTCGTATTCCGTTCTGACGTTATTTTCCGGCTCGTTGGCATGTAAATCAAGTGACATCCAATCAAATGTCATCCCGTAGGCAGACATCGTCATCAGACTTGATTCAAATAATTTCCGGTTATCCGTCTTGAAATGAATCTGCCCTTTTTCCGGTAAAATATCTTCATAGGTTGCCAAAAACGTTTTGTACGTCAAGCGGCGTTTCGCATGCCGTGATTTCGGCCACGGATCGGAGAAGTTTAAATAAACACGGGCCACCTCTCCTTTTTCAAAGAAGTCACGCAAGTCTTTGGCATCGACCGTCAAGACACGGACGTTAGCAAGCGGTTCTTCCACCATCTTTTGAACGATGGCGACTGCAACACTCTCAAACAGTTCGATTGCGACGAAGTTGACCTCCGGATACTGTTTTGCCATCCCTGTGATGAAGGCGCCTTTACCTGACCCGACTTCGATGTAAATCGGATTCTCATTCTTAAATTCATTCGACCAGTTTCCTTTTAAAGTCGACGGGTCTGCTATATAGATGGAGGATTGCTCTTTCATATAATCCAGTGCCCATGGTTTGTGACGTAAACGCATACTGCTCATCCTTTCGATTCTTAAATTATCCGCAGATAAGTTTATCATGATTCGGGTAAATATATAAGATGTTCTTCATTCTCCCAAAAGAATGTTCAGCAGATCGTCACTTGAGAATAAGTGAGCAATCTACTACACTTACAGTACGATGATTCCTAAAGGAGGTTTTAATGTTGGAAGACTTCTTGATTGCATGGGGTTCTCCGATCGTTCTCGTCATGGGTGTAACGGCTCTTTTCGTCTGGGCGACGTTCGGAAAAGTGAATGCGGAATAAACAGTTAGCGGCAGACATCTTGTGTTGATCACAAGGTGTCTTTTTTAGTTTCTGAAGGATTCACCTTGGTTTCTCATTGAAACAGATGTATACTTTTCATGAAACAGTTTTTATATTACAGCTATCGAACAACCGAAACTACTGGTAGAAAAGGAGAATTGTAATGAAAGAAAAACAAAACAGTGATTCAAAAGACTTAGTACAGAAGAAAACAGGAGCCGATTTGGTCGTCGATACCCTCATCGAACAGGGTGTAGACTATATCTTCGGGATTCCTGGAGCGAAAATTGACTCTGTCTTTAATGTTCTGCAGGACCGGGGACCCGAACTGATCGTCGCACGCCATGAACAGAACGCCGCGTTCATGGCACAAGCAATCGGCCGCTTGACGGACAAACCCGGTGTGGTACTGGTCACGTCAGGACCCGGTGCTTCCAATCTCGCGACCGGTCTTGTCACGGCCAACTCGGAAGGTGATCCTGTCGTCGCGATTGCCGGTGCCGTCACACGAGCCGATCGATTGAAACGGACCCACCAATCGATGGATAACCAGGCATTGTTCAAACCGATTACCAATTTCAGCGCTGAAGTTCAAGATGCCGACAATATCCCTGAAGTCTTATCCAATGCTTTCCGGACAGCGGAAACGACGTCCGGTGCTGCTTTCGTCAGCATTCCGCAGGATGTCGGATTAAATGAAGCGAACGTCACTTCGTTCAAAGCGGTCGAAGCACCTAAACTCGGAATCGCTCCGGAAGAATGGATTGATGAGACGGCTACCCTGATTGAACAAGCGAAGTTACCGGTTTTGTTACTCGGTATGCGCTCGAGTCAACCGCGTGTCGTTCAAGCCATCCGTGCTTTGCTCGAACGTGTGTCGATCCCGGTCGTTCAGACATTCCAGGCCGCCGGTACGTTGTCGCGCGAGCTTGAATCTAATTTCTACGGACGGGTCGGTCTTTTCCGTAACCAACCAGGAGACGCCTTGCTTGCTGAAGCCGATCTCGTCTTATCGATCGGATACGATCCAATCGGATATGATCCGAAATTCTGGAATCAACCGTCTCACGAGCGGACATTGATTCATCTTGATCAGATGCGGGCCGAAATCGATCACTTCTATCGTCCGGACCGGGAACTCGTCGGTGATGTTGCAGCAACCATCAATGCGTTATCAGAACGTTTGCATGCATTGACACTTCCAGCAAGCTCAACTGAATTTTTACACGGTCTTCAACAACGCTTGGAAGAACGGGACATCCCGCCAATCGTGAAGGACTCACCATTGACTCATCCGCTTTACTTCATGAAAACATTACGCGAACAAATCGCGGACGACGTCACGGTCACAGTAGACGTCGGATCGCATTACATCTGGATGGCACGTCACTTCCGGTCGTACGAGCCTCGTCATCTCCTGTTCAGCAACGGAATGCAGACACTTGGTGTCGCATTGCCTTGGGCAATCGCCGCGACGCTCGTCCGTCCAGGTAAAAAAGCGGTCTCGATTTCCGGCGACGGTGGATTCCTCTTTTCCGCCATGGAACTGGAAACGGCAGTCCGCCTGAATGCTCCGCTCGTCCATTTCGTATGGCGGGACAGCGGGTTTGATATGGTAGCATTCCAGCAGGAAATGAAATACAAACGGAAATCCGGTACCTCTTTCGGGGAAGTCGATTTAGTAAAATACGCTGAAAGCTTCGGCGCAAAAGGACTCCGTGTCAATCATCCGTCCGAACTCATCTCGGTCATGGAAGAAGCATGGCAAACAGAGGGACCTGTCATCGTGGATGTTCCGATCGACTACAGCGATAACATTACACTCGGTAAAGAGGTACACTTGGATCAATTAAACTGATAAGGAGATGAAAGCGATGCAGCATGACGATACATTACTTCAGATTTCGACAATGATGGCCTTACTCGACGGTGTATTCGAAAGTGAAACACGCTATGAATCGATTCTTCCCGGTTATGATTTCGGAATCGGTACATTCGATCATCTCGACGGGGAAATGATTGGTTTTGATGGTTCCTTTTATCAACTGCAGTCGGACGGCAGCGCCCGTCCGCTCGATCCCAAAACGACGACTCCGTTCTGTTCTCTTACGCGATTCGTTCCCGAACAGTCGTTGTCCGTGAAGCAAACGATGTCTAAAGCTGATTTTGAACACTGGCTAAGTGAACAGCTTGGTACAATCAACAGCTTTTACGCCATCCGGATTGAAGGACGATTTTCCGAGGTCAAGACACGAACCGTCGCCCGGCAGGAAAAACCATTCCGTCCAATCACTGAAGCCGTCGCGACACAAAGTGCCCGGACATTCGAACACATCGACGGTACGTTAGCCGGTTATTTTACACCCCGGTTTGGTCACGGGATCGCAGTCGCCGGCTACCATCTTCACTTCATCGATCAAGAACGAAGCGGTGGAGGACATGTCTTCGACTATACGGTACAAGACGTAACCGTTACATTCGAGGAAAAACCAAAATTGGACTTACGTTTGCCGACGACAGCAGCGTACCGGACAGCTGATCTTGAAAGTCATGATATCGAAAAAGAAATCCAAATTGCCGAAGGCTAAAAAAAACGTGCGGACACAGAATCACTTGTGTCCGCACGTTTTTCGTTAGTGTTTTAAAATTCTTGTCTTGAACAGATTGCCGCTTTAATCTTCCTGTTCCATTTCCAGCAATTGCGCTAAAAAAAGATAACTCTCTGTTGCATCAGGATGCATGGTATCTTCATACCAGTAAATCGAGAGTACGGCTTGCGCCACGACGTACCAGTACATGCGTTGTTTCAAATCTTTCGTCAACGGATGTCCGTAATGCGCAAACCATTCCGGCCAGCACTCTTCATCGACATAACTGTATAACATCATCCCCAGATCATACGCGCGATCTGCGATAATCGCATCATCCCAATCATTAAGATACAGATGTCCGTCTGTTCCGACCAACCAGTTATTATGATTTAAATCCGAATGGCAGACGACTTGCTCGTCTGTCCGGACGTAAGGTAACCGTCCGGACAAATAGTCGATGGCCTGTTCAATCAATTCCGGTTGTGCCAGTTCAGCAGGTTGAAAATATAAACGACACTGCCGCAAGAGTTCATCCGGTTCGATCGGACGCTGATCCAATTGTTGTAACATGAACAACAGTTCCTTCGAATCATGAATCTTTCCGAGCAACCTTGCGACTTCCGGCCGTTCCATCATTTCCGGTTCCAACTCTTGACCTTCGATGAATTGCTGGGCGCTGATGACATCTCCGCTGTAAATCCGCTTTGTCCAAAGCAGCTTCGGCACGATACCATCCGCTGATAAAATCGCCAAAAATGGCGAGGAGTTTCGTTTTAAAAAGAGTTTTGACTGCCCCGTCGAGGCAATGTATGCTTCTCCCGTAATTCCGCCTGCTGGCGTAAGGGTCCAGCCTTCGCCAAGCGCATCTAAAATATCTAATTCCATTATAATCCGCTCAACTTTTTAGTAGATTTGCCTTAAGGCACAATGATTATCTTAACATGTGGCGATCGTTGTTGACAACGGAAGGACCGTGATCTGCGAAACACCCTTCTCAATCGGTGTGATAGATGCTTCGTTTCCGTAAACATGCACATTCCATTTAGGATGATCGAGCGCGATGTCAATCTTCTCAGACGTCACATTATGCACGACAAGCGTCCGTTGCCAGGCATCGTAGGAATGAACAGCCCCCACTTCGTATGCGATGACTCCCGGTTGCATCGGCAAAAAATGCATCAGTTCCTGCACTTGGTTAGCTCGGTGCAACCGGAACCCTCCGTGCATCCGACGGATTTGCAAGATGTTTTTTAAATACTCGACCATCTGTGCCTGGCGGTCCCGTAACGTCCAGTCCATACGATTAATCGCATCAGGTGCATTATAGCTGTTCTCGACGCCTTGTTTCGTCCGGCCGAACTCTTGTCCGGCATGGAGAAACGGGATGCCGGCTGATAAAAATATAATCGTTTGGGCCAGTCGACTCATCTGTAACCGTGTCGTTTCATCAAGGTCTGGCCGGGCAAGTGTCAACTTGTCGTACAAGGTGTGATTATCATGTGCTTCGACATAATTGATCGAATAGGTCGGCTCAGGGAAACGCCCCGTCGTCTGACCAGCCAACGTGATACTGCCGGCCATTCCGTTGCGTACTTCCCCTTCCCACCAACCGTTGCCCGATACAAAACCACAGTCTGTTTCATTGAACGTCGAGCCTTTTAAAGCATCCCGGAAAACATCATTAAAATGACCGATTCGCGGCATTTGTGAAGCGACTGAACTGATTGCCTTTTGACGTTGCGGTAATGGTGTCGCCAAGTCCCATCCTTCGCCGTACACAAGAATGGTCGGATCAATATGATCTAATGCTGACCGGACATGATTCATCGTCTCAACATCATGAATGCCCATTAGATCGAAACGGAAGGCGTCTACATGAAAAATATCCGCAAAATAGGTCAGGCAGTCCACGATCATCCGTCGCATCATGAACCGTTCCGATGCGGTGTCATTCCCGACTCCGGTTCCATTGGCAAGTGTTCCGTCCATTTCATAGCGGAAATAGTAGCCCGGCACCAGGTATTCGAGCGCTGACCGTTCCCGGATGTAGACATGATTCATGACCACGTCAAACGTCACTCGAATTCCCGCTGCATGAAGCCGTTCAATCATCCCGACATACTCGAGAATCCGGACCTTTGGATCGGTCGGATCGCTGGCATAACAGCCTGTCAGTGAAAACCACTGAACAGGATCGTATCCCCAATTGTAAGGAAGGCGGCTCACTTCTTCCGTTGTCGGAAACAAATGAACCGGTAACAGTTGGAGATGGGTCACACCGAGGTCTAGTAAATAATCGATACCTGTCGAGCGTCCTTCCGGTGATACGGTCCCTGTTTCCGTCATACCGAGGTATTGTCCGGGATAATGAGAACCGGAAGACGGATCAATCGTGAAATCCCGAATATGTGCTTCATAAATGATGGCATCTGTCGGTTTGATTAACAACGGCCGTTTTTGCCGGTGAGGAAACTGTCGGTTGATTTCTTGCTCGACATCAAGCAGAACCGCGAATTGTCCATTTACGCTGACGGCCTTGGCATAAGGATCAACAACTTCCTGTGTTCCTTGATACGTCGTGACCCGGTAACGGTACAGGCTGTTCTCCCAGGAACGGGGAACCACTAACCGATACGCGCCGCGTTCCTGCCGTTCAAAGTCACGGCTGTCCCTTTCGACACCATCTTGATCGTAGCGGATACATTCCAACCGTTCAGCCAGCGGTGACCAGACATATAAGGAAATCATGTCGGTGTCATAGACGGCACCCAAAGGCCCTTCATAACTGTATTTACGATCAAATCCTGCTGTCTGTACAATCCGATTCGGCAACACGCGGACTCGTTCCTGGTCGGGTAAGATGATTTCATAACAGCGTTCTACTTCAACCGCCCGGTCGAGCAGCAGTGTCAGTTTGATTGTTCCGTCCGTCTCTTCTCGATTTTCGATGGAGTAGTCCATCGGCTCACCATCACAGACGAGCGAACACTCACCTTGTCCAAACGGTGTCTCGGTCTCCATTAAGATGGTTTGAAATGTCACGAACTCAACTGAACACAATCTGACTTGTTGCGTTTCCGATTCATTATTTATCATCTGTTTACGCGACAAGCAAACATCTTGCCGCTTCCCTCCCTATTTTTGAATCCGCCCGTTTTCCTGACTGTTCAGCGCCATTTGGAATGTCACCGAAACGGTCTCTTTTAAAATCTGTTCGCACACGCGCATCTGAAAAGCTTTTGTATGCACAGCCGACAGATTCATTTTCCGCAACCACTCTGTAAAATCAATCTTACTGACGTAAGTCGTCGTTGTCTCTTTCGGCATTTGATCGAAATAACCTTGTGACGCTATGACGACACGTTCGATTGGCAACATGAATTCGGAACCTAAAATCAATCGCAGGATATCCTCTGTCCGTTTTAAACTGATTAACGGATTAACGATGTTTTTCGGCGAGGCTTTAAATGGTTGTTCGCGCCACAGTTTACTGCGTTTGATGTGATAGATGCTCTCTTCGCCGTCTAACCAATCCAGTATATAGATGGCAGAAGGCCCTACGACAAACGGACTGAGTTCCACTTCCCCTTGCTGGTACTGAATGACGGCACGGTAAAACATACCGAATTGATCATTCAAGAGATGCAGCATCTGATAAAAATCCAGGTGCCGTCTTAAAGGAAGCCGCCAGATGTCATCCTCCGTCGCTCCGCCCGCGACATAAATCAATTTTTGAACTTCCACTCGCTTTTTGTACCATTTATCAAAAGCTGACTTCGAGATTTGTTTTCCCGGCACCTGAAACATTTCTGGTTTCTTAAAAGGCTGCCACCATTTTTTCGGCCGGATGATCGTCTCACCCGGGAACAATTCACCCGTCTCCCATTTTTTCAAGACGTTCGCATAATCAACAAGCTGCTGATCTTTGAAGCGTTTTGAAGTTTCCAGTGGATTTCTTTCGTAGCGGCTTTCTAAATCATAAAGTTTCATCAATAATGCCAATCATATCACCTCGTTCATTCTTCCCAAATTGAAATCGTGTGTCTGCCTGATACCGCGGTTGATTGTCCGGGAAAATCTGATACAGAACGATTTCTTTGACATGCAAGCTAGCGGCAGGTGTTTGTTCGGGTGGGTGGAGCGACACTTCTTGATTCCACTTCTTCGCAAGGGTAATGTGCGGAACAAACGGTTTAGCCGGATTCGGATCAATCTGCCGGGCAAGCTGAAACAGTTTTTCCTCATATGCCGGTCCGACAGCAAAGACACGGGGCCGTTCTGCTAATCCAAACCGTTCAAGGTGATCTAGTTTTAAAGTAAAGGCCGAAGTCATTTGCGCAATTTCCGTCAGCTGATGCCGCCAGCTCCTCAACTCGTCATCGGTTAGTGAGCCTAAAAAATGCAGTGTCAGATGATACTCGTTCGGTTCATATATCGTTTTGTAATAACGCTCAAGTTTCAGGGAAGACGCGAATCGTGCCAACGTCTCGTCAGCAACCGGAATGGCGATGAAAAAGTGTTTTTGCATACGGATCACTCCTTGATTTTTGAGCTGATCAGATACAAACAAGCACCTAACAGGCTACTACCTGTATATACCCAAAATACCGCGTAGATGGTCCATTGATCCAAAACAATCCCGCTCATTAAATTAAATAATGCCGTCGCAAGACCGGTCGTCGTCGCCATATATGTACTGACTGCCGTCGCCACCGTTGAAGGCGGGACAAGCGAGCGGACATAATCAAGAGCGACCGGGATCAACAGACCGATGATGAATCCTTGTAATGCCGCTAAGATCCAAAGTGTAAAAATCGGCGGTTCAAGCGCCAAGATTCCGGTCCGCAACGCGGATAAGACGGAAATAAACACCAGGACAGGAATTGGCCCAAACCGCATCATGACTCGTGTCGCAATGCGCATGAATGGAATTTCACATAACACTGCAACAAAAAACAGCGTTCCGACGAGTGCCGTCGATTCTCCACGGATCGTCACGTAACTGCCGAAGTAATAATTGTTGGCAAAAATCGGTCCAAACACTAAACTGCCGCCTGCTAAAAACAGTAAAAAACGTTTATTCGAAAACAAGGCCTTCAACGGAATGTGTTCACGTTCGACCGTCGAAACAGGGGTTTCTTCAATTCCAATCAACACCAGAAATCCGAGAACGAGTGCTGTTCCACTCGCATAAAAAATTGCACCAAGCGATCCCTGTTCCGTCACCTGTCCGAGAATAAAGACAGCGAGCGCAAAACCGGCGGAGCCAAACAAGCGTAACGCTCCGTAATCGACTGATTTTCTTTTGGAGAATTCGATCGCCAATGTATCGACGAGCGGAATATGTGCACACTGGAACAACGCCCAAAGTGAAGCGATCAATAAAAGAAATAAGTAAATAGAAGTCAGTAAATAACTGATGGTTAAGAGACCTGCCGCGAGTAAGGCTACCAACAGTAAACGTTTCGGTCTTCCGAACCGGTCGGCGGCCATTCCCCAAATCGGCTGTAAGACAATCGATAATACGGGACCTACTGCAACAATCGTTCCGATTTCCGATGCTGATAATTGAAACGCATCATTGGAAAAATACAGTGCCAAATAGGGAATAAGTGCACCTTGCCCAAAGAAGATGAAAAAATAAAGGGCTTGAAAATGATATTTTTGACGATGGATCACAACTGACTCTCCTTCAAGAATCAATCCCCCTATCACAATGGATTCGGGGGATTAATTTCCTTATAAATTGGTTTTTCAGATGAACAGATGTTTATTTCGCCAATTCGTAAATCGCTTCTGCATAAATGGCAACGGCTAATAACAGCTCTTCAAAATCAACATACTCATCCACTTGGTGCGCGACTTCCGGTCCGCCCGGGAAAACAGGTCCAAATGCGACACCAGCTGTCAATGAACGGGCATAGGTTCCGCCACCGATCGCAATCAAGTCGGCCTTTTGATTTGTTTGCCGTTCATAGACCGCACTGAGTGTCCGGATCAGTTCATGATTCGGATCGACATGATGCGGCGGCATGTGCGTGCGTGTTTGAAGTTCAAAACCGTATGCGATGGCTGCTTCTTTAATCAACTGTAGGCGTTCTGTGAAATCAGCACTGTAAGGATAACGGATATTAAGCGAAGCCGTCCCTTGCCCCTGTTCGTAACGGAAAACGCCTCCGTTGATCGTCAAGTCGCCGGTTTCATCGGATGCAGCCACGCCAAGTGCCACACCGCGTGAATCACGGAACATATGCACAACCATATCGAGATAACGGCGGCCATTGTAATCCAGGTGAAGGGTATGCAGGAAACGTGCCAAATGAAGTGCTGCATTTTTTCCGTTATCCGGCTCCATCGCATGAGCCGCGACGCCGATGACATCAAAGATAAGTCCTTCTGCCGTCTCCTTGACTGTTCCTGTCACACCTTGTTTCTCCAGATACTGATGGAAATCTTCTTCAATCGTTCCCCGTTCAGCGACATGAACCGTAGCCGTCGCGTGACCCGGTACCATATTCGGACGCTCTCCGCCTTCGAAACGAATGAGTTGATAGCCTGTATCTGCTGCTTTTACGGGTTTACCTTGAACGAGTAATCCGTCATACAATCCTTTTTCTGCATTAATGATAGGAAAATCAGCATCCGGTGCAAATCCAAGCGTCGGCATTTCTTCATGCTTGAAGTAATGATTCACACAGCGCCATTCGCTTTCTTCATCCCCACCGGCAATCAAACGAATTCGTTTTGAAAGCGGAAGCCCCAACTCTTTGACGATTTTCAAGGCATAATACGCCGCCATCGTGGGTCCTTTATCATCGATCGCACCCCGCGCAATCAATTTCCCGTCGGCTAATGTCGGATTGAACGGGCCGTATGTCCAGTTGTCACCGCCTGCTGGTACGACGTCCAGGTGGCAGAGGATTCCGAGTAATTCATCTCCTTGACCATACTCGAGGTGACCTGCATATCCGTCGACGTTCTTCGTAATGAATCCATCCCGTTCCCCCAGCGCAAGCATCCAATCGAGTGCCCGTTTGACTTCCGTTCCGAACGGAGCACCTTCTTGAATCGTCGTTTCATCGAGAATACTCGGTATGCGTAATAGTTCCTTTAAATCAACTAAGAGATCTTCACGTCGTGCCATGACTTCTTCTTTCCAATTGACCATTTGACTTCTCTCCCTTGTCCGCTAATTCGTTCACCTTTAAGTATAGCGAAAATTTGACAATTACGAACATCCAAAATACCAAATCTTTTGTTATTACGTTTTTAACGAACATTAAAATGAATAAAAGACGATTCATTCGCTATTAACCATTAAAAGTTTGTGTGATTTTTGAAAACGTTCGGTTAAATTACTTGCATTCTATATTAAAAGAGTTATACTAAAGGCGAAACAACTTAATTCATCATCGTCTTTTGTCACCCGAAGCTTTAGAACACTATTCTATCCATTGGGGGAGTGGTTATACCAATGAAAGATTCTACAGACCGTATGTTGACCCGGATTAAATCGATTTATCTCTATATCAATGAGAACGGAGCTACTACGACAGCAGACTTGGTTGAAGAGTTCGGCATTACTTCAAGAACCGTCCAGCGTGACTTGAACGTGCTCGAATACAACAACCTCATTGTAAGCCCAAGACGCGGTACTTGGACATCAAGTAAAAAACAACGACAAGCCGGCTGATTAAGATGTTTCATCAAACTATTTTCTGTAACGACGCGAATCCTTCGCGTCTTTTTTTGTTATTTTTTTTTCAGGCAGGGTATATCTAGTTTGAGAAGGAGATGATGAGATGAATATTTTAATCATTGGAGCAAACGGAACAACAGGGCGAAAAATGGTTGAACTGATCGGGAAACAAGGTCAGCATCAAGCAATCGCCGTCGTACGGGAAGAAAATCAAATCAATGACTTAATCGCCCTTGGCGCATCCGAGGTCCGTCTTGGTGATTTAACGAAAGATGTGACAGATGTCGTCAAAGATGCGGATGTCGTTATTTTTGCAGCAGGTGCCGGCGGAGCTTCGGAAGAGCTGACGCGCGCCGTCGACCAGGATGGAGCCATTAAAGTCATCGATGCGGCCAAAGCAAGCGGGATTGAGCGTTTCTTGATGCTCAGTTCAATCGGTGCCGATCATCCGCAAGGTGATTTAAAAGTTTATCTGGAATCAAAAGGTGCGGCCGACCGTCATTTAAAAGACAGCGGTCTCGATTATACGATTGTCCGTCCAGGTCCACTCAGTTATGATGAACCGAGCGGTACGATCGAGACGAAAGAACACTTTGATTCGTATGAAGGACGCGAAGTCTCACGTGATGATATCGCGGCGCTCTTCGTCACCTTGATTGATCACCCGACCCAAAAACGTCAGTTCGAAGTATTAAGCGGCCCCTTCCCGATTGCGGAAGCGTTGCGTAATCAATAATTCAAAAAGGGCGCCCTTCTATAAGAAGAGCGCCCTTTTTTCATTCCGGTTTCCAGTCAAACAAGGCCAATTCGCCGCGTGTGAGTTCCCGGTATTCTCCTGCTTCAAGAGTCGGATCAAGCGGCAATTGTCCGATCGACAACCGCTTCAGATACGTCACTTCTTTTCCGAGAGCAAGCATCATCCGTTTGACTTGATGGAACTTCCCTTCGGTAATCGTCAGCTCGAGTGTTGATGTTTCGTCCGTCGCTTCCAAGATGACCAGCTTGCCCGGCTTTGTTTTATAGCCGTCCTCAAGTGTGACCCCTTCTGCAACTTCCTCCACGTCCTCTTCTGTCAGCGTACCGATGACTTCCGCATAATAGACTTTCTCGACGTGTTTCTTCGGTGACATCAATGCATGATTAAATGATCCGTCATTCGTCAGCAAGAGCAACCCTTCCGTATCCTTGTCGAGTCGTCCGACCGGGAACGGTTTGAAGTACGTCACGTCGTCAAACAGTAAATCAATCACGGTTTGATCTCGCTTATCTTCTGTCGCACTGATTACGCCGGGCGGTTTGTTCATCATTAAATAAATGAATTTTTGATACGTGACCGGTTCGCCGTATAACAACACTTGTTGATTTTCTGTATCGACGTGCTGTTTCGGGTCGTAGACGATTTCGCCATCGACTTGAATCGCACCCGACTTGAGTAATTGTTTAACTTCTTTTCGGGATCCTGCTCCCATGTTTGAGAGTAATTTATCTAGACGCATTTCCTCGTCCTCGTTTCATTGAAAATTTTCGTCCAAGTACGGCTTCCGCAAGACCGCTCCAAATGGCAAGACCTGCAAAGACGACAATCCCGATTCCGGCTCCGACGATTAAGATGACGAGTGAACCGATCGTCGTAGCGGGAAGCAGAGCGGCTAATCCCCATTTGACGAGCGCGACGCTTGCACCCATGATCGCACTGATGATCATAATCAGTGACGTCCGGCGTAAGACCGTGCTGAACGGGAACTGAACCGTTTGTGTAATCCGGAAGAACATCAATCCGGTTGCGACGACGTATCCAAGGATGGTTGCATATCCGGCCCCTGTTCCGTCTCCGGTCCAGTGAATCAACGGCGCGTTCAACAGATACTTCGTCAGCAATCCTGCCAATGTCGCAATAATCGTGAAATACTGCCGGTTGATCCCTTGCAGTACTGCCGCTGTCACGGAATACAACGCGAGGAATAACGCACTTGGTGCATAACTTAATAAATAAACCCATGCCGCCTGATCTCTCGGGAATAAGACATGGAATGTCTCTTCACTCAGTAAAATCATACCGACGACCGCTGGAATCGTTACGAAAAACGCCAGTTGATAGATTTGCGAGATTTGTTTCCGGACTTTCCGCATATCCCCTTGTGTAAACGAGGCCGTCAAAAGTGGTGTCGCGGATAAGGATAATCCTGTCGCGACCGAAACCGGAATCAAGACAATCTTATGGCTATCTGCAATCAGATAGGCTGTTGCGTTTCCGGCGGCTTCAAGTGTGTATCCGATGCTTTGTAAAGCCGCATTCATCGTGTTTTGATCAATGACCTGATAAAGCGGTGTCGACAGACCGACCATGACGATCGGAATCGCATACGTCAATAGTTCTTTATACAACCCTGATAACGGACGATCCGGCGATATCGTCGTCTGACCGTCGCGTAACGCTTTTAAGCCGGGAGCGCGTTTCCGGAAATAATAAACGAGCACAGCGACACTGCCGATTGCCCCGATGAAGGCACTGAACGTCGCAATCGTTGCTGCCCAGGCTGCATCCGTATCAAACAGATAAATCGCGATGCTGACGCCGGCCAGTAAAAAGATGATCCGGACAATCTGCTCCAAGATTTGCGAAATCGCAGTCGGCCCCATGGATTGATACCCTTGAAAATACCCGCGCGTCATACTCATCGCCGGAATCAGAATCAAAGCAAAACTGACACCGCGAATCGTCATCGTGACAGCATCAACGTAAGAGGCCGAGTCGACATCTCCTCCGGGAATTGCCCGGTGAGCCAGATACGGAGCCAGTAAGAATAAGGCCAGAAAGGAAACGACACCGGTGATGGACATGATTTTTAATCCGGATCGATATAAACGCTCGCTTGTGTCGTATTCCCCCATCGCATTGTACTTCGCGACAAACTTCGAAACGGCTACCGGGATACCGGCTGTTGCGAGACCAATCATGATGGCATAATAGTTATAGGCATACGTGTAAAACATGATCCCCGTCGCTCCGACCATGAACTGAAACGGAAACAGATAAATCAGACCAAGGGCACGGGAGATGAGTGATGCACCGGACAACAACATCGTTCCACGAACGAATCCGGTATTACTGGATGAAGTTTCTTGCTTTTTGCTCACAGTCGACATGGATAACCTTCCTCGCACTTTCTATTTTTTCTTGACTCGATAAACGTCTCAATATACAAGTTCTCTCTTGCACAATTGCAAATCATTATACCGCTCAGCTTCCATAAAAGAAAGAGACGGTTTGTTTACAGTACAAACTTCTGCTAAAGTGAAACAAGCAGAATCCAACAAATGAGGTGACCACATGTATGATGTAATCGTAATCGGAGGCGGACCAAGCGGCTTAATGGCAACGCTCGCCTCGTTACAAGCAGGCGCTAAGACGCTTTTGCTCGATAAAGGAAGTAAACTCGGACGAAAACTGGCAATTTCAGGCGGCGGTCGATGCAACGTCACGAACCGCAAACCATTGGAAGAATTGGTTCAATCGATTCCCGGAAACGGCCGTTTTCTCTACAGTGCCTTTTCTCAGTTCAATAACGAATCCATCATTGAACTGTTCGAAGGCTTTGGTGTCGCGCTGAAGGAAGAGGACAATGGACGAATGTTCCCAGTTTCCGATAAAGCAGCCGACGTTGTCCGGGTATTGATTGATCAAATCCGCCAGCACGGTGCTGAAATTCAAATCAATGCGGAAGTTGCAACACTTGACTTCCATCCGGACGGTTCGTTCGCAGCCGTCCTGCTTGCGGACGGAACCCGCCTCGAAGCGAAGAGTTGTGTCGTCGCTGTCGGCGGACAATCGGTTCCCCACACCGGTTCAACCGGCGACGGTTATCCTTGGGCACGTAAAGCCGGTCATACGATCACGGAACTTTTCCCGACCGAAGTGCCGATTTTACTGAACGATACGTTCATCCAGGAAAAAACACTTCAAGGTCTTTCGTTACGTGACGTCGCGCTGACGGTTCACGGTAAAAAAGATAAACCGATCAAGACGCACACCGGTGATCTGTTGTTCACCCATTTCGGTCTGAGTGGTCCGATTGCTTTACGGTGCAGTCAGTACACGATCAAAGAAAGAAAACGTTCCGGTGAACGTGTTGTCCATCTTTCGATCGACTTGTTCCCGGAAGAATCGATTGGTGCCCTGACGGAACGGTTCCAAGCTGCCCTTGCCGCTAACCCGAAAAAAACGGTCCGCAATGCGTTAAAAGGATTTGTTCCGGAACGATTGCTCGATCTGTTATTTGCCCGGATCGGTTTTGGAGATGAAGTCTGTACGCAAATTAAAAAACAGGACTTCACTCAATTGCTGGCGACACTCAAACGCTTCCCGCTTCAAGCAGTCGGAACACTCGACTTTGATAAAGCGTTCGTCACCGGCGGCGGTGTTTCAATCAAGGAAATCCAACCGAAAACGATGATGTCGAAAAAAGCAGACGGTCTCTTTTTCGCCGGCGAAATCCTCGACATTCACGGCTATACAGGCGGTTATAATATCACAGCCGCTTTCGTGACCGGACATTGCGCCGGAACGAATGCCGCGCTGACCGCGTTATGACAAAAAGGCTAGTTCCACACGGAGCTAGCCTTTTAGTCGATTGGTGTAAACGAACGGCTCGAGAATTTATCCGTTTGGATCAAAGCAAACAACTCATTGTCCTGAACAAATATACCTTCTGCCCCGTATACTTTCGGGCTTGCCGACTCCCCTGTAATCGTCACATCTTTCGTGTCAATCGAATACAGGAATAACGCTTCCGAATCCAACGTGTAAATCCGTCCTTGCCGTTCGGCAAGACCAATCGGACGGAAGTTTTCCGTGAAAGCTTTTTTCGCATCACTGCGCATGCCGTCAGCCGTGTCAATCCGTTTCCGCTCCACAATCGTCAAATACGGTGGTTTTTGTTTTTTCTTTAAAGCGCGTTTTTCCTTTGCGGTCGCGTCTTTATCGATTTTTATTTCATCTTGTTTCGTCGTAAAATACGTCAATTCACTTCGCGCTAACGAACGAATATGATTGATCGTGTAGAATTGTTTTTTCTTGGCATCGTAACCGAGTCCGTGGAAACTGTCGCGGATCGTCGTACCTGCCACCCGTTCCCGTTTGTCTTCTTTCCAGACGCCCTCATCCCGTTTGACGGTCACGAGAATTTGATTGGACGTCAATAAGGCGACCGTCTCGCCGTCAACGAGCGTCATGCCGTCAAGTCCCGATAACATCAACTTACCTTCATCCTCGATTTGGAATGACGCATTGATTCGTTCTCCGGTCCCGCTGATTTCGAAAAAGTGATAATCTTCCGTTACGACAAGATAGGAACCAATTGAATCATCGTACAACATCTGTTGGACGTTTTTGATCAACGGTTCTTCTGGATTCGGAATGGACGATGGGGTTTTCGCCGGTACTTGTTTGACTGCTGCTTGATGTTTCGATTGTGTCTCAATTTTTGCAAACGTCTCTTTGATTTGTGCGACGGTCTCAGGTCTCGAAAAGACGAGCGACACACAAAGGATCAGACCGGAGACGACGGCAAAAATCGTTGTATAGACTATATAAGTTCGTTTCATTTACACAAATCGCCTTTCTGTCTCGGTTTCTGATTCAGTTTAGCAGAAGGCGCCCTAAAAAAAAAGCGGACTTACGACGGAGATAAACGAAAACCCCTCAATCTGACGAATCAGATGAGGGGTTTTGCCTTAGTTCGCTACGATATTGATCAGTTTTTTCGGAACGACGATGACTTTTCGAACCGTTTTATCGCCAATCCACTCCTGTGTTTTTTCATCGGCAAATGCAAGGGCTTCAATTTCTTCTTTTGTTGCCTCCATGCTGATGACGAGCTTCGAACGGACTTTACCGTTGACTTGAATGACGAATTCCATTGTATCGCTGACGAGTTTCGTTTCGTCAAATGTCGGCCATGCCGCATATGTCAATGTATCCTCAAAACCAAGCTGTTCCCATAACTCTTCCCCGAGGTGCGGTGCGACCGGAGTCAGCAATTGAATGAATCCGCGAAGGAAGTGACGCGGTAAGACCGGTTGTTTATTGGCCTCGTTGACGAAGACCATCAACTGCGAAATCCCGGTGTTGAACTGAATGTTCGTGAAGTCTTCCGTTACCTTTTTAACTGTCTGATGGTAGACACGTTCAAAGTCTGCATCGACTGTCGTCACGTCCTGAATGTCCGCTGTCCGTTCAAACAGACGCCAGACACGGTCAAGGAAACGACGTGCCCCGTCAAGACCGTTCTCCGACCACGACACTGAAGCATCAAGCGGTCCCATGAACATTTCGTACAAGCGGAGTGTATCTGCACCGTGCGACTTGACGATTTCATCCGGATTGATGACGTTACCGCGTGATTTCGACATTTTTTCATTGTTTTCCCCAAGAATCATCCCTTGGTTATACAACTTTTGGAATGGTTCTTTTGTCGGTACGACACCGATATCATACAAGACTTTATGCCAGAAGCGGGCGTACAGTAAATGAAGTACGGCATGCTCGGCTCCTCCGATATAAATATCAACCGGGAGCCAGTATTTTAATTTTTCCGGATCGGCAATCGCCTCTTCATTATGCGGATCAATGAAGCGGAGGTAGTACCAGCAGCTGCCGCCCCATTGCGGCATCGTGTTCGTCTCGCGGCGTCCTTTAAGTCCCGTGACCGGATCCGTATAATCGAGCCAGTCTTCCGCAAGGGCGAGTGGTGATTCCCCTGTGCCGGACGGCTTAATTTCCGGAATCATCGGCAATTCAAGCGGAAGTTCCGATTTATCAAGTGTCTTCATCGTTCCGTCTTCCATGTGGACGACCGGAATCGGTTCACCCCAGTAGCGTTGACGGCTGAATAACCAGTCACGCAACCGGAACGTGATTTTTTTGCGTCCGACTTGGTTCGTCTCCAGTTCAGCGATGATCGTTTCAATCGCCTCCTGTTTTGACAATCCGTCGAGCATTTGTGAATTGACGTGTTCGCCTTCACCCGTATAAGCCGCTTCGTCGACGTTGCCGCCTTTGACGACTTCGATGATTGGAAGGTCAAATTGTTTCGCAAATTCATGGTCGCGCTCATCGTGTGCCGGAACGGCCATGATCGCGCCTGTTCCGTATGTCGCGAGGACATAATCGGCGATCCAGATCGGCAGACGTTCGCCGGAAATCGGATTGACGGCAAAAGCTCCCGTGAAGACGCCTGTTTTTTCTTTCGCAAGATCCGTCCGTTCCAAATCTGACTTCGTCTGGACAGACGCGATATACGTTTTAACTGCTTCTTCGTGATCTGCTGTCGTGATGTCCGTGACAAACGGGTGCTCCGGTGCCAGAACGAGATACGTTGCGCCGAAGACGGTATCCGGACGCGTCGTGAAGACCGTCACTTGTTTTTTATGACCGTCGATCGTAAAGTCGATTTCCGCACCTTCCGATTTTCCGATCCAGTTCCGTTGCATTTCCTTAACGGATTCCGGCCAGTCGAGTTCATCCAAATCTTCGAGCAAACGGTCCGCATACTCCGTAATTTTTAAGACCCACTGCCGCATCGGGACGCGGACGACCGGATGATTGCCGCGCTCGGACAGTCCGTCGATGACTTCCTCGTTCGCAAGCACGGTTCCAAGAGCCGGGCACCAGTTAACGGCGACTTCGTCAACGAAAGCCAGTCCCTGTTCATACAATTTCGTGAAAATCCACTGTGTCCATTTGTAATATTTCGGATCCGTCGTATTGATTTCACGATCCCAGTCGTAAGAGAATCCCAAGTCTTTTAACTGACGTTTAAAGGTTTCGATGTTTTGGGCAGTGAACTCCCGCGGGTCATTTCCTGTATCAAGCGCATACTGCTCCGCCGGAAGTCCAAACGCATCCCATCCCATCGGGTGAAGGACGTTGTATCCCTGCATCCGTTTCATCCGGGCCAGGATATCGGTTGCCGTGTATCCTTCCGGATGCCCGACATGCAGCCCTGCTCCCGATGGATAAGGAAACATGTCTAACGCATAAAAGCCTTCTTTTTCCGGATCTTCTGTTGTGACGAACGCATTGTCCTGTTCCCAGCGCGCTTGCCATTTTGGTTCGATTTCACGATGATTGTACGGCATCTTTATTCCTCCTCTGAATATACAAAAAACCGGTCTCCGCCCCTAGGAATAGGGACGAAAGACCGGTTTGTCTCCCGCGGTACCACCCACGTTGTCTGCTGACGCAGACCACTTGATTCACAGATAACGGTGTGAAGGACCGGAGTTCGCTACTTGATTTCACGAATCATGCTCCCTGACGAGTTCAAGGACGATTCCGACTGGTTTGCACCGACCACCAGCTCTCTAAAACGGAATGACTCCCTTACTACTTCAGTTCGTCGCAATGGACTATCTATGTGTAAGTGTAAGCCGAACCTTCCCTTACCGTCAACGGTTGCGTAAAATTTCTCCAATCGCGGCGTGCGACGATACGGCATGATCCGCATGGTGCAGGACTTGTGCCGGCATCCGGTCGTCAAGCAAGGCGATGACTTCCATGCCCGCTTTTTTGGCACCGATCATCCCGTTTGCGGCGTCTTCAATGACGATACAGGCCTCGGGTGACTGATTGATCCGCTCTGCCGCCAGACGAAAAATCGCCGGATCCGGTTTGGAACGCGGGACTTCAAATCCGCTCGTATAAGCATCAACTGTCAATTCATAATGCGTGATGACACGTTTGATTTTTTCCAGTGAACTCGAGGACGCGATCGCAATCCGGTACCCTTCCGTCCGGGCCAGTTCCATCAGTTCTTTTACGCCGTCCTTCAAACCACAGGCTTCCGGCTTCGCATGCTGTTGGAATAATTCGTGTTCGAGTGCCAGCAATGCTTCCGTCGAGTGCGGCAACCCGTGTTGTGTAATCAGTTCCTCCCACATCTCATCCCCGGTTTTCCCCATGAATGTCGCATACTGCGTCAAATCCAGCGGAATCGATAACGTCTTGAACATCTGTTGATGGACTTTAAAATATTGAATTTCACTATCGAGGATGACGCCATCCATATCAAAAATCAAGCCTGTTTTTTTCATGATTTCTCCTCCTGTTATCAGCCTACCAAAAAACCTGATCATCTGCCGATGATCAGGTGGCTAAAACCGTCTCTTGATAACGGTATTCCGGGAAATAATTGGCTGCTTCGTCGCTTCCGTACCGTTGACACAATTGTTCATAGACATGGGGAAGAAGAATCGTCTTTCCCTGGTGGTATTCAAACATACGGTAACCTGTATAGCGGCATTTGCTTTCAAACAGACTGTCCCGTTCCTTATAGCCGCCACCGAGGTGCTGCTCGACCATGCCGGCTGACTTGGAATGTAAAATCGCCTCATACTCCAGACGCTGATTCGGAAAAAGTTTATGTTCATCACGTTGACAGCCGATCAGATGTCCGTGTGCATACTCGTTTCCGAGCAGGACGAAATATCCACCGACCGCTTCTCCCTGCCACTCTGCGATTAACAATAACGGTTCACACAGTTCCGTCGGTTGAAATAACTGTTCAAAATATTCGGGCGTGAAATAGTAATGGGACGAAGCATCCTTCCGGTCCATCGTTTGATAGTAAAGACGGATGAAGGTCGGCAGATCTTCTTTCGATCCTCTTCGGACCATCAGCTCTGACGCCAAGGATTTCCGGATCATACTTCGGTTTTTTTTATGAAAGGTCTGCATGATTTCTTCTACAGAAGGCCGAAGATCGATGCTTGTCGTATGGCGGATGAATTCCGTTTTCGTCCATTCTGCTACACGTTTATGGTTTTCCGTCAGCGGATTAAAACGAATCAATTCGGAAACAATTTTTTGACGCATCGCCCATTGTCGAAACGAACGTTTGGCATCGTTCAGCTCTTCCGAAGTCAACTCACCAATGATTTCCGGACCTCCGTATCCGTAAGGCGTAATCAAATCAAAGTATCCGGTGTCAAAAATCCGCCGCTTCAAGAAGGGATAAAATAATTCACCTGATGCTCCTTGAAAATAAATCAGTCCGGCCGCTTCATCGGTCCGGGCATTCAAATGAACATATTCATAGCTATAAAAAATATCAAGTGATTTATTTTTCACAAGTGATGCCCACGTCAACTGATCTTCCATAAAAATACATTGCCTCATCTTTTTCCACCTCCGGCACATGACACGTCGAACATAGCTATTTTTTTCTTTAATTTGGTTAATAAATTAATATTTACCTTTTAATTCAATACCCAATTTACATGTTTAATATGCTTTTTCAACAAAAAAGACAGACAGCGGGATCAAGCGACCGCTTCTGTCCTTTTCTCATTTTACTGCCTTGTTTGGTATAGCACGAACGAATGTGAATCCTGCCAGCAGGATCAATCCAATCAATGTCATGAACACGGCATTCATACCGGATAAATCATAAATCAGTCCTCCGACAGTCGGACTGATCATCCGCCCTGCCGAAGCGGCGATATTGACATACCCCTGAAACTCGCCTTCTTTCCCGATTGGAGCCAGGCGGGCTGCCATTGCCGGAACCGCCGGCCAAATGAACATCTCACCGATCGTCAAGATGACCATCGCTACTAAGAACATCTTGAATCCGCCAGCAAAAGGCACAATCGCGTAGGACAAAAGAAAAATGCCGGTTCCCGTCAGCAACTGACGTTTCAAGTCGTCACCAAACCAGCGCAGGACAGGTGTCAATAACGGTTGCGCAAATACGATCAGTGCACCGTTAATCGTCCATAAAATCGAGTACTCGGAAATTGTCACACCGAGGGATTTTGTATGCACGGCAAATGTTCCCTGCCATTGAACATACACAAACCACAAGAGCGCATAGCCGACTGAAACATATAACATCGTCCGGACTGAACTCTTCGAGAGCGGCTCCCGCACTTCTTCCCCTGCCGATACCGATTGACGTTTGACCGGATGCACTTGAATCCAGTTCAGCCCCACTAAGAGGACGACGGCAAACAATAAGTAAAGTATCAGATTGGCGATGAAAATGAACTGGATGTCGATTGCTGCAATTTGTCCGCTGATTGCGGTCCCCAGTGCCACACCGACATTTTGGGCAACATAGATTGCATTAAATGCCCGTCTTCCACCTTCCGGCCAAATGACACCGGTCAAAGCATAGATGGTCGGAAACACCATTCCTCCGACGAATCCGATCAATCCTAACATCAGCACATACCCCGTGAAGGTCTGATGGAACAGCCAAAGACCAATCGAGGCAAGGACCAGTCCAATGACACTGATGACAAGCGTCCGTTTCCCGCCTAATCGATCGAATGCTTTTCCGCCGATATAGTTTCCGACAATGGCGAGAGCCGAGTTGACGAATAAAGCCATTCCGGCTTTTGTCATCGACTCTCCTAAATAATCATGAATGTATAATGTATTAAACGGCCATAAAAAAGAGGATCCTGTCGTATTGATTGCCATCGCCAATACCAGAATCCAGACCGCGCGAGGTAATTTCGGCATGGTAAGCATCCTCCAATGTAGTTTCCAACCTTGCCACTTTACGAAATTATTCTCCCCTCTGTCAAGGAACTTCGTTATTAAACGAACAATCGGAAAAATGATACAATTGACTAAAGGGTCAATTTTACGGGTACTTAGAAAAAAATAGAGCATATTATTAGAAAGAGGAGTTTTTGCCATGTCACTTGCACGTGTATTACCTTACGCAAAAGAATTATTGGAATCAGTCATCCATGAAGGGGATTGCGTCGTCGACATGACTGCGGGGAACGGTCATGATACGCATTTCCTTGCCGAACAGGTCGGACCGAGCGGACGGGTCATCGCGTTTGATGTCCAGGAGCAGGCCATCGAAGAAACGACACGCCGTCTGCAGGCAGCTCATGTCTTGGACTGGGTCGATTTATACCATGAAAGCCATATTCATGTCGGAGCCCGCTTGTTTGCTGAACAACGTCCGATCCGTGCCGGAGTATTTAATCTTGGGTACTTGCCGGGGAGCGACAAATCCGTCACGACGACCGGAGAAGAAACGCTCGAAGCACTCCGTGCCCTTCTTCCAGTCCTTGTCCCAGGCGGTCTGGTTGTTCTCGTGATTTACCATGGCCACTCGGAAGGACGACGCGAACGCGATGCGGTGTTGGAACATGTCTCTTCCCTCCCGCAACAGGATTATGCCGTCCTGCAGTATCGTTTCTTGAATCAGCAAAACAATCCCCCGTTCATCGTCGCGATTGAAAAAAAATTAAAGAAACAAACAATCGACTAAACAAAAAGAGGAATCCGGATGCTATCCGGATTCCTCTTTTTCTTGGTGCCGTTTAATCTTCCACCATCTTTAGAAACAGCAATAGCTTTTCAGCAAACCGCGTATTCAAACGTTCAAAACTGAAGTGCGGGAAACCGTGCAGACGTTGCAGATAAATCTGGTCTCCGCCCATCTTCCGGCACACTTCAAGCGTCAGCTTGACGTCGGCGAACTGATCATCCGGTGCATAAAAACAAGCGAGATGGACCCGCGGCAATTTCTTACGTTCTTCGTCATGGATAACGATTTCTTCTTCAATCTCGCGATATTCCGCATACGTCAATTCACCAAGACGTGCAGCATCCTCATTATTCTGTCCGAACGGCAATGTGCCGAGCGGAGCATCCGGACGGAACCGGTCGAAAGCACTTGCAAACACTTGTTTGACGCCGCCTAGTTGCTTCGAGTTGTGCCAATCAAATAACGGCGAGATGAATGTCAGGCTCGCCATCGGCAACTCGTATTCTTGAAGCAGGCGATTGACGACAAGTGCACCCATGCTGCAGGCAATAATGTGAATCGGTAATTTTCGTTTACCGGCTTCGCGTAATGCTTCTTTTAACAGCTGTTGATGTTCTTCAAACGATACACGACGGGGTGCGTCGACCAGGAGAACTTCGTATTCGCGTTCTAATACGCGAATCAGCGCCTCACTCGGTCGAGCACGTAATTGGAGTGGATATACAAGAACGATCACTCCGGTTGGTTGTTCTACCACAAACTCACCTCTTCATTCGATATCTGTTTAGTATGCAACAAATCCGACTCCAGCCAAACCGCCTTAAGTCGGATTCCATTTCTTTAATATATACGTTGCAGACGCGTCACAGGTTCCACTTGTCCGAAGACTTCCTCTGTCGTCTCGCTGATTTCCTTGAATCCGTACGACGTTAAAAAGTGGCGGGCTTTATAGTTTCGGGATTCGACATACACTTCGATCGGAGAGGCTCCCTGCAATTCCAGCTCGCGGATCAGCCGGCGTCCGATCCCGTTTTGTTGGTATTTCGGCAAGACATACAATCGGACGATTTCCCACGTTCCATCAACATCAATCGCGTGAATGAAACCGACGATTTCCCCGTCAATCAGTCCGACGTTGAAATATTCTCCACGTGCTTCCTCCGCTGTCCGAATCGCGCGGACCACTTCTTCCTGCGGGTACGCTTCTTGAACGAAATGGGCTTTCGAGCGTTCTGAATAGATTTCCTCATATGTGTCCATCCAAGACGTGAGCGCAATATCATGAATGCGTGCTGCATCAGCCGGAACCGCTTCGCGTATCTCCATACCGAAATCCCCCTTTTCCTTTTACAGAATACAGACTCATGTTCTTTTACCCTTTTCTAGAAATTTCAGTCGTATCCCTGCAAAGTTCAGGAGAAACAAAAAAAGTTCAGAAACACCCTTTGGAAGGATGTTTCTGAACAATGAATTATGCGAAACGTTTTGCCTGCTCTTCAAGAGTAGCGGCTTTATCAGTCTGCTCCCATGGTAACTCGATGTCTGTACGACCGAAGTGACCATAAGCTGCTGTCTGACGGTAGATCGGACGACGGAGATCAAGCATGTTGATGATTCCAGCCGGACGAAGATCGAAGTTTTCAGCAACCAGTTCAACCAGTTGTGCTTCAGGAAGTTTTCCTGTACCGAATGTATCAACCGCGATTGATACCGGATGCGCGACACCGATTGCGTACGCGAGTTGAACTTCCGCTTTGTCTGCAAGACCTGCAGCTACGAGGTTCTTCGCGACGTAACGCGCTGCGTAAGCAGCTGAACGGTCGACTTTCGTTGGATCTTTACCAGAGAAAGCTCCGCCGCCGTGACGTGCATATCCACCGTACGTATCAACGATGATCTTACGACCTGTTAATCCAGCATCACCTTGTGGTCCGCCGATGACGAAACGACCAGTTGGGTTGATGAAGAATTTTGTATCGGCATCGATATACTCAGTCGGAATGACCGGTGCGATGACATGTTCTTTCAGATCCGCTTGGATTTGCTCAAGCGTCACTTCTTCTGCATGTTGTGTTGAGATGACGATTGTATCAACGCGAACAGGTTCATTGTTCTCATTGTATTCAACCGTAACTTGCGTCTTACCATCCGGACGGAGGTAATCGAGTTGTCCGTTTTTACGAACTTCTGCAAGACGACGAGCCAGTTTGTGTGAAAGTGAGATTGGAAGTGGCATGAGTTCAGGTGTTTCTTTCGTTGCATAACCGAACATCAGACCTTGGTCTCCTGCTCCGATTGCATCGATTTCTTCATCTGACATGTTTCCTTCGCGTGCTTCAAGCGCTTGGTCAACACCGAGAGCGATGTCTGCTGACTGCTCATCGATTGATGTCAATACAGCACAAGTGTCTGCATCGAAACCGTATTTAGCGCGTGTATAGCCGATTTCGCGAATCGTTTCACGAACGACTTTCGGGATATCCACGTAAGTTGATGTCGTGATTTCTCCTGCTACTAATACGAGTCCTGTCGTGACAGAAGTTTCTGCCGCAACACGTGCGTTTGGATCGGCTGCAAGAATTGCATCCAAAATTGAATCCGAAATCTGGTCACAGATTTTATCCGGGTGACCTTCTGTTACTGATTCCGACGTGAACAGTCGGCGATTAAGGTTTGTCATGTTTGACCCTCCCAAAAAAGAATTTGACGGTGTACTCATTTCCCCTAGTTGAGTGGGACGGTAAAATGAAAAAAACCTTTCCATGTCCAAAAATGGTCAGGGAAAGGTTGTGCGTTCTTCCTTTACCCTCTTATCGTTCGAAGTGTTTACTTCGCTTCAGGAGAGCACCTTTTCCTACATTAATGATGAAATTAATATAAGACGGTTGCCGGGTTTCTTCGGGCCTTGTTCCCTCCACCTGCTCAGAATAAGAGTATCCGTTACGAATTACATGATATAAACTTGTGCTCACTCTGTCAAGCAACGTTTTAATTTCTAGTCGAAAAATTTCGGAAGAGATGTTAAACTGTTAATGCTGAAAGCGTTTCCAGATAAATAGAAATCAGCGCATGAAAATGATTGCCCTATCATTAGTATGTCATATATAATAAATGTGCCATACTAATAGTAGAGCCAAAACCAACGTAGGGGAAAGGTGGGGTCAGGATGCCGATGACGGTCCTGAATATCGAAGAACTACTCAAGAAGGAGCATGTGTTCAAACAACTGTCTGTTGCTGAACTAGTCGAACATGCAATTCGCAACAAAGAAGGAGTTCTTGCAGAAAATGGTGCTTTGTCTGTAGAAACGGGGAAATTTACAGGTCGTTCACCGAAAGACAAGTTCATCGTCCGTGATGACTCATGTGAGATGCATATCGATTGGGGTCATGTCAATCAACCGATGGAGTCGGACAAATTCGAGCAACTGTTACAAAAAGTTCTTCGTTATATGAACGAAGCAGATCAACTCTACTACACAGAAGCTGCTGCTGGTGCCGATACGCATTTCACCCTTCCAGTGCGCGTCGTAACCGAATATGCTTGGCATAATTTATTTGCGAAACAGCTGTTCTTACGTGAATATCCTACGGTTGCGGCCTTTGAACCGTTTACGGTCGTCTACGCACCACACTTTAAAGCGGATCCAGCGGTTGACGGCACAAACTCCGAGACCTTCATCGCGATGTCATTCGAACACCGGATTGTTTTGATCGGCGGAACGGAGTATGCCGGAGAAATCAAAAAATCAATTTTCTCTGTCATGAACTATCTTTTACCCCAACAGGAAGTCTTGTCGATGCACTGTTCGGCAAACGTTGGACACGAAGGGGATGTCGCCTTATTCTTCGGACTCTCTGGGACTGGTAAGACCACGCTGTCTGCTGATGACAGTCGTCAATTAATCGGTGACGATGAACACGGTTGGTCTCATGACGGTGTCTTCAACATCGAAGGTGGCTGCTATGCGAAAACAGTTAATCTGTCACGCGAAAAAGAACCACAAATCTTTGATGCGATCCGCTTCGGAACCGTTCTTGAAAATGTCGTCCTCGATGATGCACGGATTCCGGATTATGATGATACTTCATTGACTGAAAATACACGTGCCGCTTACCCGATTACAGCAATTGACAACATCGCTGTTCCGTCACGCGCCGGTCATCCGAAAACGATTGTTTTCCTGACGGCGGATGCCTATGGTGTCCTGCCTCCAATCAGTAAACTGACGAAAGAACAGGCGATGTATCACTTCCTGTCCGGATACACATCAAAACTAGCCGGAACGGAGCGCGGCGTCACTGAACCGGAAGCCACATTCTCGACGTGTTTCGGTTCACCGTTCCTGCCGTTGATTCCAGAAAAATACGCGACGATGCTCGGAGAACTGATCGACCGTCACGGTGTTACCGTTTATCTCGTCAACACGGGCTGGACCGGCGGCGCTTACGGTACAGGAAGCCGGATGAAACTCTCCTATACACGAACGATGGTCAATGCGGCTGTCAACGGTCTGCTCGCAGACATCCCGACAGAAGAACATCCGATTTTCGGTCTGCATATGCCGATCGAAGTACCTGGTGTTCCGACTGACTTGCTCAATCCGGTAAAAGTTTGGGCAAATCCATCTGATTACGAGCAACAAGCGACTGCACTCGCACAAAAGTTCACGCAGAACTTCACGCGTTTCGAAAGTGCGACCGATGCCATCAAATCAGCCGGTCCTCGCGTCTAACATCATACTGATACCAAAAAAGGTTGAGCTCCGTAACGGATGCTCAACCTTTTTCTGTTAGACGATCGAATCGGTTTTGTCTTTTAAATGGAGTTCCTTTTGCGCAAGCCACACTTGACTCTCTTTCAGTAACTCATAAGCCCGGTGCTTCATAATCCCGAACCGATTACTGAGCATCTCAAACCGCTCAAACTCGCCCCGGTCTGCGCTGATCGCAAGCAACAGACAATCGCGAAACGGATGATCTTCCCCTTGCAAGACATTTTTCAAAGCCGGTTCAATCGGAAGCTGATCGATGATTTCACTGATATCCACGGAAAGTAAGGCATCGATGTGTGACAGTAAGCCGATCATATAGGCACTCTCTGCTTTCAGCGTCTTCGTTTCCGTCGCAAACAGTTCGCATAGTTTTGCACAATGTAAGGATGAACGTAATAATTCGTCCGACCATTGATACGGACTCGCAAGTTTCATCTCACGCAAGACGATCAACGAAATCCAGCTCTTCAGCTGGGAAAAGCCCAACAAGGAAATTGCTTGGCGGACGGAGCTGACCGTGTTCCGAAGACCGATGCCCGGAGAGTTGATCAATTGCAGTACTTGCACACTGATGTAAGGATTTCCCTCGATTTCATCCACGACGTCATCATAATGATCATCCGTATCAAGCCATTTCAACATTTTCAACAGGACAGGCACTTGCGGAGGAACGGCCTTTCCTTTCATCAGCATCGGTTTGGCGTAAAAGTATCCTTGGAACCAGTCATACCCCATCGCAAGGCTTCGCGTGTGGTCCTCGTGTGTTTCAACCCGTTCAGCCAAAAAGCGGATATGCGGATAGTTCCGTTTTAAAATATGTAAGATTGCACTTTGTTCGCGTGGATTGATGGCTTCGATATCAATTTTAATCAAATCAATCAAATCAAACAACTCCGGACCGTGGTGACGCAATAAATCCGTTACGAAATCATCAAGCGCCAGGACGAAGCCGGCTTCTTTCCATTTTTGCAGCGTCTGGAGCATCATTTCATCGATCTGAACCGTCTCCAATACTTCAATCACGAATTGAGTCGGATCCAGATGATCGATCAGTTCAGACTGCAACAGATCACCTGTGAAATTAATGAACAATCGTTTTCCTTCTGCTACACGGTCTACTCCCAGATGAATCAGTGTATTCGTCAACACATCCATCGTCGCCAAGTCACCATCAAACACTGCAGGTGTTTCAACGGAACGATAGAGCAGCTCAAAAGCGTCAATCGAACCAAACCGGTCTACAATCGGTTGTCGCGCAAGTAAGATTTCCATCTCATATATCCCTTCTAAATCCGTTAATCTGGCTTATTTTATATGTTCTAGTATACCAAATATCGTTTTCCCTTAAAAAATCTCTTTTTTAAAACATATCAATGTTCCCATCATTTGGAGAAAAAAACATCTCAATGCAAGGCATCAAGATGTTTTGTAAGTCTTTTCTATTCAGATAACATCCAATCGATGACTTGTTTCGTCACAAGCATTTTTTGATGGATCGGAAATTGATGCGCGTACTGATAGACAATCAAGCGGGTCTGTTCCGGATAACGGGCCGCATAGTTCGTCGCATGACGCAGTCGGACATTTTGATCATACAATCCGTGAATCAGCAAGACTTCTCCTTGAGGCGGAAAATACAATGGCGACCGGACACGGTATGCCTGCGACTGTTGTTCCGGAACTCCTCCCGTGAACCGTCTGAGCATTTTTCGCATTGTCTGTTGTTCTTCATACGTCCAAGTCAGATTCGTTACGCCGGCCCATGAAACCGTCCGGGCGACTTCACGATGGTGCGCCAGTAAAAGCGCCATCTGTCCGCCGCGGGAAAAACCGAAGACCGATGTCCGCTCGACATATTGATCGAGCCAATCAAACGCACTGATGGCATCGAGGATATCCTGGTGTCCGAAGTCTTCTTTCCCCGTCCCTCCTAGATTACCTCGGTAAAAAGGAGCCATGACGAGATACCCGGCTTGCGCGAACTGCATTAAGCGGGTCGGCCGAACCATGCCGATATTACGTGTCCCACCACGTAAATACAAAAGACCTTGCCCATTCGCGCGAACCGGCAGGATCACATACGCTCCGACTCGCTCCCCGTCGGATGTTTCATAAAAGACCCGAAAGGTGCGGAACGGTCCCTGCCGCGGGAGTTCAAACCAATCGGCGTTCGGCGAGTACACGTAGAGTCTCCGGAAGGACACGGTCCTTCATCATGAAGCTGTATTTGCGGTTCGTATCTAAACGTTTCGGGATATCGTCTAGCAAATAGGCGCCGTCCGTCTCATCGACAGCCAGGTGGGGAACCAGTGATTCGATTTGAGCGAAGTAGATATTCTTGATGATCGTGTCCCCTCGACCCTCAACCCGGTATTGTCCAATGTACTGGAGACGTTCGATACGTCCCCCTGTCTCTTCCATGACTTCCCGGTATGCGGCTTCCTCGGCCGTCTCCCCCGGCTCGACCTTTCCACCCGGAAACTCATATCCCCGTTGCTTATGATGCGTCAGTAACCATTTCCCTTCGTACACGGCAATGACCCAGACATGAAGCGGATGGACTGAAAACGGATGGTCTTCAAAACTCAGTTCAACCCGATTTTGATAATAATCTAAAAACGTAATCACGTGCGTGCACCTCATTTCTTCTTCTATCTTCACTTTACCTGTTTCGAAAGCATTCTAAAAGTGAAAGTGCGTAGGAATTTGCCAGAATGACAAAAAAAGACATCCCTCAGAATCGAGAGATGTCCTTATGCTTATTTCAAGCGAGCTTCAAGCTCTGCTTTTTCTGCTTCAAATCCAGGTTTACCGAGTAAGGCAAACATGTTTTTCTTGTATGCTTCAACACCCGGCTGATCGAACGGGTTCACACCAAGCAGGTAGCCACTCATGGCACATGCTTTTTCGAAGAAGTAGAACAAGAATCCGAGATGATATGGTGTCATCTCAGGCAATTCGACCGTCAAGTTCGGAACTTGTCCATCTGTGTGGGCAAGCAACGTTCCTTCCGCTGCCTTGTCGTTGACGAATTGAATCGATTTTCCTTCCAGGAAGTTTAAACCGTCGAGATCCTGTGCATCTTTTTCAATCGTTAAAGCATGACGCGCTTGTCCGACTTTAATGACTGTTTCGAACAAATCACGACGTCCTTCTTGGACATATTGTCCCATTGAATGAAGATCCGTTGAGAAGTCGACTGCAGCCGGGAAGATTCCTTTGAAATCTTTTCCTTCTGACTCTCCGTATAACTGTTTCCACCATTCTGAAACATAGTGTAAGGCCGGTTCATAGTTGACGAGCAACTCGATTGTTTTTCCTTTGGCATATAATGCGTTCCGGACAACTGCGTACTGGTACGCTTCGTTTTCCGCCAGGTTCTCGTTTGAGAACTGAACCTGGGCATCACGTGCACCTGCCATCAATTCTTCGATCGAAATGCCGGCTGCTGCGATCGGCAACAGACCAACCGGTGTCAAGACAGAGAAACGGCCTCCGACGTCGTCCGGGATCACAAATGTTTGGTATCCTTCCGAGTCCGCAAGTGTCTTCAAAGCGCCGCGTGCTTTATCCGTCGTTGCGTAAATCCGGTCTTTCGCACCCGCTTTACCGTACTTGTCTTCCATGAACGTTTTTAACAGACGGAACGAAATCGCCGGTTCTGTTGTTGTTCCTGATTTCGAGATGATGTTGACCGATACATCTTTTCCTTCAAGTACTTGGAACAAATCGTGTAAGTACGTCGAAGAAATGTTATGTCCGGCATAAATGATTTGCGGAGCTTTCCGCTCTTCTTTTGACAATAAGTTGTGGAACGAATGACCAAGCATCTCGATCGCAGCACGTGCACCCAAATACGATCCGCCGATTCCGACGACCAACAAGACGTCTGAATCCGACTTGATTTTTTCAGCTGCTGCCTGAATTTTTTCAAATTCCGCTTTGTCATAGTTTGTCGGTAAATCGACCCATCCTAAGAAATCGCTGCCGGCACCTGTGCCGTTGTGGATTGCTCCGTGTAATGTTTTTACCGTATCCGCCATATAGTCTACTTCATGTTGTCCTACGAATTGTAGGGCCTTCGAATAATCAAAACGTACCGTTGTCATTCACTCGTCCTCCTTATTCATTCGCAAACAAATGCGACCTTCCTTTTCATTAAAACTCAAGAAGGAAGGTCGTTCAAGTCTTTTGTGAAAAGATTAGCAAATGTTATGGGCTTACAAAGCCGCTGTTACGATTTGGCGGACATCTTCGTTGCCAAGTGATTTGAAGTTACCGAAGTCTCCGCGTGTCATCGCTGATTTCACGATTGAGTCGACTGTATCTTCTTTGATGTCGTAATCCGCAAGACGGTTTGGAGCACCGAGTGACGTCCAGAACGCACTGATGGCATCGATTGTAGCGTGTGCTGCTTCCATTTCTGATTTACCTGTCGTATCGACGTCAAAGACGTTTTCACCCAGTGTAACGAAACGGTGTGCATTTGACTCGTCGAGGACGTGACGCATCCAGTTCGGGAAGAGAATTGCCAGACCACCTGCGTGCGGGATATCATGAACAGCTGAAACCGCGTGCTCGATGTTGTGCGATGCCCAGTCACCACGTGCGCCCATTTGCAGGACACCGTTGAGTGCCATCGTACCGGCAAACAGGATGGTACCGCGGAGTTCAACGTTCTCAAGATCGTTGACGAGTTTCGGTGCTGCTTCGACGACAGCTTTCATGACGCCTTCTGTCATACGTTCTTGAACCGGTGCATGTGCCGTGTGGAAATATTGCTCAAGGCAATGACTCATCATATCGACGATTCCGTAAATCGTTTGGTCTTTCGGTACACTGACTGTGTACTTCGGATCAAGGACTGAGAACGTCGGGAATGTTAACGGGCTGCCCCAACCGTATTTTTCTTGTGTCTTCCAGTTCGTGATGACCGAGCCTGAGTTCATTTCTGAACCTGTTGCAGCAAGTGTCAATACTGTTCCGAACGGGATGACCGTTTTTGGTGTTGCTTTTCCGATGACGAGATCCCATGCTTCGCCTTCGTACGGGATACCAGCAGCAATCAGTTTCGTACAGTCGATAACTGAACCGCCACCTAGTGCAAGCAATGCGTCAACGCCAGCTTCACGTGCGATTTTAATACCGCGTTCCGCTGTTTCAATACGCGGGTTTGGTTCGACGCCGTCGCATTCAACGTATTCGATCCCTGCCGCACTCAGTTCGCGTGTCACGTCATCATAAACACCGTTGCGTTTAATACTGCCGCCGCCAAATACGAGCATGACTTTTTTAGCATCTAAAGCTTTCAATTCGTCTGTAATTTTGCTGACTTGACCGTCACCAAAAATAAGTTTCGTTGGATTACGATATTCGAAGTTTTCCATTGTGTGTTGCCCCCTTGATAAGTAATGAACACCTTACATTATCCACACATTCCCCTTTTCCATCTATTTTAATGCTTATAACGCAAAAAAAGAGAACCGACCGATGTCGATTCCCTTTCAAAATCTTATTTTTGGAAGTTTGATTTTTCAATCCATTCTTCCAGTTTGCCTTTTAACACGTTGAAGCCAGGAGCTTCTTCTTGTTTGAAAGCAGGACCTGCATCGCGACGGCCAGCGTTTTTGCGTGGGCCTTTAGCGCGTGCTTCGCGTTTTGGAGCTTCTTGTGTTGCTTTGATCGAAAGCTTCATTTTTTTGTTAGCTTCGTCGATGTCGAGAACTTTAACAGTTACTTCATCGCCAACTTTTACGTAATCGTTGATATCTTTTACGTAATCGTGTGAGATTTCTGAGATGTGGACGAGACCTTGTGTTTGCTCGTCAAGTGCTACGAAAGCACCAAAGTTTTGAATACCAGTTACTTTACCAGTAACGATTTGGTCTTTTTCAAAGTTTGCCATAGTTTATACACTCCCTAACTAAATTCATCAACTTATAATAACATACTTTTTACGGATGGTAAAAAATATTTTTCAAATTGTTTATTTTTTATTTTACGAGGGAACAAATTAGTAGCAAGACTTCAAGTATTCCCCCTGATTCTGCCGGACTTTTTGAGTCCGGCCCTTTTTTTGTCCATTTCTGGATTGACCTAAAAAATAAACAGATAAAAAGGACAGGTCTGGTCTGTTCGCTTTCCGCAGACAAGACATCCTGCCGCTTCAGATGCAGTGCATCTTCCAGGGTCACGATTGGCTTGTTTTTCCGCAGGAGTCGAGCATGACCTCACCTGTCCTAGCGTAAAGGAAATTGCATGGTGAAGCAATCAAAACTTCTGTCCGTTTACAGACTTACAAATCGTCAAATCCGTTTGCATCCGTTACTTTCGCATACGAGCGCGATTTTTGCTCGAAGAAATCGGATTTCGTCGCATTCATCGAGTCGTCGGAATAGGCGCGGATCCATGGCATGACGTCTTCATCATGTCCTTCATACAGATCGTCTAGTCCGATGACACGGAGACGCTTGTTGGCGAGGTATTTGACATAGTCACGCATTTCGCTGACATCAAGTCCGTCCAAGTCACGTAACACGTATTCACTCCACTCGATTTCAAGATCAACGGCACGTTCGAATGTCGCGTAGACGAACTTCGTGAATGAACCGTCGGCGTCGATATCCGGATGTTCTGTCAAGACGGCACGTAACAGCTGGCTGATGAAGTACGAGTGTTGCAGTTCATCACGCTGGATATAACTGATCATCGTCGACGTTCCGACCATTTTCTGATGGCGCGCCAGGTTATAGAAGAAAGCAAAGCCGGAATAGAAGTTGATTCCTTCAAGAACGATCGAGGCAACCAGTGACTTCGCAAAGTTTTCCGGTGTCCGGTCGTTTTGGAAATCTTCATACAGATCCAAAATGAAGGCATTTCGTTTCATGACCATATCGTCGTCTTTCGCAATGTCGAAAATCCGGTTCTGCTCCGACAGTGGGACAAGACTCGACAGCACATAGCTGTAAGATTGGTTATGAACGACTTCCTGTTGGGCGACAATCGCAAGGATCGCATGAATTGACGCATCCGATGTGAACATCGCCGACTCCAAAATATAACGGGTCTGGACGGAGTCGAGAATCGACAATAAGCCGATGATGCGTTTGAAGGCATCCTGCTCCCGCTCACTTAATTGATTCCATTGCTGCATGTCTTTTGACATTGAAATCTCATCCGGAATCCAGAAGTTCGATAACAGCTGTTTATAGATCGAATAAAACTGCGGATACGCAATGTCGTTCCAGTTGACGATTGAGCTGGTTTCTCCGCCGATGATCGCAGTCGCGCGATTCGGATGACGGGCATCAAGCAGTTTGATTTTTTGTAGTTGTTCCATGTTGTTCGGCTCCCTCTTGCTGTAATTGCAGTAGTGTTCGACGTGTCCACTCTTTGACCGCATGCGGTCGGTTGCGCGGCGATTGTTCGATTTTGAGTAATTCACCTGCGAGCGGAACCCCGAACTTCGCGAGATGGTACGCCATCTCATCGACGGCACGGCAATATTTGACGAACATCTTATCGCCCGTCCCGAAGACAGCCGCCTGCGGAATCGCGTGCGGGCTTTCTTTTAAGACGATCTTCAGACAATCCCGCATCTCATCCGGCAGTTGTCCGTCTCCCCAGGTGTAAGAACCAAAATAGACGATATCATAAGGCACCAGCTGATACGTCGTCACATCATCGGCAAAGATCATCGTCGGTTCGACCTGCATTTCGGAACATGCTTTTGCAATCAGTTCCGCAACCTCCTCTGTATTTCCGCTCATTGACGCATATACGATTGCTGCCTTCATGATATCGTCCTCCTTCTCTTATGATGAACACGACTCACATTCATCGATTTCGACAGTCGTCGAACGTGTGTAGTAAATCGTCTTCATCCCAAGTTGCCATGCTTCCATGTGCATCTCGAGTAACTCTTTTGCTTTGACGCTGTTTTTAACGTAGAGATTAAAGCTGATCGCTTGGTCAATATGACGTTGACGTGAGGCATTTTGACGAATGCTCCAGAGTTGATCAATCTCAAACGCTGATTTATAGAACCAGTTCGTTTCCGGTGTTAAATCGGGCACTGTGACCGGAATCTTGTAGTTTTTCTTTTCTTCCGCGTAAACCTTCTTATAGATCGGATCGATCGACGCTGTACTGCCGGCGATGATCGCCGTCGACGAGTTCGGTGCGACCGCCATCAGGTAGGCATTCCGCATACCGTGTGCTGTGATGTCTGCCTGCAGACGATCCCAGTTCAGTTCATCCGTCGTTTTGTAGTGACGGCGGGCAATGTATTCCCCGGTCTGCCACTCCGATCCTTCAAAGAGACGGTAAGCGCCTTTTTCTTTCGCCAGTTGCATTGACGCGTCAATCGTCAGATAAGCGATTTTTTCATAGAGACGGTCGGCGTACTGGACGGCCTCGACCGACTCCCAGCGGATGCCTTCGAGAGCGAGCAGATGGTGCCAGCCGAATGTTCCGAGACCGACAGCACGGTATTTTTGGTTCGTAATCTGTGCTTGCGGTACGTCGATCGTATTTAAATCGATGACGTTATCGAGCATCCGCATTTGAATCGGAATCAACCGTTCGAGCACATTTTCACGGACCGCACGTGCGAGTGCGATCGAAGATAAGTTACAGACAACAAAATCGCCCGGTGTTTTCGTGATGATGATTTTGCCGTCTTCCGTGTACTCTTCCGTCACCGTCGTCGGACTCATGTTTTGCATGATTTCCGAACAGAGATTGGACGAGTAAATCATTCCCGCATGTTTATTTGGGTTGGCACGGTTGACCGCATCACGGAAGAACATGTACGGCGTACCCGTTTCAAGCTGCGAACGCATGTAACGTTTGACGAGATCGATCGCCGGTACTTTCGTCCGACTCAGACGCGGTTCGTTGACACACGCTGTATATTTTTCCGTGAAGCTGCCGCCTTGTTCCGTTTCGTCAAACGAATCTTCGAGGCTGAAGCCCATGACCGTCCGAATTTCGTGTGGGTCAAACAAGTACCAGTCGCCGCGTGCTTCGACCGTCCGCATGAAATGGTCCGGTAAGCTGACGCCTGTGAACAAATCGTGTGTCCGCAACCGTTCGTCCCCGTTATTTAATTTCGCATCAAGGAACTCAAGGATGTCTTTATGCCAGATATCGAGGTAAACAGCAATCGAACCTTGACGCATACCAAGCTGATCGACACTGACTGCTGTATTGTTCAATTGTTTCATCCACGGAATGACACCGCTCGATACACCTTTAAAGCCTTTGATATCCGATCCGCGTGACCGGATTTTCCCCATGTAGACGCCGATTCCGCCGCCGCCTTTTGAGAGCGTCGCGACATCGGTGTTGGAATCATAGATGCCCCGGAGCGAATCATCGACCGTATCGATGAAGCATGAAGACAGTTGGCCATATGATTTACCGGCGTTTGATAAAGTCGGTGTCGCAACCGTCATGTAGAGGTTCGACAGTGCCCAGTAAGACTCTTTGACGAGCTCGATCCGGCGCTCTTTCGGTTCTGTCTGCATAAGTGTCATGGCGATGATCATGAAACGTTCCTGCGGCAATTCGTATAATTTTTTGACGTGGTCGCGCGCTAAGTAGCGGTCGGATAATGTCCGGAGTCCGATATACGTGAACAGATGATCTCGTGACGGATCAATCGATGCCGCCAGTTCTTCAACTTCTTCTTTCGTATACGTTTCTAAGAGGTGTGGCGTAAAAATACCAATCTCCGTTAATTTTTCGATCAAGTGATAAAGCGAACCGTACCGTTCGTCCGCTGCATAGCCGCGGTTTTCACTTGCTTCCAGATACAACCGGTTCAAGTACGTCGCTGTCGCAACGAATGTCCAATTCGGTTCTTCTGCCTTTAACATGTCAAGTGCATGCATTGTTAAGAGTTCATAGACTTGATCCGCCTGTAACGTCTTCCCTTCGAGTGCCCGAATCGCCCGTTCTGTATAACGTTCGACGTCGAGCTCTGAGTATGCTGCCGTAATCTGACGGATCACCGTATATACATCTTCTATTGTCATTGCACCTTGATAGATGCGTGCTGTATTCAGTGGAGATGCCACTATGAACCACTCCCATTCTCTAACTTTAAAATAGGTTCCGTTACCGTAAAAAATGCGCTAAACTAAAAAAAGACGCCCTACATATAGAAAGAACATTTTAATCTTCACTCTATATATAGACGTTTCAGGCATTTTTAAACCTATTTATCTACAAGATATAGGTTATCACTGAATGACTAAAAAATAACCCCTTGCATTGAAAATCAGGTCAAACAAATTTGAAAAGGCGGATTACCGCCTTTTGAGATATATTGAGATAAGGAGTTTTATTGATTATGAGTTCAGAAGAACTTTTAAAAAAATATGATCCATTTCACCTAGGAGAAGGAAATTATCCGACGGAAATGTCTGCTATACTAAGCTTACTGACGGTTCATGATCAAATAAGCCCGCTTGCGGAAGCAATCGGGATCGTTTTTGAAGAATCTTTTGATGAAAGACCGGATCAGCAGGAATTGTTTTTACTCGCAACGAACTTACTTTTATGTGAAGATTCGTGTGAACTTTGAAAGGAGACTGATTATGCAAGTTGATTACACGCCTAACCCGAACTCAGTAAAAATCACCCTCGACGGAGACCGCTTCGGTGCCAAGAGCACCAGCGTCAAAAAAGGGGATACACCGGAAGACGCTTTGCTCGCATCACTCATCACGATTGACGGCATCGATAATCTGTTTGCATACGGTGATTTCGTCACCGTCACAAAAGAAGCTGACGCTGAATGGAATGACTTACTTCCGACAATCGAAGAAAAAATGTAAATATCTCACAAGGACACCTGAATTTCAAGGGTGTCTTTGTTCTAAGGAGACGACTTAAATGCCGATGGTCTCAGTCATCATCCCCACATATAACCGGTTGCGTGAACTGCGTGAAGCACTCACCGCACTGACCAAACAAATCTATCAGGATTTTGAAGTCATCATCTTGAACAATAATGGGGAGTCATTGACTTCCGTCCTTGCTGATTTCCAGGACAAACTGACGATCACGTCAATCGATTTACCGGAAAACCACCATGTCCGGGCACGAAATCATGGTGTTTCGTTAGCAAACGGAAAGTATATCCTTCTCCACGACGATGACGATTTGTTATTGCCTTCGCATATTGAAGAAGTTGTCGGCGATCTCGAAGCCGGAGCAGATTTGACATACGTCGATGCCGAACTGTTCACTTACGAATGGGAACAGGATCATCGTGTCGTCAAAACAACGGAACCGTTCGCTTATCCGTATGACCGGGAAGCGATGAAAGAGGACTCGACCTATATCCCGTCCGGTTCACTCTACCGGAAGTCGCTTCACGAAGAGCTTGGTTTATTTGACGAAGACGTCTTCAACTATTGGGACTGGGACTGGATTTTACGTGTCGGACAGGATCATCTCGTCCTGCACCCGGCCCGGGCGACCGTCCTGTATGCGTTTAATCCTTCGGGTAACCACCAATCGGCTAAGCAGGATGCATCGCGCCGCGTCTATTTCGACCGTCTCGTCGAGAAGCATCATCTTCCGACAACTGATATGAAAAATTTCCACATCGTGCAAGAGGAACGCCGCTCGCGCCTGCGCGAGACACGCCGGACGTTCAATGGTTGCCTGACAGAAAGTGAGTGATGATTGTGTATACAGACAAACAACTGGAACTACTTGAATTATTGACACAGAACGGACCGGTCGATCCTGTCCTGGCCGCTCAAATGCTTAATTTGACAGAGGATGAGGTGTTATCCTCACTCGAAACATTTAAACAAGACGGTGTCCTGCTCGGTTATACAGCCGTCATCGACTGGCAAAAAATCCACGCCCATCACGGCGTGACCGCCTTTATCGATGTTAAAGTGACGCCGAAACGGGGACGCGGTTTTGATGAGGTTGCAGAACGGATTCACCGCTTCCCGGAAGTGACATCACTCTACCTGATGTCGGGAGCCTATGATTTACAAGTCGTCCTCGATGGAAAATCACTGCAGGAAGTCTCACAGTTCGTCTCGGAAAAATTATCGACACTCGATTCCGTGATTTCGACGACAACACACTTCCGTCTGAAAACGTATAAACATGACGGTGTTTTATTCAGCCAGGATGATGAGGACAAACGATTGAAGGTGTCCCCATGAAACAGTTATCTGAACGTGTCGAACGGTTGGCACCCTCCGGCATCCGGCGATTTTTCGATTTGGCCGGTTCAATGGAAGATGTCATCTCGCTCGGTGTCGGTGAACCCGATTTCGTTACGCCTTGGAACGTTCGGGAAGCCAGCTTCGCTGCGCTCGAACAAGGGTATACAGCGTACAGTGCCAATGCTGGATTAGTCGAATTACGCCAAGAGATCAAGTTGTACATGCAAGAAAAATTTTCGATTGATTACCGGGTCGCAGATGAAATCATCGTCACGACCGGTGCGTCGGAAGGACTGGATTTGGCCTTCCGGACCTTGATCAATCCGGGTGATGAAGTCATCGTCGTCGAACCTGCCTTCGTCTCTTATGCTCCGTTGATTGAACTGGCGGGCGGTATTCCGGTCGCGGCAGCCTGTCGCGCAGAGGACGGGTTTACGATTCAGCCGGAAACGATTGAAGCCGTCATTACAGAGCGGACAAAAGCCATCATCTTTTGTTTCCCGTCGAACCCGACCGGTTCCGTCATGACACGCGATCAATTGGCCGATCTTGCGTTACTCGCGAAGAAACATGATCTTTATGTCATCAGCGATGAAATCTACGCCGAACTTTCGTATGAAGACGAGCCGACCTGTTTTGCGACTCTCCCTGACATGCGGGAGCGGACGATTATCATCAACGGATTCTCTAAAGCCTTTGCAATGACCGGTTGGCGGCTCGGTTTCACCTGTGCTCCTCCCGCGATCAGCCAGGCGATGCTTAAAGTCCATCAGTACGGGATGATGTGTGCCCCGACGCTCGTTCAGTTTGCCGGAATCGAAGCGTTGCGCTCGCGTCACAAGACCGTTCCGGATATGGTCCGCAGTTACCGTCAACGCCGGAACTACTTCGTCAAGGCGCTCAACGATGCCGGATTACCGACGCATTCGCCGGGCGGAGCATTTTATGCCTTCCCGTATATCGGCGGGACGGGTTTGACGAGCGAAGAGTTCGCAGAACAACTGTTGCTCGCGGAACGCGTTGCGGTCGTCCCCGGTTCTGTCTTTGGCGCAAGCGGCGAAGGTTATGTCCGGGCTAGTTATGCCAGTTCGATCGAACAGCTTCAACAGGCGATTCACCGAATCAACCGTTTCATGCAACATTTGAACCAAAAGCAAGTCGAATTATCTAATCCTTCAAGATAATCCACGCAAAAAAACGTCCGTTCCGACTGGAATGGACGTTTTTTGATTTACTCATCGACATGCAGCACGAGGAACATCCGGTGATCATCTTCCGCATGATACGGTGACACCGGTCCCAGTTGCGGTGCGTAGACATCAATCCGGTACGGCGCCTCTTTAAACGACAACGGTGTCTGCTCTTTAACGATCCGGCCGATTTCATCCGCTTGATCTTTGACGCTCCGTAAGCTGTCCGTCCGCTCAATCGGCGCTTCGATGACGAATCCGGAAATACCTTCGATCCGGGCGCAACGGAGGAACCGGCGGAGCGACGGTAAAGCCGCTTGAATGTGCGCCTCAAGCGCGAGGTCACTTTCATAAGCCGGTGCCCCCCATAGACGTTCCGTATTACCGGTCGCACTTCGGAAATGATCAATCGTCGCTTCCGTCACCGGATCACGTGTTAACGCAAACCGTTTGCGGTCACGATTTAAATTCTTTTCGTTTGTGCGATCGATTTCCTGCAGAAGATTGATGCCGTGAGGACGGGCCAGTCGGAACAACTCCCGTTGAAGACGGGCGAGCGACATCCCGATTGGAATAATATTTTCAGTCTGTTTCGGGGGTTTGTCCCCTTCATATCCGTTCATCACACGGGCGACCTGCCCCGCTTCATGAACGAGGCGGTAAAACGAACCTTGTCCCTTGTCTTCCATCGTTCCGAGCTGTTGATGCTGCTTTGCCAAATCCGTCACGTATTGATTTGCAAGACAGGTCGAGATCATCAGGACATCCACCAGTTCCGCCTGAAACGACAACTCATCTCCGGTTTCGAGCGCTTCCCCCACTTCACCGACTTCCTCAATCAAACGGGCCAGTCCAGATAACGGACGAAAGTATCCGCCAAGCGCCCGAATCGTTTCATCAACCTTTTGTTGAAGAAGAATCATCTCCTGCATCGTCCTGCACCTCCGCCATCCCTTTCACGATTCGATCTTCCGATTGTTCCTTAAATCGTTTGGCAAACTGTTGATTCTTACGCCATTCCCGGACGGCGAGCCCGCTTGCAACGGCGAGTGAGACGAGTAATCCCATTTCTTTTCGTTTCATCTGAATTCCTCCTTTTGAATGATACGTTCGTCTGACAAACATGATATGATGATGACATTACATACATAGTAAGAGGTGTTGCTTATGTCGACTGAACGTTTATGGCAAATAGCCCGTTTCATTGGCGTCATCCTTGCCATCTTTTTCACCGGTTGGCTGATAATTCGCTTGTCTTCTTTCATGTACCCGTTCGTCTTTGCTTTTTTACTGGCTTTATTCAGTCGGCCGCTCGTCGACTTTTTTCAAAAGCGGCTTCGGATCAACCGTGGTTGGGGTGCTCTGCTGTCGATTATTTTAATGAGCGGTTTGTTGATCGGCTCACTCGTCCTGATCATCATGCAGTTGATTCGTGGACTTGTATTTGTCGCCAATCAGTTGCCGGCCCAAATCCAGGAGCTGAGTCTTTATTTCCAGAAACTCTACAATGAAAAGCTGGCTCCGATTTGGAACGATGCGTCGGAAGCCCTCCGGTCGCTTGAACCGTCACAACAAAACACCGTCCAAAACAGTATCCAGTCACTCGGCAGTTCACTCGCCAGTGCCATCGGTGAAGGCTCGAAAAGTGTCGCCGGGATGTTGCAGACGGTTTTAGCCACACTGCCGTCCATCGCGTTGATTTTAGTCATCGTATTGCTCGCCTGGTTCTTCATCTCCAAAGACTGGCACCGGTATGAGCTGCGATTGAAAAAATACGAGATGTTACCGTGGTTCGCCCGTGCCGAATCGGTCGTCACGAGTCTCCGGTCTGCTTTATTCGGTTATATTAAAGCGCAGCTGACATTGATTACGATCACCTTTTTCATCGTCCTGATTGGACTATTGATCATCGGCGTCGAGCATCCGTTTGCCATCGCCTTTATCGCAGCATTTTTTGATATCCTGCCCTATCTTGGAACCGGCTCCGTCTTCTTGCCTTGGATTGCCTATTCCATCATTACGGGAGATACGGGTCTCGCCATCGGTCTCGCTATCCTTTACGCAATCGTCATCTTACAACGCAATATCATGGAACCTAAAATCGTCGGCGATAATATCGGCATCCAACCGATCACCGCTTTGATCGCCTTGTTTGTCGGCATTCAGGTATTCGGTGTCTTCGGATTAATTTTAGGCCCCTTGATTGCGGTCATCATTAAAGCACTACACAATGCCCAAATCTTTCATTATCTTTGGGACTTTATCAAAGGATCACCTACACCGTTTCGGTGAAGGTGATCTTTTTTGGTAAAGCTGCATATAAGGGAAATCCGGTTGTATCAACGGGGCAATCAGCCGGCACATAAACTGCCGGTAACGTTGCCGCAATCGCAAGCAGACAAGCATCGATCCAATCGTCCGTCGCGACACCACGCATCTTGAGTTCCCAGTAAGCCGGACAATCATACCGTTGCAACAGCGCAATCCGTTCCGCTACTCCCTCGACCGTCCGTTTACTGTGACGTGCCGGATGACCCGTCAGTCGGGCAAAACAGACTTCCGGATGGGATTCGACCCATCCCGGTTGGTAATGAGTCCGGACCTGCTCGATTTTCGGCAGCAGGTACCAGGCTTGTTTCGATAAACCAAAACCTGCATGCTGCTTTGAATAGTCGTTTGCTGTATGATAGTCCGGTTGTTCAAGTGCTGTGCGTAACGGGGCGTTAAAGACGCTGCTCGTCCGGCCGGGTTTCAACTCTTCCCGTAATAACCGGTCGACCGCTCGCCGTTTGTTTTCTTCCAGTCCGACCGGCATGTCGATATAAGTCCGGGTCCCGCATTCGATCTCGTCGAGCGACGAAGCGACCATCCAGGAAAACTGACCGTCTTGAATCGAGACGGCGACCCATCCGGCTTTTGCCGCATCAATTCCGGTGACGTCCATTGGACTTCTCCCGCAGACTCTTGAGCAGCGATAATATCGTAAAGACGCCGAAGAAAGTCGCTGCTGCTAAAGGAATCTGTCCCCGTGAATCCAGGTACCAAACAATACTGATGATCGTCACTAAAATGAGGAAACTGTTCAGACGCATCATTTTTCGCGTTCGACGAAATGATAGAGACTGCGGACCATGACACCGGTCGCTCCTTTGGGACCGAGCTCCGTCGCGGATTTTTGTTCGGACGTCCCCGCGATATCAAGATGGAGCCATGGTGTGTCGCCAACAAATTCACCAACGAATGCACCACCGAAAATCATATGTCCCATTCGTCCCGGTGAATTGTTTAAGTCGGCGACATCCGAGCGTCGGACCTGCTTGATGAACTGATCGACGTACGGCATCTGCCAGACCATCTCGTTCGTCTCTTGTGTCACGGCTTCGAATCGTTCGTACAGACCGGCATCATTCGTCAAGGCGCCGGTAATTTCTGTCCCGAGTGCCACTAACACTCCGCCTGTCAGCGTAGCAAGATCAATGATCATCTTCGGTTTATATTCTTTGGCATAGGTGACAGCGTCTGCGAGGACAAGTCGACCTTCTGCATCCGTATTCAGGATTTCAATTGTTTTCCCTGCCATCGACGTGATGACATCATCCGGTTTGAAGGCGTCACCGGAAATCATGTTATCCGTCGCCGGAATGACACCGAGGACATTGACGTCCGGTTTTAGGTGACCGAGGGCTTCAAATAATCCGAGGACGGCTGCCGCTCCTCCCATATCCCCTTTCATCCCGACAATCCCGTCTTTCGGTTTAATCGAGTAACCGCCGGTATCAAACGTCACACCTTTTCCGACGACTGCAATCGGAGCGTCGTCGCCTGCTCCTTTGTATTCAAGGACAATCAGCTTCGGTGGAATGGTCGATCCTTGATTGACCGCAAGCAATGCGCCCATTCCGAGTGCTTCCATGTCGGCTTTTTCAAGAATCTTCAACGCATGCCCGTGACGCTCGGCAATAAAGCGGGCTTCATCCGCCAAAGCCGGTGCCGTCAATAAATTTCCGGGCATCGTGACAAGACGGCGTGCGAGATTCGTCGCTTGTGCGAGTGCGGCTCCACGTTCGACCGCCTGTTCGCCGGTGTCTGACCAAATCGTTACATCCAGATCGTATGTCGCACGGGTGTTGGTTTTGTAATGTTTGACTTCATATGTAGCTAAGCCAAACGTCTCAGCAATCAGTTCGACCGGCTGATCCGGGAAGGTCGTCGCATCAATTGTCACTTTAGACAGCTGGCGTGCCTTCAGAAACTGAGCCGCTTTTCCGAATAATCGGCGCAGACCGTCCGTTGTAAGTCCTTCCGCCTTGCCAAGACCGACGAACAACACTCGTTCCACCGTTCCCGTCAGTGTCGGCAGTAAACGGAGTTCTCCTTGTTTCGTTGAGATGTCCCCGCGGCGTACCCATTCATCCAAACGATCCGGATAAAGTGACCGGATCCGTTCCTCGACCGGCTGGTTTCCTGAAATACCGACAACGAGTACTTCGACATGAGCTTGTGGATCTACTTGATTCCATCGCATATTCAAATCCCCCTTTAGTGATACATATTAGTATGAAGTGTTTAATCTAATTTTCCAACTGATAGCCTCCGAGACGAATGAAACCGCTCTCAAAAAAGACGTTCTTTAATTTGTCGATTTGGAACGTTTCAAACAATTGTTGCCCGTTTCACAATATGATAGGATTAAACAGGTGAAAAGGACAGGCACTTCTATTTAACGGTCATTTGGCAACGACAGAAATGTCTACGTTTTCATTCAAAGGGAGAGTCCGCAAGCGACCCGTTAAGAGAGATGCGTTTATGGGTATCTATAGATAGCAAAGAAATGACGTCGCTGCGGCGAAAAAACTTACTGAAAAGAGGGTAATGCACATGGCACAGCACATCAAAGGAATTGGCGCTTCTGCAGGGATTGCGATTGCAAAGGCATTCGTAATGGAAACACCTGTCTTTGACATTCCGACGCATAAAATCGAGGACTCGGCAGCAGAAAAGGAACGTTTCCAAGCCGCCATCGTTAAGTCGAAGGGTGAACTTGAAATCATCCGCGAAAACACATTAAAAGAACTCGGTGCAGACAAAGCGGAAATCTTCTCAGCTCACTTATTGATCCTGGAAGACCCGGAAATCGTCAGCCAAGTCAACGCGAAAATTGATGATGAAAAAACCAATGCAGCACAAGCACTTGATGAAGTGTCACAGATGATGGTCATGATTTTTGAATCGATGGATAACGAATACATGCGCGAGCGTGCAGCCGATGTCCGTGACGTTACAAAACGGACGATGGCCCACTTGCTCGGTATCACATTCGTTACACCGGCTCAAATCAATGAAGAAGTCATCATCATTGCAGAAGATTTAACACCTTCAGATACAGCACAACTCAACCGGAAGTATGCAAAAGGATTTGCTACGAACATCGGTGGACGGACTTCGCACTCGGCGATCATGTCCCGTTCTCTTGAAATCCCGGCTGTCGTCGGAACAAAAGTCGTCTTGACGGAAGTCAAACACGGTGATTTCTTGATTCTTGACGGAACAGAGGGTGACGTCATCGTCAATCCTTCAAGCGAACAAATCGCAGATTACGAAGAAAAACGTTCAGCGTACATCGCGCAAAAAGAAGAGTGGAAAAAACTCAAAAACGAAAAAACAGTCACTGCTGATGGACATCATGTCGAGCTTGCAGCAAACATCGGAACACCAAACGATGTTAAAGGTGTCCTTGAGAACGGTGCAGAAGCAGTCGGACTCTACCGGACAGAGTTCCTTTACATGGATGCGGAAACGTTCCCGACGGAAGACGAGCAGTTCACAGCATACAAAACGGTTCTCGAATCGATGGGCGATAAAAAAGTAGTCATCCGGACGCTCGATATCGGTGGCGACAAGGAATTGTCTTACCTCGATCTTCCGCATGAGATGAACCCGTTCCTCGGATACCGTGCGATTCGTCTTTGCCTCGATCAAACGGATCTCTTCCGGACGCAACTCCGTGCCCTTCTCCGGGCGAGCGCGTACGGAAAACTTGCTGTCATGTTCCCAATGATCGCGACGCTCGAAGAATTCCGTGCAGCAAAAGCACTTCTTCTCGAAGAAAAAGCAAACCTTCAAGCAGAAGGTGTGACAGTTTCAGAAGACGTTGAAGTCGGTATGATGGTCGAGATTCCTTCAACAGCTGTCATGGCAAAACAATTCGCAAAAGAAGTCGACTTCTTCTCAGTCGGAACAAACGACTTGATCCAATACACGATGGCTGCTGACCGGATGAATGAGAAAGTTTCATACCTCTATCAACCGTTTAACCCGGCTATCTTGAACCTCTTGAACAACGTCATCACAGAAGCACACAAAGCAGGCAAATGGGTCGGCATGTGTGGTGAGATGGCAGGAGAAGAACTCGCGCTTCCAATCCTTCTCGGACTCGGACTCGACGAATTCTCAATGTCTGCTTCTTCAGTCCTTCGCGCACGCAGCTTGATGACTCGCTTGAACAAAGCAGAGTGTGAAGCAATCGTCGAAGAAGTACTCGATATGGATACAGCGGAAGATGTCGTTAACTTCCTCAGCACGACGTTCGATATCAAAAAATAATCTTTTCTGACACGTCCCGTTTTGGGGCGTGTTTTTTTGTCTCTGACAGCGCAGCTTGCACTTTTTCTAATTAGAGTCTCATGCATCGAATGATTTCAAACAACAAAAAAGGGAAGTGGATTTTGACTTCCACTTCCCTCTCTTCGGTTAATGCTTATTTAAATAGTTTTACCCATACTATAGTTCAACACACTTTATGCTTGCTTTGTTTTCGGTCGTTCGCCTTGTCCTTCTTTTAACGTCGGGCGTTCATTGCCCATCAGGCAGACAAAGACGACACCGAGTACGGCTGGAATCAATGCCCACAGATAGACCGACGAAATCGATTCGGCAAGTGACGATTTGATCGCATTCGCTACTTCCGGCGGCATTTTCGCAAGGGCTGAAGCCGTTGGGAATTGTCCGCCGTCCGGTGCGTTTCCACCCGGTAACTGTTCACTGATCGTCGATGAGAAGGTCCGCGATTGGACGATTCCAAGGACCGTTACACCGAGCGTCATACCAATCGTTCGGAACGTTGATCCCATCGATGTGGCAGCACCACGTCGTTGCATCTCAATCCCGTTGATACTTGCCAGGTTGAGTAACGAGAAGCTGAAGCCGACACCAAATCCTAAAATGATCATATAGATTGTGATGGCTGTGCGTGATGTTTCAAGCGACATCGTACTTAAGAGATACACTCCTAACAAGAAGAAGACCGCTGAGACAAGCATGACATTCCGGAATCCGTATTTATTCGGTAGTCGTCCGCCGAGCTGGGCGGAGACGACGGATGCAATCAGCATCGGCATCAAGATCAGACCCGAGTTGGTCGCACTGCCCCCGAAAACACCTTGGACAAAAATCGGAATGAAGACACTGGCAGAGATGAAGACAAAACCGTAAAAGAAGGCTACGCCTTGTGTCGCGGCAAACAGTTGCCGTCTAAATAAACTGAACGTGATGACAGGATCCGCTGCCCGGCGTTCGATGAACCCGAAAACGATGAAGGCAACAAGTGCCCCGCCAAATAAGCCGAGAATTTGCGGTGAGTTCCACGCATAATCTTTTCCGCCCATTTCAAGGGCCAGTAAGAACAACACAAGTCCTGCTACTAACGTCACAGCACCGGCATAATCGATTTTTTGTGTCCGGTGAATCGGTGACTCCTTGTAAAACAGAGAAACAAGTGCAAGCGCCAATAGTCCGAGGGGAATATTGATGTAAAAGACCCAACGCCAGTTGATGGCATCTGTTAAGACGGCACCTAGCAACGGACCAAAAATACTTGAAATTCCGAAGACGGCCCCAAACAAACCACTGACTTTCCCGCGTTTTTCAGGCGGGAAAATATCAAAGATGATGGTAAATGCAATCGGCATTAACGCTCCGCCACCCAAACCTTGAATCGCACGATATACGGAAAGTTCAACAATCGAGTCCGCCATTCCACACAGGATACTCCCCGTGATGAACAGCAACATGCCGAATAAGAAGAATCGCTTCCGTCCGTACATATCACTTAACTTACCAAAGATCGGCATCCCGGCTACAGTCGCAATCATGTAGGCCGATGTGACCCACGCATATTGGTCGAAGCCGTTTAATTCGCTGACAATCGTCGGCATTGCTGTCGCAACAATTGTATTATCCATTGCTGCCACTAAAATCCCGATCAGTAATCCTAACACGACATAACGTGTTTTTGTCGAAGTCGTAGCCATCGACTCACCTCTTCCTTATCAAAAAATAGCTAATCTTCATAATAGCTTATTCATTGTATCATCATATGTGCAAAATCTCATCGTTGAATGTTCACGGAATACAAAAAACACGACTCCAAAATCGGAGTCGTGTTCAGCATGCCACTTCTTATTTAATGTCATACGAAATCTTTTCACCTGCTTCAACGGTTTTACCAACATCGACGGAGACTTTCCGGTCGCCGCTGTTCGTGACAATGATTGGTGTGAGCAATGATGGAACCAGTGGTCGGATTTGTTCCAGATCAACGTTCAACAACGGTGAACCTGGTTCGACCCGGTCGCCGGCTTTCGCGAGCGCTTCAAATCCTTTTCCTTCAAGCGATACTGTATCAATACCGATATGAATCAAAATTTCGTCTCCATTATCGGCCAAGATACCAATCGCATGTTTGGTTGGGAAGAAGGTCGTAATTTCACCGGAAACAGGTGATACGACATATCCTTCCGTCGGTTCGATGGCATAACCGTCACCCATCATCCGTCCGGAGAAGACTTGATCTGGTACATCATCGAGGGAACGAATCACACCGCTGAGTGGCGAGACGTATCCTTCGCTCGGGACATAGGCACCATCTGTTCCGGCTAATCCGGACCGGTCATCTGTCTGGTTTTCCGTCCGTGCTTCCGCGCCTGTCGGAACCTGCGGAATCGGATCGGCTTCCGGTTTGGCTGGTGGTTGGTAATTCGGATCGTTCATGATTTCTGCCATCTCAGTCTTGATACCGTCCGATTTCGGACCGAAGATCGCTTGAACGTTGTCCCCGACTTCAAGGACACCGGCAGCACCCAACTGTTTCAAGCGCTCTTTATTAACACCGGATTTATCATTGACGGTAATCCGAAGCCGAGTGATACAGGCATCCAAATGTTTGATATTTGAAGGTCCGCCAAACGCCTGGAGAATTTCATACGGCAATTCACCAGCTGTCGCACCGGCTGTCGCCGCACCTTCCTGAATCGCTTCGCGTCCCGGAATCTTCAGATCAAATTTCTTGATGACGAAACGGAAACCGAAGTAATAGATGACGGCGAAGACGAGACCGACTGGAATGACGAGCCACCAGGAGGTCCGGTTCGGCAGAATACCAAACAGCGTATAGTCGATCAATCCTCCGGAGAAGGTCATCCCGATCTTGACGTTTAAGATGTCCATGATCATGAATGACAATCCGGCAAACACAGCATGGACTGCAAACAGTAACGGAGCAACGAATACGAATGAAAACTCAACCGGTTCCGTAATCCCTGTCAGAAATGAAGTCAGGGCAGCTGAGAAGTATAACCCTTCAACTGCTTTCCGGCGATCCTTCGCAACCGTATGATACATCGCAAGACACGCAGCCGGAAGTCCGAACATCATGAACGGATATTTCCCGGTCATATACGTTCCTGCTGTGAACGGGACGCCATCCTTTAACTGGGCGAAGAAGATCCGCTGATCCCCGTTGACAAGATTGCCCGCTTTATCGGTGTATTCACCGAATTGGAACCAAAAACTTGAATACCAGATATGGTGGAGACCAAATGGAATGAGAGAACGTTCGACTAATCCAAAAATGAAGGCAGATAACGTTTCGTTTGATTCGATGATGGTTTTCGAGAACGTATTGATCCCTGTTCCGATCGGTGGCCAAATATAGGACAGGGCAAAACCAGCGACTAAACTGAATAGCGCTGTAGCAATCGGTACGAATCGTTTACCGGCAAAGAATCCAAGGAAATCCGGAAGTTTAATCTTAAAGAATTTATTATAGCTGTACGCCGCAATCAACCCGGCGATAATCCCTCCGAACACCCCCATTTGCAGGGTCGGAATTCCTAAAACGGTCGCATACGATAAATCACTCGATTTTTGTGCTTCTGTAATCTTTTCAGGCGTAATCTGTAAAAATGAACTGATAACTTTGTTCATAATCAAGAATCCGACGATTGCGGCCAATCCTGCGACCCCTTCACCGTTCGCAAGACCAATCGCAACCCCGACGGCAAACAGTAATCCTAAGTTGGCAAAGATGATATCCCCTGCATCCTGCATGACCCGCCAAATGACGACCAGTGCGTCATTTTCGAGAAATGGAAGATACTGCGTCAGATTCGGGTTTTGAAACGCCGTACCAAACGCCAGGAGCAACCCCGCTGCCGGTAGGATTGCGACCGGTAACATCAAAGCTTTACCGATCCGTTGCAATACACCGAACACATTTTTCCACATCAGTGATTTCCCTCCTTTTTTTGACCAAACTACTTACTTCATACCCTTAATGTTTCTTGCGCAAAACTATTTGTCTGATGTTTCTTTCCACAAAAAAAGAGCTTTCCCGATTCGGGAAAGCTCTTCTAAACATTAGACTGATTTTTCTTGTTTACGTGAGTTGATGACTGCTTGAATCTCAGATTTAATGTTATCTGATTTTGGTCCGTAGATGGCTTGAACGTTGTTACCAACTTCAAGTACTCCAGCCGCACCTAATTTTTTCAATTCGTTTTTATCAACTTTTGATTTATCAAGAACTTCAACACGAAGACGTGTGATACATGCGTCAAGGTGTTTGATGTTTGATTCAGAACCGAGTGCATCAAGGATACCAGCTGCGAGTTCAGAACCTTGTGCCATTGATGTCTCTTGTACTTCGTCTTCACGACCTGGTGTTTTCAAGTTGAACTTGCGGATTGCGAAACGGAATCCGACGTAGTAAACAACTGCAAGAACAAGACCGACGACGATGACGAGCCACCACTGCGTGCGTCCTGGAAGGACACCGAAGAGAAGGAAGTCAATCAATCCACCTGAGAATGTCATACCGATTTTAACGTTCAACAATTGCATTGTCATGAACGAAAGACCTGCGAAGACTGCGTGAACTGCAAACAAGATCGGAGCAACGAACAAGAATGCGAATTCGATTGGCTCTGTGATACCTGTCAAGAAAGCTGTAAGTGCTGCTGATCCAAGAAGACCACCAACGACTGCGCGACGCTCTGGGCGTGCTTCATGGTACATAGCAAGTGCTGCTGCAGGAAGACCGAACATCATGAACGGGAATTTACCAGTCATGAATGTACCAGCTGTCAATGCAACGTTATCTTTCAACTGAGCGAAGAAGATCGCTTGGTCACCGTGAACAACTGTGCCGGCTTTGTTCGTGTAAGAACCGAACTCGAACCAGAATGGTGCGTAGAAGATATGGTGAAGACCAAATGGAATCAATGAACGTTCAATGAGACCAAAGACGAATGCTGCAAGAGTCGGGTTTTTCTCCATCATGAAGTGGGAGAATGTGTTCAATCCGTCTTGAGCGAACGGCCAAACGAAAACAAGTACAAGACCTGCGAATAATGAAACAACTGCTGTAACGATTGGAACAAAACGTTTTCCTGCGAAGAATCCGAGGAACTGCGGCAATTCGAGATTATGATACTTCCCGTAGGCCCAGGCGGCGATTAAACCGATGATGATACCACCGAAAACTCCTGTTTGAAGTGTCGGGATACCGAGTACGTTAGCGTACCCTTGTCCGTTAGCGACCATTTCTGGTGTAACGCCGAGCCAAACGCTCATTGTTTTGTTCATGATCAGGAATCCGACGATGGCTGCAAGTCCGGCTGCGCCGTCCCCTGCTAATCCGATCGCGACACCAACCGCGAATAAGAGTGCTAAGTTACCGAAGATGATATCCCCGGCTGCTTCCATCAATTTTGCAACCTTGATGATTGCATCATTTTTTAAGAACTCGAGTTTTGACGTCAAGTTCGGATTTTGCATCGCGTTACCGAATCCAAGTAAGATCCCGGCAGCAGGCAAAATCGCAACAGGAAGCATCAACGCTTTACCAACACGTTGAAGAACAGCGAAAATCTGTTTGAACATGTGTGTTTCCTCCTTTTGATGTACGAGCTAAGAATAAGGAATAATACCAATGACAGGTCGAAAAAAGTCAGACATCTGACCGATTTTTACAGAAAAAAATCAGGCACGAGCGGATTGTAGACAAAATACACTTATCCCGTAAAAAGAATAACGGAAATAAATTATCTTGCCCGACATCCCACTCATGCCTGATCGTATCAGTAACACGTAGTCCGTGCGGTCATTTACCTAAATCGTACTGCACTAAGCGTTGCAGATGCATCGTAAGATACGTCGCCTCACCGCGCGGTACCGCTTTCTTCAACTGACGTTCCATGATGGACATCAGCTCCCAAGCAGTATCATAGCACAGCGGATATTCTTCGCGCAATAGCTTTTCTACTTTTTCTGGCGCCTCTAGGTACTCCCCATTGGAAACCCTTTCAATCGCTGAACGCAAGTGTCGAATTAAACGCTTATAATCCAGTGATTTCCGGTCAATTTTAATCTGTAACCGTTGTTCAATATGACTCGCAATCAATCCGACCAATTGATGATGCCGGTTGACTTCGAGGACATCTTTGAAGTTCGTCGCCGAATGAATATGAAGGGCGATGAATCCTGTTTCGGCCGGAGGTAAATAAAAGTTCATTTCAGCACTGATGAATTCGACGATTTCTTCAGCGAGCGCATACTCTTCCGGATATAAGGCTTCCGTTTCCGCAAGAAACGGATTCGTGACTTCCATTCCCTGTTCGAGCCGCTTGAACGTAAACGTCAAATGATCCGTCAGTCCGATATGAATATGCTCGTCGACCCGTTTTCCGAATCGCGTTTCGATCATTGAAACGATTTCATTCATCAAAGCGATGAAGTTTTCATCCAAATGTCCGACAAGCGCTTTGTACTGCGCTTGTTCGTCTTTATCTTTTAACGTATAGACTTTTTCCAATTTATCAAGATCCGTTAGTTGATCGCCTGGCTTCCGACCGAAGCCAATCCCTTTTGCGAGGATAATGACTTCCTGGTTGGCACCAGTCGAACAAATGACGACATTATTATTTAAGACTTTGATAACGTGGTACATTTGTTTATCCATTCGCTCTCAACCCTATCTGCTCTTACACATTTTTTAAAAGACACTGATTTTATTATAACGTGTTTTCACATACTAAAAAAGCCTACTCACTCAAGTAGACTTTAAAACATTTGGTAACCGCTCTTACGCAGGAAGCGAATTGACATTCCGGCGATGATGATTCCGGCAAGACCGGCAACGAACATCGTGATGTCTGCTGTCTGCAGACCCATGATGCGTTCCCCTAGTTTCGGAATCGCTTCACGCGCATTCGTGAAATAATCCAGTGTCGACTGATTATCAATCATCATGATGATGATAACCGGATACAGGACAAGCATGATCCACGTACTGCGTAACAACATGTTTAAGATAAAACCGATACTAAAGAACATGACGAGATACAGAACACTCCCGATCACGGCTTGAATGATATGCATAATGTTCCCCCTTTGAATCTCTTTTAGTATAACCGACAAAAAAGGCAAATGCACGAGTGTACATTTGCCTAAAACGTGAACTTAGAATTTACCTTTTTTGATGGCAAGACCAATCTTTTTAAGCTCAAGGAAATGTTTGTTGTCGATGACTTTTTTCATGAATGATGCATTACGGCCATAAATCTTCTTACCGAAGACCATTCCGATTCCATCTTTATGACCAAGTGAAGCGACAGTTCCTTTGTTTTCGTATGTGAATGTCGATGTTTGACGTCCACCGATGAGTGCTGCAATGTTTTCAGCCACTTTGTGTGCCTGTTGTGTTGCGATTTGTGCTGTCGGCGGGTATGGACGGTTTGAAGCTGGATCCATAACAGCGGAACAGTCACCAATCATGAAGACATTTTCATGTCCAGGAACGCGGAGGTCTTCTTCGACGACAACACGGTTACGCATTGCTTCAAAACCAGATGCTGCAACAACAGGGTTACCGCTGACGCCGCCTGTCCAGATGATTGTGTTCGCTTCGATTGTTTCTGTTGTATCCCCTTGGAGCGGTCCGAATGTAACGCTGCCCGGTCCACATTCCTTGATGCCGTTACCGAGTTTGAACTCGATGCCTTGGCGCTCAAGCCATTTGTGTGCGTAGTTTACGAGATCTGCATCGAATCCAGGAAGAACAGTCGGTGCAGCTTCGATGTTGACGACACGAACGAGTTCGCGCGGGATGTCATATTGTTTGCACAGTTCAGGAATCCGGTTGACGAGCTCACCCATGAACTCGATACCCGTGAACCCAGCGCCACCGACGACGATCGTCAAGAGTGAACGGTTGGTTGAACCAGTCGTTTTGTACTCTGCGAATGAGTAGTCGATGTGCTCTTTGATTTTACGGACACTGTTCAATGAACTGATTGTTAGAGCGTTCTCTTTCAATCCTTTGATGCCGAATGTTTCAGGAACTCCACCGAGTGCCACGACGACATAATCGTAAGGGACTGTTCCACCGTCGACGAGCTTCACTGTGTTGCTTGCTGTATCGACTTTTTCGACGATTCCTTTAACAAGCTTGACGCGTGAAGGGTTGATGACATCGTTGATATAGATACGTGCTTGTTCAGCAGACATCGTACCTGCTGCTGGTTCATGTAGCCACGTTGTTTGGTAATGGTAATCGTGCTTGTTGATTAATGTGATGTTAGCTTGGTCGACGCCAAGTTTCTTTTGAAGGTTGACTGCTGTGATCAATCCACCGTAGCCGGCTCCAAGAATAACAATGTTTGGTGTGTTCATGTTCTGATACCCCTTACGCATAATAGTTTTGTTGTGATTTTCTTCACATTCAATTGCAGATAAATGCTCAAAAACTTTGTTCAAATAATGTTCACACGTCTATACGTTTATTGAACCATTTTCTATCATAGATTGCAAAGGGAAATTATGCAAACCCAAAAAAATGTGAGATGTCCCGTACTTGCAACATCGAACCCTACTTCCTATATAATAGAGGTATCCAATTTTAGGAGGGACTCAGATGCACCAACCATATGATGTCACGATTATCGGGGGCGGTCCGGTCGGGCTGTTCACCGCGTTTTACTCAGGCATGCGTCAAATGAAGACGAAAGTCATCGAAAGTCTGCCGCAACTCGGCGGACAGTTAGCGACGCTCTATCCTGAAAAATATATATACGATATTGCCGGCTTCCCGAAAGTCAAAGCCCAGGACCTGGTCGATCGTTTGCTGGAACAGGCAAATGAATTCGATCCGACGTATGTGCTCGGCGAAACCGTTCTTGCATATGAACGTCTCGATGATGGACTGATCCGTCTTGTCACGAATAAGGGGGAACATTATACAAAAACCGTCATCCTGACAGCCGGGAACGGTTCATTTGCTGCCCGTCCCCTCGGTGTCGCGGACGCAGAACGATTTGAAGGAAGTAACTTACATTACTTCGTCAACGAGATGGACCGCTTCAAAGATCGCCAGGTCGTCCTGCTCGGCGGTGGTGATTCCGCAGTCGACTGGTCGCTGATGCTCGAGCCGATCGCGAAATCCGTCACACTCGTTCACCGACGCGATAAATTCCGCGCCCATGAGCATACGGTCGAATTGTTGCATAACTCGTCCGTCAATGTCATGACACCTTATACCCTTGAATCCGTCACCGGAGAAGACAGTATCGAGACGTTGACATTCAAACATGCCGAAACGGATGAAGTGATTGTCGTCGGTGCCGATGATGTCGTCTGTAACTTCGGTTTCGTCTCGTCACTCGGACCGCTCAAAGAGTGGGAAGTCGAATTCGAACGGAATTCCATCCGTGTCAACTCGAAGATGGAAACCGCGATTCCCGGCGTATTTGCCTGCGGCGACATCGCGACGTATGACGGTCGTGTCAAATTGATTGCGACCGGTTTCGGAGAAGCACCGATTGCCGTCAACCAGGCGAAGTTGCTTGTTGATCCATCGGCCCGCCATCCGCAGCACTCAACAAGTCTATTCGAAAAAGTGAAAAATCATTAAGTGATTACGAACAACAGCGTCCCCTCGATTTCGGAAATCGAAGGGACGCTGTTTTTTCAGCTTATGCGTGGGATACGGAATCGAGTGTAATTCGGTACGTCCACTCACTCAGCTGTTTCCCGCCACGCTCGATGGATTGTTCGGAAACGAGTCGTCCGCCGAAACGTTCGTAAAAATGACGGGACGGGTTATCTGCCAGCACGCTTACCATGCAAGACGGGAAACCTTTTCGCCTGAGATTTTCCAACACGTGATCAAACAACCGTTTACCGGTTCCTTGCCCCTGATGGCTTTTCAACAGATAGAGCGCGTACAGCTCCCCCTCTGTCGCATCATTTCCCCTGTTTGGTCCACCGTTCGCAAAACCAACGATTTCGTTTGTCTGATCAAGCGCCACGAAAACAGGACCTTATGCCAGACTTTTCCGCCAACCCGGTTCCCGCTTCTCCGCAGATAACTGATCGAGATACGCATCCGGAATAATCGTCCGATATGTTTCCCGCCAGGATGCGATATGAATCCGGGCAATCGCAGCAGCGTCTTCAAGCACTGCTGTGCGAATTAAAACAGGCGTCCTCATAATGAAATGATGAAGCGACGCGTCTTGCGTCCATTGCGAACAGTCGGATCGATTTCCTGACCACCGTTCGCTACAATGACTCGGCACGATGCGACATTATCGACCCCACACGTCAGTAATACTTGCTCGAGTCCCCGCTGTCGTGCTTCCTCGAGTGCGAGCCGAAGCCCAGTCGTCGCATATCCTTTTTTGCGCTCGGACGGTCGGATGCCGTATCCGATATGCCCGCCGTACAACTTCAAATTCTCCGTCAAGTCATGCCGGAAGTTCAACGCACCGACGATCCGTTGTCCGTCGACCATCCAGTACGTTGAATGCGTAACACGTCCCGGGCTCACTTCCGTTTCCTCCGCTTCTTGCTCAGAGAAATAGGTTGCGAGCGGTTCGTACGTATCTCCGACAACTTCCGGTACGATTGTTTCTCCCGATTCTCGCCAGTCTTCTAAAAAGGCACGGTATTCTTCTTCCCATGCGACCGTTGGTTTCATCAATTGCATCATTTGTGGTTCCGGACCTCCTCTTCAATCAAACGGTCAAGCCAGTCATCAACATGTTGGAAGATATATCCCGCTTGTTTGGCTGCCGTCGTATCCATATAGAAATCGTGATCCGGTGCAAGCGGTGACGGCTCTTCGCCTGTCGTCTCAAACCGTGACGTCGTTCCTGCCACGTGATCAATCTTATCCATTAAGTCCTGAATCGATAATACGCCGTCACTCGCGGCATTAATTGGTCCTGTCATCGTCGAACGGCCGCACCACTCGAGGAAAGCTGCCGCTTCATAACTCGAGATATATCCCATCTTCGCATACAGATTTTCAGCGATGACCGGTTGATCGGCTAATGCCCGTTTGACATGAAAGACTAGCCGCTCCGTGTAATCATCCGGTCCGAGGACAACCGGGAAACGGACGGCAATGACCGGGAAAGTCGCCCGCTGGAAGAAATAACTTTCCGCCTGACGTTTTCCTTCGCCGTAATCATGTTCTTTTTCGAGATCATATTTCCCGGGAAACGGATTATAGGACCGCTCGGAAATGTTTGTCCCGCCCTGCTCATAGACCGACATCGTCGACGTCAGAATGTAACGCCCGACTTTTCCTTCGAATGCATCGACCGCAAGCTTCGCCTGGTACGGATTAAAACAGATATTGTCATAGATGATATCCCAGTTTTGACTTCCAAGATCCTTCATTGTACTGCTTGATGTCCGGTCCCCTTTAAAAAATGTCAAGCCCTTCGCGACAGGCGGCGTATGTTCCCCACGCGTGACAATCGTCACATCATCCCCCGATTCCGCGAGCCGTAATGCCAACCGTCGACCAAAGTAGCGTGTTCCACCGAAAATCAGTACCTTTCGCATCGATAGTCCTCCCTCATCATAGCGTGCTAACGTTCCTGTTAGTCCTTCTCCATCTCCATTGAAAAGTCCTGTCAATCGCTCGTGAAAACAAAAAAATCGCAGACGGTAATCGTCTGCGATACAAGTCATTTGATTAACAGCCGCCCGGTGTGCCGGCATTCGTAGCCGTCCGGAACGACGTCCCGCAGCCGCATGTCGCGATTGCATTTGGATTCGTAATCGTGAATCCGCCTCCGAGCATGGATTGTTTATAATCTACTTCCAGTCCTTTAACGACCGGATAATCTTTTTGATCAACGATGACTTTGACCCCGTGTTGCTCAAAAGTCAAGTCCGTCTCTTTTTCACTGTCAAACCCCATGCCGTAGGAGAGACCACTGCATCCGCCGCCTTGGACGAGCATGCGCAGATTTTGTTCATCGTCCGGCGCCTGCAACATCATTTCTTTGACTTGGAGTGCGGCCGCTTCTGTTAAATGAATCATGTCATCACCTTCCCTTTTTTATCAGTATACGCAATTTTAAGGGGAATCGAAACCTAGTTGCTTGAAACAATCTTGAATTCGTTGTATAAATAAGTTGTATTTAAAAAAATTAAATCGTTCCATCTTCAGGGCAGGGTGAAATTCCCGACCGGCGGTAAACAGGCGATTCGCCTGAAGCCCGCGAGCGAATAGGGCGCTATTTGCTGATTCTGTGTAACTCAGGAGCCGACAGTATAGTCTGGATGGGAGAAGATGGCGGCATGTTTCTTTCTTGAACCGATTTTTGCAAAAATCGTTCAGGCTTAGTTTACTGCGGACTTCTCCCCTATCGAATACTTCGATGGGGGTTTATTTTGAACGCAGACATGCCAATACTTCATCGAGAGGAACGAGCAAAAGGAGATTATACTCGTATGAAACGCACACAAAAAATGGTCACATTATCCATGTTAGGTTCAATTTCATTTGTTCTTATGCTACTGAATTTCCCGCTTCCGTTTTTACCGAACTATTTGAAGATCGATTTCAGTGATGTTCCTGCTTTGATCGCCGCTATCATGTTCTCACCGGTCGCCGGCGTCATCGTCGAAGCACTCAAAAACGTTCTGTACTACATCTTCCGCGGAAGTGGTGTTCCGGTCGGTGAGCTTGCCAACTTCGCAGCTGGCGTTGCCTTCATTCTTCCGGTCAGTTGGTTCTATCATAAAAAGAAATCGACAAAAGGTCTCGCAACCGGTCTTGTCGCAGGTACAATCACGATGGCACTCGGTCTTGCCATCCTCAACTATATCTTGATTCTTCCAGCGTACGCTTGGTTCTTCGGTATGGACTACATGCTTGACCCTGCCGTCAAGTGGACGACGATTACAGCCGGTATCTTACCGTTTAACATCATCAAGGCGATTTTCATCTCAGCACTCTTCATCCCGCTGTTCCTGAAACTGAAGCCATGGATGACACGTCGTCAACAAACTGTCTAAGTCCGAAGCCGCGCCCGCTGACAGACACAAATCCCCGGTCTCTTTTGAGACACGGGGATTTTTTTTAAAGCTCGTTTTCTTCAATCTTTAAATAAATCTTTTCGAGCAACTCTTCCGGTGTTTCGCCGACAACCGTTTCTCCGTCGACGAGACAGAAATGGTCAAGCGAACAGATTCCGCAATAACCGAGACAACCGTATTCGACGACATCGACATTCGGGTCCCGTTCGAGTTGTTGCATGACGACTTGGGTCCCTGTCGCTAAGTTACTGATACAAAATTCAATAATCGGATTCACTTTTTTTCCTCCTTCAGGCAGGAATTATCTTTCCTCATGTCGTATTATACAAGGTCAGACTGATTTAGGGGAACTAAGGGGGATTTTAAGTTATGAAGCAACTGGTTGTTTTAGGTGGCGGATATGGTGGCATGCGGATTTGTGAACGATTCAAGGATGAAGATGTCGCTGTGACGCTCGTCGATCGTTTACCGTACCACGCGTTAAAAACAGAATACTATGCACTTGCTGCCGGAACGTTATCGGACCGGGATGTCCGGATTGCGTTTCCGGAAGGGGAACATCTCTCATATAAGTATGGACATGTCGTAAAGATTTCACCGGAGACGAACTCCGTTCATCTGCAAGACGGAACGGAATTGTTTTATGATGATTTGATCATCGCCTTAGGTTGTGAAGATAAATACCATAACATACCGGGGGCACAAGAGTTTACTTACAGCATTCAGACACTCGAAGAGTCACGGAAAACACAACAGGCGATTTGCGGACTTTCACCCGGTGCGATCGTCTCCATCGTCGGAGCCGGATTATCCGGTGTCGAACTCGCGAGCGAGTTGCACGAAAGCCGGAAAGACTTAAAAATCCGCTTATTCGACCGGGGACCGTCCGTTCTATCCTTCCTCTCGGATAAAGTTTCGACGTACGTCCAGGAGTGGTTCGAGGAGCATGACGTCGAAGTCATCAATAACTCGAACGTCACTTTCGTCACGGCGGATGATGTTCAAAACGGGAATGACGCTTATCCGTCGAACTTAACGATTTGGACAGCTGGTACGCAACCGGTTAAAGTTGTCCGTGATCTTGGTTTTGAAGCCGACAGCGGCGGACGGATCAAGCTAACGGAACACCACCACGTGCCAGAACATGAAAATGTGTTCGTCATCGGGGATTGTGCCAGTCTCCCGTATGCACCAAGCGGTCAACTCGCCGAACATCAGGCGGACCAGGTCGTCGATGTCCTGCAGGCAAAATGGGCCGGCAAGAAATTACCGAAACTGCCGGAAATCAAGTTACGCGGGATGCTCGGATCACTCGGAAAGTCAGACGGCTTCGGCATCGTCATGGGGAAACAGGCGTTGACGGGGAAAGTTCCACGTCTTCTGAAGTCCGGTGTGCTCTGGAAACATAAAAAGATTAAATAAGAAAAACGGCGCCGGTCATTCCGGGGCCGTTTTTTCAAGTCTTCTGTCAATTGCCTGCGTGATTTTTTTCAATTGGACGTACCCTTCATCGACCATCTCACCGTCAAGCAGAACAAGCGGATAAAAATAAACATCGTCCTGAAGAGCCGTAATCCATTCGTCTTCGATCGGTGCTGCTTCGAAATCAACGTATTTAAACGTCAATGCCGTCTCGTACTTCCGTCCGAGAACGGCCTGCAGCCAACTGTATGTCTCCTCTGAACTTGGTGCCCCAACACAACTCGGACACGTCTGTGCCGCCCCATATACCTTGATTTCCATCTGTTGTCCCCCCTATTTGTTACACTTCTTTTTTAGTATACAAGTTTTCCAGATTGAGAACATTTTTCAACCCTGTTACAATGATTCTATAAGAAAGGATGTGTTTACGCATGGAAATGTTTGATCAAGTAAACGAAGTACTCGAAAAATTGCGTCCGTTCCTTCTTCGTGACGGAGGAGACGTTGAACTCGTAGATGTAGAAGATGGTATCGTCAAACTCCGTTTGATGGGAGCTTGCGGCAGCTGCCCAAGTTCAACAATCACACTGAAAGCTGGTATCGAACGTGCCCTGCTTGAAGAAGTAGCCGGCGTCGTTGAAGTCGAACAAGTTTTCTAATGAAGTAAAATCCCCACTGACATCCGTCAATGGGGATTTTTTTGTTTACAGAATCCATTCTGCCAACGTATCGACCATGTAGGTCGGTTGGGCATCCTGTCCTTGAATGAAGACCGGTGTATGAACGCCGGAATTGACATGCATCGTCCGGATACCGCCGTTGATCCCGAATAAAATGTCGGTATGGTAATTATCCCCGACCATGATGAGATCTTCTTTCGCAAGACCAATCATCTCAGCCGCAATATTGACCATAACCGGTTCCGGTTTCCCGATATAAAACGGTTCTTTTTCCGTCGTCACGCGTAACACGGATGTCAATGCCCCGTTCCCCGGCAAGAAGCCGCGTTCTGTCGGAATCGCAATATCTCCGTTCGTCGAGATAAAACGGGCGCCGGCCCGAATCGCGAGAGCTCCGATTGCTAACTTTTCATACGTAATCTGACGGTCAAGACCGATGACGACATAATCGGCATGCTCATCTGCAATGACCTGCAGTCCCTGACCTTCGAGCGCATCAATCAATCCGCCTTCTCCGATGGCATAGACTTTTGCACCCGGATCGAGTTCTGCGATGTAGCGACCTGTCGCCATCGCACTGGTTAAGACATGTTCTGCGTTCGAGTGAACACCCATGCCGCGTAATTTCTCAGCGACGGCTTCTGCTGTCATTGAAGCATTATTCGTGACGAACAGATACGGTACGCCTTCTTCCTGCAACCGGTTGACGAAATCAACCGCTTCTTTGACGGGTTCTGTCCCGTTATACATCGTACCGTCTAAATCAAATAAATAGCCTTTTGCTTTCATGCTGACTCACTCCTCATTTGGTAAAAATGCCGAGACGGGTCCGAGTTCTGTCTCTAAATAATGTCGGACCGCGTCCGGAAAACGACGTAATTGTGTTTCTTCCTCAAACAGAACGTTGCGGATTTCCGCTGTACTTGATGTCGTAAATTCACGGACGATTTGTGTCCGGAGTGCCACGATCCGCTTTAAGCTCGTCGCAAGTGACGCGTCGACGACCCGCTCATCTTCTAAAATCATGACGATATCTTCATAACTTCCCGGATCGCGCATGATGAAACCATCAATCATACTGTTTCCGATGTCGATGATGCTTTCAATTACCAAAAATCCAATCCGTTCCCACGCCAATGAAACCGTCAAAGCGTCCCCCGTTAACTCTTTACTTTGACGTAATGCCGTTTCCAAACAAACCACGGTTTGTTCAATCTTTTCACGATTCACAAAATACATCTTCCATTCCCCCTCACACCCTTCATTTTAGCTCTATCGGCGAAACATGAAAAGCAGAAAGGCTGTTTGCATCACATTGCGCAATGTGTTATCCTCAATTTAGATTTTTACGAAAATAGTATGTCACATTAGGTGACTTGGAGGTTATTCATAGATGGAACGCGAATTAGCACTAGAAATCGTCCGAGCAACAGAAGCAGCTGCACTGGCATCCGCCAAATGGATTGGCCGGGGGAAGAAAAATGAAGCCGATGATGCGGCAACAACAGCCATGCGCGAAGTCTTGAACACCGTCAACATGGCGGGAACGGTCGTCATCGGTGAAGGCGAACTCGACGAAGCACCGATGTTATTCATCGGCGAAAAAGTCGGTACGACAAGCGGTCCTATCGTCGATATCGCCGTCGATCCGCTCGAAGGAACGAACATCGTGGCAAAAGGTCTTGGCAATGCTATGGTCGTCATCGCGGTTGCTGACCAGGGAGCATTGTTGCACGCACCGGATATGTATATGGATAAACTGACAGTCGGACCAAACTTAAAAGGACATGTCTCACTGGACGATCCGCTTGAAGTCATCATTCAAAAAGCAGCGGAACTGAATCAGAAACGGATTGAAGACGTCACGGTCATCATGCAGGACCGTCCGCGCCATGATCACTTCCGGGAAGCGGCAATGCGTGTCGGCGCACGTGTCCGTCTGTTTGAAGACGGCGATGTATCAGCCGGAATCGCCCCGCTCTCCCCATCAACGGGCATCGATATCTTCATTGGAACAGGTGGAGCACCGGAAGGCGTCATTACGGCAGCTGCCGTCAAAGCAATGGGCGGCGACATGCAGGCCCGTCTGCACCCAATGAACGAGGAAGAAACAGCACGCGTCATCCGGATGGGGCTTGCGGATCCGCTGCAATTGTTGACACTCGATGACTTGATTAAAAGTGACGACTGCATCTTCGCAGCAACCGGCGTGACGACAGGTGAGATGCTCGACGGCGTCCGTTTCCTGACGGATGATATCGTCGAGACGACATCGCTCGTCATGCGTTCTAAAACACGGACGATCCGGAAAGTCATCGCTGAACACAGCCTGTCACGTAAACCGTACTTGCAAAAGGTTCCCCAAACCCTTTAATCTAAGCAGAGATGAAGGAAATGAGGGAACTGACAGATGATGCAAGAACGCGATTTTTTATATGATGACGTCGAACAGACAAAAACCCGATTCGTTTGCTGGATTGGTGAGACGAGCCGGTTTGATTTAGCAATCACTCATTCCGAACATTTTTTTGGAAAGATTCTAGTGTTGAATCTCTTATCCAACCGGTTTGCCATCATCGGTCCGGATGACTTTGATGAACCCGGCTATATCGCTCATGCCTTTAATCTTGAGGATGAAGCGGCGGATGAACTTGAAGGATACTTACGCGACTATATCGGATTGTAAGCAAAAAAAACAGCCAATTCCCGAAGGGAGTTGGCTGTTTTACTGTTACAGTAACCGGTCGTTACGCTCGTTGAGTGTGTTTGGACCGCTAAAGACATTCGTATTGTCGGATTCATCATGGGCTTTACGTTCCGAATGTTGATCCGCTTCATCGCCGACGAGTAAGACGAATTGTCCCTCTTCCGCTGCTTTGTTGGCACGGTTGACATCATCTTTCGTTAATCCACTCGCTTCGAGGACATCGCTGTGTGAAGAAGATCCGTTGCTGTCTTTTTTAAAGATCCCTTTGATCTCCTGCCACAGATTCATATGTTCTTCCTGCGACAGACGTGTTGATGTTTGATGATTGTTCAAATCGGCCAATTCCTCGATCTGTTCCAGATCATATCGATCATGAGCAACGACTTTCAAATCTGTTGATACAACACCTGCGACACGTAAATCATGAACAGCACTGACAACTTCTGGTACAGACTTGTAAATCCCGACGATTCTCATGGATAGTTCCCCCTATAGGTGCGTGATACTATGTTATTAGCCGAAATCACCCAATCAGAAACGTCTTTTCAGATGTCATTTTGATTACTGTTCTTCTTTCGTCTCTTCTTTCGCTGCTGAAAACTTCCGTTTCAGTTTTAACGTATTCGCCGAAGATCCGTCGAAGCGAGGTGGTGCTTCTTCTCCTTCTACGAATTCCATCCGTTTGACGATAAAATAGGCACAGCCGAAATTGCAATACTCGTACAAATAATCCGCCACGTGGGAGATTTTTGTATCGAAGGTTGCTTTTTCGTGATTGTCCTCATAAAAACCGCGGAGCCGCAACTGTCCGTGCCCCCAGTCTCCGACGATATAATCATATTTCTCGAGAACATCACTGAAACGTCCGATGAACGCTTCTTCGTTGAATCCTTCTCGTTTTTCTTCCACGATTTCATATCTTTCACGATTGACTTGTATCATTTTTCCACCCCCTGCTTCTTTTATCTTACCATAATCATACTTGAAAACGAATCGTCAGACAGCAGAAAACCGTCCTCGCACGTGGCGTGGACGGTCTGTCGGTATCAATCAATCGGTAAAGCAGCCTTATTTTTTTTCGCAGCGTTGACCTGTTCGTCGGCATGATATGACGAACGGACGAGCGGACCGGCTTCGCAATGTGAAAAGCCTTTTCCGAGCGCAATCTGCTTGAGTTCGGCAAACTCTTGTGGTGTGTAGTACTTGATGACATCCAAGTGTTTTTTCGTTGGTTGCAGGTATTGCCCGATCGTCATGATGTCGACGTCATTGGCACGCAAATCGTCCATCGTCTGGAGAATTTCTTCCCATGTCTCCCCAAGACCTAACATCAGACTTGATTTCGTCGGAATTTCAGGAGCCAGTTCTTTTGAACGGCGCAGGAATTCGAGTGTCCGGTCGTATGTCGCTTTCGCCCGGACGGTTGGTGTCAGACGGCGAACGGTCTCGATGTTATGGTTCATGATGTCCGGCTTGGCTTTGATCAGCGTCTGTAACGCCTCGAAGTTCCCACCCATGTCGGACGGTAAGACTTCAATCGATGTTTCCGGGTTCATGCGACGGACTTCCCGTACCGTCTCTGCATATACCCCTGCCCCGAAATCATTTAAGTCATCACGTGCAACCGCTGTGATGACGGCATGCTTCAGATTCATCAGACGAACGGATTCCGCTACGCGTTTCGGTTCTTCTAAGTCAAGTTCATTTGGACGTCCTGTCGTCACGGCACAAAAACGGCATGCCCGTGTACAGATGCTTCCAAGAATCATGAATGTCGCCGTCCGGCGCACCGCCCAACACTCGTGAATGTTTGGACATTTGGCTTCCTCACATACCGTGTGAAGCTTTTTTTCACGCATCATACTTTTGAGTTCTGTGTAAGTCTCGTTCGTGTTCAGCTTGATCTTCAGCCATTCTGGTTTACGTTGTATTTCTCCGCGTCCCATGAATCGGTTTCCCCCTTTATCCGTAAAAAACTGACCTGATTTCTGTTACAGTATAACAAATATTCAGTGTTTGCGGATGGGTAATTCACCAAATTCTGACTTCTCCGATAGGCGATCAAAGAGCAGATCTCGTAACAATTCCGGCATGAAATATTCTTTCGGCATTTCTTTGATATCCGGAAATAAAGGACCAAATGTAAACATATCCGGAAGGACCACGGTGTAATGTTTTGCATCATCGAGATGTTGACGGTTTCCGGCATAATGCATCTTGCCCATCAGTTTCCCCCGGAAACCGAGTCCGCGGACTTTTAGCTGTTCAAAGCGGTCGGTATCGACTTCGGCGATGAATTGTTTTAATTCGCTTCCGGTCATCGTCACCTTACACGGATTGATCGGATGAGGACAAAGCCGGTGTAAATCGTAAGACGAGACCGGTCCCGGGGACAAGGAACCGAGGAGCATGCCGGCCGGCACACAAGCGAGGTCTGCCTGACACCAATCGCGCATCGTGTCAGCGAGCAGTTGCGTGAACGGCGATGGATTAAACCAGTCATTCGCTAGACCTGATGTCCGGCCAATCGGTTGTTTCATCTGACGTTCTGCCAGATACTGCTCCTTATCGAGCAAGACAGCTGTTGCTTCGTCCGCCGAATAGGACTCAAGCGGATGGAGAACCGCTTCTTTTTCGCCTGTATCCGTATTCAGATAAATCTCGCCCGCATACTGTCCGTGTTTTCCTGCCTGGGCAATCAGTACACCGTTCCGGACGACGCCGTCATCGAGAACGTGATGCGTATGCGATCCGATGATCAAGTCCAGTTCCGGGAAACGTTCCGCCAAGTCTTCATCCTGATAAAAACCAAGATGACTCAGACAAATCAGCACATCGACCTGATCCCGCAACGCTTCGATTTCGCGGGCCGCTGCTTCGAACGGATTTTCAATCGACCAACCGAGTAAATCATATAATTCATAATACGGCGCCGTCAGTCCAAAAATACCGACTTTCCCCGTCGGTAATTCCTGAATCATACCGGCTTTGGCGAATGGAGCCGACAAGTTCGAGACAAGCACCGGGAACGTCGCATCGCTGTATAGTTCCGCCAACCAGTCATGCGGAAACGTAATGCCCTCATTGTTTCCGATCGTGACAGCCGTCGGGGACAGTTCATTTAATAGATGCGTATTGATTTTACCTTGCGTCGCTTCCGTTGCTGGTGCAACCCGGTCGGCATGGTCTCCCAAGTCAAAGACAAGGGAGTCATATGTCCGGTGTTCTTTCATAAACGACATATAGCGAGGCCACATATCAAAGTGTGAATGCAGATCGTTATAATGAATGACGTGTAACTTCACGCTTAAGCCTCCTCCAGGTATTAAAACAGTGAAATTTGCCGGGGTGCGAGCGATTCATAATCGAGACCTAAAATCTCGATGAGACGTTTCGCATTCGGTACGGCATCCCCTGCCGAGTTGTTATTAAAGAAAACATACACGTCTTTTGCCTGTTCGGCAAGTGAACGGATATGTAAAGCCAACTCTTGTAATTCTTCTTCTGAATAACGGTATAGACACCGGACCTTCCGCCAGTCCTCGCTGCTTTGTCCGGGCTTCTTCAGCCAACCGGCGACGTTCCGGCCATGCAGACGCACAAATGCCGTCTCCTGTGTGACGACCGGGACGAACGGCACCGATCCGTCTTCCGTCTGCGGCTCATCACAAATCGTATGAATGAACTGATGCTCGGCTAAGAACCGGAGCGTTCGTTCCTGATAGGCTTCCGAATACCAGGACGGATTCCGAAACTCGATTGCGACAGGGAGGCCGGCAAGCGACTTCCGGATCGTCTTAAGATATTCAAGGTGTACTTTGCTGACGTTGAACCAGGGCGGCAGTTGGACGAGAATCGCGGCAATCTTGCCACTTTGCCGCATCGGTTCGATCGAGGCGAGATACTGTTCAAAGATGGGACCAAGCGGATCCTTGTTTTCCCGGTCATGACCGCTCATCGCCCGGTGGACCTTGACGATGAACCGGAAGGCATCCGGTGTTTCCGCGACCCATTTTTGGTAGTTGCGTTCCGGTTGAATCGCATAGTACGTTGAATCGACCTCGACTGCCGGAAAATGGCCCGCGTAGGCAGCGAGCTTCTCTTTCCGGTCCTGTGGTGTCGGGTAGAGGCTGTCATGGTCGCCCCAACCGGTCACGCCGACATAAATCATCCTTCCCCCTCCTCATCTGTGTGTGCTGCATATTTTTTATCATAGCATAGCGGAATCGGGAATTTCTTCTTCAAGACTCTTCTCGGAAAACACGCGAGTTCTTTATATAAAAAACAAGCAATTCCTTCCTACTCCTTCAAAAATAAGGAGAAAAAGACTGCTTGTTTCATGGATTCATTAATGATTATAAAGAGTCGGTTCGCATCCGTTCATATGTCAAGGCGATGCAACCGGAAGCAAAGGTCAGTTGATCTACGAGCTGTAACGACAACGATTGCTCAAACAGTGGAAATATCCGTTTCCCTCCGCCGAGTAAGACGGGATAGATGACGATATGATAACAGTCCACCAAATCCAACCGGATGGCTTCCGCGGCAAGGGTCGCCCCGCCGATCGCAATCTGTTTACCTGATGTCTGCTTTAATGCCGCGAGTTCCTCGGCAAGCGTCCGGGTCGCAAGACGGGCATTGCCCTCGACGGCCGTCAACGTTTGCGAGAAGACGACTTTTTCAAGGGCCTGCCATGTTTTGGCATACTCGACGATGATCGGATCCGTGTCCGTTTGATCGGCTGTCTCCCAGTACTGCATCATCTCGTACAAACGACGTCCATAGATATGGGTATCGAATTCCGTCTCGTAGTCATTAAAATACTGATGCAACTCAGCATCCGGTGACGCAAAGGCGATGCTGCCCGACGCATCCTCGATGTAGCCGTCGAGCGAGACTTGAAAGGAATAGACGATATCACGCATGATGACTCCCTCCTTTTTCAATCCTTTACCCGCTTTTACCTGTATACAAAAAACTCTCTCATCCAAAGATGAGAGAGTTGAAACATTATCCGATTGAACCTTCCATCTCAAACTTGATGAGACGGTTCATTTCGACCGCATATTCCATCGGCAATTCTTTTGTGAACGGCTCGATGAAGCCCATGACGATCATTTCAGTTGCTTCTTCTTGTGAAATCCCGCGGCTCATTAGGTAGAACAATTGCTCTTCTGAGACCTTCGATACTTTCGCTTCGTGCTCAAGCGAAATGTTATCGTTGAGAATTTCATTGTAAGGAATCGTATCTGATGTCGACTGGTTGTCCATGATCAACGTGTCACATTCGATGTTCGAACGTGCGCCGGTTGCTTTACGACCAAAGTGGACAATCCCACGGTACGTTACTTTACCACCGTGTTTCGAAATCGATTTCGAAACAATCGTTGACGACGTATTTGGTGCGAGGTGAATCATTTTCGCGCCTGCGTCCTGGTGTTGTCCTTTACCAGCGATGGCGATTGATAATGTCATACCGCGTGAGCCTTCACCTTTTAAGATGACGGCCGGGTATTTCATCGTCAATTTCGAACCGATGTTACCATCAACCCATTCCATCGTTGCGCCGGCTTCACAGATCGCACGTTTCGTAACGAGGTTGTAGACGTTGTTTGCCCAGTTTTGGATCGTCGTGTAACGGCAGTACGCGTTTTTGTTGATGAAGATCTCAACGACCGCCGAGTGAAGCGAGTTCGTTGTGTAGACCGGTGCCGTACATCCTTCGACGTAATGCACCGATGCTTCTTCGTCAACGATGATCAACGTCCGCTCGAATTGACCCATGTTTTCCGAGTTGATCCGGAAATAGGCTTGAAGCGGCGTATCCATCTTGACGCCTTTTGGTACATAGATGAACGATCCACCTGACCAAACCGCTGTATTGAGGGCAGCGAATTTGTTGTCAGTCGGCGGGATCAATTTACCGAAGTACTCACGGAATAAATCTTCGTTTTCTTTCAGTGCTGTATCTGTATCTTTGAAGACGATCCCTTGATCTTCCAGTTCACTCTTCATGTTATGATAAACGACTTCTGATTCGTACTGTGCCGAAACACCTGCAAGGTATTTTTGCTCAGCTTCTGGGATTCCGAGTTTATCAAACGTGCGTTTGATTTCTTCCGGTACTTCATCCCAAGATTTTTCAGCACGTTCTGACGGCTTGACGTAGTACGTGATGTCATCAAAACGAAGATCTGATAAATCGCCGCCCCATGCCGGCATTGATTGTTCGTTGAAAATCTTAAGTGATTTCAGACGGAAATCAAGCATCCATTGCGGTTCTTCCTTCATTTTAGAAATCGTCTCGACGACTTCAGTCGTCAAGCCGCGTCCAGAACGGAAGATCGAGATATCGCGATCGTGGAAACCATATTTATAATCGCCAATTTCAGGCATGTTCTTAGCCATGTTCGTTTCCTCCTCTTACTTACTGACCGAAGTTACTTCCCTTCTTCGACGCCACGTTCGAGCGCCTTCCAGGCAAGTGTCGCACACTTGATTCGCGCCGGGAATTTTGTCACACCAGACAGTGCTTCGGCATCCCCGAGATCAAATTTCTCATCGTCGTAGTCTTTTCCTTGAACCATCTCGGAAAAGACGTTGGCGAGTTGTAATGCTTCTTCGACTGTTTTTCCTTTGACGGCCTGTGTCATCATCGACGCAGACGCCATACTGATGGAACATCCTTCACCATCGAACTTCGCATCTTTGACGATATCGTCTTCGATGGCGAGTTGCAGACGGATTGTGTCGCCACATGTCGGATTGTTCATATCGATTGTCACACCACCGTCAATCGCACCACGATTGCGGGGCGTTTTATAGTGGTCCATGATCACTTGACGGTACAAGTGATCGAGATTGTTAAAATCCATGACTGAAATACTCCTTCGTTTGGCGAAGTCCTGTCACTAATGCGTCTACTTCTTCCTTTGTATTATACAGGTAGAAGCTGGCTCGTGCCGTAGAACTGGCTCCAAGCCAGCGCATCAGCGGTTGCGCGCAGTGGTGACCGGCACGGACTGCGATTCCTTGCATATCGAGAACCGTCGCGACATCATGCGCGTGGACATCACCGAGATTAAAGGTGACAAGACCAACACGTTCTTCCGGACCGTAAATCGTCAGTCCTTCGATGTCACGCATTTGTGCCATCGCATACTGAGCGAGCTCACGTTCGTGGGCTTCGATGTTACTGAGTCCGACTTGTTCCAAGAAATCAATCGCTGCCGATAAGCCGACTGCACCTGCAATGATCGGTGTTCCTGCTTCGAACCGGTACGGAGAAGGTTTGAACGTCGACTCTTCAAGTCCGACGTAATCAATCATCTCACCGCCGAATTCAACCGGCTCCATCGCATTGAGCAATGCTTTTTTACCGTACAGGACACCGATGCCGGTCGGTCCGCACATCTTGTGGGCGGAAAACGCGAGGAAATCACAATCGAGATCCGTAACGTCAATCTGCTGATGCGGCGCGCTTTGCGCTGCATCGACGACCATGACGGCACCGGCAGCATGGGCAAGTTGCGTGACTTCTTTAATCGGATTGATAGTTCCAAGGACGTTCGAAACGTGGGCCATTGCCACAATCTTCGTCCGATCCGAAATTTGTTCTTTGACCGCTTCAATCGTTACACGACCGTCTGCCGTCAAATCCACATATTTCAGTTTCGCTTTTTTCTTTTTTGCGACCTGTTGCCACGGAATGAGATTCGCATGGTGTTCGAGGTACGTGACGACAATCTCGTCCCCTTCTTCCACATGCTCCATGCCGTAACTTGAGGCGACGATATTGATCGCTGTCGTCGTGCCGCGGGTAAAGATAATCTCTTCATGGTGTTGCGCCTTGATGAAACGACGTACGTTCTCACGCGCACCTTCGTACGCATCCGTCGCTCGTGTTCCGAGCGTATGGACGCCACGGTGCACATTCGAATGAACCGTCTTGTAGTAGTTCTCAATCGCCTCAATGACGACGAGCGGCTTTTGTGACGAAGCCGCACTATCTAAATAGACGAGTTTCCGGTCATTAACCTGTTGGTCAAGAATCGGAAACTGATTGCGGATGGATGCATCGATTCCCATATTAGTTTACTTTCCCTTCGATCACTTGCACGAGGCGTTCTTTAACAGAGTCAATCGCGAGTTCCGAAACAACCGGTTGTAAGAAACCGTGAACGACGAGGCGTTCTGCTTCTTTGCGTGAAAGACCACGGCTCATCAAGTAGTAGAGTTGAAGTTCATCGACACGACCGACAGATGCCGCGTGTCCTGCCATGACATCATCTTCGTCAATCAAGAGGATCGGGTTTGCGTCTCCCCGTGCCTTTTCAGACAACATGAGAACACGTTCCGTTTGAACACCGTTTGATTTTGAAGCGCCATGGTGAATCATTGATGTTCCGTTAAAGATCGATGTCGCTGAATCTTTCTGAACACCGTGAATCAAGATGAAACCTTCCGAACCTTTACCAAAATGGTCTGTCCGGACGTTGAAGTTTTGTTTTTGATCGCCACGACCAACCGTTACGGCTTTCGTGTCCGAGAACGAATCATTACCGACCAGGTGTGTTTTCGTTTCCGTGATCGTATGTCCGTCATTCATGTGACCAAGTGCCCATTCGAGCTTCGCGCCTTGTTTGACGACACCGCGACGGTTCATATACGTCACAGCACCTTTCGCAAGCGTATCAACGCCTCCGAAAAGAACTTTCGCATTGTCTTCGACGAAAACTTCTGTCACGACGTTGACGTTATGTGCTTCTTCGCCGTAAGAGACGAAGTTTTCGATATACGTCAGTTCACTGTCAGCATCTGCGATGATGATCGCGTGGTGGTACAACGCACCGCCTGTTTGTTCCAGCGTATAAATCGCCTGCATCGGAACAGTCAACTTCAAGCCTTTTGGTACGTATAGGAATGTACCTCCGTTCATGAGTGCTGCGTTGAGTGCTGCGAGACGATCTTCGTTGACGTTGACGCCTTCTGTCATGAAGTATTTCTCGACGAGCTCCGGATGATGCTTCATTGCGTCTTCAAGCGTCGTAAAGATGACGCCGTTCGTCGCTTCGCTGTTTTGCGCGTGGACGAGTTGTCCGTTACGCGTGATCAGCATATGGTCACGGTTTTCACCGATCAACGATTCGATATCCGGTGTCAAACCAGTTACCGTTTCGAGATCTGCTGTACCTTCTGTGAAGTTCCAGCCACCGATTTTAATTTTTTCTACTTTTGGCAATGCGAGCGTCGGGGCAAGATCAAGTGCATCTTGACGCTTGGTAATCATCCAAGCCGGTTCCCCTAAGCGAGTCGCACGTTCTGCCACTGCCTCGCGATTTACGGCAAGATTCAGTTCTACAGTCATCATGCTTCCTCCCTCGTCTTACGCTTTTGTTTCGATTTCGACTTCTTCGATGCCGAGTTCTTTTTTAACCCAGTCATAACCTTCTGCTTCGAGACGGTGAGCAAGTTCTTTACCACCAGACATGACGATTTTTCCGCCCATCATGATGTGGATGAAGTCAGGCTCGATATAGTTCAAGAGACGTTGATAGTGCGTGATGATCAAGCAGCCGAATTCAGGTGAACGCATTTCGTTCACACCTTTTGCGACAACTTTAAGCGCATCGATATCAAGACCTGAATCGATTTCGTCAAGGATTGCGATAGCTGGTTTCAGCATCGTCATTTGGAGAATTTCATTCCGTTTCTTCTCTCCGCCCGAGAAACCTTCGTTGAGGTAACGGTGTGCCATTTCGCCTGGCATTTCGAGAAGACCCATTTGCGCGTCGAGTTGACGGATGAATTTCATGAGTGAGATTTCATCGCCTTCTTCGCGGCGTGAGTTGATGGCTGAACGCAGGAAGTCTGAGTTCGTCACACCACTGATTTCGCTTGGGTATTGCATTGCAAGGAACATACCTGCTTGCGCACGTTCGTTGACTTCCATTTCGAGGACGTCTTCGCCGTCGAGTGTGACTGATCCTGATGTCACTTCATACGTCGGGTGACCCATCAATGCAGATGCGAGTGTTGATTTACCAGTCCCGTTTGGTCCCATGACCGCGTGGATTTCGCCGCCTTTGATTTCTAAGTTGACGCCTTTCAAGATTTCTTTGCCGTCGATTGCAACGTGTAAATCTTCAATCTTTAAGTGTGAAGCCTTCATGTAGAATCCCTCCATCTATTCATTTCGTGTCTGACGATTCAGTTCACGAGAGTTACTAATTTAGTATCATTCTAATCTTAATGAATCATACCACATTATTCAAGCGTCATCGCTCATGGTTTTTTCTCAAAACCGAGCCTTTTAGTGAGAATGACTTTAAAGTGAGACGACTTCCTTCTCTTCTTCCGGTTTCGTTTGTCGATGAACCCGCTGTGACAGTAAGAGCAGTGGTATTCCGAGAACTGTCAAGAGGGCTAACATACCGAAAATCGGCAGCGGACGTTCCGGTCCAAAATAAAGTAACAATTGTCCGCCGATGACCGGTCCGACCGATTGACCAATCGATGTCAAGCCCATCGCCCCGAAATAACTTCCCCGTAACTCCGGTGTCGCAAAGCTGTCCGTTAAAATGTCCGTCATCGTAAACATCATCACTTCCCCGCATGTGAAGATGAACATCGCACCGATCATCAGCCAGACCGTTCCGGCGGTACCCATGACGAATAATCCGACGGCAACGGTCGCAATACCGACCGTGATTGAGACGAGCGGTGACGTCTTGACACCGAACTTCATGATCGGATACTGGACGACGAGGACGGTGATCGCATTAATCGTAATCAAGAGAGCAAACAAACTTGTTCCCCCGGATAGTAACGTCGTCGTCGTCAAAAACTGCGGCAATGTCGAGTTGAACTGACTGTATCCGAAGACACCGAAGATGATTCCGGCGAGTGCAAACGTAAAGGCGACATCGGTTTTCAGCAACCGGACCGTCGCTCCAAATGAAACCTTTTTCCCGCCGTGACTTTCCGTGATCGGATGCCGCTTAAACAGGATGAAAATCGCGACGCCGTAGCCGAGGTAGACGAACGCCGTAATATAGAAGGTAATCGCTGTATTGCCCGCACTGAGCAACAAGGCAATCCCCGGTCCGATCGCAGCTGCGATATTGATGCAGGTGTAACGGATGTTAAAGACGAATAACCGGTTCTCTTCCTCCGTCGTATCACTGATCAACGCCCGGGCGGACGGTTCAAAAATCGAACGAAAAACGCCGTTCAAAGCACTTAAAATGAAAAATGCCCAAAAGGTTTCGACTTGCGCCAAGGCGATGAAGACTAACACGAAACCAAACGTTCCGCTCAGCATCATCGTCCGTCGGCCGTAGCGGTCGGATAACGTTCCGCCGATAAAACTCATGACGAGACTCGCGATGGCCGAGATACTGAGAATCCAGCCGACATCAACCGGACTGAATTTCAGGACAACCGACAGATAGATAGCAAAAAACGGCATCGTGATGAACGTCCCAAGTCTTGCAAAAAACGTTCCAAGCAGGACGCCGACCGTCAATGGATGAAGCTGTTTCAAACGTTGCATGGAAATCCCCCTTTCGCACAAAAAACAATGCATCCTTCCATTATATAGGAAGAATGCATTGAAGGAAGCAACTTATTTGCTGACCGGTACGACCGCACCTTTGTATTCTTTTGTGATCCAGTCCTGGTTCTTTTTCTCGTGGAGAATATCGAGCAATGTCGTAACGCGTTTGTCTTTTTCATCGCCGTCACGTGTGACGATGATGTTGACGTACGGTGAAGACTCATCTTCCAGTGCAATCGTATCTTTCAACGGGTTCAACCCGTTGTCAATCGCATAGTTCGTGTTGATGAGGACCGCGTCGCCTTCGTTGTTTTTGTAAGCTTGCGGTAAGAGTGACGCTTCGATGTTTGTTTTGAACTTGATATTTTTCGGATTTTCCGCGATGTCTTTGAGCTGTGCATCGGTTGTTTTACCGTCTTTCAACTTGATCAGTCCTTCGTTTTGAAGGAACGTCAAGACACGTCCGCGTTCAGCGACGTTTGAACTCGTTAAGATCGTTGCACCTTTTGGCAGTTCATCCAAAGACTTGTATTTTTTAGAGTAGACACCGAGCGGTTCGACGTGAACGCCGCCGGCACTCGCGAATTTATAGTCTTTGTTTTCTTTTTCCTGTTGCTCCAGGTACGGCACGTGTTGGAAATAGTTCGCATCGATTTCTTTTTCAGCAAGTGCTTTGTTCGGCAGAACGTAATCCTGGAACTTTTTGATTTCGAGTTTATAGCCTTTTGCTTCATATTCTTTTTGAACGTGCTCGAGAATTTCAGCATGGGGAACGTTTGACGCTCCGATGACGAGTGTTTTGGAATCGCCGCTGCCTGATGAAGATTCTTCTCCACATGCTGCAAGGCTGACTGCTAAGACCGATACGGCTGCTGTGCCGACGAATTTTTTCCAAAGTTTCATGAATGATTCCTCCCAAGGTTAAATAAGATAGGTGTTACCGTTTATCGATGGCTTTGACAAGCAGGTCACCGATAATTTGAATGATGAAGACGATGACAAGAATCAACAGTGTCGCGATGACCGTGATGTTATTTTGTGAACGCTGGAATCCTTCGATGAAGGCCATATCTCCCAGTCCACCACCACCGGCTAACCCGGCCATTGCCGTGTAACCGACGAGTGCGACAAGCGTAACGGTGATTCCTGAGACGATTGCCGGTAAAGCTTCCGGAATCAGGACTTTATAGATGATTTGGAACTTCGTTGCTCCCATTGATTCAGCTGCTTCGATGACACCCTTATCGACTTCACGAAGTGCCAGTTCGACCATCCGACCGTAAAACGGTGCTGCCCCGAGAATTAACGCGGGTAACGCAGCCGTTGGTCCTAAGAAGGAACCGACGATGATTTTCGTAATCGGGATCAATAAGATCAATAGAATGATGAACGGAATTGACCGGAAAATATTGACTAAAAAGCTGAGCACGGAATACAGCGCACGATTCTTAAACAGCAATTCTTCGTTTGTCGCATATAACAACAGACCGATCGCCAGTCCAAGGACAAACGTTGCGAGTCCTGCAACGGCCGTCATATAAACGGTGCTGCCGGTTGCTTCCCAGACCATATCCCAATCCACATCTGCAAAAAATGTACTCATCGGTGATCCACCTCCACTTCAACGTCACTCGCTTGAAGTTTGGCGATGACCATTTGTGCTTCCTCTTCCGAACCGAGCAACTGAATGAACAGCGTTCCGAGTGCTCCGTCCTGCGTCTGTCCGACGTTTCCGCCGATGATATTGAATAATAAGTTCGAATCTTTCATGACTTCGGCAAGGATCGGACTTTCCGCCGTCGAACCGACGAACGTCAGCTGGACGATTTTCCCGGTCGGATACCGCTCGCGTAATTTCGCAAACGTCAATTCGTTTTCAGACGGTGACGTCAATTGTTTGACGAACTCTTTTGTCATCGCCTGTTTCGGGTGACGGAATACTTCAGCAACCGGTCCCTGTTCGACGATTTTCCCGGCTTCCATGACGGCTACCCGGTGACAGATTTTTTGAATGACATGCATCTCGTGTGTGATCAAGACGATGGTCAGTTTCAATTTTTTGTTGATGTCGACGAGCAACTCTAAGATCGAGTCCGTCGTCTTCGGATCCAGTGCACTTGTCGCTTCGTCACAGAGTAAGACGTCCGGATTTGATGCCAGTGCCCGGGCAATCCCGACCCGTTGTTTTTGTCCGCCTGACAGTTGCGATGGATAAGCCCCTTCGCGTCCGTCGAGTCCGACAAGCTGAATCAGTTCGGCAACCCGTTCTTTACGACGGGCCTTCGGATAACCGCCGAGCTCAAGCGGGAACATGATGTTTTCTTCGACTGTCCGTGACCAAAGCAGATTAAAGTGTTGGAACACCATCGAGACATTTTTACGGACACCCCGTAATTCTTTTGGTTTGAGCGTCGTCATTTCGACACCGTCGATTTGAATCGAGCCGCTCGTCGGTGCCTCAAGCATGTTCAGCAAACGAATCAGTGTTGATTTCCCTGCACCTGAATAACCGATTATTCCAAAAATTTCACCGCGTTCGATTGATAAGTCGACATTGACGACGGCTTCAACCGATCCGCGTTTCGAGCGATAAATCTTTCCTACATCCTGTAAGCGAATCACTACTGTCCCTCCTAAACATAAAAAAAGTGCGCACGTTTTAGAGCAAACGCGCGCACTTTTTCAGTACACAAAACCATTTGCTCTCATCTTGCAGACAAATGTCTGCTGGAATTAGCACCACTTCGGAATAAATTCCGCGGTTGCCGGGTTTCATCGGGCCAGTCCCTCCACCACTCTCGATAAGAGTTATCGGTATTAAGTTATTTTTAATATAATCTGAATATTAGCAGGGGTTATTTTGCTTGTCAAACAGTTTTTTCTGAAACCGGTTGGAGCAGACTGAAAGCACGTGCCAAATCTTCTTTCAAGTCTTCCGCGTCCTCAAGACCTACTGAGATCCGAACGAGACCATCTGTAATTCCGAGTTCTGCGCGACGCTCTGCCGGAATCGACGCATGCGTCATCCGTGCCGGAACGGAGATCAAACTCTCGACCGCTCCAAGACTTTCAGCCAATGTGAAGAAATGTGTCGCTTCGACGAGTTTCTCTGCATTTTCTGCTGAACCGACATCAAAACTGATCATCCCGCCGAAGCCGGTCGCTTGTTTCTGTTGTGTCGCGTGACCCGGATGTGATGTAAGTCCCGGATAGAAGATGTTTGAGACGACGTCCTGTTCCTGTAAGAACTGAACGAGATCGTGTGATGTTTCTTCGATTGCATCCATTCGAATACCAAGCGTCCGTAATCCACGGACGAGCAGGAAGCTGTCCTGCGGTCCAAGAATACCGCCAGTCGAGTTTTGGATGAAGTGAAGATCTTCTCCGAGCTCGTCGCTGTTGACGACGACAAGTCCGGCGACGACGTCCGAATGACCGCCGATGTATTTTGTCGCGCTGTGCAGAACGATATCTGCACCGAGTGCGAGTGGTTGTTGCAAGTAAGGTGTCGCGAATGTGTTATCGACGACGAGTTTCAAGTTGTTGCGTTTCGCGATCTCAGCAACTGCTGCGATATCTGTGACTTTCAACAACGGGTTCGTCGGTGTTTCAACATACAACATTTTCGTGTTGTCTTGGACCGCAGCTTCCGTCGCTGCGAGATCCGTCGTGTCGACGAATGTCACTTGGATGTTGAACTTCGGTAAGACGCGTTGCATCAAACGGAACGTTCCGCCGTAGACGTCATCTGTCATGACGATGTGGTCGCCTGATTCGAGCAGGTTGAACACTGCGTGAATCGCCGCCATCCCTGATCCGAATGCAAAACCGCGTGCGCCGCCTTCAAGATCGGCAATCAGACGTTCGATGCTCGTCCGTGTCGGGTTCGCTGTGCGGGAATACTCATATCCTTCTTTTAACTGACCGATTTTTTCCTGTTTGTATGTGCTTGTTTGATAAATCGGGGGTGTAACGGCACCTGTTGCTCGATCGACGCCTGTTCCTCCATGAATCAATGCTGTCTTTTTACGCATGTGTCTCGTCCACCTTTTCAAAGATTTGTTGGCTTAAATACCGTTCGGCACTGTCCGCGAAGACGGTGACGATGGTACTGCCTGGAAAACGATGTGCCAGATCAAGTGCTGCAACGAGTGCTGCGCCGGCCGAACTGCCGACGAGCAACCCTTCACGGGCCGCCAGTTCATGGACTTTCGTGAAGGCATCATGATCGGAAATCGTATGAATTTCATCAACTAAGTCACGGGAAACGAGACTTGGCCATTTAGCCGTCCCGATGCCTTCCGTCTTATGCGGTCCGGCTGGTCCCCCGTTGAGGACTGAGCCTTCCGGTTCAACGATTGCACCTTTTGTCCCGAGACGTTCTTTTAAATACGCCGCTGTTCCGGCAAACGTTCCGCCTGATCCGCATCCGGCAACAAACCAATCAATCTGATCCAGCTCCGCCATCAGCTCAGGACCGAGTGTCCGCTGATACGTAACCGGATTTTCTTCGTTTTCGAATTGAAGCGGAACATAACTGTTTGGAATCGTTTGTCCGAGTTCTTTGGCTTTATCGATCGCACCTTGCATATCGAGCTCAGTCGGTGTGTTGACGACAGTCGCGCCGAGTGCCCGCATCAACGTCTGTTTCTCCCGGCTGAACTTTTCCGGAACGACACAGATGACTTGAAGGTCATATTTTTTAGCGGCGAGCGCCAAACCGATGCCGGTGTTGCCGGCAGTCGGTTCGATGATCGTTCCGCCTCGTGTCACATATCCCTGTTCGATCGCGGCATCAACGAGTTGAATGCCCAGGCGGTCTTTGACGCTGCCCCCAGGGTTCATCCATTCGAGCTTCGCCAAAATCCGCGTACCAGCAGGCAAATCGAATGAAGTAATCTCGTAGAGCGGCGTATTTCCGACGAGGTCGCGGACTGATTTCGCGATCATCCGAAGACGATGTCCCATTCATCACGACCGGCAAGCATTTTCTCGGCATAGTGCTTCGCTCCTTTAAGGTCGTGGGCGCTTGCGAATCCGCATTGGACTTCGTTTTGCGCTGGAATTTCTTCTGCTGCTAAGACGTCTTTTAATGTTTTCTCAACGAGTTCGCTCATTTTTTCGACCGAATCGAAGTTCATCATCGCCATGTAGAAACCTGTTTGGCATCCCATCGGCGACACATCGATCACGTCATCCGAGTAGTTACGGATATTTTCAGCGAGCAAGTGCTCGAGTGTGTGCATCGCACGCATCGGCATTTGTTCCACGTTCGGTTGTGTGAAGCGGATGTCGTATTTGACGACTTGGTCGACTTTACCGTCTTTGTAACCGGCAACGCGGATATAAGGTGCTTTGACTTTCGTATGGTCCAGGTTAAAGCTTTCTACGTTCATTTTTTTGAGTGTCATGATTTATTCCCCCATTTTCTCGGCTTCTACGAGCCAGACGAAGTGATTGTATTGCGTAAATGAAACATCGAATCCGCGTGATGCAAAAATCTGTTCCATCACCGGAATCAGTGGATAAAACTCGCGTTCCAAATCTTCGGCGAGTCCGTTAAACCCTTGGGCTTTCGCTTCAGCGATTGTCTGTAAACGCGCCTCTTCCGACACGAACATCGTATCGGCATAGACGATTTTTCCGTCGTGCGGCAAAATCTTCGCCATCAAATCAACGGCTTCTCCCTTTTCCTCATCCGTCAGATGATGAAACGCATAGGTCGAAACAAAACTTTTCGCATGGTCTGCCGTAAACGACAGGAAGTGTCCGTCCTGCACCGGAAGTTCCGGAATCTTGTTGATGAGAATATCCCGCATCTCCGGACTCGGTTCAACGGCAAGGACATGATCATGTCGCTCAAGCAACCGCTGTGTCAGGTTGCCGGTCCCGGCCCCGAACTCAACGACCGGTGAGACAGCTTTCGTTGCGACTGTATCCAATATTTCTTCATAACGACGAAAGACTTCTTTGTACTCCGGATCATGCCCCGTTACCGTGTCGTCGTATGTTGACGCCCACTCTGTAAAAACATCCATAAAACGTACTGTCATGCCTGTTCGTCCTCCGTATCTCTCTTTTAATTCCGACTAATCGGATATGAATTAAAGTAATTTACCTTAATCGCATTGTAGCAGGGAGATTTCCGAATGGCAAGACGACTGCTTTAAATTTTTTGGAAAACAAAAAAAAGGCGTTGCCGGAGAACCGGCAACACGAATAATGTGGTTAGAAATGCCACGAAGGAAAACCCAGCTCTGACACGAACTTCTTCGTTCGTCGTATCAGAGGACGGCGCCTTTTCGACATATCAGTTGAACTGGACTCCCATGACAGATCTCCTGCTCGAATCCCGAATTGTTTCCTTGCGCCGCTTCGTCTTTGGGGGACGACTTAAGGGGAGACAACCAAACAATGGAGGATTTTTTTGAACGGTTCTGGAATGAAAAGCAACAGCCAACTCATATCTCTGCCAGACTTCCTATAAAAGCATTTCTAGAAGTTGATATGAATATACCATTCATAATTTAGCATTGTCAATGAATTATTGTAAATATTCCGACAATTTAGCGTAAAGAGAAATCTCGGATCGATTCCTCTTCTTACTCAGCACAAAACGCAAAGACATTTTGAACCGATTGAAACGCATAAAGCCTTGATACGACTTGATTTTCTTCAATCTTTAACAATGCCGGCACACTCATGACCTGCGCCTGCTCTAAAAATTCCGGAATGAAGTTTCCGTTTGCCTGCATGATCCATTCTTCGTCTTTTGTCGCTTCGACGACCGCAAGCATCCGACTAGCGATGGCACACGTCCCACACATCGGTGCATAGACATACAAAAAACCGTTTTCCGGGACTTCTGTGACTTCTTTCATCCGTTCCATTCCCCCTCTGTTTTGTCTTATCTTGTGCCAGTATACAGAAAAAAAGACGACGAGGAAACGATTGCGTTTCCTTGCCGTCTTTTCGGTAAGTATTACTCGTTGATCATTGATTTGTAAGCAGCTGCATCCATCAACGCTTCTACTTGGGCATCATCTTCGATCTCGATATCGACCATCCATGCACCTTCGAATGGTGATTCGTTGACGAGTTCCGGGGAATCAGACAGTGACTCATTGATAGCAACGACTTTCCCTGAAATCGGTGCGTACAATTCAGATACCGTTTTGACCGATTCAACTGAACCGAACGGCTCGTTGGCAGAAATCGTATCGCCGACTTCCGGTAATTCCACGAAGACGATATCGCCAAGTTCGTGTTGCGCGAAATCCGTAATCCCGATTCGTGCCTTGTTTCCTGTTACTTCGACCCATTCATGCTCTTCCGAATAACGTAGATTGTCTTTGACTTGACTCATTTGCGATTCCCCCTGTGATCTATAGTGGACTAACGCATTCAGTATACCAAATGAACTAGCCTTCTTAATACCATTTTCCTTGATAGAGTTCTTCTTTGAAGCCGATGGTCACGTCTTGCCCGTCCGTGACGATCGGACGCTTCAGCAACATCCCGTCACTTGCGAGCAATTCGTATTGCTCCTGTTCGGAAAGTTCCGGCAAACGGTCCTTGATTCCTTGCGACCGGTACGACTGGCCACTCGTGTTAAAAAACTTCTTCAGCGGTTCGCCGCTCTTTTGATGAAGTTCCCGAATTGTTTCGGCACTCGGTGTCTCGTCGACGATATGCTTGTAGTCGACTTCGACCCCGTTCGTTTCCAGTGCTTTTTTTGCTTTGACACACGTACTGCATTTTGGATAACCGTACATTGTTACCATTTTTTCATCACCTCTGACTTCAGATTAGCAGATGCATCAGTTTCGTTTCAAGCGCGCCAATGCAGCATCAATTTGATCTTGATGGTGGTGGTCATGGGCAATGAAGGATTCGACAAACGCTTTCGGCTGAAATGTCCCTTCATACGTCCGCTCATACTGTTCGTCCGTCAGCCGGTCGAGGAGCGTGACCAGTTCCCGGCGTACACCGATGGCTTTTTTCAATAAGGCGAGAGCATCGATATGATGGGCATATTCGACCGCGAGGCGGTTGAACTCATCATAGTCGGTTTGAACAAGCGTCAATCGTTCATCCGGTAACTTCGAGACGGCATGATCGAGATAATACCGGTCCCACAGGAACAGATGACTGACACATTCCTGAACGGTCCATTTATTGACGGCAAGCGGTAATTCCCATTCTTCCCCGGAAAGCCGTTCGAGTGATTTGTAATAGTCGATGGCAAACTGGAGTTCTGTCAATTCGTGTCGCATGTTTGCTCCCTCCTTCAAAGAAAAAATTCGCCCTTACAGAGATTTTCCCTGCAAAGGCGAATCAGTAAACCTGACTTAGACCGTATATTTATTTGATTCGATCAAACGTTTCGCAATCTGGCGTTTCGTTCCGATCGAATTGATCGGTTGGTACCGGCTGAACTTCTTCAATGCCGACAGCAGCATCCGGAGTTCATCTCCGCTTGCAGCAGCATAAAGCGTTTCTTTTGCGTCACGCTCGACGCCTTCGAATGCTTGTTGTGCGAAGACTTCCGTATAACGGATTTTCAATTCGTTTTTCTCGACGCCTTTCGCGGCAATCGCTTTTTCCGTCCGGACGATTGCTGACTCAAGCGCATAAATCGCACTCATGATGTCCGCTGTGTTCGCAAGGATTTCCTGTTCGCCCTGCAATTTGTCCTGATATTTCTGGACCGCTGTTCCGGCCGTCAACAGGAAGATTTTTTTCATCATCGCGAGCAGATGACGTTCGCGGTCAAGCGGCTCCGATCCGACTTCTGTTGGCATGAAGCTCATGACTTCCTGTTGCAGACGTTGTGCTTCTGCGAGGAGCGGCAAGTCGCCTTTCATCGCTTTCTTCAGCAACGTGCCCGGTACGAGCAGACGGTTGATTTCGTTTGTTCCTTCGAAGATACGGTTAATCCGTGAATCACGGTACATGTTCTCGACTTCGTATTCCGCCATGAAGCCGTAACCGCCGTGAATCTGGACCGCTTCATCGATGACGTAATCAAATGTCTCGGACGCAAAGACTTTATTCATCGAACATTCAATCGCGTATTCCGCGATGGCATCCGCAATTTTCTTGCCGTCTTTGCTTTCTTCGTCCGACAACTGATCGAGGCTGTCCTGGAATAGACCGCCTGTCCGGTAAACCGAACTTTCCATCGCATACGTCTGCGCTGCCATCGTTGCCAGTTTTTCCTGGATCAACGGGAACGAACTGATTGGTGTCTTGAACTGTTTACGTTCGTTTGAGTACTGAACCGCGAGATCAATCGCCCGTTTCGATGATCCGACCGCACCGACCGCAAGTTTGTAACGACCAACGTTGAGGATATTGAAGGCGATGACGTGACCACGGCCGATTTCTCCGAGGACGTTATCAACCGGTACTTCCGCGTCTTCAAGAATCAACGTCCGCGTCGACGATCCTTTAATTCCCATCTTTTGTTCTTCGAGTCCTGTCGAGACACCCGGATACGAACCTTCGACGAGGAAAGCCGTGAATTTGTCACCGTCGATTTTCGCGTAGACGACAAACAGACTGGCGAAACCGGCATTCGTGATCCATTGTTTTTCCCCGTTCAGGATGTAGTGCGTGCCGGCTTCGTTCAGGACAGCCGTCGTTTTTGCACCGAGTGCATCCGAGCCTGAGCCCGGTTCAGTCAACGCGTAAGATGCGATCCACTCACCGGAAGAGAGTTTCGGCAGGTACTTATGCTTTTGTTCTTCGTTCCCGAAGAAGACGATCGGCAAGGAACCGATTCCGACGTGCGCCCCATAACTGAGGGCAAACGAACGACCGCGGGCAAATTTCTCCGTGATGATCGACGACGAAATCTTGTCCATCTGATAACCGCCGTAGGCTTCCGGTACATCCGCACCGAGCAGACCGAGCTCACCGGCTTCACGCAGTAAACCGACCGACAGCTCGAACTCATGTTTTTCGATCCGGTCAAGAACCGGGACAACACGGTCTTCGACGAACTTCGCCGTCATGTCACCGACCATTTTGTGTTCTTCCGAGAAATCCTCCGGTGTAAAGAGACGTTCCGGTGCCAACTCGTCTAATACAAAACTTCCACCTTTGATTAATTCGTTTGTCGTTTGGCTCATTGTCCTGTTCCTCCTTCAACTAGTTCGAATACGCCGGCTGCACCCATTCCGCCGCCGATACACATCGAGACGACACCATATTGTATGTTCCGTCGTTTCATTTCATGCAAGAGTGTTAATGTCAGTTTCGTTCCGGTACATCCGAGCGGATGACCGAGCGCAATCGCGCCGCCGTTGACGTTGACGATTTCTTCGTTCAGTCCGAGTTCCCGGATGACACCGAGCGACTGGGAAGCAAATGCTTCGTTCAACTCGATCAATCCGACGTCTTCGAGCGTAATACCGGCGAGTTCCAGTGCCTTCGGAATCGCGACGACCGGTCCGATTCCCATGACTTCCGGACGGACACCGCCGACTGCAAACGATTTGAACTTTCCGAGAATCGGCAGACCCTGGCGTTCCGCTTCTTCGCGTTCCATGATCAGCACAGCGGCTGCACCGTCTGACGTCTGCGACGAGTTGCCGGCTGTGACACTGCCGCCGAGGCGGAAGGCCGGACGGAGCTTCGCCAGTCCTTCCGGTGATGAATCAGCGCGGACACCTTCGTCATGTTCAACGACCCAGGTCTTTTCTTCAATCTTCAACTCATCGTTGACATACTGTTCCGTGACCGTCACCGGCACGATTTCGTCGACGAATTTGCCGGACGCAATCGCAGCGGCTGCTTTTTGATGGCTTTTTAAAGCAAAGGCATCCTGATCTTCGCGGGAGACGTGATACGTCGTGGCGACTTGTTCCGCCGTGTGCCCCATGCTCATATAATATTCCGGTTCTGTCTCGACGATTGACGGATTCGGCCGGACGACATGACCCGGCATCGGGATCTGGCTCATCGATTCGAGTCCGCCGGCGATGACGGCCGTTGCTTGACCCGTCATGATTTTCATCGAGGCATCGGCAATCGACTGGAGACCGGACGAGCAGTACCGGTTGATCGTAATCGCCGGTACTTCGTGCGACAGTCCGCCGAGGACGGAGGCGTAACGGGCAATGTTCATCCCCTGCTCCGCTTCCGGTAAGGCACATCCGAGAATGACATCATCAATCGCTCCCGTATAATTCGCGCGTTTCAGCGTTTCCTTGATGGCGATGCCTGCGAGTTCATCAGAACGCATTGATTTAAATGATCCTTTTTTTGCTTTGCCGACCGGTGTTCGTGCACCGGCGACGATTACTGCTTCCTTCATTCGAATCCCCCCAGTCATCAGTTACGAAGCGGCTTGCCTTTGACAAGCATATGTTGCATCCGTTGTTGTGTTTTCAGTTCGCCGATCAAACTCAGGAACGCTTCCCGTTCGATATCGAGCATGTACTGCTCATCGACGTGTGTGCCAAACGAGACGTTTCCGCCGGCAATGACGTGTGCGAGTTTGCTGGCAATTTTTAAATCGTGTTCCGAGATATAACCGCCGTAGAACATTTCACGGGTCGCGAGTTCAAGCGTCGCTTTCCCGGCGCGCCCGACGACCGGAATCTTCGCATGGGCCGGTGCCGTATAACCGGTCCGGTCGAGCTCAAGGACCAGTTGTTTTGCATCAAACGTCAGGTGGTCACGGTTCATCGAAATCTGATCGACGTTCCGGACATAACCGAGTTCCCGTGCTTCAAAGGCTGATTTCGAGACTTTCGCCATCGCGACGTTCTCAAACGTTTTCTGTGCCGCTTTTTCAAGATTGACAAGTCCGTCCGGTGTGTTCTCGAGCAGACGACGATAGGTATTGACGTTTCCGCCGCCTCCCGGAATCAGACCGACACCGACTTCGACGAGTCCCATGTAGGTTTCAAGACCAGCCTGCATCCGGGCTGCCGGAAGTGAAATCTCCGTTCCGCCGCCAAGTGTCATCCCTTGCGGCGCGACGACGATCGGACGGGACGCGTAACGGATTTTTTGAATCGACTGCTGGAACTTGTTGATGATCCAGTCGAGTTCGAACCAGTTCTCATCTTCCGCTTCCATCAGCATCATCGCGAGGTTCGCCCCGACGCAGAAGTTTTTGCCATCGTTGGCGATGACCAGTCCGCGGTGATTTTTTTCAACGAGATCAATCGACTGCTCGATCATCTGCATGATGTCGACGCCGATCGCATTACTCTTCGACGTAAATTCGAGGACCGCCACATCGTCTCCGAGATCCATCAGACGGGCACCGTTGTTTTCAAGGAGAACACCGTTTGATTTGCGGACGTCGCGTAATCGGATTTCCTTCGGATTGACGGTACTGCCGACGTATTCTTGCGTCTTGGCATCGTAAAACTGACCGTCTTCGTTATAGAAGCTCGTCACGCCTGCTGCCAGCATTTCATCCACCCAGGAAGGAACGTTATAGCCGTCCTGTTTCATCTTCGCGACTGTCTTCTCGACACCGAGTGCATCCCATGTCTCGAACGGTCCCATCTTCCAGCCAAAGCCCCATTTCATCGCTTCATCAATCGCTTTGATATCGTCCGCAATCTCGTGTGTCAATTGCGCCGAGTAGAGCAATGTTTTCGCATGTATCGGCCACAGTAAGGCACCGACACGGTCTTTTGCAAAGACGACGGCTTTCAGTTTATTTTTTGCGCCCGGAAGAGCTTTTGCCTGACCAATCGACGGTTCGGTAAGCGCTTTCTTTTCGACGTATTCAAAAGTTGCCAGATCGAGTTCGAGAATCTGCTTGCCGGCTTTTTTATAGAAGCCTTGACCCGACTTCGCCCCGAGTGATCCTTCGTCAACCAACCGTTTCATTTCCGCCGGTACGGCAAACGTCTCTTTTTCCGCTCCGTCCGGTAACTGGTCATAGACGTTGTTTGCGACATGAACGAATGTGTCGATCCCGACGACATCAAGTGTCCGGAACGTTGCCGAGCTTGGACGACCGAGCAATGGTCCGGTGACGGAATCGACCTCCCCGATCGAGTACCCGCCTTTTTTCATCTCATCCATCGTAACGAGCAGACCGTATGTCCCGATCCGGTTACCGATGAAGTTTGGTGTATCTTTTGCGATGACGACCCCTTTACCGAGACGCTCTTCGGCAAACTGTTTCATGAACTGGACGACTTCCGGATTCGTATCACGTGTCGGAATCAGTTCAAGCAGCTTCAAGTAACGTGGCGGGTTAAAGAAGTGCGTGCCGAGGAACCGGGAATTAAACGACTCCGACCGTCCTTCGCGCATCGCTTCAATCGAGATCCCCGATGTGTTGGAACTGACGATCGCATCTTCACGTAAAAACGGTTCAATTGTCGCAAACAGTTGTTGTTTGACATCCAATCGTTCAACGATGACTTCAATCACCCAGTCGGCTTCTTTGAGACGGTCGAGGTCGTCTTCGAGATTTCCGACTTCAATTAACTCGATCAATTGTTTGGAAGCGAGTGGTGCCGGATTTTGTTTCAGCAGCTTTTGCCGGTTGTCGCGGGCAATTCGTGAGCGGACTGCTGCATCATTCAGCGTCAATCCTTGTTTCGTTTCCTGCGCCGTTAATTCTTTTGGTACGATATCAAGCATCAATGTCCGGATTCCCGCGTTCGCGAGGTGTGCGGCAATCCCTGCCCCCATGACCCCTGAACCGATAATGACGGCGAATTGAATATGTTTCGTCGTGTGTACTGTGGTCGGCTGACCGATTTGACTCGCCATGATAGACCCCCTGATTCGTAATTGAATGAACAACCATTCATTATTCTGACAAAAAAAGAAGCCGTCCGTTTTTCCACTGCTTCCTTCTACATCTCCATCATAAATGAATTATCATTCAGTAGCAATAAAAATTCAGCTTTTGGTCAAATTTTCCTGTTACACTGAAATCAAAAGGGGGAGTTCTCATGAAATCGACTGAACAATTATGGGATCAACAAGCGACGGACTGGGCCGACCGGTCGGAAATGATGTGGACGTCAGGCAGCCGAAAAACGATCATTCCGTTTTTAACATCGGTCATCGCGTCCGGCAAGTTACTCGATTTAGGATGCGGCGACGGCGCCGCCTGCCGGTTGCTCGCGGAGGCGTTTCAAGTGACGGGTCTTGATCTGTCGGAAGAGATGATCCGGATCGCCCGTGCCAAATCACCGGCACTCGATTTCGTCGTTGGAACCGGTGAAGCGTTGCCGTTTGCGGATAATACGTTTGACGTCGTCCTTGCCGTCAATTCGCTCGAATGGTCGACGCGTCCCGTCACCGTCCTGAAAGAAATCAGCCGGGTCGCCCCGCTCGTCATTATCAGTCTGCTTGGACCGACGGCTGCACCACGGGCATTGTCCTACCATCGCCTGCACGGGGAAGAGGCACCGATGGGCAATACGATGATGCCGTGGGAACTCGTCCAACTGGCAGACGAACTCGGATGGACGTTGCTTGAGGAAGCTGTCATTCAAAAAGAAGGTGCCGTCATGACCGGTCATCGATTGCTCGATCAGGCTCATGCGTTTTCCTGTTTATTTGCGTTTCAGACAAGTAATTAAAAATCATGTCCTTATAACAGACGATTGTCCACTCGCTTTTCTCGGGTGGGACGCAAGCCTCGCCCATCTAACGATGACCGGGTCTTGCCTGTCCCTGACAGAAGCAAGCTTCCTTTTCCCGTAGAAGTCGAGTGGACACGTCTGTTTTTATTTACTGATATTGCTGATGAATTTGGAACAACAAGTGTTCGATCCGTTCCGGAAGATCCGACGTCTTGTCCTGCCACTTCAAACGGAAATAAAAGGCTTGTAACAACTGTTTAGTGTTCCGGAGCAGATTAAATCGTTCCTCGCTCCATGTCACCGGTACATCGAGCCAGGGTTTCACGGCCGACTCCAATCCTGCAAAAAATATCTCGTCTGAAATGCCATGCTCCCGTGCCACCATCCAAGCGGAAATCACACGCTCGTGCTCTTCATCGATAAAATGATATCCAGGCGTTGTCAAAATTTCGATCAAGCGGATGATTGCCGGCTGTTGTTCTGCCACTCGACAGCGGGGATGAGCCAACCAGACCTGGTACACATCCGAAATATGGGCAATGCTGTGGGCCCAACCGTAGGATGGCACCTGCCCCCTAAAATCGGTTTCGTTGTTCAGATACATCAACAGCTGATCCGAAAGTTGTTCATAAGTTATCTCATCCAGTTGTGGTGCTGCAGCGTCTTTTTCCAGTACAACGGCAAGGAGCAGTGCTGAGAAGGACCGGGTGAACACGGCCGTCTCGTCCGAAGTCTTCAAGTGATAAAACAATCCGTCCGGACTGAGGACAAACGACACCATCCGTTTGGCAGATGCCGCTGGAAATGTTTCTGACATGATCCATTCCGCAAGCCGTGAAAAGATCAGTTCATCCCGAAGGACCGGGTCCAAACTGCCGATATGAGACAACATCTGTTCTAGCAATTCCTCCGAAATCACTGTGTTCTCTTGTTGCAATTGCTCTTTCAACTGCTGTTCCGTTACGTACATGACCAGACCTCCTATGTAATATATGTAGTAAGTGAAGAAAGATTTGCTTCCCGTGACTCCTACGGGGAAAAACGCGGTTTTTGTGCTGTCAGAGACAGGCGAGACCCGGCTCGTTGATCCCACGGGTCAAAGAGTCGCGACTTGCGTCTCGCCCGAGGAAAGCACGGGAAGAGAAAAATCTTTCAAACGATAAAACAAAAGAGGCTGGGACATAACTAGCTGGCTTTTAAAGAAAATAAGGGATTGCCATCGTCACGATGTGCAATCCCTTATTTTTTTCATCACCTCTTGTTAAAATGCCCCTCGGGCAATACTTTGGGTGAGCCACTTTCTCAGATTTACTGCCATAAGGATGAAGCCAAGCTCACGTTTCACCTTTGCTTTTCCTCTTACGGAAAAACGAGTGAAACGCAAATTAGCCTTCAGATTCCCAAAAACTGGTTCTACGTCTATCTTACGTTTCGCGTAGATTTTCCAGGTTTTTTGATCTGAAAGCAGATCCTTTACCTGTTCCTTTTGCTCTTCCCACGAAACGTTTACTCGGACTTGGCGATGACGACCCTTCTCTGCCTTGGTACAGAGGGATCGAAGCGGGCAGTCATCACAACTCTCACTTTCGTACACCTTGAAATCGCGGGTAAAACCATATCGATCCGTTCTCTTAGACATGTAACGGAACGTCACGTTCTGCCCGTTCGGGCACACAAAGTGATCGGTCGTTTCATCGTAGGACCAGTTGGCGAGATTAAAAGGATCATCACGCCATTTTCGCGTCTTCTCTTTTTGAAACATCGTATAGGGAACGAGCGGAATGCGCCCTCGGCGCATCAGAATCTCCTGATAATTTTCTTGGCTTCCATAGCCGGCGTCCGCAACGATATGTTCCGGTAAAGTAAGATACGAGGAAACCTCATCTAAAAATGGGATTAACGTGCGGGCATCGGTCGGATTAGGATAGACATCATAAGCGAGGGTATATTGACCTTCGGTCGCAATCTGCACGTTGTACCCCGGCTTGAGTTGTCCATTTTGCATATGATCTTCCTTCATCCGCATAAACGTCGCATCCGTATCCGTCTTCGAATAGCTGTTCCGTCCATCGAACGTTTCCTTTTGGACGGCATACTTCCTTTTTCTTTCCACGAACTCAGCGAACTTTTTTCGGAAAAGATGGGGTTGCTTTCGTTCGGAACGAAGCCGTTTTCTCTCCTGCGTATCTGAACTTGCCTCGATTTCTTGATTGATAGAAGCGATTCGTTCCTCCAAAACATCACCGATGTGCTCGAGTTCAGGAAGGGTCAGTTCGTCTGGACTTTCCCGTTCAATCTCCGGTAAGATTTCTTGTGCGACGAGTTCTTCATAGAGAAGATTAGACTTTTCAACGAGCGACGCACTATATCGCTCGACGGATTTTCGCCAGACGAACGTATATCGATTCGCATTCGCTTCTAGTTTCGTACCATCAATGAAGATCGCTTCTTCCTTAATTTCTCCCATCTCGACGAGATGGCAACGGAAGGTGACGAACGCCTGCTTCAGGATAGGTGTGACTGCCGGGTGCACTCGAAAGCGATTGATCGTACGATAGCTCGGTTCATTCCCTTGAGCGAGCCACATCATACGCAGGCTGTCTTGAAGGAGTCCTTCGATCTTCCGACCAGAGAAGACCGATTGCGTATAGGCGCATAAAATGATCTTCATCATCATGCGTGGATGATAGGCGGGGCAGCCTGTCGTTCGAGTAAAAGGTTCAAAGGCATCGTCGGGAATGGACTCGACAAGATGATGAACGGCGAATGCGATATCGTTTTCTTGAAGACGAATTTCTAAATCTAAAGGCAGAACCAGCTGGTTCATGGTATAATTTTTAAACATAAGGACACCTCCGATGGTTATGGTTTGGTCACTTTAACTTTATCAGAGGCAGTCCTTATTTGTTTACTTAAAATCGGTTTTTCATCATAGAAGAAGGCCCTCGAAACGAAAAACGTTTCGAGGGCCTTCTCATTTATAAAACTGAGTTATGTCCCAGCCTCTTCATTTCTCTATTATTCGTTATTATCCTTTAACCATTCCTTTAAGAACAAACGCCACGTTTGCCGGACGTTCCGCTAAGCGGCGCATGAAATAGCCATACCAGTCACGGCCGTAAGGGACGTAAACACGGACTTTATAGCCGAGCTTCACGAGTTCAAGCTGACGTTCGACGCGGATGCCGTACAGCATCTGGAATTCGAACTTGTCGTTGCCGATGCCGTTTTCTTTTGCATAACGGATGATCTGTTCAATCATCGCGTCGTCATGCGTTGCGACCGCGGCATAGTTACCGAGTGACAGTTGAAGTTTTACGAGTTTGATGTAATTGTGGTCCACATCTTCTTTTTCCGGGAAAGCAACCGTTGCCGGCTCTTTATAGGCCCCTTTAACGATCCGCAAATTCGTCTCGAATCGTCCGACACGTTTGATGTCGTCTTCCGAACGGTACAGGTACGACTGGATGACCGTTCCGATGTTATCAAAGGATTGACGCAATTCTTCAAACAATTGGATCGTTTTTTCACAACGCGGCTCGTCTTCCATATCGATCGTCACGAAGACACCGACTTCTTTCGCCCGTGTCAAAATTCGTTCCATGTTCGAGCGAATCAATTCGTCCGAGATATCAAGACCAAGTGACGTCAGTTTCAGTGAAAGTTGCGAGTCTAATTTCTCTTCCGCAATCATTTCCACTGCACGAATACATTCCTGCGTCATCATTTCCGCTTCCGCAACCGTCGAGATGAATTCACCGAGGTGATCCATCGTGACGCATAATCCCTTGGAGTTCAAATCCTGAATTGCCCGTTTTGAAGCTTCAAGTGAGTCCCCTGCGACAAAGCGCCCTGCGCCGAACTTCAAGCCGTACCGTTTTGCCAGACCATTCAATGTCTTATTTTGCGATAAGAAGATAAAACCATCCCGTAATACTCGTTCCATCACTCATTACTCCCCCTAAATAAATGCTAGGCTGTTTTACCGTGTCGGTTCACATCTCTGCATTCATATTATGACATAAAGCGCTTACATGTGCTCGATGTTTTGTTTTTTTCGTAGTTTTCGTTGGGCAAAAAAACCGACGATGAAAAAGAACAGGTACAAGAAAATCGCAAAGAAAAATTGCCAGGAAAACGGATTGCGCAGGCTCGCCCCGATATTGTTGTAAACGAAAGCTCCCGGAATGATGCCGAGGTAACTGGCGAGCGCAAACTGACGGAATTTAATTTTCGACAGACCGGACGCATAACTGATCGCGTCAAACGGAAACAGCGGAATGAGTCGAACTATTAAGACGACGAAGAATCCATTCGTGGCAATCCGTTCATCAAGAATCGTCAACTTACCGGTTCCGATGATCTTTTCGATGCCGCGCCGACCGAGCAGACGGGCAATCCAAAAACTTAGCAAACTGCCGGTCCCTGCCCCGATGACATCAAGAATCGTTCCAATCCACGGACCGTATGTATAACCACCAAACACCGTCAGCAGACTCGCCGGGAAAAAGACGAGCGGACGGATCGTATACGCCAATATGTACAGCAACATGCCGAAAGCGCCCTGCTGACGAATCCAGTCAGACAAGGCCTGAATATCAAACTGCTCCATCATTCCCGATAAACGGAAATACAGGAGCAGTCCGGCACCCATCAGCATGTAGAGGGTAAACGGGAGCCAGTCCCGTAACTTTAAGTTTTTCAAGACAGCGGCGCCGGTGCCGGAGCAACGTAGTAGAAAATCGATAAGAAAATCAGGACGCTGCCGGCAAGGACGAACAGATGCCAAATCGCATGATTGTAAGGCAAGCGGGCCCAGACGTAAAAGATGACGCCAAGTGAATAGGCGAGACCACCACCAAGCAGAAGTAAAAACCCTTGTAATCCGAGTGCTTCATACATCGGCTTGATCGCAAACAGACAACACCAGCCAAGAATCAGGTACGAAGCATTGGAAATCCAGACATGTTTACCGGTCGAATACAGTTTCCAGATGATACCGAGTATCCCGACACCCCAAACGATCCCGAGCAATGTCCAACCGAGCGGACCCCGTAACGTAATCAGGGCGAACGGTGTATAACTGCCGGCAATCAATAAGTAAATGCCCGCATGATCAAGAATTTGTAATACTTTATTGGCTTTCGTATGCATAAGCGAATGCATCAACGTCGAGAACAGATACAACAAAATCATCGTCGCCCCAAAGATACTGACGGCGGTGATGTTCCAGGCACTGCCTGACTTCGTTGCCTGCAAAATCAACATGACAAGCGCGACGATACTGAAGATGACACCGAGCCCGTGCGTGATGGCACTGGCCACTTCTTCTTTCAGCGAGTCGCCTTTGGCAAGCAACTCCTCAATCGTTTCTTTCGACTGGTCTTTAATCGTTTTCGTAATTTCTTTTTTTGTAACCAATACAACACCTGCTTTCTGAACAAACCTGCTATGTTCTTGATTATACGCCCGCTTTCTACTAAATGCCTATCAAAATGTTCTGACGATTTATTGACAGTTTCCTTTCGTATTTTCCCGCTTTTTGCATAAAAAAACTCTACATCCTGTTTTCAGAATGTAGAGTCGGTCATTACCACTGCTCAATGTCCGGACGATCCTTAAAGGTCGACTTCGTTCCGTGACGTTCGTTCAGAACTGCTTCGACGTCCGCAAATGAGACGCCGCGGTCCGCGAGAAGCACAGTCAGGTGATACAGCAGATCTGCCGTCTCTTCAGCCAGTGTATCGTCGCCCGCGAGGACGACTTCAAACGCTTCTTCGCCAAACTTCTTGGCAATTTTTTCACGCCCGGCTTTAACCAGGTAGTTCGTATAAGACGCCTCATCTTGCGACGCGATTTTTTCTTTTACTGTACGTTCGAGTTCATGTAGCATGCGGCACCTCCACTTCTGTATAGAAACATGTCCGATTGCCGGTATGGCACGTCGGTCCGTTCGCTTTGACGGTAATCAATAAGCTGTCCTGGTCACAATCAATCCACATACGGCGCAATTCAAGCGTATGTCCGCTCGTCTCGCCCTTCGTCCAAAGACGGTTCTTCGTCCGCGAGAAAAACGTGACGAGTCCGGTCGCAAGCGTCTTGTCGTAAGCCGCCTGATCCATGAAACCGACCATCAGGACATCGTTTGTCGTTTCATCCAAGATGACAGCCGCGACGAGTCCCTTTGAAAAATTCAATTCGATCATCGGACGTCGACTCCTCTCGCCTTCAAGTAGTCTTTTGTCTCCGGCATCGTATAGGTCGCTTCGTGGAAAATCGATGCTGCCAGCGCCGCATCGGCTCCCGCTTCGAGACCTTCCGCCAAGTGTTCGAGTGTCCCGACCCCACCGGAGGCGATCAACGGCACATTGACGACTTCGCGTAAACGTTGGATCAATTCCAAATCGTAGCCGTCTTTTGTTCCGTCTGCATCCATCGACGTGACGAGCAATTCACCGGCTCCGAGCGATACCGCTTCCTTCGCCCATTCGATCGCATCCCGTCCGACGGCTTGTGTACCGCCGTGCGAGAAGACGCCCCACGAATCACCGGTCCGCTTGGCGTCGATCGCGACGACCGTTGCCTGAACACCAAACAAGCGGCTGATGTCTTGAATCAGTTGCGGGTTCTGTAACGCCGACGAATTGAGGGAGACTTTATCGGCACCGGCGCGGATCAATCGTTTCGCGTCTTCCAGCGTCTTGATACCGCCGCCGACCGTAAACGGCATGTAGATGACTTCCGCCACCCGCTCGACGATATCGAGCATCGTGTCGCGTCCTTCTTGCGTTGCCGAGATATCAAGTAACACCAGCTCATCGGCACCTTGTTCGTAATAGTATTTCGCGACGGCGACGGGATCTCCGAGGTCGCGCAGATTTTGAAACTTCACGCCTTTGACGACGCGCCCCTCCTTGACATCGAGGCAAGGAATGATCCGTTTCATCAACATACGCGAAGCACCTCTTTCAACGACAACGAACCGTCGAGCAAGGCACGGCCAATGACGGCACCGTCCATCCCGATCTCTTTTAAGCGGGCGACGTCTTCGACCGTCGTCACACCACCGGACGCAATCAGTTCAACGCCGTCCCGTTTTAAGCGGTCGAGTCCGTCAACATCCGGTCCCTGCATCATCCCATCGCGGGAAATGTCCGTGTATAAAAAGGTCTTAATGCCTTTTTGAATCAAGTGTTCGATCGCCCGTTCGAGCGTCCAGTCACTCGCTTCGAGCCAGCCGCGTGTCTGAACGATGCCGTCTTTGGCATCAAGTGCCACAGCCAACTTATCGCCGGCCCGCTCAATCATCTGTTCGAGCAACGCTTCGTCTTCGAGCGCAACCGTGCCGATCAAAATCCGTTCAATCCCGGCGCCAACGTAGGCTTCGACCGTTTCGATGTTGCGGACGCCGCCGCCGGCTTCAACGAACAAACCGGTTTCTTTTTTGATGTCCGCGATCAGGCTCAAGTGAAGTGGTTCACCGGCTTTGGCGCCATCGAGATCAATCAGGTGAATCGCTGTCGCACCGTCTTCTTTAAACCGTCTCGCGATCGTCAACGCATCCCCGAAAAAGGTCTGCTGTTGAAAATCACCTTGTTTGAGCCGGACGGCCTGTCCGCTCATTAAATCGATTGCTGGGTAGAGTTGCATGTCGTCTCTCTCCATTCCTTAAGTAATTTCAATCCGACTTCGCCACTCTTCTCCGGGTGGAACTGCATCCCTGTCACCAAGTCCTTTTGGACGATGGCCGGGACGAGTCGTCCGTATTCGACCGAGTCGACGATCCAGTCCGGTTCACAGACGGCACCGTACGAGTGGACGAAATAAACCGCTTCGCCATGGTTCGTCAACTGGTGCCAGCCCATGTGCGGCAAGCGGACGTCACTCGGTAACTTTTCGACCGTTCCCGGTAAAATACCGAGCCCTTGTGTCTGGCCGTCTTCATCGCTTGATTCAAACAACAGTTGCATCCCGAGACAAATCCCGAGGAATGGTTTTTTCGTCGCTTGTTCCTGTAAGAACTCAATCAATCCCGTCTCTTCTAACCGGGCCATTGCCGGGGCATAGGCACCGACACCCGGTAAGACGAGCGCTTCCGCCTGTCCGAGCAATTCCAGATCACTCGTGACGATGACGGCTTCTCCGAGCTCTTTTAACGCCCGTTCGATGTTGGCGATATTGCCGACACCATAATCTACAATCGCGATCATTGGTCAATCAGTCCTTTCGTCGACGGGACGCCGTCACCGGTTACGGCAACCGCTTGACGGACAGCCCGGCCCAGTGCCTTGAACAGTCCTTCAATCATGTGGTGCGTATTCGAGCCGTAGAGGACTTGGGCATGAATCGTCATCCGGGCACTGCGGGACAAGCCTTGGAAAAACTCTTCCGCCAGTTCCGTATCAAAATCACCGAGCTTCGGATTTTTGAATTCGGCGAGGAAGACCGTATACGGACGACCGCTGAAGTCGAGGACGACCGAGGCAAGCGTCTCGTCCATCGGCACACGCGATTCACCGTACCGTTCGATACCGGCTTTGTCGCCTAACGCTTCCGTTAAGGCAGCTCCGAGAACGATCGCCGTATCTTCAACCGTATGGTGGGCATCGATCCAGAGATCGCCCTTCGCTTCAATCACCAGACCAATCCGGGCCTGGAAGGCAAACAAGGTCAACATGTGATCAAAGAAGCCGACCCCTGTCTTGATTTCAACCGGTCCGCCACTGAGGTCGACCGCCACCTTGATTTCTGATTCTGAACTTACTCGTTCACTTGTCCCACGACGCATTGCAGTTCCTCCTCTACACATTTCTCTAAGATTTCCATCGCTTCCGTCGAGCCGCAACTGACACGGAAGGCTCCGTCAAACAAACGGATCCGCAGTCCGGCGTTGGCACAACGTTCGGTGAAGCGTTCAGCTTCGTCGTATTCAACGTAAACAAAATTCGCAGCACTCGGATACGTTCTGCCGAGCGGTTCGACCAGACGGGCAATCGTGTCCCGGCTCGCGAACGTCTCTTCCAAGACGAGATCCAGCTCCGGCTCGGCCATGATGGCGATTCCGACCGCAGCCGAGAGTCCGGAGACGTTATACGGCGACTTGATTGATTCGACTTCCGCGACGACCTGTTCACTGGCAATCAGGAAGCCGAGTCGCAGGGACGCGAGACCAAACGCTTTCGACAACGTCCGGAGAATGATGGCGTTCGGATACTCGTCGAGCAGACCGACCATCGATTGCTCAAAGGCAAAGTCGATGTAGGCTTCGTCAATCACGACATATTTTCCGCTGTCGAGCAATCGGCGGACATCCGCTTCTTTCCGCAAGATCCCCGACGGATTATGCGGGTGACTGAGGAAGATGATGTTGCCCGGCGCAGCGAGCAGTCCATCGACGTCGAGTGCCATCCCGTCGAGTAGCGGGACTTTACTGAAGTCAGCCCGTGCCCGATTGGCATAAAACTGATACATGACGAAGTCCGGTTGTGAGGCGATGACCGGGGACTCCGGTCCGGCGTAACGGGCACAGAGATAACCAATCAGTTCGTCGGAGCCGTTCCCGGCTACAAGTTGGGTCGGGCGGACACCAGCGTAGGCGCTGTACGATGCTTTCGCTTGGTCGATAACTTCGACCGGATATTCATTGATCGGAAACGTCTCGACGAGTTGTTTGATCGTCTCGATGCCAACCGGGCTGTGTGCTGTAAATCGTTCGTTTTGGTGTAGTCGCATCAGTTCTCCCTCACTTCTATCGCTTGTGCGTGTGCTTCGAGTCCTTCGACCCGGGCGACGGTTTTCGCGGCATTCGCCAGTCGGGCGACCCCTTCACGTGTTGCTTCGAGCATCGTCTGGTGACGTAAGAACGTTCGTGCCGATAAGCCGGACGCAAAGCGGGCCGTTCCGGACGTCGGTAAGACGTGATTTGTTCCGGCGACATAATCGCCGAGTGTTTCCGGTGTTTCGTGCCCGAGGAAAATCATCCCGGCGTGACGGATCAACTTGACGACGTCTTGCGGGTTCGCGACGGCTAGCTCCAAGTGTTCCGCGGCCAAACGGTTGGCTTCGGCAATCGCATCATCGAGTGAAGCGACGAAGACCCCGCCATTTTCCATTGCTCGGCGTGCAATCTCCTGGCGTGGCAACTGTTGCAAGCGGCGTTCGATGTTCGCATCGACGTCCGCTTTCATCGCTTCCGTCGGGACAAAGGCGATCGCGACGGCATCCCGGTCATGTTCCGCCTGGGCAAGTAAATCAGCGGCAATCCGGTCCGGATGGGCCGTCTCATCGGCGATGACGACGACTTCCGACGGTCCGGCGACCGAGTCAATACCGACAATCCCGTAGACTTGACGTTTTGCTTCAGCGACGAACCGGTTCCCCGGTCCGACGATCAAATCGACCGCTTGAATCGATTCCGTACCGAACGTCAAGGCAGCGACGGCTTGCGCCCCACCAATCGTATAGATTTCCGTTACCCCGGCGATTTTTGCGGCGACTAACACTTCCGTACTGAGACCGGTGACCGGCGTCACCATGACAATCCGCTCAACACCGGCGACTTTAGCCGGAATCGCGTTCATCAGGACGGTCGACGGATAACTGGCGGCTCCGCCCGGAACATAAATCCCGACCGAGTCAACCGGAACAAACCGTTGGCGACGGGTGACGTCCGCTTCGACAAGCTCAATGTCGGACGGGAGTTCCTGTTCGTGCCACTCGACGAGTCGAGTCGCCATCAGTTTTAACGAGTCGACCAGATTCGGATCGGCTTGATCAAACGCTTCCTGGATTTTCGTTTCATCCAGGCGGAAGTCGGTTAGATCAACGCGGTCAAATTCACTTGTATATCGACGAACGGCTGCATCGCCGTCGTTTGCCACTTGTTCCAGAATCGACCGGACGGCTTGCTCCGTCTCACGGTCGACACTGAAGTTTTTTGTCGTTGCCATTACCGAGTCACTCCTTCTGTCAGCTGTTCGAGTAATTGAATCACTTCGACGCGTTTGCGTTTCAACGTCCACTCGCTTGTAAAGAATCGGGCGTTGATATCGATGATTTTTTCGTATTCATTCAGACCGTTCGCCCGGAGTGTTTCACCCGTTTCGACGATATCGACGATCGCATCGGCCAGTCCGAGCAATGGTGCCAGTTCAACCGAACCGTTCAGCGGCACGATATCGACATCGACACCCAGTTCACTGAAGTAACGTTTCGCGATGACCGGATATTTGGTCGCAATCCGGACCCGGCGTCCGCCTTCGAACTGCAACGGTTCTTTTGCACAGACCGACATCCGGCAAATCCCGAATGGCAATTCTGCCAGTTCCGACAATTCCTGATCCGATTCGAGCAGGATGTCGCTGCCGGTGATCGCGACGTCGAGGACGCCTTGGGCGACGTACGGAATCAAATCCGACCCTTTCATGAAGACGAATTCATGTTCGCCGCGCTTGACGATCAATTCACGTTCGATCGCCCCCCACGTTTCGACGCCTGCTTCTTTTAAATACCGTTCTGTTGTTTTCGACAGCCGGCCTTTCGTAATCCCAATCCGCATTTAGAGCACCTCCGCGAGTCGTTCGACGGAAAATCCGATCCCGAACGCTTGTTGTTCCTGACCAAATTGTTCGTACAGCCGGTCGTATCGTCCTCCGACCAATACCGGCTCGGTCACACCTTCGATGAAACCGTGAATCGTCACCCCGTCATAGTACGTCTGCAGCCCCATCTGCCCAAAGTCGAGATCGGCATTGACGGCGTCTGCTAAATCGATGACGGCATTTAAGCGGGTTTCGTCGACATACGGCAAAATCTGTTCCGCCCCTTCCCGACCAAATAAGAGCGGGAGTTTGGCGAGCAAGGCATCATCGAGTTCCCGGGCAATCCGTTTCAGTTCGATGACGTTCCGTAACCGCAGCATCTGTGTCACTTGATCCCGCAGATGGTGATCACCGACCCGGGTTTCAATCAAGTGTTCAATCAGTCCGGCGTCGCCGATCGACAACGTCACTTCTTTACCGGTCAATTCTTCGATCAACCGGACACCGAGTTGGATCGCTTCAACCTCGGCAATGACGCCCCGCTCTTCAAAACCGACTTGGAACTTTTCTTCCGGCTGGAAGACCGAACCACTGTAAAAGACGCGTTTATATTGTTCGCGGCCACGCTCACTGAGCGCCCGCGCGACACTTGTCGTAAAATCCATCCGAATTTGTTCCCGACCACCGACTTCTTCAATTAAAGGGGTGATTAATCGGGTATAGTTAGATTGTTCGAGCCCATCCTCGAGTTGGCGGATGACACGTTGCAGGCGTTCAGCTGATTGCCCGACGTAGTCCGTTGCCCCGTCTTTGAGTCGAATCGTAGAAAATGATTGCATGTCGCCACTCCTTTATCTTGTTATCACTGTACCACGCTAAATTATTTAACGATAAGATACCTTTTTTGTGGTTCGATTGTCAATCCTTTTGCCTGTTTTCGTACTGAAAAAAACATATTGGAGGTTTTGTCATGCAATTGATCAAATGGGACGGTCACGTCCACAGCCCGTATTGTCCGCACGGAACAAAGGATCCACTCGAAGCGTATATCGAACGCGCCCTGTTACAAGGTCTCGAACGAATCAGCTTCACCGAGCACGCCCCGCTGCCGGAAGGACTCGTCGATCCGGCACCCGACAACGATTCCGGGATGTCGTTTGCGACAGCCGAACGCTACATCGAAGAACTGAAGACGTTACGCGACACATACAAAAACGATATCGACATCCGGATCGGAATGGAGTTTGATTATTGGGAGCATGACGTTGACGGCACGCGTGATATCATCGCCCGTTATGGTCCCGAGCTGACAGACGGCATCCTGTCGCTGCATTACCTCTGGATCGAGGACCGGTATTACATGGTCGACTTCAGCAAAGAAAGTTTCGGCGAGATCGTCACGGCGACAGGCAGTGTCACGGCGGCTCACGAACGCTATTACGAAGGCATCCAGGCGCTCGTCATGACGAACCTCGGGACGCATCAACCAAAACGCCTTGGTCACCTGACCTTGCCGACAAAGTTCATCCAAGCCTATCCTCTTGAGCAGACGCCGGCGAACTTGGATGAGACGGTCCGGAAAATCCGCCAGGCGGACTTTACGCTTGATCTCAATACGGCAGGACTGCGGAAACCGTTATGCGGTCTTTCCTATCCTTACCCGGAACTCCTACAACTCACGCAGTCTTTAGGCATTCCGCTTGTTTATGGATCCGATGCGCACCTCGCGAAAGACGTCGGGGCTGATTTTGATTTGAAATGGTGAACAGATAATTGTATAAAAAAGAATCGCTCGTTTTCATCTACTCTGTCGGGAGTTACGGAAAACGGGCGATTTTTTTATGTTAGTTAACAGTAAAAAAGACCGGTAAACGCATTAAGCACGTCTACCGGTCTTATGATATCTTCTATTCCAAATTGGCATGTTTGCCGTACATCGTTTTTGAATCAAGTTGTTTCGCCGCCATGATGTGGAGAATCAACGCATCATAGAACAGCAACATCGTTTGCTCAAACAATGATCCCATCGGCTGAACCGTTTCGTCTGTCGTGGCTGTCCGCTCTTTCGGCACTCCCGGCAGCTTGACGGTTAAGTCTGCTAACTTCGCCAGTGTCGAAGTCTGCTCAATCGTGACGACCGCGACGGTTCCACCGATCTGTTTCGCTTTCTCGACGATTGGAACGAGTGTTTTCGTCTCACCGGATCCTGATCCGATGATCAACAAGTCTCCTTCACGCAAGTTCGCGGTGACCGTCTCACCGACGACGTACGAATCAAAGTTCATATGCATCAGACGCATGACAAACGCTTTGCCCATCAAGCCGGAGCGACCGGCTCCAGCGAGAAAGATCCGGTCTGCCTTTAGAACGGCTTCCGCGAGTTGCGTCGTCTCGGCTTGATCAATCGCTTCGACCGTCGACGTCAGCTCTTGTAAAATCGTTTGAATATGTGTCATTTACGCCTCTTGCAGCATCCGACGCATCGTTGACGCTGTTCCTTGTTTGTCGTCTTGTCCGGTAATCCCGCCACCGACGATGATCAGGTCTGGACGCGCTGCGATAACTTCTGGTAATGTTTCCATCTTGATGCCGCCAGCAACTGCTGTTTTGGCGTTTTTGACAACGGATTTGATTGTCGCGAGATCCTCGAACGAGTTTTGACCGACGGCTTGAAGATCGTAACCTGTGTGGACACAGATGTAGTCAACACCGAGTTCATCAAGCTCTTTCGCACGTGTCGCGATATCTTTGACAGCGATCATATCAACCAAAATCTTCTTGCCTGATTTTTTCGCTTCTTCAACGGCACCTTGGATCGACATATCTTCGGCTGCTCCAAGAATTGTCACGATATCGGCACCGTGTGCGACAGCTTGGCTGACTTCATAGCCGGCAGCATCCATGATTTTTAAGTCGGCGAGAACCGTTAAGTTCGGGAATGCCGCTTTCATTTCTTTAACAGCGCGAAGCCCTTCGTTGATGACGACCGGTGTTCCGATTTCAACGATATCCAAGTTTTCTTCACCAATTTCTTTGACTAAAGCGATGGCACCTGCTGTATCTACTAAATCGATTGCTAATTGTAATTTCATGATCTATCTCTCCCATTCTTCTCTCTATTTTATGGATCCTGGCACTTCCTTCTGACGTTCGTGAAGGAACATGACTAAATATAATCCTCATAGACGAACTTGGGAAGTACGCACTTTTAATTTACATAGTGCGGTTTTTCATACATAGTGCGGAAAAGTATACTGTCGATGACAAGAGGGCTATACTGAAAAAGGAGGTGGGACGATGCCACATTTTGAAGACCGACAGTTTAATTGTGAGAAGGAATTGACCCTATCGATCATCGGAGGGAAATGGAAGATGCTGATTCTTTGGCACCTTGGTAAAGAAGGTACAAAACGTTTCGGAGAGCTGAAAAGTCTGATGCCCGGCATTACGCAACGGATGCTCGTCAATCAATTACGGGAGCTGGAAGACCACCATATCATTCACCGGGAAGTCTATCCGGTCGTTCCGCCGAAGGTCGAATATTCATTGACGCCACACGGCCACAGTCTGATGCCGATTTTAGATGCGATGTACGACTGGGGTAAGGATTATGCAAAAAATGTCCTCGAAGTCGAGTTCGAACAACAAAAATTATCACAATAAAAAAGATGCTCGTCTGTCCCGTCTCAATCTGAGAGGAGGCAACCGAGCATCTTTTTTTAGACTTCTTCTGCTGTAAATATTTTCGACATCGCCAGTTCATCTACGTACTCGCCATCAATAAACAGCGAGGCAATCCTCGTGCCTTCGATGTTGAAACCAAACTTATGATAAAGCTCGATTGCCCGCAGGTTATCTTTCCGGACCGTCAGTTCGAGCCGGACAAGCCCGGCTTCAACGGCAAACGCATCGACTGCTTCAAGTAATCCGGCACCTAGCCCTTGACCGGTATAGGCATCAAGCAAGCCGATGACGAGGTTTGCCCGGTGGCGGATTCGACTTGGTTTTCCACCGACGACCAACACATAGCCGACGAGTTGTTCATCGACATCGACAACGAAGATATCTGAATTCGCGGCCTGACCAAATCGTTCAATGAACGCTTCCGCCTGCTCCGTCGACATGCTGCGTTCTTCCGGTTCGTACAACATATACTTCGTTTCCCGATCAATCCGTCGCATCAAATCCGATAAGGCCTTTCCGTCCATCAAGGTGGCACGTCGTATCATAGATGTCAGCTCCTTATATCTCGAATTTGATACTCAAAATCTAGTATTAGCTATGATATTAATCAAAAACATACTATTTTTGAAAATAATTTAAGCACTTATTATTTACTACGTTTTAAAAAAGAACTATATTCTAATATTGGAGCGTTAGTTCTGGATAAAAGCATTTTTGAGGCTACCGCTTTTAATATATCATCATGATAACTAGAGTCTTTTTTAAAATAATTACTTACACTAGTAACAGTATTAGCTGATAATAAAACGTTATATCTTTCTTCAATAATAATTGTTAATTCCATAATAAGTTCTTTAATTTTCAAATCTAGATCATCATTTTTATAATTTGAGATAAATTTTCCGTATTCAAAAGCAGAATCACTAAGAACATTTGGATCATCTATTGCTTCTTTAAAACTCAATATATCTTGATTTTGTAATCGATATAAAACTCCAATCAATGCAATCAAAATAAAATTTCCATTCTTCAAAATATCTTTTGCATTTCCTTCTAACTCTCCACCATCTTTTTTCATTTCATCAGAAATTCTTTTAAAGCGATTATAAAAATCAATAAGATCAACAATAAAAGCTAATTTTTCAGGAGTACGTGTATAATTTTTTTTAAAAATTGAAGCATACACACTTGCGCTTTCAAACATCAATTTTTTATTTGAACGAGCAGTACCAGGTCTCTGCATAACAAAAGAGAGAATTAATTGGCCAAACTCTTCATTTTTAATTTTAATTTTTGTACTTTTTGCTTTTTCTCCCCTCTTAATTTGAAAATCAATTTCGTAAATATTTAAATCTCTTCTTAAATTTATCATTTCAGGAGTATTTGATTTTAAGTCACTTGCTTTAATGGGTTTTTGAGAATTAGTTGTTTCTGCAATTTTAGTAAAAAATTGATCGATACTATTAACTTGTGCTTTCTTTTGATAAACAATTTTACAAGGGATAAAAAATTCTTGTTTATTAGAACCTTTATATTCCCCAAGACGATTTGTTGTTTGCCCCCCATTAACAATAGAAAAATCATAAAAAGTAATTTTATCTCCATCAAAAGATAGATCTTCTGCTGCTATGATTAGACCATTATTATAAAACCAAAAGTTCTCTCTATCCTTATCCAATGTTTCATTTATACCTTTATCAACTAGTTTATGGGATATAAACTTTCTTATGTTCATATCAAATAAGCCTTTATCTTTAAACTGTTCATACATACTAATAACAGAATTAGAACTAAGATTTACCATTACACCATAATTATCTTGTGATTCGTATTCTAAATAGTTTCCGGTTTTATCAATAGATCCTTTAAACTCTTTTACCTTCGAAGTTGTATCTTGGATATTTGATATTTGTGAATTTAATAATTTTATATCAGTAATCTTTATCATATCTTCCAAATGATTAATTGGAGAATTTTTTAATTTTCGTTCGAAGTTTTTTATATCAAAATTCCCCAAATAAAAAACATGATATTCAATTTGACCATTATCAGTAAGTCGATCAAGATTCTCCCTTAAAACTCTTTTTAATTTACTACTGTAGGCTCCAGTATTGTAATTTTTAAAAGCCTCTACTGTTGTGGACATTTTTCTAACTTCATCTAAAATTTCGTCTGAAGATATACTTGAAGTTTTACACTGAACTAATGATAATACTTCATCTTCTTCATCGTAATATATTAAATCTATTCCTCCATCGTTGGTACCATTAGTAAGGTGATCGTCTAGGTTCGAAACTATCGAACTAATATTCTTTTCTTTATAAAAAATATATTGTAGAGCAAGTATTTCAAATGCTTTTTCTCTATTAATTTTATCTTCCCCAAAAAAACTCATAATTTGGTTAAGTTCATTTTGATAATTCCCCATTTTAATCTCCCCTATATTTTAATAAACACTCAAATTCTTTTTTATGAAAATAAATGTATTTAACATTACACTTTGCTTTTTGCTACTTTTTCCGAATAAATTATGTAAATAAAAATCCCCTTGTAACACAAGGGGATTTCTTGTTAAAAATCTTTCAGGGTATGGAGACGGTGGGAGTCGAACCCACGTCCGAAGGCATCGTATACTTAAGCTTCTACGTGTGTAGTCAATTTATTGGGATCTCGTCGTCAGGCTGCCAATTGACAGGCGTCCGTCCGACCAGTCTGATTCCATCTCTTCTCTTTCCCTCCAGACGGAAGGGTCCAAGCGTAGCCTGTTTAAAGTGAGACCCTAGAAATCAGCCGACCAGGCGACGGCTGCTAGGATCCGTAGTAGCTATTAAGCTGCTGCGAGTTGTGTGTTAGTTTTGCCAGTTATGGCTGATGCGTTTTAACGAGGCCGACCCCTCGACACGCCACAGAAGACCGAACTACCCCCGTCGAATCCGTAACGTCCCCAAGATATAAATTGGGGCTTTCCGAATACTATTATAATAGCAGAAAAGTGTTACGGGTTCAATACTTTTGCTTGTCGCGTAATGCACGGTCGATATCGCGTTTTGCATCCTTCTTCTTCAGATCGTCGCGTTTGTCGAATTTCTTCTTCCCGCGGCCGAGTCCGATCAGACATTTCGCGTAACCGTTCTTGATGTAAATCTTTAGCGGCACGATCGTGTAACCGTCGCGCGAGACCGATCCCATCAAGGTCGCGATCTGTTTTTTGTGCAGTAACAGTTTCCGCGGACGGAGTTGTTCGTGGTTGTACCGGTTCCCCTGTTCGAAGTGGGCGATGTTCGAGTTCCAGAGAATCGCTTCCCCGCCGTCAAAACGGACGAACGCGTCGCCGATACTGATTTTTCCTTTACGGACCGATTTGATTTCCGTTCCCGTCAAGACGAGACCCGCTTCGATCGTATCTTCAATCGCATAATCAAACGACGCCCGTTTGTTGTTGGCTAATACTTTTGAACTTGTACCTTTTGGCATCTCTCTTCCACCACATTTCTAAACAGAAGCGCTTATTTGCGCTTCCGTTTTTTATTCGAGACCGCTTTATGGAACGGCGGTTTATCCTTCTTGTCCTTCAGCGCGAAGCCTTTGCCTTTCGACTGGTCCTTCGGCTTACTCGGACGCTTCGACTTCCCGCGACGGTCGTCTTTCTTATCGTCGCGTTTTTGTCCCGGACGGCCGCCGCTTGAACGGATCGTCTTCGACTCAAAGCGTTTTTTCGGTTGGCGTTCCGGCATGCCGACGACTGCGAAGTCGATCGTCTTCTCATCGATGTTGACACCGGTGACTTTGATCTCAACGACGTCACCGATCCGGAACTGTTGTTTCGTCCGTTCGCCCATCAATTGATAGTTCGCTTCGTCGTAGCGGTAGAAGTCATCTGTCATCGCCTGGATGTGGACAAGTCCTTCGATCGTATTCGGTAACTCGACGAACATCCCGAAGTTGGTCACTCCGCTGACGACCCCTTCAAACGTTTCGCCGATGTGTTGTTCCATGTACTCGGCTTTCTTCAGCGCATTCGTTTCCCGCTCGGCATCGACGGCACGGCGTTCCCGTTTTGAAGCGTGATCGGCGATTTCCGGCAGAATCGCAGAGTAACGGTCCTGTGTCTTTTGCGATTTATCATTAAAGATGATGTACTCGCGCAGGAGACGGTGGACCATCAAGTCCGGATACCGGCGGATTGGTGACGTGAAGTGCGTATAGAAATCGGTCGACAGACCAAAGTGACCAATCGGTTCGACGTCATATTTCGCTTGTTGGAGCGACCGTAACATGACCGTACTGACGACGGCTTCTTCCGGTTCGCCTTCAACGGCGTTCAGAATCGATTGCAACGTCTTCGGTGCGACCGATTCGCCTTTGCGTTCAACGTTGATCCCGAAGTTGGCGATGAACTTGAAGAACGTATCGAGACGTTCTGCTTTCGGCTCATCGTGAATCCGGTACATGAACGGCAGTTTTTGGTGTTGGACGTGCTCCGCCACCGTTTCGTTGGCGGCGAGCATGAACTCTTCAATCAGTTTTTCAGCAACCGACCGTTCGCGCAGGATGATTTCGCTTGTCTTGCCTTCTTCGTTGACGAGGACTTTCGCTTCCGGGAAGTCGAAGTTGATCGCACCACGGCGTGAGCGGCGTTCGCGGAGAATCGCAGCCAGTTCCGCCATCTGATCGAAGTTCGCGACGAGATCATGATATTTTGCAATCACTTCTTCATCTTCGCGTTCGATGATTTTACGGACATCGGTATACGTCATCCGTTCCACCGTCTTGATGACACTCTGTAAAATCTCATGGTTGACGACAACCCCGTTTTGATCGATTTCCATGATACAGCTGAGTGTCAACCGATCAACGTGCGGGTTGAGTGAACAGATTCCGTTTGACAGACGGTGCGGAATCATCGGAATGACCCGGTCCACGAGATAAACACTCGTTCCGCGTTCGCGTGCTTCTTCATCAAGCGGTGAATCTTCCTTAACGTAATGTGAGACGTCGGCGATGTGAACACCGAGCTCATAGTTCCCGTTCGACAGTTTCTTGACGTGAACGGCATCATCCAAGTCTTTTGCGTCCGCACCGTCAATCGTGACCGTCACTTCATTGCGTAAGTCGACGCGACCGACAAGATCCTTCTCATCGATTTGATCGGGAATGTTATTCGCTTCCGCAATCGCTGCGTCCGAGAAGTCGACATTGATGCCGTGCTTGTGGACGATCGACAGGATATCGACACCCGGATCGTTTTTATGCCCGATGATTTGCAGGACTTTAGCAGTTCCGGCGTAACGGCCGTCCGGATACTTCGTGATCCGTGCGAGGACTTTATGGCCGTCGACGGCACCAAGCGTATCTTCGTTGGCGACGACCGGTAGGAACGTCAGCTTCGAATCATCCGGCTCGATGTAGGCGATCGACTCAATCCGTCCTTTTGGACTGACGAACGTTCCGACGAAATCAGCCGGTCCGCGTGAGAGAATCTTCAGCAGCTTGCCTTCGCGACGGTCTCCGCCGTTTGATTCGGCAAACACTTTGACGAGGACACGGTCGCCGTTATAGACGTTGCCGAGTTCCGGTGCCGGCAGGAAGATATCGCCTGCTGAACCGTCCTCCGGTGAAACGAATCCGAATCCGCGTTGGTGGACCGAGATTTTCCCGGCGACTTGCCCGATTTGCGCCAGTGTCCCGTATTTGTTCGAACGGGTCCGTGCGATGAGTGCTTCATCTTCCAGCTCATTTAATGTCCGGATCAGTTCCTTGAACTGTGCCGTATCTGTTAATTCCAGTTTTTTCGTTAATTGATCAATCGACAACGGACGTTCTTCCGCCGCGATGACCTCTAGTATTCGTTCACGTAATTCCAACGTGACACCTCCAATTAGTGGCTCCAGTTCAAGCCGTCCAGAAATTCATGGATATCTTGGTGGAGCGTTTCTTTTTCTTTGTCGAGCGTAATGACATGACCTGAGTTCTCATACCAGATCAAATCTTTTTGTAAGGCACTGACACCGTCGTGAATGATGTTCGCTGAATCGGTGTTGATCATGTGATCATTGCGGGCCTGGATGACAAGCGTCGGTGCGTAGACATCTTCGAGTGAATCGCGTGTGTCTTTCAGCAAGGCCTGTAAATCCTTTAAGGTCGGCATCGGTTCGAACACTGCCATCTCCTGCTCGATTTCTTCCGCCGATTTTCCTTCTCGCTTTTTAAATTCTCTTGCATACTCCGTGACTCCTGCATACATGACCTCTTCACTTTTAATGTAAGCCGGCGCACACATCGGAATGACCGCTTTGACCGGACGGTGCATCGAAAGTCGAAGCGACATGACTCCGCCGAGCGACAGTCCGCAGACCGCAATCTCGTCATATCCTTTGGCTTTTAATTCTTCATAGCCGTCGAGAACATCTTGCCACCAGTCGGCTGGCCCGGTCTTCGTCAGCTCTTCGGGTGGGGCAGCGTGCCCCTTATATTGTGGTGCGAGTGAAGTATATCCGTGTTTTTGCAAGTAACGTCCGAGCATCCGAACATCGGCGCTCGATCCGGTAAAGCCGTGTAACAACAGAACAGCCCGGTTGCCGCCTTCAAAAAAGAATGGTTTCGGTAATGTGATTTTCATAAAATGATTCCCCCTCTAACTCTATACCCCAAAATGAAAATTTAGAAATCGAGAAATACGAAAAAACGACAGCGCGATCGGACGGCTGTCGTTTCAGTACTCACTTATAAAAAGCGACGAGTAACGCCAAAATAAAGAATAATGCCCCTAAGATAGACGCTACACGGTTTAGGACCGCATCCAAGCCACGGGCTTTTTGGCGACCAAATAATTGTTCTGCTCCACCTGTCAGTGCTCCGAGTCCAGCCGTACGGCCCGACATCAAGAGAACGACGATGATGAGAAGAACGGAAACGACGATGAGGCCGACAAGAGCCACGTTATGAATGATCATCGATGATCCTCCTTCAGTAATATACGCTTCTTTCATTATAGAGAAAAACAACTACGGGAACAAGGTATAGATTCATTAAGTTCATCTTACCTTCAAAAAAACACCAGCCGGCTGACAAAATCAGACGGCTGGCAGTGATGCTTATTGTTTGATGAGATCAAGTTCGACCGGAATGTTCTTGTCGACTTTCTCGCCTTTTAAGTGTTTGATTGCTGTATCGATGCCCATTTTACCGATTTCTGCCGGTTTCTGAGCAACGGTTCCTGCCATTTTACCGTCTTTGACGGCTTTGACGGCATCGTCTGTTGCGTCAAATCCGATGACTTTGACATCTTCCATGCCCGCTGCTTTCAACGCTTCAACCGCACCGAGTGCCATTTCGTCGTTGTGTGCGAAGACAGCTTTGATGTCTTTGTTATTTTGAAGAATATTTTCCATGACCGAAAGACCTTTCGCCCGGTCAAAGTTTGCTGATTGTTTCGCCACGACGTCAAGTTTACCGTCGACTGCTGCGTGGAATCCTTCGCCGCGGTCACGAGTAGCAGAAGCACCTGGAATTCCTTCAAGTTCAACGACTTTCGCTTTGTCCCCAACGAGTTCGATCATGTATTCACCGGCTTGTTTTCCACCTGCGACGTTATCCGACGCGATGTGCGCGATGACGTCACCAGCTTCTGCGTTACGGTCAACTGTGATGACCGGGATGTCAGCATCGTTTGCTGTCTGAACCGCTGCACCGACTGCTGCTGAATCTGTTGGATTGATCAGGATGAGATCGACTTTTTTCTGAATCATATCTTCGATGTCACTGGCTTGTTTCGCCGCATCATCTTGTGCATCTGCGACTTGAAGTGTTGCGCCTTGTGCTTTTGCTTCTTTTTCCGCGCCGTCTTTCAGTGAAACGAAGAACGGGTTGTTGAGTGTCGAAATTGACAGACCGATCTTAAAGTCTTTTGTTTTCTTTTCCTTTTCCGTGTCACTGCCCGGTTGTTCCGTCGAACAAGCCGCTGCGAAGACCATTAACGCCATCATGACAAGTGCGAGTAATTTTTTCATATCAATATCCTCCTTTTGGATGGTAAATCACGTAGTTTGTTTCCGGTCCGCGAGTACGGCGAACAGGATGACGAGCCCTTTGACGACAAGCTGGAAGAACGACGACACACCAAGCAGGTTAAGTCCGTTGTTCAGTGTCCCGATGATCAACGCTCCGATTAATGTTCCGACAATCCAACCGCGTCCACCGGATAAGCTCGTTCCGCCGAGCACGACGGCTGCAATGGCATCAAGCTCATACGATGTTCCGGCCGTCGGTTGCGCCGAGTTCAGACGCGACGTCAGGATGATGCCGGCGAGTGCTGCCATTAAACCAGACAGCGCGTAAATCATAATCTTCACTTTGTTGACTTGAATCCCCATCAGTTTTGCTGCTTCTTCGTTACCGCCGATGGCATAGGTGTAACGCCCAAACGTCGTTTTCTTCAGGATGAAGTAAAGGACTGCAAAGGCGATCAACATCGTCACGACCGGAACCGGGAAGATCCAGAAGTAGCCGCGTCCGAATAATTCGAACCAGCCGCCCTGGCTGAGTCCCGTGATCGGTTTCCCGTCCGTGTAGACGAGTGTCAGACCACGGAAGATTGTCATCGTCGCGAGAGTCGCGATGAATGGTGCGACTTTCCCGAGTGAGATGACCATTCCGTTTAACGCGCCCATGATCGCCCCGACAATCAAGCCGGCGAGGACCGCAAGAATCGCTGACGTTCCGTCGGTCATCAGACCGGCGACGAACGCGGATGACAAGGCAAGAATCGAGCCGACCGACAAATCAATTCCACCCGTCAGGATGACGAACGTCATTCCGAAGGCAATCAAGGCGTTGATCGAAACTTGGCGTAAGATGTTAAATAAGTTATTAAGCGTTAAAAAGTCAGGTTCCATGATCGAAACGACGAGAATGATGGCGAACAGTCCGGCGAGCGGACCCAGCTTTTGACCAATCCCGAGTCGTCTCGGTTTCTTTTCTGTCAGTTTCCCTTGCATCAATTCCATGTCATTGTCCTCCTGTCGCAAGCGTCATGATACTCTCTTGCGTTGCCTCTTCTTGATTGAGCATGCCGCTCATCTGTCCTTCGCGCATTACATACACGCGGTCACTCATGCCGAGAATTTCCGGCAGATCCGAGCTGATCATGATGATCGCGACACCCGTTGCGGCGAGTTCATTCATAATCATATAAATCTCTTTTTTCGCCCCGACGTCGACACCGCGTGTCGGTTCGTCGAGAATCAGGACATCCGGTTTCGTACCGAGCCATTTCGCAAGGACGACCTTCTGCTGGTTTCCGCCGGACAAAGATTTTGCCGGCTGGTCCATCGAGCTGTGACGGACGGATAACGACTTCAGGTACCCTTCCGCGAATTGCCGCTCCGACTGATCAGAGATGACACCGGACTTCGATAACGACCGGATTGTCGGAAGCGAGATGTTTTCCCGGAGTGAAAAGTCGAGGAATAAACCTTCGCCTTTGCGGTCCTCCGTCAAGAAACCGAGTCCCTGTTTGATCGCGTCATGCGGTGATTTGATTTTGATGGTTTTACCGTTCAAGCTGATTGTTCCGGCTTTCATCCGGTCGACCCCGAACAAGCCGCGCATGACTTCTGTCCGTCCGGCCCCCATCAATCCGGAAAAACCGACGATTTCCCCGGCCCGGACAGAGAACGAAACATCTTCGAACCGTTTTCCGGTTGCGCCGGTGACTTCGAGGACCGTCTGACCGAGCGTCACTTGCCGCTCGGGATACCGTTCCCCCATCTCACGTCCGACCATTTCACGGACGATCTGTTCAAACGAAGTATCGTCAATCCGGTGCGTCGAGACGGAGACGCCGTCCCGTAAGACCGTGATCCGGTCACACAGTTCAAAAATCTCTTCCATCCGGTGCGAGATATAAACGATTGAGACTCCCTGCTCGCGTAAGGCCGTTGCGACACTGAACAGAGCGCGGATTTCGCGTTCCGTCAAAGCGGCCGTCGGCTCATCCATGATGATAACCTTCGCGTCCGTCATCAAGGCTTTGGCGATTTCAATCATCTGCTGTTGTCCGACTGATAACGTCCGGGCGAGCTGATTGACGTCCATGAAGACGTTCAGTTCCGCCAGCTCCCGTTCAGCAAGCCGTTTCATTTCCGCCTGTTTCAGGACACCGAAGCGGGACTTCAGTTCCCGTCCGAGAAACAGATTTTCCGTGACCGTTAAATCCGGCAGAATGTTCAGCTCCTGGTGAATGAAGGCAATCCCCGCTTCTTCCGCCAGTTTCGGATTTTTGTATTGCTGTTCGACGCCGTCGACAAGAATCGTTCCTTGATCCGCTTTATGAACACCGGTCAGAATTTTCATCAAGGTCGATTTTCCGGCACCGTTTTCTCCCATCAAGGCATGAATCTCACCGGTCGCGAGGGTGAAGTCGACTCCCTTCAAGACGGGAACGGGACCAAACGCTTTTGTGATACCTGTCATCTCAATTTGCATCGTACTTCCTCCCCTTAAAAAATGACGCCGGCGTGTAAGATGACGTTCGCATACGGTGTCGCTTCACCCGTCCGGATGATGACTTTCGCCTGCTTCGTCAATTCCTTGAATGCTTCGTGCGACACATAGTCTTGCGGTACGTCGAGTTTCGTCACGGCCTCGAGTGCAACCGGATTAGCTTCTTTGATTTCTGTCGCCAGTGTCACCTGTTCGACGGCCATATCGTCGGCAACGATCCGAACGACATCGACGAACGATGGTGTTCCGAGTTCAAGTGCCAAATCAATCCGTGCTACACCGGCCGGAATCGGCAGACCGCAGTCGGCAATGACAATCGTATCGGTATGACCGAGATCAGCTAAGACTTTACTGATCTGACTGTTTAAAATACCATGTCGTTTCATGCTTCAACCTCCATCTGTTCACGTGTCGGCATCCCGCCTTGTGCGCCAAGCGCGCGGACGGACATACCGGCTGCTTTATTGGCAAAGCGAATCGCTTCCGTCAATGTTGCCCCTTCGGTCAGGCTGACCGCGAGTGCACCGTTGAACGTATCACCGGCACCTGTCGTATCGACGACGTCCGTCTTGATCGCAGGGACCGTTACGATAGCCTCGCCGTCATAAAAACGGGCGCCCCGGCTTCCTTCCGTCACGATTAATTTATTCGGGTATTGCGTTAACCAGTGTTCGAGCGGTTGCTGTTGTCCGAAAATCAATCCGCATTCATGTTCGTTTGGTGTCAAATATGTCACATCTGCGAGTAACTCGTCGTCAAGGACGATGGCTGGCGCCGGATTCAAGACGACGGGAATCCCGTGTGTCTTACCGTAACGCGCCACCTGTTTGACGGTCGCGAGCGGAATTTCGAGCTGTAACAAAATCATGTCTGCCTGACCAAGCAGGCTGTCGAGCTGACTTTCATCATAAACGACCGCTAAGTTTGCCGACTGGACGACGACAATCGAGTTGTCACCTTCTGCGAGCGTGATGTGGGCCGTTCCGGTCCGTTCATCCGCAATCGTCTGCAGATGGGTCGTCCCGACGTGCTCCGTCTCGAAGTTCTGACGAATCGCCACGCCGTTCGCATCGTCGCCGACACAGCCGACCATTTCGACGTGACCGCCGAGGCGGGCAATCGCAACTGCCTGGTTCGCCCCCTTGCCTCCCGGTACCGTATGGAAAGCAGATCCGATGACCGTTTCGCCTGCTGACGGACGACGATCGCTTTCGACGACTAAGTCCATCGAGATACTTCCGACTACACTGATTTGTTTCATAACTGTTCATCCTTCCGCTTCGTTGTTTCCCGTTCAATGACTTCGACCATCAATTCGTGATGGACGGCTGCAATCTCGTTTCCTTCAATCCGTTGAATCAACAGCTTCGCTGCCAGCTCGCCCATCTGATAAATCGGTTGGGCAATGGTCGTCAGTGGCGGCGAAATCATCTGACCGAGTTCAATTCCGTCATAGCCGATGATTTGTAATTGTTCCGGAATCGCGATTCCCCGCTCCGCTGCAACCTGGATCGTCGCCGCTGCGATGACATCGTTTGCTGCGAAAATCCCGTTGCAGTCGTAATGGTCAAATAAGTAGTTGGCCGCTCCGAGTGCTCCCTGGAAATGAAACGGCGACTCGATGCTTGCGACCAGATGTTTACCGGCGATTTCTTCAAATCCGTCACGCCGCTTGCGGATCGTCGGTAACTTCGAAGGACCGCTGATGACGACCAGTTCGGTTGCCCCGTGATCAAGTAAAAACTGGGCGGCTTTTTTTCCGCCATCATGCCCGTTTGAGGTCACTGTCGGAATCGCTCCCTGTAACACACGGTCCAGGGCGACGATCGGTACTTCAAGTTTTTCGTAGTTCGGATTGTTCGAATAGTTGGTCGTAATGATCAATCCGTCAACATGCATCGCTTCGAGCGATTGAATATATTCTTGTTCTTTCTGAAACTGTTCGTCTGTGTTACACAAAATCACCTGAAATCCGTGTTGATGTGCCATATCTTCCACAGCACGTGCCAGTTGCGGAAAAAACGGGTTTGTGATGTCAGGTACGATCAAACCAATCAATCCGGATCGTTTTTGAAACAACGACCGGGCGACCCGGTTTGGTCGGTAGTCCAGCTGCTTAATCGCTTGCAGGACGGCTGTTCTTGCTTTTTCGCTGACGTATCCTTTTTCATTCATGACACGCGATACCGTCGCGACGGATACATTGGCCACTTTCGCTACTTCCCGGATGGTCGACATGTTCGCCACCTCTTTCTTTTGATAACGCTTACAATATGTATCATATTGTGTAACCGGTTACACATCAATCCTTTTTACGAAAATATATTTTATTTTTTTCGGAGTACAACAAAAAAAGTCCGGATAAACGTTGCAGCAGAACGTTTGTCAGGACTTTTTCGAATGATTCGGATGGCGTTTCTCATAAAACCGGCGAAACAATGCTATCAGAAATGCTAGAATCGCGAGTGGCTCCAGCAAATAAATCAGTAAAAATGTAATATCAATGATGGCATCTTCCGGATTATAGCGAAGAATATAGATAGCTCCCGGTAACAAAGCAATCAGACCCGTCACTCCAAGGAGTGTACCGAGGATCATACTTTGGCGTGAGAAGCGGCTCGTGATTTGATACAGTCCGATAAAGAAGATCAGTTCTGTAAAATAGATGATGCGCAACTGAATATCGTCCATCATGGGGTCCAGACCCAAAAACAAGTAACGAAACAGCATCTCCATCCCCCCTTACCTCTTTCTGTACCCGGTTATCCGCTCCCTTAATGCCCTGATTCCAGTTTATCTGCATATCCTATCTGACTTTAGGGAATAGCTTGATAGTGACAGTACTTTTAGAAAGTTGGGGGTTCGTATGAAAGAAGATCATTCGATGAAAGTCGTCAGTTGTTTAAACGATTTTTTTCAACGGAACGAAGAACCACTACAGGTCGACTTATTACGAGGCCTTCCGCCCGTCGTATTATTATTAAAAGATGAGGCCAAACGGTCTTTTACAGCGGAAGAAAATCTTCATGACGAATTGCTCAGTGACATTAAACGATTGGTCCAGGAATGTCTGGATCCCCAGACATTACGTGAACTCGATATCGATGTCGATTTACCCGAGTTCTTCGTCACGCGTGCTCCACTCTACTCGGCACATCATTACCTCGTTACGTTTATCGAGGATTGATTTTACACATTTCATTTTACGATCACGGGATTCGACAAGACGTCGGATCTCGTTTTTTGTGTGTATTAAAAAACATTCATTCGCTCGCTTTTCTAGGGCGGAACGCGAGCCGCGGATTTCTTTCAGATCTCCGGGTCTCGCCTGTTCCTGACGGAAGCGTCGCTTCCTTTTCCCTTAGAAGTCGAGCGATGAATGTTTTTCTATGCACCTGTTATCACGAAATACGCAACAAAAAAACAGCCCTCCGCAATCGGAAGGCTGTCGACTCAAATAATATATCGATGCTTAATTTTCAAATTCAAGAATCGCTTCGATTTCTGCCTCGACTTCTTTATTGACCATCTGCGAACGTTTTTTTCTCAATTCAAGATCCATTTCCTGATCAATGAACTCGTTCGTATGCTTATCAAAGCAGCTGTAGCAGATTGGGTAAAAGTCTTTTTCTTCTGTCTTCAAAGAATTGAATTCCCACGTGTTCAGTTCCAAATAACTGACTTGGTTCTTCGTTTCTTTTCCGCATATTTCACACGTCATGTTTTTAGTGCTCCCTTCCTTATGCATCAATCTTTGCTTTTGCTTCTTGACGATCCTTAATCCGTTTCAAACGTCCGTGATATTTCATGATGTTCGCTTGTGACTGTTTCGCTTCTTCGGTCGTAGGTTGCAGGTTCTCAATATCCCAGTATTTCACGACGACATCTAATACTTGGTCAAAGTATTGGAGTGGTCCGTAATTTGTATCAATCGCAATCGTCTTCATACGCTCAGTAAAGTCCGGCATGACTGCACCCGGCATTGAGAAATTGATGATGACGTCTTCAAAGAACACGATGAAGTTCGGATCGAGTTCAAGGTGCGCTTTCACCGTATCGCGGTAGAACGCATAGTGAAGGGCTTCGTCTTTTGCTAAACGGCGAAGTAGTGTCGCCAAATCTTTGTCGTGTGCGCCGGCCACTCGCGCTACGTTGTTATAGAAAACGAGTGTCGCAAGCTCTTGCAACGACGTATACGCCATAGTCGCCAATGGATTCGTAAAGTCCGGGAACCAGCCGCTTTCAACGACGCGTCTTCTTAACTGATGCAACCGTGTCGGATTGACGTTTCGGGTCACGAGTAAATACGTTTCCAGTAAGCTCGAGTGCTGGTCTTCTTCCGCTGTCCATGTGCGGACGAAATCATTGATGACCTCCATCGAGTTTTTAAACGTATAATCCAAGTGCGATGTATACCAAGGTAAGTTGACTTCTGTCAGTAAGGCCGTTTCGACTGCAACGATGACACCTTCCGGAAGCGTAACTTGGCTCTCTTCCCAAGGAACCCGCTTAAACGACATCGCCTTGTCCCATGGAATGAATTCGTGATAACTCCAGTCAATATTGGCTGAGCGCTCCTTATGTAATCGATACAACTCTTTAATGCGTGGTTCTAAACGTATATCTAAATCTGAATTTAACATGATCATTTCTCCTTTAGATGTTTTTTGAACCTTCATTCGTTCAAATGTAGTTAAGCCTTATAATGATTGTGCTTAAACTTATTTATAACTATAACATTTTAATGACCAGGTAGTAAAAGAAAGGTCCTGTAAATTTGATTTTTTTAACGGTTAGAACGAAGTCGGCTAATTGTAATCGATCGAAACCGGCGTTTTACATTTTGGTGTGAACTCCTCTTCTATTACTGAATCCAACATCCATACAAAAAACCTCCTATTCATATGAATAGGAGGCCTCGGCTGTACAGTGAATGTACAACACACTTTAAATCATCAACCCGAAATTACTTCTTGAGGTTGTAGAATGATTTGATTCCGTCGTAGACAGCAACGTCTGAAAGCATGTCTTCGATGCGGAGAAGTTGGTTGTATTTCGCGATACGGTCTGTACGTGAAAGTGAACCCGTTTTGATTTGACCAGCGTTTGTCGCAACAGCGATGTCAGCGATTGTTGAATCTTCTGTTTCACCAGAACGGTGAGAAACGACTGCTGTGTAACCAGCTTTTTTCGCCATTTCGATTGCGTCGAATGTTTCAGTCAACGTACCGATTTGGTTAACTTTGATGAGGATCGAGTTCGCGATGCCTTTTTCGATACCTTCAGCAAGCTTCTCTGTGTTTGTTACGAATAAGTCATCACCAACGAGTTGGACTTTGTGTCCGATACGATCTGTGAGAAGTTTGTGGCCATCCCAGTCGTTTTCGTCACAGCCATCTTCGATTGAGATGATTGGGTATTTGTCGACGAGTTGTGCGTAGAACTCAACAAGCTCTTCTGTTGAAAGGACTTTGCCTTCGCCAGCGAGGTTGTATTTTCCAGCTGCTTTGTCGTAGAACTCAGAAGAAGCGACGTCCATCGCGAGGTAAACATCTTCACCTGCTTTGTAGCCAGCTTTTTCGATTGCTTCAAGGATAACTGTGATTGCTTCTTCATTTGATTTCAAGTTTGGAGCGAATCCACCCTCGTCACCAACTGCTGTGTTAAGACCCATTCCGCTAAGAACTGATTTCAACGCGTGGAAGATTTCAGCACCCATACGAAGAGCTTCTTTGAATGTTGGAGCTCCAACAGGCATGATCATGAACTCTTGGAAGTCAACGTTGTTGTCAGCGTGTGATCCACCGTTGATGATGTTCATCATTGGAGTTGGCAATGTTTTCGCGTTGAATCCACCAAGGTACGTGTAAAGTGGAAGACCAAGCTCATCTGCAGCAGCACGTGCAGCAGCCATAGAAACACCAAGGATTGCGTTAGCGCCGAAGTTACCTTTGTTTTTCGTACCGTCGAGGTCGATCATTTTTTTGTCGATTCCTGCTTGGTCGAAGACATCGTAACCGATGATTTCAGGTGCGATTTTTTCGTTGACGTTATCAACTGCTTTTAAGACACCTTTACCGAGGTAACGTGATTTGTCGCCGTCACGAAGTTCAACTGCTTCGTGCTCACCAGTAGATGCGCCTGATGGGACGAGTGCGCGACCGAAGCCGCCGTCTTCTGTATAAACTTCTACTTCTACCGTTGGGTTACCGCGTGAGTCGAGAATCTCGCGTGCATAAATCTCTGTAATCATTGACATTTAAATTCGCTCCTTTTTGTTTGAGAAAGATTAGTTTGTGTTGTGACAGAAACCGGTTCATCGATTGACGGGATTATTTCTTTAATACAATCGATTTCCCAGTCATTTCTGCCGGTTGATCTGCTCCGAGTAAATCGAGAACAGTTGGTGCCAAGTCAGCCAGTGCGCCAGTCAATGGTTTAAGGAGTTCAACGTCCTCAACCGTGACGATACATGGAACAGGCTCCGTTGTGTGCGCCGTCATCTTGCTGCCGTCCGGATTGAGGACTTTGTCCGCATTTCCGTGGTCAGCTGTGATGATGGCTGCACCGCCTTTGCTAAGAATCAAGTCAACGACTTCTCCTAAGCATTTATCCACCGCTTCGATTGCCTTCTTCGTCGGCTCAAGCATACCTGAGTGACCGACCATGTCAGGGTTTGCGAAGTTGAGGATGATCGCGTCATGTTTGTCCGAGTTGATTGCGTCAACGAGTGCTTCTGTGACTTCATAGACACTCATTTCCGGTTTCAAGTCGTATGTCGCGACTTTTGGAGACGGGATCAAGATACGATCTTCGCCTTCGTACGGTTCTTCACGTTGACCGTTAAAGAAGAACGTGACGTGCGGGTACTTCTCAGTTTCCGCAATCCGCAATTGTTTAAGGCCTTGTTTCGATAACGTTTCACCGAGTGTGTTTTTGATGTCTTCCGGTGGGAAGACGATGTCCGTATCAATTGCATCCGAGTACTTCGTCATCGAGACGAGCAGCAGGTTCTTCGGTGCATTGTCCGGCAATTCAAAACCGGTAAAGCCGGCTTTTTCTTTATACGTCTTGGCGAGCTGAATCGCACGGTCCGGACGGTAGTTGAAGAACATGATTGCATCGTTATCGTGGATCGGTGCTACTGGAGTACCGTCTTCCTGCACGACTACGGTTGGTTCAATGAACTCATCTGTTACGTCTGTTTTGTACGAAGCTTCGACCATCGCGATTGGGTCTTTTGTTGTCGGACCGTCTGCGAACGTAATGACGTCATAGACTTTCTTGACGCGTTCCCAGCGGTTGTCGCGGTCCATCGCATAATAACGACCGGAGACACTTGCGAATTGACCGACGTTTAGTTCATCCATCTTCGCTTGTACATCACGAAGGAAACCGGCACCTGATTGCGGATCGCAATCGCGGCCATCCGTGAAGGCATGAAGATAAACTTTTTCAATTTCGTGAAGTTTTGCGAATTCAAGCACGGCATACAAATGGTTGATGTGACTGTGGATTCCACCGTCAGAAACCAAACCGAAGATATGAAGGGCTGAACCGTATTTCTTCACGTGACCTGCCGCATCGTTCATCGCTTGACGCGAGAAGAACGAGCGATCCTTAATGGCATTGTTGATTCGGGATAGCGATTGATAGACGACGCGACCTGCTCCGATGTTCAAATGACCCACTTCTGAGTTCCCCATTTGACCTTCAGGCAAACCGACGTATTCTCCTTTCGCATTCAACAACGTATGCGGGTACTGTTCCCAGTACCGGTCGAAGTTCGGTTTGTTTGCTGCCGTGACAGCATTTCCGAACTCCTCGTCACGCATACCGAAACCATCAAGGATGATCAGTGCGACTGGACGTTTTTTCATTTAAATCGCCTCCAACAGTTTGAGGAACGATCCTGTCTCAAGACTTGCGCCACCAACTAAAGCACCGTCGATGTCAGGCTGAGCCATATATTCTTTGATGTTGTCCGGTTTGACACTGCCGCCGTACTGGATACGGACTGCTTCTGCAGCTTCCGTACCGAATTCAGCTGCGATGACATCGCGAACGAATTTACAAGAATCTTGCGCGTCTTGCTCTGTTGCTGATTTTCCTGTTCCGATTGCCCAGACAGGCTCATACGCAACAACAAGGTTTTTGACTTGATCGACTGTCAAACCTTTAAGGCTGTTCGTTGTTTGTTCACGGATCACTGATTCGAATTTTCCGCCTTCGCGTTCTTCGAGTGTTTCACCGACACAAACGATTGGCACGAGACCATGCTCGAATGCTTTTTTCGTTTTGCTGTTGATGAACGCATCTGTTTCTCCGAAGTACTCACGACGTTCTGAGTGACCGAGGACGACGTATGTTACGCCAAGTTCTTTGAGCATCACTGGGCTGATTTCACCTGTGAATGCGCCGCTCTCTTGGTCGTACATGTTTTGAGCGCCGATTTTCAGGTCCGTTCCAGCTGTCGCTTCTGTCAAGTGTGCAAGGAATACAGACGGTGCACAGACAGCCGCGTCGACTTTCGAAGAAGCGGGTACAGTTCCTTTGACTTCCTCAGCGAATGCCACAGCATCCTTGAGGGTAAGATTCATTTTCCAGTTACCTGCGATAATTGGTTTACGCATTGAAAACACTCCCTTGTGAACTTTAGATTACTTGTCGTTAAGCGCTTCGACACCTGGAAGAGCTTTTCCTTCCATGAACTCGAGGCTTGCGCCGCCACCAGTTGAAATGTGACTCATTTTATCTGCAAGACCAAACTTCTCAGCCGCTGCAGCAGAATCTCCACCACCGATGATCGAGTATGCATCGCTGTCCGCTAACGCTTGAGCGACACCTTTTGTTCCGTTTGCATATTTATCAAGTTCGAACACACCCATTGGTCCATTCCAGACAACGAGTTTCGAGTTCTTGATTGCTTCTGCATACAGTTCAACTGTTTTTGGACCGATATCGAGTGACATGTGATCCGCTGGGATCTCTGTGATGTCACGTGGTCCAACATATGTTTCTTCTCCGAATTCCTTCGTGATGACACAGTCGACCGGCATCAAGAGTTTCACGCCTTTGTCTTCTGCTTTCTTCATGAATTCCTTCGCTTGGTCGATTTTGTCGACTTCGAGAAGTGAAGTACCGACTTCGATACCACGAGCTTTGAGGAACGTATAAGATAATCCTCCACCGATGATCAACGTATCGACGATATCAAGCAGGTGATCGATGACGCCGATTTTGTCAGCGACTTTCGAACCGCCGATGATCGCTGTAAACGGACGATCCGGGTTTGAGAGGGCTTTACCGAGAACTTGAAGTTCTTTTTCAATCAACAAACCGGCAACAGCTGTATCGACGTGATGTGCGATACCTTCTGTTGACGCGTGTGCACGGTGGGCTGCACCGAATGCATCGTTGACGAAGATGTCTGCAAGTTTCGCAAATCCTTCTGCAAGTTCAGGATCGTTTTTCGTTTCGCCTGGGTAGAAACGAACGTTTTCAAGAACGATGACGTCTCCTTCTTCAAGCTTGCTGACCGCTTCTTCAGCGACCGGGCCGTATGCTTCTTCAACGAGCTTGATGTCTTTACCAAGCAGTTCGCTGAGGCGTGCTACGACTGGTGCAAGTGAGAACTCAGGGTTCTTCTCGCCTTTTGGACGTCCCATGTGGCTCGCGAGGATGACTTTTGCTCCGCCTTCAACCAAGTGTTTGATTGTTGGAAGGGCTGCACGGATCCGTGTGTCATCTGTGATTTTGCCGTCTTCAAGCGGTACGTTGAAGTCCACACGTGTAAACACGCGTTTTCCTTTTACATCGATATCGCGAATTGATTTCTTATTCATACATTCGTCCTCCGTCTCTTACGTATAGTGAGGGGCTGAAACGCCCCTCCAGACTTTTTTTCCGCAATAAGAGCGGAGACTGTATCGTTTCCGCTCTTATTCAATTGCTATTTAATTGCTCGAATTACTTAGCGATTTGTGCGAAGTGTTTGAGTGTACGAACGAGTTGGCTAGTGTAAGACATTTCGTTGTCATACCAAGCAACTGTTTTAACGAGTTGTTTGTCGCCGACTGTAACGACTTTCGTTTGTGTTGCATCGAAGAGTGATCCGTAAGAGATACCAACGATATCAGAAGAAACGATTTCGTCTTCAGTGTAACCGTAAGATTCGTTAGCAGCTGCTTTCATTGCTGCGTTAACTTCTTCAACTGTTACTTTCTTCTCGAGAACTGTTGTGAGCTCAGTGAGTGAACCTGTAGCGACTGGTACACGTTGTGCTGCACCGTCAAGTTTACCTTGAAGTTCTGGAAGAACAAGACCGATTGCTTTAGCAGCACCAGTTGAGTTAGGAACGATGTTAGCTGCCGCTGCACGTGCACGACGGAAGTCACCTTTAGGGTGTGGAGCGTCGAGTGTGTTTTGGTCGCCAGTGTAAGCGTGAATTGTTGTCATGAGACCTTGAACGATTCCGTACTGATCTTGAAGAACTTTAGCCATAGGCGCGAGACAGTTTGTAGTACATGAAGCACCAGAGATAACTGTTTCAGTTCCGTCAAGGATTTCGTGGTTCGTGTTGAAGACAACTGTTTTCATGTCGCCAGTAGCAGGTGCTGAGATAACGACTTTTTTAGCGCCGGCTTTTAAGTGAAGCTCAGCTTTTTCTTTGTCTGTGAAGAAACCAGTACATTCGAGAACGATGTCAACACCAAGCTCGCCCCATGGGAGTTCTTCTGGGTTGCGGTTAGCAAGTGTTTTGATTTCTTTACCGTTAACGAGGAAGTAACCGTCATGAACTTCAACTTCTCCGTCGAAACGACCTTGAGTCGTATCATATTTCAAGAGGTGTGCAAGCATTTTAGTGTCTGTAAGGTCATTGATTGCGACTACTTCGATTCCGTCAAACTGAAGAATTTGACGAAGTGCCAAACGTCCGATACGTCCAAATCCATTAATACCAACTTTTACTGCCATGATAATTTTCCTCCTTTTAATGTAAAGCGAGTTATCTATTATTCAAAAGGGGGCTACCCTTTCAAAATCGTTGTTGCTGCCCCTTCATCCGTAATCAGGATGATATCCGGGGACTGTTTGACATACGCGTTGATTGCTTCCGCTTTGGAATGTCCGCCGGCGACGACGATGACGTGTTCGACTTTTTTTAAGTCGTCGAGCTGAAGACCAACCGTCTTCACCCGGTGCACAATCTTTCCGTCCCGATCGAAGTAATAACCAAATGCTTCCGCTACCGCATGTTCCTGTTCAAGCTGTTCCAGTAATTCGGTCGAAGCGCGACGGCGTTTTGCCATCGTTTTTGCCTCACCAATTCCATGTACCACGATTGAGGCATCTTTAATCATTTGTAACACATTTTTAATGCTTGGCTCTTCCACCATTTTCACAAACGTTTCCTTGCTGACCATGTCTGGAATGTGCAGTAAGTGATAATCACTTTGTGCACGGGATGCCATCCGTGAGCAGACCGTATTCGCTTGTAATTCAAGGGTTTCACCTAAGCCGCCACGTGCCGGGACGAATGTCATCGGACGGTTTTCCTTATCGGGCGACATCATCGCCGCGACGGAAGCCATCGTCGTACCTCCTGTGACTGCAATCGTGTTGTGTACAGATGAAGAAAGTTCTCGTTTCAAACGTGCGACCGTCGCACGTCCCATATCGCGTTGCACCCAGAAGGTTTGATCCGAATCTCCCGGTACGATGACGACATCCCGGACACCCAGTTTTTCCTTTAAGGCTTTCGCCATATCGGAAATCCCGGCCAGTTCTGCCATCACACTGTGCATACTTCGTAAGACGATCCGCCCTTCATCCGTCAAAGACATTCCCTGTGTCGCCACTTCGAGCAACCCTTGCTCTTTCAGGAAGTCTACTTCCCGGCGTAACACCCGTTCCGTCAAGCCAAGGCTTGTCGCCAGGGTCCGCCGGCCGATCGGCTGCATGAGCCGGACATAATGAAGGATGTCGTAACGTGTCTGCATTTCTTCGATCAGATCAGGCACGATTCGCTTTTGGATCTGTACTAACTGCCGAATCATGTATTCCCGCTCCTCTCAAATTGCTGGACACTTTACGTCCCGCGTGTCATATCTTGTCCCACTTGGTACATCCTCATCATAACAGCCCTCGTACAAGGATTCAAGCCTCGCCCTTTAAGTTTTTTCAAGTAAGCGGTTTCTTATCGCCTCTGTCTCAAATTTGCCATAACTCCAAATTTCAGACTGATGCATGACGACAGGAATTTCATATAAAAATCGGAGACTGAGCGCCGCATCTTCTTCAATGTTCACTTCTTCGAATGTCCAATCGGGAAATTCATCGAGCACGAAATCAAGTAAGAAGGCGGCTTCCTCACATAGCGTACATCCGGGACGTGAATACAGTGTTAAGGTCGTGTGTTCTTTTGATGGCATCATTCATTCGCCTCTCGTCGTTTCGTCATGTCAGACCGGGTCAGGTTCAGACCTGCCCGGTACTTTGCGACGGTCCGCCGGGCGACTTGGATGCCTTCCCGTTCGAGACGGTCGGCAATCTGCTGATCGGACAGCGGTCCGGTTGCTTCCCGGATCAGTTGCGCCATTCGGGCCTTGATTAAAAAGCTCGATGTGCCGCTTTGCGTCTTCGAGACGAAAAAATTTTCAAGTTCGAGCGTTCCATGGATCGTCCGAATTGTTTTGTGGACGATTGCCCGACCAACCGTCGACGGATGGTATCCCGTTTGTTCGGCTACCTCTTTTTTCGTCAACGGTTCCAAATGCAGCTCTCCTTTGAACCAACGTATTTGCCGCTCCACGATGACATCGAGGATTGCATGCAACGTGTTACGCCGTCGTTCATAAGCGCTGAGAAACGGTTTTGCTTCCGCAAGATCCGTCCAGGACGTATCGATTGGTAAGGAAGACCACTGGATTTGCACCTGACCGTCCAGGCAAATGATATCGGCCTCCGGTATCGTCATGGTCGTCGATACCGGTAAGACCGGTGTCTTCGGCAACCGTTCCATTTGTTGCTTCATCTGTCGCCGCTCTGTTTCGTCATCCAGTACGGCTTTTAACGGCTGTCCGTCCGACAGTGCAGTAAGCAAATCAATCAAACGGTTATCCTCGAGCTCGATGGCATGCAACAAGCGACACTCTGCTTCCGAGCGTGCCGCAATTCCCGTTGGTTCACATTGCTGGAGCAGTTGCCGTGCCTGTTTGATGATCGTCTCCTCACTGTCGAGCAAGGTCGCCAGTCGTGCGTCTGTCGTTCTGAGTAATCCATCCGCGTCTAAGTACATGATGAGTTGTTCCGCCATATATCTTATTTCCTGTCTGACCGATTCTAAACGTATTTGCTGAAGAAGTTCCGCTTCAAACGAATCAATCCGGTCTGCAACCTGCTCTAAATCCGGCGGAATCATTTTTCTTCCATTATGTTCGTTTCGTCCGGCACGACGGATGATCCGGTACAGCCGCTCCTCGAGTTCCGCCTGCGTTTCTTCCAAAACCGTCAATTGATACAACTGGGCTGCCGACATCACAAGACGTTGCGCTTGTTCCTGCCTTTGTTCCATCTGCTCACCTCCCGTTTCCTCGTTTAATTTGATTCCACTTTCATTATATAGGAAGGATACCGCTTCAATCGTCTCTTACGTTTTGACAAAAAATCGATAAACTCACAAATCTGGTATTGCTTTTCTGAAAAAATGTCGGTATACTATTAATTGTTCAGTACAAACATGCACCCGTAGCTCAGGGGATAGAGCACTGGTTTCCGGTACCAGGTGTCGGGAGTTCAAATCTCTCCGGGTGTACCATACTTGAATCTTCAGGCAATGCCGTTTACGGTATTGCCTTTTTTCTATATTGATATGTTTAACAGGAACTGTTTCAGGAAAAATACATAAAACCTACAGCGTATCTTTTGACCAATATTGACCAAAGGATTATGATAAGGACAAGTCGAATATGTGCTACATACCAACCATAAGGAGGCAAAGACTATGTTAATTCCAACAGTCATCGAACAAACCAACCGCGGGGAACGTGCTTACGATATCTATTCACGTTTGCTCAAAGACCGAATCATCCTTCTCGGGAGCGCGATTGACGACAACGTCGCCAACTCAGTCGTTGCCCAGTTACTTTTCCTAGCAGCAGAAGATCCAGATAAAGAAATCTCACTTTACATCAACAGCCCGGGTGGCTCAATCACAGCAGGTATGGCGATTTACGATACAATGAACTTCATCAAACCACAAGTTTCAACGATTTGTATCGGAATGGCTGCTTCAATGGGTGCATTCTTGCTTCAAGCCGGCGCTAAAGGAAAACGTTTCGCTCTTCCTAACGCTGAAATCATGATTCACCAACCACTCGGTGGTACACAAGGTCAAGCATCGGATATCAAAATCCATGCGGAACGTATCATCAAAATGCGTGAGCACCTCAACAAAATTATGGCTGAAAACACAGGACAGCCACTTGAAGTCATCGAGCGTGATACAGAGCGCGATAACTTCATGTCGGCTCAAGCAGCAGCTGACTACGGTTTAATCGACCGCGTCATGGAACGTGCGTAATCTTCACCTGACCGTCTTCGCAATTTGCGAGGACGGTTTTTTTGTGCACAAAAAAAGACCTCCGTCCGTTGCCCACTCCTCTCGGAACAGACACAGAACAGAGATCCCTGTTGTTTAGTCGATCAAATCTGTGATATCAGACACGATATCATGGTTTTCGCGAATCAATGTGTAGATTCCGTTCGCATGTGGTGAAAGTTCTTCTTCCGCCTGCAATTGCTTCAGGAACAACGATGTCGCAAATGCGACGAGCGTACTTTTTGGCACACCGATCGTTTTCGCTTTTTTCGTAAGCACTTCATCAAACTTCGCATCAACTGTCAGCGAAATACGTTTTTTCTCATTAGCCATTTCAAAAACTCCTTAATTCGAACATTTAGTTGCATCGACTATATATTATAGTAGACTATGGTTCATCTCGCAAGTTACTCCCTAAAGAGCACCGGTCATCGATTCCCCGTTTCGGATTTTATCCGCGATTTGATCAATCTTGCGCAATCGATGATTGATCCCGGATTTCGAGATGGAACCGCTCTCGACCATCTCACCGAGCTCCTGTAACGTCACGTCCTGATGTGTGACCCGCAAGATGGCGATTTCTTTTAATTTATCCGGCAAAACGTCGAGTCCGACCGTCCGTTCCAGAAACTTGATGTTCTCGACCTGGCGCAGTGCCGCCCCGACCGTTTTGTTGAGGTTTGCCGTCTCACAGTTGACGAGTCGGTTGACCGAATTCCGCATGTCTTTTAAAATCCGGACATCTTCAAACCGTAACATCGAATACGTCGCTCCGACGAGTTTGAGAAAATCAGAAATCTTCTCACTTTCCTTGATGTAGAGAATATGTCCTTTTTTCCGTTCGATCGCTTTTGCATTCAAATCAAACTGATTCGTCAGGCTGCGCAAGGCGGCATTATGTTCTTCGTACAGACTGAAGATTTCCAGATGGTACGAAGACGTCGCCGGATTGTTTAACGATCCGCCGGCCAAAAAGGCGCCGCGTAAGTACGCCCGGGCACGCCGTTCGTCCTTGAGGATTGAATCGCTGATTGAACGGATCATCGTAAACCCTTCCCCTAAAATCCCGAGGTCCTGTAAAATCTTATCCGCCTGTTGTTTAACACGGACGATGTAGACATTATTTTTCTTCAAACGCATTTTTTTCCGGACCAGTAAATCCAGATGGACAGCATACGCCCGTTTGAGCAAGGAATAAATACGGCGGGCAATCGATGCGTTTTCCGTCGAGATATCCAGTGTCAGTCCACGTCCGAGTCCGAATGAGATCGCTCCGTTCATCCGTGCCAAGGCGGCAAGTTCCGCCTTCATTTCATGATCGGTGATGGCGATTTGTGTTAATTCTTTTTTGACTTCTGATGCAAAACTCACGTCAATTCCTCCTTCCCTTCGAACTGACGCACACGTCGGATGGATAGAACTTTCCGCATGACCAGGCTTGCAACGGCATCTGAGTCATGACGGATGAAGTGGTGGTTATAGTCCACGATATCGTCCGCGAGTACTTCAATTCCAGCTTCTTCAAAACTCGATTCATCATAGGTCACGATGTCAGCATGATCTTTTTGGTACTTCCGCAGGTAACTGACATCAATCGATTCGTTGTTGACGATAATCGTATCGATGACCCCTTTGCCGAGGAACTTCTCCAGGACATTCAGGTGATCGTTTGCCGTAAAGGCTGTCGTCTCACCCGGCTGCGTCATGACGTTACAAATATAGACGACCGGTGCGAGTGCCTGCTTGATCGCGTCCCGGATTTCTTCAATCAGAACGTTCGGAATGACACTTGTGTAGAGACTGCCAGGACCAAGGACGATGACGTCGGCATCGAGAATCGCCTGAATCGCTTCCGGAACCGGACGGACATTCTCTTCTTCAAGGAAAATCCGTTCGATGACTTTACCGACTTTCGGAATCAAGGACTCCCCTTTGACGATCGTTCCGTCCTCAAACTCGGCACATAACGTAATCGTCCGCTCAGTTGCCGGATAGACTTTTCCTTCAGCATTCAACAACTGTCCCATGACACCGATCGCTTCGACGAATGATCCGTTACAGAGTTGCGTCGCTGCCGTCAGCATTAAATTCCCGAGCGAATGTCCGTGCAGACCTTCCCCCGTCTCAAAGCGGTACTGCATGATCCGGTCCATCAACGTCTCCGATTTCGAGAGCGAGACGATGACGTTTCGGATGTCGCCCGGCGGTAACATATTAAACTCCGTCCGTAGACGGCCCGAGCTTCCGCCGTCATCCGCGACGGTGACGATGGCCGTGATATCAAGCGGGTAATGTTTTAATCCGCGCAAAAGAGTCGATAGGCCCGTTCCCCCGCCGACAGCGACGACTTTTCGTTCCCATTTCATTACTTCTCCTCCTTCGCGTGCACGTAATCCCGATGATTCGTCACGATATGGTATTGATTCTTGAACTCTTTGCTGATTGCTTCGGCAAACGTGATCGACCGGTGTTTGCCGCCGGTACAACCGAGTGCCACGACAAGCTGTGATTTTCCTTCCCGTTCGTACTGGGGAATCAGGAATTCGAGCATATCGACGAGCTTTTTATAAAACAGCTTCGCTTCGGGCCACTGCATGACGTACGACGAGACTTCGAGATCAAGTCCCGTTTTCGGACGGAGTTCCGGAATATAAAACGGGTTCGGCAGGAAACGTAAATCGAAGACGAGATCAGCGTCGAGCGGCAGACCGTGCTTAAATCCGAACGACATGACATTGACGGTGAACGGAATCCGTTCCCCTTCCGTAAACTCTTTTAAGATCCGTTCCTTTAAGGCAAGCGGTTTGATGTCACTCGTATCCATCAGCAACTGGGCTTTATCGCGGAATCCTTCGAGCAACGTCCGTTCCCGCTCGATACCGATTAACGGAGACGCGGTCGGTGCGAGCGGATGCGACCGGCGGGATTCTTTGTACCGGCGGACGAGTACGTCATTACGGGCATCGAGATACAGCATCCGGATTTGCAGATTCGTTTTCTTCAAATCTTCATAGACGACAAAGAAGCTGTCAATGAAATCACGAGCCCGTGTATCGATGGCGACGGCGATTTTCGGACGCACCTGCCCAATGACTTCGATCAATTGCGGCAGTAACGTCGGCGGTAAATTGTCGACACAAAAATAGCCCAAGTCTTCAAAGCTATTCATTGCGACCGTTTTGCCGGCGCCGCTCATTCCTGTAATGATGACCAGTTGCGGTTGATTCTGTTCCATCTCTTCGCCCTCCAGACAACAGTTCCGTGTGTATTTTTCACTCTCATGTCAGTATAACATAAAAAAAGAGCCAGCTTGATGGAAGAGCCTCCCAACCAAGCTGGATCTTGAATTAGACTTGTGATGATTCCTGTAATTCTTCAAGCAAGGCTTCGATGTAGTGTTGCGCGTTTTGCGCAGCAATCGAACCGTCGTTCGTCGCTGTGACGACTTGACGAAGTGTTTTTTCACGTACGTCGCCGGCTGCAAAAATGCCTTTGATGTTCGTTTCCATTGCTTCGTTTGTCACGACATAGCCTTGGTCGTTCAGAATACCAAGATCCTGCACATATCCTGTGATCGGGTTCATCCCGATGTAGATGAAGACGCCATCGATTGGATACGTCGTTGTTTCCGCTGTTTTCGTATTGATCAATTCAATGCCGCCGACTTTTCCGTTATCTTCGTTGATCTGTTTGACCGTATGGTTCCAGATGAAGTCGATTTTCGGATTGTCGAATGCCCGTTTTTGAAGAATTTTTTGAGCACGTAATTCTTCACGACGGTGAACGATCGTGACTTTTTTCGCGAAGCGCGTCAGGTAGACACCTTCTTCGACAGCCGAGTCACCGCCACCGATGACGAACAGTTCTTTTTCTTTAAAGAACGCACCGTCACAGACTGCACAGTATGACACTCCGCGTCCGCCGAGTTCTTCCTCACCCGGAACACCGATTTTCTTGTACTGCGCTCCTGAAGCGATGATGATCGCACGGGCATGGTAATCCTTGTTGTGAGCATGGACGGTCTTGAAAGCCGGACCGTCTTCAATGCTGCGGACGTCGCCGTATGCATATTCTGCACCAAACGCTTTTGAGTGGTCGAACATTTTTTGTGAAAGATCCGGTCCGAGAATGCTGTCGTAGCCGGGATAGTTTTCGATGTCTTCCGTATTGGCCATCTGTCCGCCCGGAATACCGCGTTCGATCATCAATGTTGAAAGGTTCGCACGTGATGCGTAAAGTGCTGCTGTCATTCCAGCAGGACCGGCACCAATAATGATAACGTCATAAATTTTCTGTTCAGTTTCTGTCATGATTCCACCCCATCTGTATTTTCGTTGTAACTTGAGTATAGGTGAGAATCGTACAAACGTCTAACACTTTGCACGGGCCGGGTTTAAAAGTCGTTGATAGGCACGGATCATCGCTGCCGTATCCTCAAAGGAAACGTGGACGAGTGCCGCACAGTCCTCAATCAACATGCCGTCGCGGACATCATGGAATAAATAAATCAGAGCCGCAGCCGACTGTTCGACCGAATCAAACGTTTCACCGCTTAAGACGAGTCGCGCAAACCGTTCGTAAAAATCACCTTCGAGGCTCATCCGTTCTTCATCCGAGACAAATCGTTCCGCAAGGCGGATCGTCATCAAGGCACGGTGAATCCGGGCATCGACGACGTCGTGCTCCCCGTTCATCTCATGAATGATTTGTTCCGTCAGCAAGAGGACCTCCGGATGATCCGTTACTTCCGGCATCATCGACAAAGCAAGCTTGGCTTCTTCATCGTTCAGCTTGCCGAGTAACAACGCTGTAAAAATCCGTGAGACGTCGTCTTCCGTCTTCAAGGCTTGAATCAAAGCCGAGCGGAACTGGAGGTTATGACGGATGTCGTAAGCTTCCTGTTCTTCCCGCATACTTTGCGCTTCTTCTGATTGAAGGAACGCAGCCGCTTCTTCGACGTGTCCCGTCTTGAAGGCCGAGATCGACAGCCAGTGTCCGAACAACGGATCTCCACGGTAACCGCGGCGTTCGAGCAACTTCAGTTCTTCGTAGGCCAAATCGTGACGACCGATGATGGCAAGCGTCGAAGCGACCTTGTAGCGTGTCTCAAGGTTGACGGAGCGAACGTGCTCGAGTTTGTTCGACAAACGGTGCGCTTCTTCATCCTGTCCCATCTCGTGCAACAGCACAAGCGTGTTACAGAGAGCATGCAGGTTTCCGGGATTTCCATCGAGAACCTGTTCCAGTGAAGCAAACGCCCGGTCGTTTTCACCGAGGTAAAACTCAACGATGGCAAGATTGTTGTACGCCGGCCAGAAGGTCGGATACTGGACGATCAGGGATTCAAGCGTTTCCTGTGCCGCAAAGAGCATCCCTTTATCGATTTGGCGTTGTGCCTGAGCATGTAAACGAATCAATTCATCCTCATCGTCATCTTCCATCTCTTGTTCGAGATCGATTAATTCCACGAGCGCGGCCGATGCCTCTGCGTGTTTCCCGTTTGGTGCACTAGATAAATATTCAAGCGCGTAATTTTTTGCCTCTTCATATAAAGAGACGTGCGCGTAGTTATTCGCTAAATAAAACAATGATTCGGTATTTGACTGGTCGAGCGTCCGCACTTGCTTCAAGACATCATTGGCATGATTGATCTCGCCTGTCTCGAACAAAACACGAGCGTAACGTAAAAGATAACGGACATCACTCGGCTGAAGCGTCGTTGCTTCATCAAGGTGATAAACCGCCTCTTCCAGTCGCCCTTCCCGGTGCGCCTTCCGTCCGCGGAAATAAAAAAGCTCCGCTTGGCGCGTTGTAATCGCAAAGGGGTCTGCTTTGTATTCAGTTAATTCCATCATGATTCAAGCCCCCATAGATCTAAATCTGGTTTCGTAGTTGCAGAGACAAGAATAACCTATCTCGGAAACCGTTGCAACAGAAAAAAACGCCGGGGTTTATCCCCAACGTTTCGCATAAATCGATTCCAGTTCCTTGTAATTCTCTAAGCATTTTTGTACGAAAGCATCCGTTTGCGGGTTTTGTCCATTCAACCGTTCAACTTCTTTGTCGAACGCTTGCCGTAGGCTTTCGGCGTAGCACGGAATCTCGCCTTCATAGGCATAAACGACACCGGGAGCAACTGTTACTTTTTCGTGCGGGTGTAAGGCAGTACGGACATGGAAGAGCGGCACGTCGACCTGATTCGGATTGTGCAGATCACCTTGAACCGGGTGTTTCTCGACGGCCAGTACCTCGACGACCAATCCTTGCGGACGTTCGGCAAATAATCTTCCGAAATACTTTCCTGTTTTATACGTAAAGCGGATATGACTCATCTTGTCCTCTCCTTCCTCTCACATTTTCGTCACATTTCGTGCCGGCGGAGCGGCTGACTCGACACCCGTTCCCCGGGCAGAATATCCCGATGGACGACGGAACCGGCTCCGACCATCGCACCGTCCCCAATCGTCACGCCGGGTAAAATCGTCACGTTTGCGCCAATCAAGACGTCATTTCCTATCGTCACGTTGCCGATCCGGTATTCTGTCGTCAAATATTCGTGACAGAGGATCGTCGTATTGAAGCCGATGATTGTATTGGAGCCGATCGTAATCCGTTCCGGGAACATCGTATCCGGCATGACCATCAAGGCCAGTGCCGTCCGGTCGCCGATCTTCATCCGTAAACACGTCCGGTAAAGACTGTTCTTGAAGCGGAGCGACGGCGAGAAGCGGCCGATCGTAATGATGATGAAACACCACATGACTTTGAAGAACGATACTGTCCGATACATATGCCAGAGCGGATTTGTCGCTCCGACGTGATACCGGTCAGTCCGCCTTGGCATTTTCAGCCTCAATCCAGTCGCCCAACTGTTCCATCGAATCAATGATCAAATCCGGTTCGAGCGCTTCGAGATACGGACGTCCTTTGATGGCCCAGCCGACGGCAACGGTTTTGAGACCGGCATTTTTCCCGCCGTGGATGTCCGTATCGTTGTCACCGACCATGATTGTTTCTTCGCGTGTTGAACCGAGCAACGCCATCGCCTTTTCAAACGGTTCGACGGCCGGTTTTTCTTCCGTCACGTCGTCTGCCGCGATGACAGCGTCAAACAGATGCGACAGTCCAAACAGTTCGATTCCTTTTAACGCCACACGCCGGCTCTTTGAAGTGACGATTGCCATCTTATAACCTTGTTCCTTTAATCGGCGTAATCCGTCGAGCACACCCGGATACTCAAGAACAAGTGCATCATGCATCGCAATGTTGTAACTCCGGTAAAACGCGACCATCTCTTTCCATTGGTCGGCGTTCAATTCCGAGAACGACTTTTCAAGCGTCGGTCCGATGAACGGAAGCAGTTCTGCTTCCGTGAAGGTCCGATCCGGATAATAATAATCGAGCGTATGAGCAAAACTTTTTAAAATGAGGGGATTCGTATCAATCAACGTCCCGTCGAGATCAAAGAGAATCGTTTGAATCATCGGTTCATTTCGCCTCCCGTTTTGTTCCATCCAAATAACGGACAGCATTTTTGCGGATAAACAGCATGATGACGCCGAAGATGATCAGACAAATCGACACGATTTGCGCCGTCCGGAGACCGCCGCCCATCATTAAGCTGTCCGTCCGTAAGCCTTCGATGTAAAAACGTCCAATCGAGTACCAGATCAGGTAACCGAGGAAGACGTAACCGCGTCGTGGATTGAACTTCATCCGCCAAACAATTAACAGAATGACACCGATGATATTCCAGATACTTTCATATAAGAACGTCGGAATATAATAGACCCCGTCAATGTACATCTGATTGACGATCCAGTCCGGTAAGTGCAACGTATCCTGCAGGAAGGTCCAGGTCGTCTCGCCACCGTGGGCTTCCTGGTTAAAGAAGTTGCCCCAGCGTCCGACCGCTTGTCCAAACAAGAGCGACGGTGCCAAAATATCGGCAATTTGCCAAAACGAGATGTTTTTCTTGCGTGTATAAATCAGGACAGTCAAAATCGCACCGATGATGGCACCATGAATCGCAATCCCGCCTTGACGGATGTTGATGATTTGATCGAGATTCTGACCATAATAATCCCATTCGAACGCCACGTAATAAATCCGGGCGCAGATGATACTGATCGGAATCGACCAGATGACGACATCAACGGCATATTCTTCGTTAAAGCCGATCCGTTTAGATTCAAAGATGGCAATCATCAGACCGACGACTGCGCCAAGTGCGATGACGATCCCGTACCAATAGATCGGGATTGGCCCGATTTCAATCGCCACCCGGTCAAACGTCGGTTGGACACTCGCTAATGTTCCCATCAAAGACCACCGTTCCCATCTTCAATCGCTTGCGCGAGACGTCCCGCAAACTCTTCTGCTGTATTGATGCCCATGTTTTTCAGACGATAGTTCATGGCAGCCACCTCGATGATGACGGCCAGGTTTCGTCCGGGACGAACCGGAATCGTCAAGAACGGAATTTCCGTATCGATGATTTGTAAAGTTTCCTGGTCCAGTCCTACCCGGTCGTAGACTTTCGCCTGATCCCAGATTTCCAAATTACAGACGAGGCTGATTTTCTTGTGCGAGCGAACGGCACCGGCACCGAATAACGTCATCACATCAATGATACCGATTCCGCGAATCTCAAGCAGATGCTGAATCAATTTCGGAGCGGTCCCGACAAGGATGCCGTCGCCGGTCTGACGAATCTCGACCGAATCATCAGCGACTAAACGATGTCCCCGTTTGACGAGTTCAAGGGCTGTCTCGGATTTCCCGACGCCGCTTGCCCCTTTGATGAAGACACCGACGCCGTAAATATCGACGAGCACGCCGTGCATTGCCGTTGTCGGTGCGAGCTCCGCTTCAAGGAAGTTCGTAATTTGTGATTCGACCGATGTCGTATGTCCCTTCGTCGTCAAAAGAGGGACGTTCGTTTCGTCCGCTGCCTTGACGATGGCTTCCGGTACATCAAAACCACGTGTAATCAAAATTCCCGGTGTCTCATCCGTACAGAGGACGTTTGCCCGCTCGAGCTGTTCCTCATACGTCAGGTTGTTGAAAAACGTCAATTCCGTTTTCCCGAGAATCTGCAGACGTTCTGCCGGGTAATAGGCATAATAGCCGGCGAGGACAAGACCCGGTCGACAAAGATCAGCCGTCAGAATCGGACGGTGCAGTCCTTCTTCTCCGGTGACGATTTTTAAATTGAATTGCTTTACGATTTCAGCTGTTCGCACTTTTGGTTGCACGCTCAATCAGCCCCTTTCACTTGAAGTATTGTACCATATTTTTCTCAAAATCAAGGATTTCGATTAGAAGTGGGCAATCTTGGGAATGGAGTACAGACAGGAAAAAAAGGAGGTTTTATCATGATGGAATCAACAGGTAGCGGAATCGGCATTATTATCATCATGATTTTATTCGCAATTCTCGCCATCGTCGGCTTTGTTTACCTTATCATCGCCTTGATCGATATGTGGAAAGCCTATTCGCGCAACCAGGATCAAACGGCATTATTATTCTTCATTATCTCGATTATCGGAATCTTCATCAGCGGTTCGTTTATCTCGTACATTTTAGCTATCATTTTCTACTGGAACCGCTCACGCCGCAAGAGTTGGATGGGAATCGGCTTAATCATTCTCTCGATCGTACTTGCCATTGTCGGTGTCATCACACTTTTATCGTTTGGATATGACATGAATAACTTCGAAAACATGAATTTTGACGATCCGATGATGGATCAAGACTACAATTATTAATCCATACCGGCATTTCATCCGGCGACTCCCTATCTTCTGATAGCGGGTCGTCTTTTTTCGGCAAAAAAATCCTGTCCCTTAAGAATCAAGGGACAGGACTCGGATTATAAAGCTTGCGGACTTAAGTGAACACCGTGCGTGACGGAAATCGTACCCGTCTTCGTATCAGCGGCGACTTCAATCTTCGGAGTCCGACCACGACCTGACAGGAAGTGGAGTTTCCGGTTGACGACTTCTTTTTGATCGCGAATCAATTCCATTTCGTCAAGGTTACAGTTCAGCCCGCCGAAGTTCGTTTCCAGTTCACCGTAGACTTCCGCACCGTGCGGCAACATCAAGGCGATGCTTCCGGCAAGCGACGACGCTTGAATCTTCGCATCCTGGACTGTCTTCAGTTCGCACCGGACGTTACCGTTCGCCGTCTTCAAGTCAGACCGCTCAAACACGCCGGTCGCAATGACTTGACCGTTGGCCGTTTTCGCTTTTAACGACTTGATTTCCGATTCCTCGATTTCGATGGAACCGTTGGCGGTTGACGTCTTCACTTCTTCGCTGAACAGGTCACGGACATGAATCCGTCCGTTGGCTGTCATCAGCTGCACTGACGTCGCATCAAGCGAAGATAACGTGACTTCACCGTTTAACGTCTGCAAGACGAGTGATTCATAGTGACGGCGTGGAATCTTCAAGTGAACCGTCGCGCGAACGCGTTTATCCTTCAGACGAATCGACAACGTGTTCGCAGAAACAGAGTGCTGAAGTGCTGCTTGCAGTTGCTCCAGCGCTTGTTCTTCGTTCACTTGACGGAGCGGACGACCGGTAACGGTCAGTTCACACTCTTCCAAATCACCCGGTTCGACAATCGCATTGGCATTAAATAAATCCAAATGAATCGTCTCGCCGCTGAACGGGAATTGTTTGACATACGTGACGTTCGGTCCGGACGTTTGATTGAGTGACAAGTCACTCTCTTTGATCCGGTTGACGAGGCCGTCAAAAGCTGACATGACTTTTGATGTCAAGGAGTCGACCGTATAATGATCGACCCGGTCGTATTGTTCCGGTTCGTCCACGTATTTATGCTCACTTGCCGGCGACTGCTTCTGATCGATCGCTTCGAAGCGTTCGAGTTTATCGAGCGCTTCGTCAATCGTCAACTTTCCTTCTTTCACTTGTTCAAGTATCAGTTGGCGCATATCCTGCTTCATCAATATTTCCCTCCTCTGATCTGGTACACGTTAATCGATAGGACTTGCTTGTTTACTTCGTTCTACTTCCCTTACTTCCCTTTTTACGATTCCTGAATCAAAAAAGTTTCATGATTCGATTCGGGCGGCGTCCCGTTCAAGGACCGGCGCCAGATAATGACCGGTATATGATTCCTTGACGGCTGCGATGTCTTCCGGTGTTCCGGTCGCGACAATCTTCCCACCGCCGTCTCCGCCTTCCGGTCCAAGATCAATCAGATAGTCGGCTGTCTTGATGACATCGAGGTTGTGTTCGATGACGAGCACCGTATCGCCGTTGTCGACGAGTCGTTGCAAGACTTTCAGCAGACGGGCGATATCATGGACGTGGAGTCCGGTCGTCGGCTCATCGAGGATATAAATCGTTTTCCCGGTCGACCGCTTATGCAACTCGGAAGCCAGTTTGACCCGTTGTGCCTCTCCACCGGACAGTTCCGTCGCCGGTTGTCCAAGACGCATGTAGGTCAGACCGACATCGGCAATCGTCTGCAGTTTCCGGCTGATTTTCGGAATCTTATCGAAGAATTCCAAAGCATCTTCAACCGTCATCTCAAGCACATCGGCAATCGTCTTCCCTTTATACTTCACTTCCAGTGTTTCGCGGTTGTAGCGTTTGCCGTGACAGATTTCACACGGTACATACACATCCGGCAGGAAGTGCATCTCGATTTTGATGATTCCGTCCCCGCGACAGGCTTCACAGCGTCCGCCTTTAATGTTGAAGCTGAAGCGGCCTTTTTTGTAGCCACGGAGCTTCGCTTCGTTCGTCGAGGCAAAGACGTCGCGGATATCGTCAAAGACGCCGGTATATGTCGCCGGGTTCGAACGTGGTGTCCGACCGATTGGTGACTGGTCGATATCGATGACTTTATCAATTTGGTCAAGTCCGGAAATCCCTTTATGGGCACCCGGTTTTTCCTTCGCCCGGTTCATCTCGTGAGCAATCGTTTTATAGAGAATCTCGTTGATCAACGTCGATTTCCCGGAACCGGATACACCGGTCACGGCGACGAACAAACCAAGCGGAATGTCGACATCGACGTTTTTCAAATTGTTTTCCGACGCTTTGTGAATCCGTAACGCCCGGCCATCCGGTTGTTTCCGTTCAGACGGGACCGGAATGAACTTCTTGCCTGACAGGTATTGCCCCGTCAAGGAGTTCGGGTCTTTCATCAGTTCTTCCGGACGTCCGGCTGCCGTGACGAATCCGCCGTGGTCACCGGCTCCCGGTCCGATATCAATCAGGTAATCCGCTGCCATCATCGTATCCTCATCATGTTCGACGACAATCAAGGTGTTTCCGAGATCGCGCATCGTCTTGAGGGTATTGATCAGCCGGTCGTTATCGCGCTGATGGAGTCCGATTGACGGTTCATCGAGGACATACAGAACACCGGTCAGACGTGACCCGATTTGCGTCGCCAGACGGATCCGTTGCGCTTCCCCGCCGGACAATGTGCCGGCAGCCCGGGAAATCGTTAGATAATCGAGTCCGACGTTTTCCAGGAATGATGACCGTTCATGAATTTCGCGGACGATCATCCGGGAAATCGTCTGATCCTTCTCGGATAGTTTGCTTGGCAACTCTTCAAAAAAGACGACGGCCTGTTTGACGGACATCTTCGTCACTTCACCAATATGGATTCCTGACACTTTGACCGCGAGGGATTCGCGTTTCAAGCGGTGTCCTTTACAGGTCGGACATGCTTTTTTCGCCATGTAGCCTTCCATCTGTTCCCGGATGTAGTCGGACGATGTCTCTTTGAAGCGGCGCTGCAGGTTATTCAGGACCCCTTCAAAGAACAGCGACGTATTGCGGACCATCCCGAAGTCATTTTCATAACGGAACTGTATTTCTTCCTTGCTGCTGCCGTTTAACAGAATATCGCGGTGTTCATCTGACAGCTGTTCAAACGGTGTATCCATGTCGATATTGAAGTGGCTGCAGACAGCCGCAAGCAACTGCGGATAGTATTGTGAACTGGTCGGTTCCCAGGCGATGATCGCCCCTTCGTTCAACGATTTATCCGGATGCGGTACAACAAGATCAACGTCGACTTCGAGTTTCGTCCCGAGTCCGTCACATGATGTACAAGCTCCGAACGGTGAGTTAAACGAAAACATCCGCGGTTCGAGTTCTCCGATTGAAAAACCGCAGATCGGGCAGGCATGATGTTCGCTGAACAACAATTCGTTTCCATCCATTGTATCAACGATGACACGACCGTCCGCAAGACGAAGCGCCGTCTCAAGTGAATCTGCGAGGCGGGCTTCCACGTCCGGACGAACAACGACCCGGTCGACAACAACTTCGATCGAGTGTTTTTTATTTTTTTCGAGCTCAATGTCATCTGTCAAATCGATCGTTTCGCCATCAACGCGGACGCGGACGAACCCTTCTTTTTTCAGATCTTCGAAGACTTTGACATGGGCACCTTTGCGGCCGGAAATGATCGGTGCGAGAATCTGAAGACGGCTACGCTCCGGCAGTTCCATCACCTGGTCGACCATCTGACTGATCGTCTGGCTCGAGATCTCAATCCCGTGATTCGGACAGATCGGTTTCCCGATCCGGGCATACAACAGACGGAGGTAGTCATAGATTTCCGTGACGGTCCCGACCGTCGAACGCGGATTTTTACTAGTCGTCTTTTGGTCGATCGAAATGGCCGGACTGAGTCCTTCGATTGCATCGACGTCCGGTTTGTCCATCTGTCCTAAAAACTGGCGAGCATAAGCGGACAGACTTTCGACATACCGTCGTTGTCCTTCCGCATAAATCGTATCAAATGCAAGAGACGATTTCCCGGACCCGGATAAGCCTGTCAGGACGACAAGCTGATCGCGCGGGATTTCGACATCGATGTTTTGTAGGTTATTGACGCGAGCGCCCTTGATGATGATTTTGTTCTTTTTTTCTGCCAACTTAGGCACCTGCTTTCAATTCTAAGATAAGGTCACGCAATTCTGCTGCCCGTTCAAACTGCATATCTTTCGCTGCTTGACGCATCTCTTGATCGAGTTGTTCGAGCAGTGTTTCGCGTTCCGGTTTTTTCAGTTTGTTGAACTTCTCGAGTTTTTCGACTGTATCGTCGCTCTCGATCGTCGTACTGATGACACCACGGACATCCTTTTGAATCGTTTTCGGCGTGATGCCGTGTTCTTTATTAAAGGCGAGCTGAATGTTGCGCCGCCGTTCCGTTTCATCAATGGCCCGTTGCATCGAGTCGGTCATCTTATCGGCAAACAGAATGACATGCCCTTCCGAGTTCCGCGCTGCCCGACCGATCGTCTGAATCAGCGACCGTTCCGAACGCAGGAACCCTTCCTTGTCGGCATCAAGTATCGTCACGAGTGAGACTTCCGGAATATCCAGTCCTTCCCGCAACAGGTTGATTCCGACGAGGACATCGTATTTCCCGAGCCGTAAATCGCGGATGATTTCAATCCGCTCGAGCGTCTTGATTTCCGAGTGCATGTAGTTGACCTTAACGCCATGCTCCTTCAGATAATCCGTTAAATCCTCCGACATCTTTTTCGTCAATGTCGTCACGAGAACCCGTTCATTTTTCGCAACCCGCTCGCGGATGTTATCCATCAGGTAGTCGATTTGACCGGTGATCGGATGAATCTCGATCGTCGGATCAACAAGTCCGGTCGGACGGATGATTTGTTCGACCATCTCTTTTGTATGTTCGATTTCGTAAGGACCGGGTGTCGCCGAGATATAAATCGCTTGGCTGACCTTCTCCTCGAATTCCTCGAACCGGAGCGGCCGGTTGTCCTTCGCTGACGGCAGACGGAAGCCGTGGTCAACGAGGACTTGTTTCCGGGCCTGGTCGCCGTTGTACATCCCGCGGATTTGCGGCAACGTCACGTGCGACTCATCGGCGACCAGTAAAAAGTCTTTCGGGAAGTAATCGATCAACGTGTACGGTGTCGAGCCCGGCGGCATTAAGTTCAAGTGACGGGAATAGTTTTCGATCCCCGAGCAGTAACCCATCTCGCGCATCATCTCAAGGTCATAGTTCGTCCGCTGTTCGAGCCGCTGAGCTTCAAGCAGCATACCGTCTTCCCGCATCTTCACGAGTTGCGTCTCGAGTTCTTTCTCGATGTTCGCAATCGCTTTTTGCAACCGGGTATCCCCGGTCACGAAGTGGGACGCCGGGAAAATCGAGATGTGCTCCCGGTCGGCGATGATTTCACCGGTCAATGGGTCCATATCACGGATCCGTTCAATCTCATCTCCGAAAAATTCAACCCGGACACACTGTTCGTCACGCGACGCCGGGAAGATTTCGACGACGTCTCCCCGGACGCGGAACCGTCCACGCTGGAAATCGATATCGTTCCGTTCATATTGAATGTCGATCAGACGACGCAACATCTCGTTTCGTCCCATCTCGTTTCCGACACGTAACGACAGCACATGGTTGTTGTACTCTTCCGGATTACCGAGACCATAGATACACGAGACCGAAGCGACAATCAGAACGTCTTCGCGTTCAAACAATGCTGACGTCGCCGAGTGACGCAGCTTATCGATCTCATCATTGATCGACGAGTCCTTTTCGATGAACGTATCCGTCGACGGCACGTACGCTTCCGGTTGGTAATAATCATAAAAGCTGACGAAGTATTCGACCGCGTTGTTTGGGAAGAACTCTTTGAACTCCGAATACAGCTGACCGGCAAGTGTTTTATTGTGCGCGAGGACAAGTGTCGGCTTCTTAATCTCTTTGATGACGTTCGAGACGGTGAAGGTTTTCCCCGTTCCCGTCGCTCCGAGCAACGTCTGATGGCGCTCGCCGTTCTTGACGCCTGCAATCAATTTTTCAATCGCTACCGGTTGATCGCCACCCGGTTCAAATGGTGATACTAACTCAAAATCCATCGTATTCTTCCCCCTCATCCAGTTCACAAAATCTATTTCTATTGTACCACTTTACGAACAAACATTCGATTTTTAAGTGCTCCATTTAAAAGTTACCCGTTTTTCACGAAAAGAAAAAGTCCAGCCCGCAGGCTGAACTGTTTTTTACGCTGAATTTTAAGTTTGAGTCACTGCAGGGTCCGGATTTTCGTCCGTTTGTTGCCGGGTTCACTGACGAACAAAATCCCGAGATCGTGATGATCCTGTTCATAAAAAGCCCGCTGTGCGAATCGGACGTCCCCATTGTGATTCATGACTTCGAGACGAAGGTACGGTTTGTGTTTTTGAATCGCTTCGTAAAACGACTTCTCCGACTCGACGAACTCTCCGTTGACTTTATAAATCGCTTCACCCGGGACGAGACCCATCTCAGAAGCCGGCTTCTCCGGTAACGTTCCGAGGATGACGACCCCGCGTTTTCCGTTGAGGAACAGCGGCGTCTGCGAGCGGTTGAGTCGTTTAATCCGCTGATGCAAAATCAGGTGCACGATCAGCAGGACGGGCAGCCCGTATAACCAGGCAGCCTGTCCGGTCAGGAAGGCGCCTACCGCAAGCACGACGGACAAGCCGAACGTCAGCAGTCGCCCCTGGATCAGCGGACGGATTAACTGGTCCGGCAACTGTCCGGTAAAGAGGAAACTGAATCCGATTGGCAAGAACATCACAATCGGAACAAACTCCGGAAACGACCATTGTGGAATGAGCGTTTCCAGACTGCTGCCCGGTACAAAGACGACGAGCGGAATCAGCCACAGTTTATTCGACGAAAGTCCGCCGATGTAACGTCCCCGCTTCGATAAGACCAAGGAAGGTGATAAATTCTTTTTCCCCCGCCAGATCAGCAGGACCAGTTCAGCACCTAAGGACAAGGCCGCAAGCAACAGCCAGTCGCTGACCGTGACATCCCGGAGACTGTCAACCCGGTCGCCCGTCATGAACCAGGTGACGCCGGCGAGCAGGACGAGCGGTCCGAGCGGTAAATTGAAGCGGATGACACCGGTCAACAAAATCAGGAACGTCAGCACCATGAAGGCGATCAGAAACTCTGTTGAGACCGTCAACGTCAGGCTCACACTGATGACGGATAAGACAAGACCAACCACGAAGCCCGGAACAAGCGTTTCGAAGAGATCGGTCCGTTTGCTACGCGTGCGTGACCGGAACAGATTCCGTTCACGTTTGACACGTCGCATACTGAGTAAAAAACTGACTAGAACTGCTAACCACAAGATTGGACTAGCGAAGAGACTAATCACTGTCCAACCGATTCCATCGAGTAATTCCACGCCCATTCAGACCTCTTTCTGTAAGTTATTGTGCAGCGACTTCCAACGCCTTGATGCGCTGGACATCATTTTTTTCGTCTTCCAGTTTCTTCAGGAGACGTGTTTCCATCTCGGAAGCCGTCACCTGATCGATTTTACCGGTCACCTCAAGCTTCGCGTCTTTTTGGAGACGCTCGACCGCCTGCTTCATCGTATCGCCGAAGTAACCGTCCTGTCCTTTCGGATCAAAACCGATCGCTTCAAGAACCAGGTGTGCGTTTTCGACAGGCTTGCCGTAACCCCCGCTTGCAAGCGTCTTATTATCCGTCAGAATCTTCGTGACGTTAAAGTAATCCGGCTGTTTGACTTCGACCGTCGGCTTGACGCCTTTTTTATGAATCCAGTTGCCATCTGGTGTCAGCCATTTATTTGTCGTCAGCTTCAAATCACTGCCGTCTTTTAAATCATAAGCGCTTTGGACGATTCCTTTTCCGAACGATTTCGTCCCGACCACTTCAGCACCGGCGCCTTCTTTTAATCCGGCGGCCAGAATCTCCGAAGCCGAGGCCGATCCGCTGTCTTCGAGGACAACGAGCTTATAAGGTTTCTTCTCTTCCGCTTTCCCGAATTCCTGCGTCCGTTCCCCTTTGTTGTCTTCCACCTGGAAAATTGGTGTGTCCTTGGGGATGAACGGCGCAATCATTTGTGAAACGGCTGTCAGCAAGCCACCCGGATTTCCCCGGACATCGATGACAAGACCATCAATGTTTTTCTCCTCGAGGGCTGCGAGTTGTTTCTCGAACTCTTTTGCCGTCGGATCCGAGAATTGTGTCACTTGCAGGACACCAATCGTCTTCCCGTCGATTTTTTCTGTTTTCGAATAGACCGTTTCGATCGGGATCGTATCGCGGACGATCGTAATCTTCATCGGATCCTGTCCGCCGCGTTGAATCGTCAAGACCACTTTCGTGCCTTTTTCACCGCGGATTTTTTTGACCGCCTGATCCGTTTTCTGACCCTTCGTCGATTTACCGTCGATTTCTAGGATGACATCCCCCGGTTTGATGCCGGCTTTTTCAGCAGGCGATCCCTTGATCGGCGAGACGATGACGATCGATTCACCTTTTTGTTCAAGCGTCGCACCGATTCCTTCAAATGAAGACGATAAGTTCGTATTAAACGATGCCGTTTCCGATTCATCCATGTAGACTGAGTACGGATCGTCGAGGACTTCCGTCATACCGGTTAATGCCCCTTCCAGCAATTCCTGATCCGTCACGTCCTCCAAATAATTTTGTGAAATCATCTGCCGGACCTGATCGATCTTTTTCCAATCCCCCGTTGCATTGGATGAAGAACTTGTTGCCACTGAATCCGTTCCACCTGTCGCTAACATCCCGACAGCACCTGCTCCGAGACCCAGGCCAAACGTGCTGACCGCTATGACGGCCGTTGTCGATTTTTTCACGCGTAATTCCTCGTTTCTGGTCTAAACCTGCTATTTTTTTCAGTATAGCAAAAAAAGATAGGTTACCCTATCTTTTCGTCAGTCGCGTATTGAAGTTATAAGATGTAAGGCGCCGGATCGACCGCATTTGGTTGGCCGACGGCCCATTCACCGCGATGAATTTCAAAATGAAGATGTGGTCCCGTCGACCAGCCCGTCGAACCAAGTTTACCGACGATGTCGCCCGGCATGACCGTTTGCCCGGCTTTGACAGAAACCGAATCGAGATGCCCGTAAACGGTCGTCCAGACTTTGCCGTCAATCAGGTGCGTAATCATGACGACATTTCCGTAACCGGTCGCACTGCCGGCCCGGAGGACAATCCCGCCGGCCGCCGCTTTGATCGGCGTCCCTTTCGCATTAACGAGATCGAGTCCGGTATGCCGTTCCGACTTTCCGGTCAATGGATTGGTGCGGGGACCGAAGGGTGACGAGACGTAGCCGGTTACAGGCAACAGGAACGGTTTGACCGACGTACTTGGACTAGATGTCGCCGGTTGGGACGGGGCTTCCGACACCGGTTCTGAAGCAGCCGGTGGACGAGACGTCGTGTCGTTCCGTTCTTTCTGCGCTTGTGCTTCCTGTTCCGCCTGTCGCTGCGCTTCTGCTTCTGCCTCTGCTTCCCGGGCAGCAGCTTCTGCAGCTCTCTGTGCCGCTTCCGCCCGTTCTTTCGCTTCCTGTTGCGCCCGTAGTTCGACAGCCCGCAACTCTTCCAATTGACGGCTGATCAGACGTTGTTGATCTTCAAGAATCGCCGCTTCTTCCGCTTTTGTAAACTGTTCCTGTTGCAACTGTTTGACCTGGCTGTTCAACCGGACGACCAATGTCCGTTTGATTTCCGATTCCGCGATGATTTGGGTCTGCAGAATCAGCAGTTTCCGTTGCTCTTTCTTTAATTGTCCGAGAACCAGTTCCTGCTCGGATCGTTGTTCGGTTAATTGTTTGACGTTTGCCTGATAGGTCTGCAGGACACCGTCATCCTGCTTGATGATTTCACTGACAGTGCTGAAACGCGAAATCAAATCTCCAAAATCCTTTGCATCAAGCAATACTTCGATGTATTTGACGTCACCGTCCCGTTGAACGGACCGCAGACGGTCTCCGATCAACTTTTCCTGCGCCCGGAGTTTCGATTCGGTTTGACCAACGGCACGGGTGACGGTCGCCAATTCTTCTTTGGCAACAGAAACAGCCGCCTGTTGATCCGCAATCTTACTCGCTAAATCTTCCAGACGGCTGTTGACTTCATCAAGACGCGCTTTTGCTTCCTTGCGCTCCTGTTTCGTCAAGATTAACTTCTCCGACGTCTGATTCTGCGATTGTTCCGTCTCTTGCAGACGGGACTCGACCTCCTGTTGTTCCTTCAACAAATCTTCCTTGGACGTTGCCTGAACGGACACACTTGAACCAATTAATGCCAAGCTTAGGACGGTGGAACAGAATCGGACCTTCATGAGAAGCATCTCTCCTCTATACTTTTATTTGATTTTTAGAATTTAAATCTTCAAGAAGCGGCCAAGCGACGTCGTTGATCCCCATACACCGATGAAAGCACCGAGTGCAAGCAGAATGACAGACACTTGAATCGACAGTTCACCGGGTGGAATCAAGGTGAAGATCGACGCATTCAAGGATACGAGTTGCGGTTGCAACGCATTGTACGTCACTTCATAACCGAAGTAGACGACGGCAATCGGGATCAACGCCCCGAGGACACCCATCAACAGTCCTTCAATGAAGAACGGAGCACGGATGAAGCCGTTTTTTGCACCGACGAGGCGCATGATTTCAATCTCACGGCGACGTGAGAAAATCGTAACCTTGATCGTATTCGAAATGAGGAACATCGCCATGAATGTCAAACCGACAATCAGGATGATACCACCGATCCGAACCCCTTCAAGGAAGTTGAACATCTTCTCAACATAATCTTCGCCATATTCGACACTATCTATATTTTCCATTTTTTTGACTGTATTTGCAATAGTTTCTGTCTCATTTGGTGAAGTTGCCTTGACGATATACCGGTCATGGAGCGGATTATCCTTCTCAACCGACTGGTAGGCTTGCGATCCTTCGCCAAGCTGTTCCTTGAAGCGGTCCAGTTCTTCTTCTTTTGAGCTGTAACGAACAGATTCAACACCCGGCATCTGTTCTAGTTTTTTCCCAACTGCATCGATTTTTGCCTGATCGGACTCTCGTTCGACGAACACCTGGATTTCGACGTCTTTTTCGACGTTATCGGAAATCTTGTTGACGTTGAACATGACCATCGCAAAAATGCCTACGAGTAATAAGGTCACGGTAACGGCACTGACGGAAGCGAATGTCATCCAGCCGTTTCGGACGAGACCTTTTGCCCCTTCACGTAAATGACGGAATCCATTAAACTTCATAGCCGTACATTCCTTTCTCTTCGTCTCGGACGATTTTTCCACCGTCAATCGCAAGAACGCGATGACGCATCTTATTGACGATATCTCGGTTGTGTGTCGCCATTACGACCGTTGTCCCACGGCGATAAATCTCTTCAAACACTTCCATGATCTCCCATGCTGTATCCGGGTCGAGGTTTCCGGTCGGCTCATCGGCGATGACGAGTGACGGACGATTGACAATGGCTCTCGCGATCGAGATCCGTTGCTGTTCTCCACCGGATAATTCATCAGGATAGTTCCGTTCCTTGTGCTTCAGTTTTACGAGTTCGAGTACTTCAAGTACTTTCTTGCGGATCTGAGATTTGTCTTCACCGACAACTTCAAGGGCGAACGCGACGTTTTCATAAACCGTCAAGGACGGGAGTAGTTTAAAGTCTTGGAAGATGACGCCGATTTGGCGACGAAGTTCGGGGATTTGGCGGTTTTTTAACTTACCTACTTCAATTCCTTTAAATAAAAACGAACCGCTGGTCGGTCGTTCTTCGCGATACATCATTTTCATGAACGTCGATTTTCCGGCTCCGGATGGACCAACGATATAGACGAATTCGCCTTGGTTGATCGTCAAATTGACTTCACGAAGTGCCGTGACACCGTTCGGATAAATCTTGCTGACTTGTTGCATCTTGATCACTTGCTTCACATCCTTACTTGATTACTGATGGTGATCAGATAGGTCTTAACGCCTACCGAACCCCATTATAACAGGCAATAATTTTTAAGCACATTACAATCAAATGTCATTTCCGGCGGATTTACATAAAAAAAGGGAGCCGGATAACAAACATTTGTCATGTTCGTCATCTCTAGCCCCATACTATCACATATTTATTTTTTGTCAGCTAACCAGTCTGCCACCGCGACGATTTCTTTATCGTCTTTTAAGACGCCGGCCGGCATTTGACCTTTACCGTTTTTGATGATTTTTTGAATTTCTTCTGATGAGTACTTCGCGCCGACTTTCGTTAAGTTCGGTCCGACATTCCCTTCAAGGTTTTTCCCGTGGCACGTCGCACAGTTATTGGCAAAGATTTTTTCAGCGTCGACGGCTGTATTTGTTTTTGACGAATCATCGCTCATCGTCGATTCGTCCTTCGATGTATCCGATGAACTCGAATCATCACTGCCACATGCACCGAGTACAAGTGTCGCACCGAGTCCGGCTGCGAGTAAAAGGTTTTTCAGTTTCATTCTTATTCCCCCTTAGTTAAGTACAAAACGACATCGTTATCTACTAGAGTATAACCGTTATCCGTACTTTCTAAGCGTGATTTCACAAAAACTTCACTCTTTCCAAACGTTTACGGCACATTCCGGTAACGTTTGTCGTCCGAGAAACCGAGCCCAAGCACTTCGTGGGCCTCGCTGACGACCAGAAAAGCGTTCGGGTCGATATGTTTGACGATTTCTTTAAGCGTCGTGATTTCTCCCTGCCGGACGACGACCATCAGCATCGGTTTGCGCGTCCGGGTAAATGCACCGGCGGCTTCAATTTCCGTCGCTCCCCGGTCGAGTGTCTGGAAAATCTCTTTGACGAGTGCTTCCCGTTGATCGGAGATGATATAGGCCAGCTTATCGTTCGTGATACCAAGTTGCACGACATCAATCATCTTGATCGTAATGAACAAGGCGACGAGAGCATACAACCCGATTTCGAGCGAAAAGATGATGGCGGCACTGATAACGATCGTTCCGTCGAGCAATGCGATACAGAAATGGAGCGGAATTTTCGTGAAGCGGTGCAGAATCTGGGCAATCAGATCCATCCCGCCGGTCGAGGCACGGGCTTTAAAGATCAGACCGAGACCAATCCCGACACCGGCTCCGCCGAAGATCGCAGCAAGCATCGGATTCATCGTCGCTGCCGGCACCTCAAACCGTTCATAAACTAAGATGACGACCGGTAAAAAAATCGAGCCGACAAGCGATTTGACGCCGAAGCCCATCCCGAGAATCATCCAGCCGATGGCCAGCAAAACGATATTGGCAATCAGCTGAAACAAGCCCGGTGAAATTCCGAACAGATCGTTCAAAACGATCGACAGACCGCTGACGCCTCCGGAGGCCAACTGGTTCGGTGCCAAAAATAAACTGAAGGCACTGGCGACAAATACTGAGCCGAGTAATAAATACACATAGTCGCGGACGACTTCCTGACGTGTTGATGTCATAACGTTACATTTCCCCTTATATAAGTTCTACAACCCGTTTTTCATTTTAGCGGAAAAACAGAGGAGCGACTAGAAGGGCTGAGCAACTCGCAGTGGTTCTCTTATACCGCACTAAAGGGTTTCGAGTACCTGACTATCCCCGTGACTCCTTTTAATGCCTGCCGTTCAAGCGGCATGACTAGAAAGACATCCGTCGGAACCGGGAACGGGGCTTCGATGCCGTAATCGACCGCCCGCTCGAATCCGAACTGCGGATAATAACTGTCATGACCGAGGACGACGATATGCGATTCACCGGCTTCTCGCGCATCTTCAATCACTTGTCGGATCAGTTCCGAGCCGATGCCTTTCCGTTGCCAGTGTGGTTTGACACCGACCGGAGCTAACGCAAGCGACGGAATGTCCTCGATGTAAATCCGGCTCAGTAAGACATGACCGACGATTTCTCCCTTATCGGTGACGGCGACGCGGCTGTAGTGCGGCAGCGACTCCTCCTCTTCCCGCAACGCTTCGACGAAATCGGCTTCCGTCCGTTGACCAAACGCAGCCTGATGCACAAGCCGGATTCCGGCCGCATCCTTGAATATTTCTGTACGAATCTGCATCTGTTGCACTCCTTCAATCGAATTGGTAGAAAAAAACCGCCGACACAAAGGCCGACGGGATATCCACTTACATATTCATTAAGCGCAGGTACGCATCGATGAAGCCCATGATGTCCCCATCCATCGCGCCTTGCGTATTCCCGACTTCGTAGTTCGTCCGGTGATCCTTAACCATGCTGTATGGGTGGAAGACGTATGAACGAATCTGACTGCCCCAGGCGATGTCTGATTTTTCGCCGCGGATTTCGTCGAGTTTCTTTTGTTTTTCTTCGATTTCACGTTGGTAGAGTTTCGCTTTCAACATCTTCATTGCCGCTTCACGGTTCTTGATTTGCGACCGTTCCTGCTGACATGACACGACGACACCTGTCGGAACGTGCGTAATCCGAACGGCAGAGTCCGTCGTATTGATGTGCTGTCCACCGGCACCGGATGCCCGGTACGTATCGACACGCAAGTCTTCTGTCCGGATCTCGATATCGATATCATCGTTGAATTCCGGCATGACGTCACACGATACGAACGACGTATGGCGACGGCCTGACGAGTCGAACGGAGAAATCCGCACGAGACGGTGAATCCCTTTTTCCGCTTTCAAATACCCATAGGCGTTGTGCCCTTGGATCCGGAGCGTAACCGATTTAACACCGGCTTCGTCACCCGGCTGATAGTCCATCGTTTCGACTTTCCAGCCCTGCTTGTCGCAGAAACGTTGGTACATCCGAAGCAACATCGACGCCCAGTCCTGCGACTCGGTTCCGCCGGCGCCCGGGTGCAATTCGAGAATCGCGTTGTTGGCATCGTATTCGCCGTTTAACAGGATTTGCAGTTCGAACTCGTCAAATTTCTTTTTGATGTCGCCGAGTTCCGACTCCAGTTCTTCCTGGAGTTCAACATCCGGCTCTTCTTTAATCAATTCGTACGTCAAGACGATGTTTTCGTGACCGTCCGCGAGGTGCTGGTATTTATCGACCATCGCTTTCAGACCGTTTGATTCGTCGATGACTTTTTGAGCCGACTCCTGATTGTTCCAGAAGTCCGGGTACGTCATCTCGTTTTCAAGCTCCTCGATGCGTGAGATCTTCGTCTCGAGATCGAGTGATGCTTTGTATTCATCGAGTTTCTTTTCCATCCACTCGGCGGTATTACGTATTTCTGCTAATTCCATTGTGTTCCACCTTCTCTTTCCGTCAAAAGAGGCAGGAATCTCCCGCCTCTTTCAGCCGCTTCGCCACTTATGCCTGACGGCCGTGACAGTTCTTATATTTTTTACCGGATCCGCACCAACATGGGTCGTTACGTCCGATTTGTTCATTTGGATTTTTCCGGACCGGTGCTTTCTTGACGACCTTGTCCTCTTTTCCGGAAACAGCGACTTCGTCTTTAACGACTTTTTCGCGTTTCAGGTTCGGATCAAGATCTGCCCGGAGAACGAACTGCGTCACTTCTTCCGCAATCGCTGCGTTCATCGTATCAAACATCATCGAACCTTCCGATTGATACTCACGAAGTGGATCATTCTGACCGTAGGCGCGTAAGTGAATTCCTTCACGCAATTGATCCATTTGATCGATATGGTTCATCCAGTGCTGGTCGACGGCGCGGAGGACGATGACTTTCTCGAACTCGTCAAACGCTTCAGCCGGCACTTCCGAGCGTTTGTGCTCGTAATGGGCGAAAGTCCGTTCTTTTAACAGTTCGATGATTTCTTCGCGTTCCTTACCGAACAGATCCTGCTCGGAGACTTTTTCTTCGAGTGCAAGCGTCTGGTTGGCCCACTCTGCTAACGCAGCGATGCTCCACTCTTCCGGAACGAACTCGATTGGCGTGTACTGATGGACACCCGCTTCAATCGTCTGTTCGACCATTGGACGGACGATGTCAGAGACCGACTGGGCATCAAGAATCGCCGCCCGGTCCGCATACATGACTTTCCGTTGATCGGCCATGACGTTATCGTATCCGAGAACCTGTTTCCGCGCATCAAAGTTATTTCCTTCAACCCGTTTTTGAGCCGATTCAACGGCACGTGAAACCATCCGGCTTTCGATTGGTTGCGAATCATCCATTCCGAGACGATCCATCATCGATTGCAGGGAATCCGATCCAAAACGACGCATCAATTCATCTTCAAGTGACAGATAGAACTGGGATGCTCCCGGATCTCCCTGACGTCCGGCACGACCACGGAGCTGGTTATCGATCCGGCGGGATTCGTGACGTTCCGTCCCGAGGATGTAAAGACCGCCTTTTTCGATGACGCCTTGTCCGAGCTTGATGTCGGTACCACGACCGGCCATGTTCGTTGCAATCGTGACCGCGTTCGGTTGTCCCGCATTCTCGATAATTTCTGCTTCCCGCGCATGGTTTTTCGCGTTCAAGACTTCATGGCGGATGCCACGTTTCTTGAGGATGCTGCTGAGCAACTCTGACGTCTCGACGGCAACTGTACCGACGAGGACCGGTTGTCCTTCACGGTGAGCACGTTCGATTTCGTCCGCGACTGCGGCAAACTTCCCGTTCATCGTCTTGAAGATCAAGTCAGCGCGATCATCCCGGACGATCGGTTTGTTCGTCGGAACCGGTACGACGTGCATGTTGTAAATGTTACGGAATTCTTCTTCCTCGGTTTTCGCTGTCCCGGTCATACCGGCAAGCTTCGTGTACATCCGGAAGAAGTTTTGGTACGTGATCGTCGCAAGTGTCATCGATTCGCGTTGAATCTCGACGCCTTCCTTCGCTTCAATCGCCTGGTGCAGCCCTTCCGAGTAACGGCGGCCTTCCATGACACGACCCGTGAACTGGTCAATGATCATGACTTCGTCTTCACGAATCATGTAATCGACGTCCCGGTGCATGACAGAGTTGGCACGGAGCGCCAGGCTCAAGTGATGGTTCAAGGCAATATGATCGAGCGCAAACAGGTTATCGATGCCGAAGTATTTTTCAGCACGATCGATTCCTTGTTCCGTCAGCAATACACTTTTCGTCTTGATGTCGACCGTATAGTCTTCATCCGCTTTCATCATTTTCGCGAACATGTCGGCTTGCGAATAAAGCGCTGTTGATTTTTCGGCAGAACCGGAGATGATCAACGGTGTCCGTGCTTCATCGACGAGAATCGAGTCAACTTCATCGACGACGGCAAAGTAAAGCGGACGCTGTACACGGTCTTCTTTGTAGAGGACCATGTTGTCACGCAGGTAATCAAAGCCGAACTCATTGTTTGTTCCGTATGTGATGTCACAGCTGTACGCCGCTTGTTTTTCCTGGCGCGACATGCTCGACAAGTTCAGACCAACCGATAAGCCGAGTGCTGCGTAGAGGGGTTCCATGATGTCCCGGTCACGTTTTGCCAAGTATTCGTTGACGGTGATGACGTGAACGCCGTTGCCGGCGAGGGCATTCAAATAGACGGGAAGTGTCGCGACAAGCGTTTTCCCTTCCCCGGTTTTCATTTCAGCGATATCGCCGTTATGCAGGACGTATCCACCAATCAATTGGACACGGTAATGACGCATCCCGAGGACACGTGTTGAAACTTCGCGACAGACCGCAAAAGCTTCCGGTAAAATATCATCGAGGTCTTCCCCGTTCTCAAGACGAGTCCGGAATTCGACCGCTTTTCCTTCTAATTCCTGATCCGATAAGGCAGCGACTTGTGCCTCAAATGATTCCACGGCATCCGCCGCTTTTTCTGCTTTTTTCAGAACACGTTTCGTCGGTGCGAATAACTCTTTTAGAAAATTAGCCATGCCTTACAGTCCCCTTACTTCGAACGATTCTTTAAACGAACAGAATTCCGAGATTTTTCCTTTATTCAGTGTACCGAATACGCCGTCAAATTTCAACAAGCGGAGCGACTGCGTCTTATGAAATCCAACTTTAGTCTGAGACATGTTCTATTCATAAATAGTTTTTCATCATACCAAAAGAGGACTTACTCCGGAGAGTAAGTCCTCTGTAGATTCATTATTCTGGTTCAATCAAGCCGTAACGGCCATCTTTCCGACGGTAGACGACGTTCGTGTTACCCGTTTCAGCGTCTGAGAAGACGAAGAACGTGTGACCGAGCATATCCATTTGAAGAATCGCTTCTTCCGTGTCCATCGGTTTGAGTGTGAAACGTTTTGTCCGAACGAGTTCGAGTTCCGCTTCATCCTCTTCGTAGACAGGTGCTTCTGCCTCCGGTCCTTCGAGCGTTTTGAAGTACTCTCCAATACCGCCGTCTTTGGCACGGCCTCTCCGGTTGATTTTCGTTTTATGTTTCCGGATTTGACGTTCGAGCTTATCGACGACGAGGTCGATTGCTGCGTACATGTCGCCATTGACATCCTCTGCCCGTAGCAAGAGGTTTGGCATTGGAATCGTCACTTCGACTTTTTGTTTCTCATTGTTGACTTTGAGATTGACATAAGCCGTTTGCGCTTCCGTAGGAGTTGTAAAATAACGAGTTAACTTTTCAAGCTTTTTCTCGACGTAGTCCTTGAGAGCATCTGTGACGTCCAAGTTTTCACCGCGAATGTTGTAGATCATGTAAACTCCTCCTTAAGTAACCGGTTGAACCTATGAATTCGTCATTGCTTCAGTCGTTTCCTTCTGAAGATTCAAAATTCTTTTGGTTCGTAATTATTATACCACGATAAGCCTTACAAGGAAATGAAAACGGTGACATTCTGTTGAACATCTCCTGCTAAACCTAGCGCACTATAATAGTTGTTGCTTGTTGATATTAGCGTATATACCCTTAACAAATTGAGATGAAACAAAAAAACCGCTTTTAGGAAATTCCTAAAAACGGTGGTGGCTGCTAACGGAATTACAGTTTCGAGACGTTTGCCGCTTGCGGTCCACGATCGCCGTCGACGATTTCGAATTCTACTTCTTCGCCTTCTTCAAGTGATTTGTAGCCATCTGCTTGAATTGCCGAGAAGTGCACGAAGACGTCTTTTGCATCCGATGTCTCGATGAAGCCGTAACCTTTTTCAGCATTAAACCATTTTACTTTACCTTGTTCCATTCGAATTCACGTTCCCTTCGCAAACTGGATTGCGAGAGCAAGCTCTCTACCGAGTATACTATCAAAAGAAGCAATTATTGACAATTAAAAATTCTGATTAATTTGAATTAAATATTCAATTGAATTAAATTCCCTTATGTATTGCTCTATTTTTCAAAAAATTACATTGTCATTACAGGTGTAGTATTGTATTATATCGTTAGTAATTACCTATTTTATCCATTGTCCTATCTAAGGAGGATGTAGTCGAATGCGACCATTCCATAATGACGAAAAGTATCGAATCACGAAACGGACCGTTGCGATTTTACCGTGCTATGACATGATGAAACAATCCATCATCGTCCTAGAAGACGGATCAACGATCATGACACCGCTTCGTCCGTATCAACTCCTGCAGCTCTCTTGCAGACAGTACAACAGTTCCATCGAGGAACGGATCGTCACCGCCAAACGTGTCGCTTCCGTGAAAGGAAAAGTCCCTGTCGTCATCGAACCGACACTCGGTCTCGTCTTTTTCCCTACCAAATCACCAAAACGTGATGATTGCGAGTGGTACGCCTGGAGCCACATGTCCGAAGTCATCGAGGAAGACGGACAGACTAAACTCAAAACTCGTAACGGCATGATCCTTCCCGTAAACGCCTCTCCTTACATCGTCCGCAACCAAATGAAAGCAACCGGCGAGCTGATGGCTCGTTACCAGCAATTGAACGCGATGACATTAGAGGACCGCTTTAATGCAATCAAATCGTAAAAAAAATGGGTTGGGCGATGATTTCGCTCAATCCTTTTTTGTTTGTGCCGATATATAATAAGATGAAGAATTTTTCAAGAAAGGAGGTTCATCGATGAATATCCAGATGAATCCAACGAGTCCGACCCGTTCCGCCCCCACCACCACCTTATCGGAGACTAAAACATACAGCGGGACCGTCCTTGAAAAGACGGGTCCGAATACGGCCCTCGTTCAGGTCGGCCGCGAGAAGATCGAGATGACCTTCACCGGCGATGTTCCGGAAGGCACGTTTCAATTCCAGGTCAAAGGCCAAACGACAGAAGGTTATCTGATCGAGCAGGTAACGGAACAGACCGAGCCTGATGTCCCGGTGACCGGACCGGCTAAACCGGATTCGTCTGGTGTCGATGCCACCTTACTCGACAATCTCCCACCGGAATTAAAACAGGCCGTCGCCCGGCTGCTTGCGACCGGTCAACTGCCGCAGACACCGGAAACGGTCGCCCGACTCGTCGCTGCCCTGCAAGGGACTTACAAGGACCTGGTCCTCCAGCTCGTCACACGTCCGTCCGACAGTGCGCTGCCGGCTGACGCCGACGTCCTGATCGCCCAGTTGCTCGGCTCAACCGATTCGCTGGTGGAAGTCTTACCGGAACGGCAAGCGGTGATCGAGAAACCGACGCTCAGCAATGTCATCGCACTCGACGTCGCCCGCGCGACACTTCCGACACACCATGACATCGATCAGGCGACACCGGTCGCCCTCCGGCAAATCGCAATGCATGTTCCGGCAGACGTCCGACCGGACATCCTCGCCCGGATCGACCGCGGTGACCTGCCGGCGGTGCGGGAACAACTCCGGTCTTATTTCCCGAGTGAACGACCGGTACTTGCGGAACGTCCGGCACCAAGTAAACTCGAACAATTGACGGCTGTGATTGCTCAGGCACAAGCAGTGCCGACGGAAAAAACCATTCCGGCTCTATCCGTCGCTCCCGTCCGGTCAAATTTGACGGTCATTGCTGAAGTGACACCACGGCTGGCCGAAGTGACAAATGATTTCCGCAGCCAACAGCGGACGATCGTCTCGCAACTGCGGCAAATCGAACCACTCGTCGAGGAACGGCCGCTCCAGATGGCACAAGTGATTGAAAGTACGGCGAACCGGCTACGGCAAACGTTTCAGCAGACCGATGCCATGTTACATACGAGCATGCGTGACGAAAAACAACTGATCCAACTGTTGTCGAAACTCGAACGTGGAACGGAACTGGCCCTGCTCGGACGCGGGACGGAAGCGAAAGCCGTCGTCCAGGAAGTCCGGCTGGCGCTGGAAGCATTCCGCTATGCACCGGCAAACGTCCGGACCGCCTACTTACCGGAACTGAGTCCAGGCTTACGGCCAGCTGTTGCCAACCCGCAACAACCACTGGTTCCACAAGCGAACCAGTCTGTTTCATCAAACCAACCAGCTCCAGCGCAACGACCGATTCCGTACGAACCGGGTCAAAACAGTCCACGTGTCTTACAGGAGACGGTTCAAAAAACGCTTCAGTTACAGACGGCGGAGTTGAAACTTGCGACACCGGCCGCGAATCCGGAAGCCGCTAAACTGCAGACCTTCCTGAACACGCAGCAGCAGGTCAATAAACCGGACAACAATCAGCAGTTACAGCAACTGTTGCTCGCGCTGCCCGTTCAGCTTGTCGAAGGGACGGCCGGACTGCACGTCCACTTACAAAATAAACGACCGGATGAAGTGATCGACTGGGAAAACAACACGTTGTATGTCCAGCTCGAGACACCACGCCTCGGCGACATCGGCGTCCGCGTCGAGACCGTCAACCGGAAGATGCAGATTACGATTGAAAATGATTTCCCGCTCCTCGAGCGCCTGGCGACACCGTTCCTCGAACGGACGACGGAAGCCCTGCAGGCGACCGGTTATCAGGACGTCCGGATCCGGTTTGATGCCTTTACGAAAGATCAAACGACACCGGAAACCGTCAAACCGGACGAAACACCGACCGGTTACGACTACCGGATTTAAGGAGGCCCTATGTACCAGAAAATTGATTTAAAACATCGAAAATCAGCGGCCGTCCTCCGGTATGATGAAGCGTCGGGGAATGCCCCGATCGTCGTTGCCCGGGCAACGGGTGCCGCAGCGGACCGGATTTTACAGGAAGCCCGAGCCAGCGGCGTCGCAATTGAACAGGATACGTCGTTGCTCGGTCACCTGCTTGACCTGGATCTCGGAACGGCGATTCCCCCGCAACTGTATGATGTGATGGCAGAATTGCTACTGTTGATCGAAGAACTCGATCACGCGAAAGGACGGAACACATGACCGAACAAGAACTGTACCAAATGACTCCACAACAATTGACGGAGACGATGTTAAAAGGCCTTGTCTTTCAATATGACCAGGCGATGATCAGTCGTGACGAGCGCCGATTCGATCGCGTCAACGTCCGTCTGCAAAAAGCGTACCAACTGCTCGAGAAACTGCAGGCCGGTCTGAACGACGAAGGCGGCATCATCACGGCCCAGCTCGATCAACTGTATTATTACTTAGCGGAACAGACGTTACAGGCTTACATTGAGCCGACACGCCTCGAAGAACTGTTGCAACTGACGGAAGAACTGCTCGTTACCTGGCAGGCAGCCAGTCTGAAGAAAGACCGTCCCCTCGTTCGGGCGGCACACCATGAGCGTTACGAAGGGATGGACTATTAATGCGGATTTCAAACAACGTACAGGCTTTAAAAGCCTACCGAAACCTAAGCGCCAATCAGGTGAACGTCAAGACGACGATGGATAAACTGTCGAGCGGTCAAAAAATCAACCGTGGCGCTGACGACGCGGCCGGTCTCGCCATCTCGGAAAAGATGCGCAACCGTCTCAAAGCACTTGATAAAGCGGAACAAAACGTCCTCGACGGGATTTCAATGGTCCAGACGGTCGAAGGCGGTCTCGGCGAAACACACAACCTGTTGCAACGGATGCGGGAACTGGCTGTCCAGGCCGGGAACGATACACTCGCGACAGAGGACCGGACGGCAATTCAGGAAGAAATCAACCAGTTGACGAACGAAGTTTCACGCATCGCTGAGACGACGCAGTTCAACGGCAAAAAATTACTGACGGGCGCTTATGATAAAGACAATGCCGTCTTCATCCAAACGAATGCCGGTGCAAGTGAAGGTATCTCTTTGACAATCGATGATATGCGGGCGCGCAACATCGGTATCGCCTCAACGACACAACCGAACGAAAGCGTCCGCGCCCTCGATTTCCCGAGTGACGACGGTCAGCCGGAATACGCCCTCAGCGTCATGACGAGCGATGATGCCGAAGAGGCGATCAGCCATTATACGAAAGCGATCGATACGATTTCCCAGCAACGGGCACAGCTCGGAGCCGTTCAAAACCGGTTCGAAGCGATGTCGTCCGTCCTCAGCGTCAGCAAGGAAAACCTGACGGCGTCCGAGTCACGGATCCGCGATACGGATATGGCACGGGAAATGATGGAGTACGCCAAATACAACATCCTCAATCAATCCGGTATGGCGATGATCGCCCAGGCCAATGCCTTGCCGCAAGGCGTCTTACAACTACTTAACTAATCGAAGGAGGAATCACTGATGGACATCCGGCGCATCCAAGAAACAAGCCGCCTGCAGACACCGAAGACCGGACCACGTGAGGTCGAAGCCTCGACTACGTTTTCGGCGTTAATGCAGGGCAAACGCGAACATAAAGGGTACGAACGCCTGCAACAAAAACTGATGCTCGTCGAAGAGCACGGTCAGTTGCTCGCGGAAAGCCAAACAATTGAGCATCTCGAAGCCTATAAAGAAAAAATCAAAGACTTCTTAAAAGATGCTCTCGACCAGTCGCAACAGCTCGAAGAAAAACGCGGTTTTAACCGCCGCGGCCGCACAAAAATCTACAAAGTCGTTGAACAGGTCGATACGAAATTACTGCAGTTAACCGACACAGTCATTTCCGGCGAATCCCGCCGACTGGAAATTCTTGATCAGATCGGTGAAATCAAAGGAATGCTCGTCAACGTATTTGTCTAAATTTATCTCGAGGAGCAAGCATCATGCCCGATCTTTATCTTAAAAAATGCCGTTGCCCCTACTGTCTCAAAGAAACGGAGACGAAACGTGTCCTGAGCCGTCACATCCGCGTCGACAAGACGGATAGGGACGGTATGATTCATTACCAAGGACCAAACGTCTACTTTTATGAACCGGTTCAGTGCAACCACTGCCGGTTTTTATTTCACGATACGTTCGGCAAGTTACCGCTCGATGTCCGAGAGACACTCGCCGTCAACATCCTGCCGACGTTACCGATCCTGCCGTTCGCTGCAACCGAACGGACGGCGGAACAAGCGCTTCAACTTTATAAACTCTGTCTCTACACGGCACAAATCACCCGTCAAAAAGACGCCGTTCAAGCGATGCTCGGCGTCCGGATTGCCTGGCTGTACCGTTTGATCGGCAATCACGAACAGGAACTGCTCTGGATGGAGCGGGCTGTTGTGAAGTATGAAGCACTTTATGAATCGTATACCGATCCGGTCGACACCGGAATTCCGGAAGATGTTCTGTTGCTCCGGCTCGCCGATCTGCACGCCGTCCTGGAACGGACGTCAGAAGCGCGGACCTGGTACAGCATCATTTTCCAAAGCAAAACAGCCTCGGACCGGATTAAAAAAGATGCCCGGCACCACTGGGAACTGTACCGGGAACAGCACGGCCTCTAACCCTGTTCGTCTTCGATGTGCGAGATGAAACAGGGTTTTCTGACTTCATGCCGAAACAGAACTATAACTACTTTATTCAGAAAGGAGGCGAACCCATGACCCGACGCCCCGCCCTCATCCTGTATCTCGGTCTCATCTATTTGATTTTATTCACCACGTTTGATCCGGTCCTCACACCGATGATTGCCGGCATCAGTACGTTAATCGGTTTAAGCTATTGTGCCCGCTTGGCTTATCTCCACTTTCTTAAGCCGTCCGAGCACACATATCGTTTGATCGGTCAGGCCGTGTTGCTGTTTTGGCTTGGTCTTGTCATCAACTTCGTATTGGCTTTATTACCGGACCGGTTTCATCCTGTCTGGTCGGATGCACTGGCAAACGTCACGTTGACGCTCTTTTTATTCATGACGGCGCTTGTTCTGTTCCGGCTGATTGACTGGTCGTCGTTCCAGCAAAACCGCTTGCTGTATCTCGACGGTTTTATCCTGTTTGGCATGGTGTTCGTCTTCAGTTATGTTCTGATTTTACGGCGGCTCCCCGACTTCGCCCGGACGCCGCTTGAACTGGTCGCGATGACGGTGTATTGCTGTTGTTTTTCACTCCTGTTACTGGCCTTTTTAATGCTCTATACGACCGGACTGCGCGGGAAAACACAGCATCTTTTGATCCAGGCGGTCACCCTGTTTTGCGTGACGAACCTTGGGTATTATATCTTTTTAGTCCGCAATCAACTCGATCTCGCAGCGTTCTTTTTACCGCTTTATCCGGTCAGTCTTTGGGGGCTGTTGCTGTATTTCCATGATACACCGCCTGTAACATCAGGACAGCGGCAATTGTCACGACCGTACCTGCCTTACCTCAGCCTTGTTTCGCTGTTGATCTGGATTACGTTTTTTGATGTCCCCCGGATCGTTTACCTCTTAGCGGTGACGATTTTATTTTCACTGTTCTTGATGCGGCAAGTCTTATCGGAACGGTTGAACCGACAACTGTTACAGGAACACGAAGTCGTCCAACTCGATCTCGCCGATCGGGTCAAAGCAAAAACCGCCCTGCTCGAAATCCGGAAAGAAGAGTACCGCCGGCTGTTTTTAGACCATCCGCAACCGATTCTCCAAGTCACGCGGACCGGCGCTGTGCAAGCGATGAATCCGGCGGCATACGTCAGTTTCGGCGAACAGATCCCGGAACGTTTATTGGATCAGGTACAGCAGAAAATCACTCAACTGGAGAGCAGTCTGAAACTGCTCTTACAGGACCATGATTTGACCTATGAAACGACGCTGATTCCGGTGCCGGACCAGGATTATGTCTATGTCCTGTTATCTGACATTACGGAAAAACTCGAGCAGCAACAGTGGCTGGAGGAGCTCGGCTATCATGACGTTTTGACACGGTTACCGAACCGCCGGTATTTTGAAGATTTTCTGCAGGAACGACTGGCACAGATTGACGCCGGTTCGTTGCTGTTCGTTGATCTCGACGGTTTCAAGCAGGTCAATGATTCGTACGGTCATGATGCCGGTGACTATGTCCTGCAAGAGACGGCGAACCGGCTCCGGCTCCATCTCGAGGAACAAGAAGTCGCGGCCCGGCTCGGCGGTGACGAGTTCATCGTCTTCTTACCCCGTTCGAAAGCAGAAACGATTCGCTACACGGAAGACTTGATTGATCAGCTCAACCAACCGTTCTGGTTCCAGGGGACGGCGATGTCGGTTACACCGTCAATCGGGATTGCCCGCTATCCGGAAGACGGCGCGACGACAAGTCTGCTGTTGATCCGGGCTGACGAAGCGATGTACAGTGTCAAACAGCATGAAAAAAATGCCTATCGGTTCAAATGAAAAAAGGATCTTCCGCAGGTGGAAGATCCTTTTTTCGTTACAACGACTCGCGCCGATATTTTTCTTCTTCATACGCATCCGGTAAATCAGAAATCGGCCGTTCCGCTTCTTCCCAGGATTCCGACTCGACATCCGGTTCGATAAACTGATCGTACGAGCCGTCAGAGCGATAAAATGGTTTGACGACTTTTCGTTTCTTGTCTTCACGTTTTGTCACGCGCGATCCCTCCCTAAGGCTAGAAAGTTACTGACGAGAATCAAAATACGGTGAAAAGCTGCCTTCGACTTCTTCATACGGATCGATATACGATTTCCGACTCGTTTTCGTCTGACGCAATTGATTGATTTGTACCCCTAATTTAGCGGTTTCTGACGATAATTTCAAGTCGATTTTTTGACTGTCGGCGACAAGCTCCTGAATAATGGCTTGATTGGCACCGGCCAGTAAGTTCGAATGGGCCGCAATGAACGCTTCCCGTTCATTGAGCAGGTTCTGAATCTTCACTAGCCACTCGTCGTAGACGTCCTCTTCCGGTGTTTGTTCCAGCAGTTCCATCAGATGTTTCGTCTTCAGACGGAGCGGATCAAGCGGACTCATCGTTGACGCGCGAGCTTCATCGCTTCTTTCCACGTCTCCCGGAATTCTTCTGCAAAACCGATCACTTCGTCGATCGCCACGACGTCATTCTTAACGTTGGCATCAATCAAACGACCCTGCATGTAGTCGTAGAGATTATTTAAGTCTTTTGATAAGGCAATCGACTGGTTGAGCGTCAATTGCAACTCCAAGATAATCGCCTGTGCTTTTTGGATGTTTGTATTTTTTTGTTCGATTAAACCTTGTTCGATTGCCCGTTTTGAAAGCATTGAGAACTTAATCAGTCCTTCATACAGCATTAACGTCAAATCTTGCGGTAGTGCTGTCGTAACAGAGTTCGTTTGGTATGTTGCATACGGGTTTGCCATCTGAAGTCCTCCTTATTGTCCTAAGTATGAAGCGAGGGTCGCCGACTGGCTGTTCGCCTGGTTCATCGCCTGTTCCATCGCGGCAAAGCGACGGTAGTAGGCATTCTCTTTTGTTTTTAGCTTATCTTCCCACGTCACCATACTCTTATCGAGATCGGCTAACGATTTACCGAGACGATAGGTCGTCGCAACGGCACCATCGAGCCCGGCCACCTTTGAGATTTTATCGCGCATCGTCGTCGCAAACCCTTGAATTTGACGGACAAATCCATCGAGTCCACCTGGATTTGGCGTAACGGAACCATCAGAATTTTTAACCGGTTCCGGCGCGTCCGCCGTGAACAGCTTATAGACACCATCCGGATGTTCTTCCAGCATCTTTTTCAGTTTCGTTTCGTCGATTTTGAGTTTCCCGCCGTCACGGAAGTCACTGGTCGATGTGATGCCGATTTGTGACATGTAGTTCAATTCTACTGATTTTGAGTCGACCGTATAGGAATAACCTGTATCAATTTTCGAAGAAATAGTACTACGAAACGCGTCCATTCCTTCACGCAGGAAACTATCATTTTTCAGGACACCACTCATCGCCTTTTCTTCCCACTTCTTGACTTCATCTTCACTCAGTTCTTTGCGTTGTGCATCCGTCAACGGCTGGTAGTCACGGTATTTTTCTTCCCGGACTTTTTTGTTCATTTTGTCGATTAGATCATTATACTTATCGACAAACTTCTTAATCGAATCAAAGTTTGCTTGTGTGTCGAGTTTCGTGTTGATTGTTGTAGCTGAATCTGTCGTCCCGTTTAACGTTATCGTCAGACCGTTTTGGGTGAAGGTGTTCGTTTTTTGTTCCAACTCTGTTCCACCAATGCTATAAACCGCATTTTCCCCTGCGACTGTTGTTTTACCAGGTGCTAGTGATGTATCCATGATTTGATTTTTATCCGTCCATACGATTTCATTGTCTGCTGCGAGTTTACCGGTACTTTGACGTGTTAAAACTAATTTCCCAGTGATATCGTTGAAAATCGCACTAAGACCCAGTGACTTATCATTGTTGATCTTTGAAACTAAATCACCCACTGTCGCTGTTCCATCAAACTTCATCGTCACTGGTGTTCCCGCCGTTCCATCAGCTTGATACGTTGTGAGTTCCAACTCCATATTACCGGCACCGTCTTTTCCAACGAGTCCACTAGTATCCAGTTTTGTTTGACTGGAAATGGTTCCCGGAAGTGATGCATTACGAGAAATGACAAGCGAAGAGGCTGATGCAAGCTTTGTCACGCTGTCGATCGTGACACTGCCTGCCGTTGCACCCGGACTTGCGGTGGCAACAACTTTTGATGGGTCCGAACTGGTTGCTGTCTTCGCCGTGTAGTTTTTAGATAACAGCATATCACTTGCTGCTGTTCGTAAATCCAGTAACCCCCGGTTCATTTCGCGGTAAGCATCACGTTGCCATGTCAACGTCTGTTTCTTTTGTGACAGACGATCGACCGGTGCCCGTTCCGCCTGCATTAATTGTTTAATCATCGTTTCTGTATCAATCCCACTTGCCAAACCACTGAGACGTATCCCCGCCATCCAATCAGTCCTTTCCGTTAAATCCGTTTATCGATTAATTGATTAAATTCCATGAAAGCCGCGAAAAAATCGAGTTCTTTTTTACTCGGAATTTCTTGAACAACGTTATTATTTGTATCGACGACTTGAATATAAAATTCATTGAGTTTTTCATGTTTGACGAACTTTAAGCCCGTTCGTTGCGCTTCAAGCTGGACGTTCGCTTTTTCGATTGCCGTTTCAAGTTTTGTGATATGCTGCGGCGTCGGCAAGATGACAATACCGTCCTGTGCTAAATCTTCTTGATTTGCTTCGACGAAGACATTTCGTGTCGCTTCGTATGGTAAGACATTTTCAGGCAGGTGAAGCCGGATTTCCGTATTGATGGAATTCATGGACAAACACTCCTTTTTCTTCTCTATGTAGTATATCGGTTTAGATCATTCTTTTTATTAGTTTTATTTTAAAGTTCTTAAAATCGGGAATAAAGAACATATGTTCTTTCGGAGAGGAGTTTTATTATGCTGATTGATACATTATCAAAGGCTCAACAAGCTGTTCTGTTAGCAAGTATTTTAGCAGATGGTGAAATCACAAAATGTTATCCGAAATCTCGGCGAAAAAATAATAGTTATCGAGAGCATTTTGGCGAGCCTCAACGATTTTATCGGGAATGGAAACAACGTCAACTGACCGAGATTTTATACATTAGGCAAAATAATCTCGTCTCTAAATCGCTCCCATTAATGACCGAGCTGTATCCCTACTTTTATCCAAATCATAAAAAGATGATTCCCTTTGAACTGCTCTCACGTTGTGCACATCCGTTATTTTTGCTGACACTCTATTTAGATGACGGCTCACTTATGATTTCTAAGCGAACAAACAAATCTAATCAATTATATGTCACACCTTCCATCGCCCTCTATTTACAGTCGTTCTCAAAAGAAGAATTGACTCCTTTCTGTAATTGGTTGAATCAGACATTCCATCTCAACTTTCGTTTGTCACGAACACCAAATGGTTGTGGTTATTTCTTAAAAACAACTCGTGTCGCAGATACACTCGCCTTTTTGAAGCAAGTTGCATCATATACAGTGGACTTACCGAAGTTTGCTTACAAGTTAGACTGGGAGCATCGTCTCAATCAACTTCAGCATGATCATCCACAGTATCGTGTACTATCATCATGCCCTTCTCGACCATATACACTAGAAGAGTGCACTACCATTTCGGAACTCAAGACAAGCGGATGGACGACGCAGGCAATCGCTGAAAAACTCAATCGGACATACTGGTCCGTCACCTATAAATTTGAACAACTAAAAAAGGCCATGGAACAAGTCCATGACCTTTAAGTAAGCTATACGACCAATTACGATTAACGGAGTAATTGGAGAACGCCTTGCGGCTGTTGGTTCGCTTGCTACGCGCATTAGCTTTCGCTAATGATAAGACTATATCTTCATCCTAGATACACTAGGAGCTGGGCACTTCCCCCGCCGCTTACGGAGTACGGATTTCATAACCATCGGACATGTCCATTAGGTCGTCTATCCTAGTCGTTGAACCTTCACCAAGGTTTCCCTACAGGTGCTTGGCTGCTGATTGTCCAATCCTTGATGTTTTTCAAAACGATCACGCTCGCCGTTTCCAGCCACGTTGTCGTACATCAAGGCTCTCAGGAGTTCCAGCAATTCACCCAGTCATGCTCTGATCAGTTACCCGATCAGACGCCCGGTGGAATCAAATTACCGAAGGAGTTGAAGCACGCCTTGGGGTGTTTGATTCGATTGAGCCAACATTGCTTGTGCAGCTTGTCCAAGAATCGAGTTCTTCGTTTGGTTCATCATCTCTTTCGCCATATCAACGTCACGGATACGTGATTCCGCAGCTGTGAGGTTTTCAGACGATGTTTTCAAGTTGTTTGTTGTATGCTCTAAGCGGTTTTGGTATGCACCTAAGCGCGAACGCTCAGAAGATACATTTTTGATTGCTTGGTCTAATACTTTGGTAGCAGCAGAAGCTTTAGTAGCATCTGAAATATCAAGCGCTGTTTCGCCTGCTGTCGATACATCACTTAAAGTGTTAGCTGCTGATGCACCTACGAAGCTTGCTCCACTGACACCACCGTCTTTACCAGAAGCAGCTCCAGCAGCAGTTCCAGCAATACCAAGTGCACTCGCACGCATATCGTTGATTGTTACTGTGAATTGTTGAGATTGATTCGCACCAATTTGTAATGAAGCAGCTCCTTCTTTAACAGAAGCGGCAGCACCAGTTGCTGTAGTTGCCGTGAGTCCTAAATAGCTTAAACTTGCAGCCGTTGAGGAAGCATCAATACTAATTGAAGAAGAAGTCCCCGTAGTTCCAGATGTCAACTTTAATTTTCCAGAATCTATTGATGCAATAGTAGAACCAGCAGCTGTATTAATTTTTCCGACTACCGCAGCCAAAGTATCTGAAGTAGCGATTGTAGCTGTTTTACTCGCTCCACCATCAACTTTAAATACTAAGTTTCCAGCATCTCCTGCGACTGCTGCTCCAGGTGAAACAGCCCCCGTAACAGTTCCCGCAGTAGCAGCAAGATTAGTAAGAGAACCTTCTTTGTTACCATTCAACAATTTTTGTGTGTTGAACTCAGTGTTATTACCGATACGGCTAACTTCAGAAGTCAATTGATTCATTTCTTTCTGAATTTCAGTGCGATCGTCCGCATTGTTTGTATCGTTGGACGCTTGAACCGAGAGTTCGCGCATACGTTGAAGGATATCGTGCGTTTCGTTCAATGCACCTTCAGCTGTTTGAATCATTGAGATACCATCTTGTGCGTTACGTGACGCTTGGTCAAGTCCACGAACCTGCGAACGCATTTTTTCAGAAATCGCAAGACCAGCTGCATCGTCGCCTGCTTTGTTGATACGAAGACCTGAAGCCAGTTTCTCCATTGATTTACCTTGAGCAGCAGTTGCGCTCGAAAGTTTGTTGTGTGTGTTCAATGCTGTAATGTTGTGATTGATAATCATTTTGAGTTTCCCTCCATAGGAATGAATTTTTTGTCTCTTTGAAGATCCGTCTTCTCCGAGATGTGCCCCCTGGCCGGCCCAAGAGTAGCACGGTGGTTGTAGTCGATGACTGCTTCCACTCTATATATCGTCGTCGCGCTGAAATGTTTAACAGTTTCTCTCAAAAAAAATAAAAAACTTCAAACAAAAATCGCAGACGCTGATGTCGTCTGCGATTTCTGATTTACAGACGCGTTGCGCCTGTCTCTTCCTGTAATTGTTCGGCGACGGCAACAAGTTCTTCCATCGCGCCGTTGACTTCACCGAGTGAAGCTGCCTGATGGCTAGATGCCTTTAAGACCTGCTCGGCATGTTTCGATGCTTCTTCCACCATCGCGAGGATATTCGCTGTCGTTAAACCAACCTGATCGATTTCCTTATCCGACTTAATGACGAGTTGGTCGACCGACTGAACACGCGAATAAACGCTTTCCGTCGACTGATGAATCTCTTCAAACGATGAACCCGCTTGTTCAACAAGTCCGACACCGGTCGCAACTTCTTTTTGAACATCCGTCATTGCATTAGCCGTATCGTTAACAAGACGTTTGACACCGGAAATTAAATCGGTGATTTCTTTTGCTGATGTCGCTGTTTGTTCCGCGAGTTTCTTGACTTCGGCCGCAACAACCGCGAAACCACGTCCGGCATCCCCGGCACGTGCTGCTTCAATCGACGCGTTCAGACTGAGTAAATTCGTCTGGGCTGAGATATCACTGATGACATCGGTAATCCGTGAGATTTCACCTGTCATATCGGTCAAGCGACCGTTGAGTGTCGCCGATTGTTCCATCTTGCTTGAAATCATATGCATTGCTTCGACCGAATCGGTTGCCAGTGTCTTCCCGTTCTCCGCTTCCGTCTGCATGACCGTCGCCGATTTTAAGGCTTCGTTCATCTCTTTTGCGACTTCATCCATCGTTCGTTTAACGGCACCGAGCGCGTCCATCGACAGGTAAGCTTGATCGACGTTTTCGTTCATCTTTGTCGACAGCTCAGCCATCGCCGACTGGATGCTTTCACCGGATGCATTGCCTTCCTGAACCGCAGCTGCGATTTCCTGCGCTGACGCCGTCAATTTATCACTCGAATTGCCCATCTGTGTTGCTTGTTTACGGATATGTAAGACCATGACTTCAAGTTCATGCATCAATTGATCGACTTCGTCGCCGCGTTTTGCTTCTTCAAAATCAACGTTGAAGTTGCCGTTTGCGACTTCCCGTGCTGTCTCCGTTGCCTTTTCAATCGCTTTGATTGGTTGACGGAGAATCAACTGGATCAAGGACGAACCGATAATCGATAAAATCAAGCCGATCCCGGCCCCAATCCAAATCGATGTTCCGTCGGCAACGTTTAATCCCCGGTGGAGGAACAACGTCAATTGAGCTGAAATTCCGCCGGTCACAATTGAAATTCCGAGTACCCAGACAAATAACCGCATTTTTAAATTTTTCCGTAACTTGTTCATCTTCGAAACTCCCTTTCCTGTTTCAAATCTCATCATCTTCTTTATCGGTCACTTCTGAGAACGCTTTAATAGAATTGACCTGATTTTGCAGTTGCTGCTTATCACGCTTTTGTCACATCTGAAATCGACAGCATAAAAAAACATCCAGTCAACGCTTTCTCATTAGAAAGCAGTCAACTGGATGTCAGTTCGTTTCATCTATTATTTACGGTCAATCTCGACATACTTATACGAAATATCTGTTCCGACATTGTGACGGGCCAGGTTTTTGACTTCCGTATTTTGGAGGAAGGCATTTTTTCGTTGGTAAACCGGTGAAATCGCTTGATCGTCGAGCAACATCGTTTCCGCTTTGCTTAAGAGCGCCAGGCGTTTGTCTTGATCAAGTTCGTTTTCCGCCTGTTTCAAGAGACTGTCATATTTCTTGTTCGAGTAGTCCATCATGTTGAACGGGTTGCCGGTCATGAAGAGGTTCAAGTACGTTGTCGCATCTTGATAATCGGGAGCCCAGCTCGCGAGTGACAGGTCATAATCCCCTCGTCCTTCTCGCGCCAACCGTTCTTTTTTCGGGAGGGACAACAGTTTGACGTCGACGTTTTGTTGTTTCAGCGAGCCTTGAATGTACTCACCGATTTTCTTTGAGACATCGTCATCTTCAATAATCATCGTCAGTTCGAGATTTTGATCGGCGAGGACTTGTTTCGCTTGTGCCGCATCAAACGACGGTTCAATCTGACGGGTCTTGTCGTAGTTCGGGTCGAGTTCTTGCGGGACGATGTAATCCGCCGGCAATGAACCGTTTCCGAGTAACGTTTCCGTCAGTGCTTTTTTATCGTACGCTGCGTCAATCGCTTGACGGGTCTTCTGATCTTTCAAGGCATCCGTTTTTTGATTCATCCGGATAAAGAACATCCGTGAGTCACTGAACGTGTTGTACTCTTTTTTGTTTTTGTACGTGACGACGTTTTCCGAGTTCAGTGGTGCGACATCGAGTTCGCCTGTCTCAAACAGGTTGATCGCAAGCATCGGGTCCTTGATGATTTTGACGTCGACTTCGTCAATCTTAACGTTTTTCCGGTCCGCGTAGTCAGCGTTTTTCGCGAGCGTGTAACCTTGCTCGGCCTGATATTTCTTGAACGTAAACGGTCCGTTGTAGACGTTTGTTTTCGGATCGGTTCCGAACTTGTCGCCTTGCGCTTTGACGATATCTTCCCGGACCGGCATATATGTGCCGAACGTCGTCATACTGAGGAAGTACGGTGTCGGGCGTTTCAGTTCGATCTGTAACGTCTGATCGTCAATGACTTTTGTTTCCTTGACCGGCTCAAGCAGATACGCGAACGGTGAGTTCGTCTCGATGACACGCTCATACGCATACCGGAAGTTTTCCGCTGTGACCGGTTTACCATCCGACCATTTCGCGTTCGGGTCGAGTTTAAACGTATAGACTTTGCCGTCTTCCGACACGCTGTGTGACTTCGCTGCTGCCGGTACGAGTTCGTTCTTGGCATCAAAGCGGTAGAGCCCTTCGTAAATCTGGTTGAAGATGTTTGACGTGATGGCATCGGCCGGGTCGACCGACAAAAGGTCATAACTTTCCATCGTGTGCAAAACTTTCTTTTCGTTTTTATTAGGTGTTTCTGTTTCCGTATCCGTTGTGGAGCATCCTGCCAGCAGGAACGCCGTACTTGCCGCCGCGATCAATGTCTTTTTCATCAAAAATTCCTCCTAAAGATAATGTGCGTTGGATGATTCGGCGTTCCTTGACGTAAAACAAAAGACGCCCTCTATGCACAGCAAAAGCTGATGCATAGAGGACGCCTGTATCCGCGCGGTGCCACCTCTAGTTGAGATTAAAAATCTCCTCTTGTCGCTGGTCCAACAACCAGCTAGCCCGGTAACGGGGGCAACCGTCCTGTCTACTGAATCGTTCAACAGGCTCTCAGCGGTCCATTCCCTGATCAGCTTACCGCGTCAGGCTCTCACCTTTCCTGACTCGCTTTGTCGGCAGTGTTGACGGTACTTACTCCGCGTCGTTGATTTGTTTGATATGGCTTAACTTGTTGTTTACTTTACACGGCTTGTTTTATCCTGTCAACGAAAAAAGCTTAGAACGGATGATCCTCTTTGCGTTCCTGTTCTTTCCGGACCGGACGCGGACGAATCGGTTCGACGCGTTGTACATGTGTCCGTGTGAGAATCCGGCTTCCGAATGCCGCATCCAGTAAAATCGTGATCGCTGCCGCCATGTGCAACAGCATCCCGACGACCGGAATGACACCGACCGTTGACGCGACAATCCCGACGATGTTCCCTTTTGACACGCGACCCGCTCGTGCCGTCAATACGACAACGACGATGTGAAACGCGAGCATTAACCAAAGGGCATTGTAACCTGAGAAAATAACAATCGAACCACCTAAAAACGGAATCCCGAGCATTGCCTCTAAACCACCTGATACCCACTTCAACGTCCGTAATGAATCTTGTCGACCGTCCATGACGTCGCCTCCTCTTTTTTTCCATATGTGTAGTATACGACAAATCCTGGAGAAGGTTTCAGATTTCTTTTAGAATGTGAACTTGTTTTTTCCTGTTGTTCACTTCACCACTTGTCATCAGTTTCCTAAAAAAAAGTTTCCGTTGTCCGGGCTCGACTCCTACGGGAAAAGGAAGGGCCTGTCCCTTCCGTCAGGAAAAGGCAAGACCCAATCGTCCGAAAAGGACGATCGCGGCTTGCGTTCCGCCCGAGGAAAGCGCGCCAACGGACGAGCGGAAACGATATCGTATTTCTGTAATAAATAGAAAGACCTATGGTCTATTAAAAAAAGCCCACTCGCGTGGACTTTCTGCAAAACGATTATAAGCCGAGCACGTGGAACTGATAACCACGTCCGACAACGAATCCGGCATCTTTATACAAATCAAGCGCCCGTGCGTTGTCTGTCTCAACATCAAGTTCAAGCTGTGTCCGACCAGTCCGGAACATCGCCTGGACCATCAGCTTCAGCATCTTCTTGCCGTATCCGTTGCCTTGTGCTTCCGGACGGACGGCAAACGCGTGAATGCTCGCTTGCGTCTCGGACGCCAAGTAGGCCCGAATGACACCAACCGGTTGACCGTTTGCGACACCGATATACGTCACACGATCGTCTGACTCAATCGCCTGATAGATCGATTCTGCTTCATCCGCTGTATTGCCGAATGACGAACCGAGTGTCTCGACGATGAACGGGCGATCGTCCGCTGTCGCTTCCCGCAGTTCAAAATCCGGATCCGCTTTTAAGAACAACTGAGCTTTTTTCAGGACCATGTTGTATTCCGTCATCCGGTACTCGGCACCGAGCTGACCAAGAACGGCTTGGCCGGACTTGCTGGCGTCATCGATGACGAACGTAAATGCTTCGACGCCTTGCGGACGGGCTGCTTCTTTTGCCGCTTCGACGAGTTGTGTAAAGATACCTTGTTTCCGGTAATCCGGATCAACAAAGACATTGATTTCCCATTCGGTTGGCAAGTAGGCAAAGGCCTGCAGGTATCCGACCAGTTTCGTGTCGTCGTAGACTGCAAAATCATTTTGTCCAACCCAGTCCGCCGCGACTTTCAGTTCAATCCCGTCGTGATCGTTGACACATTTCTCAAGTTGTAAAACTTCTGTTGTTTGTTTGACTTCTGTTGCTGTCCATTCCATTTCACTTCACCTCAACCTTTACTATATCGGACCATCAAAAGAAGCACTAGCAAAAGCTGGTGCTCCTTGCAGTTTCCTTATTTTAATTTAAATGTTTTCATCATCGTCGGAACATCACTTGTGATGAGCTTAGCAATTTTCTCTTTGCCGGCTGCCCCTTTAACCGCTTCCGTCGGTTGGACATAATAGTACGTTTTATTGCCTTTTGTCCCGAGATAGGTGCCGAATCCGACTTGTTTCTCAAATTGTTTTTTCGTTAATTTTTTCGGTTCAAAGTTCAAGTTCACGAGCATTTGATCTTTGCCCTTTACTTTATAGTAGAGCGAAAACGTTCCGCTGCGTGTCACGGTACCGTATTTCGTCTTGACCGTTTTGTTTTTGACGACATCGACTTTGTCCTGCTTGATCGCTGTCTGTAAGGCGGTCGTCGCCTTGACGGAGTAGCCGAAGTCCTTATTTTGGATCGTGCCTGTTTTATACGTCACGTTACTTGCGCCGAAAGCTGTCACTGGAATTAGACATGCTCCGATTAATACCCCTGTCATTGCTACTCGTTTCATGCTAACTCCCCCTTAACTCTTCGATAGTAAATCAATTCCCTTTTGTGAAATAGGTAAACTCTATTCTTGAAAAAGATTTGACGGAATTGTCTAAATTTCTTACGATAGAACTAACGAAACGAAATGGGGTTAAACTGATGGCTGAACAAGAACTATTAACGCAAGAACAGCTCGATAATCTGCTGAAGAATTCGTTTGCGATGCAGGTACCAATCCTCGAGAAGTTCATGAAAGATACACATGACCGCTACGCACTCGCAACGACATCGTTCAAACGTGATATGGATACGATGAAAGAATCAGAGTGGCACCAGTTCTTCGCCGGTAAGTTGTTACCGCACTTCTTCCTCGAGCACCTCGGATTCGGGGCGTCGTTCCGCTTTAACGGACACGACAAGGAAGTGGATCTTCCGGAAAACGTCGTCCCGGTCCGCAATGATGCCGATGACCAAATCGCGAAAGTCGTCCTTGGTGTCGAAAAAGCGATGAAAGACATGCACATCAAAAACCATAGTCTGGTCGCAAAATTCTACCAGGAGACACTCGAACTAGCTTGCCAGATGGGCAGCCGTGTCGGGATGAGCGATGAGTTCTATACGCTCGTCAAACCAAGTCTCGTTCAAGCAAACGACTCCGAATAACCAGCAGGTCCCGCTCTTCACTCCGGTGAAAGACGGGACTTTTTTTGCACAGATTATTTGAATTGAATATAAAAACAGGCACCGCCAAGTGAACTGTCCCGGACACCGTACGCTAAACCGTGACTGTCGAGAATCAACCGGCTGATGGCGAGACCGAGACCATGACCGGAGCCGCCGGTCTGTTTGACATACAAATCCCAGATCGTTGACCGGTCGTTTTCTGCGACACCGGTTCCAGCATCCTCTACCGTCAACTCGGTTGCTGTCAGCCGGACTAACACCTCGCTTCCGACCGGCGCCGCGACCCGGGCGTTCATCAGAAAATTGACGAGAACCCGTTCGAACATCCGGCGATCAAGCGAATACAAAACCGGTTCTGTCTCGATCGTCAAACGAAGACCGTCTTTTTGGAACGTCGATTGTAACCGTTCCGCTGTTTCTTCGAGTAATCGCTCGAGTGCCACTTCGGTCCGTTGTAGCGGCATCATTCCGCCGGCCAATTTCGAGTAAACCAACGTCTCGTCAATCAGCAGACCGAGCCGATCCGTTTCTTCGATGATGCTGGTTGTGACGTCCGGCAGTTCGTCGATTGGAATCACGCCCGCTGCCAAAGCTTCCGTCTCATTACGGATGATGGCGAGTGGTGTCCGCAAGTCGTGGGTGATCCCGGCAATAAACGATTTCTGCAATACTTCTTTTTGGACAAGCTGTTCCTGCATCTCATCGACGGCATGAATCAGATCCCCGACTTCATCATTCGGGCGGTCCGGTAACAGAACGTCTTTTCGTCCGTCGCCAATCTGTTTGGCGACCATCCGAAGCTCCATGATCGGCCGGATGAATTGCCGTCCCATGTAATAAGCCAGTCCGGTTGCCAGCAGTAAGGCGGCAAGTAACGCTACACCAATCGCCAGATAGACACCGTCCAACGCACTGCTTGCGAGCGGGGCTTCACGGATTGTCGTGATGACGGTATCACCGCTCGTCAACTGATACGTCAACAGCCGGTTTCCTTGGACTTCGATACTGTCCTGTTGTTGCAGGTCATTCAAAATCGGCAGTTCGACGACTTGCCGGCCCCGTCCTCCGATTCGTTCCGTCACCCCGTCACGGGTGATAAATCCTTGAATTTCCCGGGGCACCGGACGGTCTTCTGCCAGTGCCTCCTTGATGATGTTCGCTTCCCGTGTCAGTTGACTGTAACGTTCATCTTCCGCAAAGCGGTTGACGAGAAACGCCGTCAGACTAAAGCTGAGTACACCCATAATTAATAACGGCGCAAGGACCGCCAGTAAAAACTTACGCATCAATTTGCTCATTCGATCGCCTCCAACCGATAGCCGACCCGGTGAACCGTCTTCAACTGCTGTTTAATCGTCGGCAGTTTATCGCGCAACTGTTTAACGTGTGTATCGACTGTCCGGGTATCACCGCCGAACGTATAGCCCCAAACTTCATCGAGAATCTGATCCCGCGTCAATGCTTCCCCAAGATGCTCAAAGAAGTAGACCAGCAGTTCGAACTCCATCTTCGCGAGACTAATGGTCTCCGGTCCATTTTGGACACGACGCGCTTTCTCATCAATCGTCACGTCACCTAACCGGCGACCGACCGGTAACCGTTGTTTCAACGCCCGCTCGAGCCGGATGATCAGTTCCTTGAGGACAACCGGTTTGACGAGATAATCATCTGCTCCAAGTTCCAGTCCAAATACACGATCGTCGGCTTCCCCGCGTGACGTCAACATGAAGACGACCGGTGACGACGCCAGCGCTTTAATTCCCGGAACGAGCGACCAGCCGTCGCCGTCCGGTAAGCGGACATCGACAAGAGCCGCATCAAACGTTTCCTTCTGAAGTATTCCTTTCGCTTCCGCCAGTGACGCGGCAAGCGTGACCGTATATCCATGATGGCGCAGGAAACGTTCCGTGACCTGGGCCAGTTTCAGTTCATCCTCAATCACTAAAATATTCATCTTCATCCCTCCACCTGTAGTGTACCGCCTTTTTTGACCGGTTGACGTTTCTTTGCGATTTCCTTGCAACTTCCTCACAACTTCTGTTCGGATGCCCGCTAACATAAAGGGTGAAAGGAGTGATCACCCATGCAATTCAAAAAACAATGGATCACCGCATTGACAATCAGCGCACTAACAGTTGGAGGAGCTTCCGCATACGCTGCCACAAACGACAGTTCGACAGAAACGAAATCAGAGCGGCATCACTTCGAAGGAATGAAACGACTCGACTTTACCTTACTGCTGAAAAAACTCAATCTGACGGAAAAACAGGCGGATGCCGCCCGTGAAAAGGGATTATCGATCGCCGATCTCGCGAAACAAAAAGGAATTTCCTTTGCTGACTATAAAAAGGCGGAACTGGCTGCCGCAAAAGAACAGCTCGCTTCCCTCGTCAAATCCGGTGACTTAACGAAATCACAGGCAGCGGATATGTTAAAACACCATACGGAACGCTTCAGCGGCGTGACAAGCTATGCAGCCTTAAAAGAACAGATGCCAAAAGGACCGCATGGTGACAAAGGCGGCTTCTTCAATGAATCGCTGATCGCCGACGTCTTAAAGGCACTCGGACTCAGCCAGAATAAGTTCGATGCTGCGAATCAATCCCTCGCTGCCTATGCGAAAGCCCAGTCCATCAAGTTCTCTGACTATAAAAAAGCCTTGCTTGCGGCTCAAACGACACAACTTGATCAACTCGTCAAAGACGGTAAAATGACGAAAAAACAAGCGACGGACATCAAAGCCCGGATGACGGAAGAATTTTCCGATGCCAACAGTTACGATGACTTACCGGACCGCGGTCAACACGGACCAGGTGAACACGACGGACCAGGTCATGATGTCTTCGGTGATACGACATCTGCCATCCTGAAGCGGTTGAATCTCGACGCGGCGAAGTTCAAGGCAGCGAACCAACCGTTACCGGAATTTGCGAAAGCGAATAAGATTTCGTTTGCTGATTTTGAAAAAGCTGTCCTTGCCGAACAAACGAAAGCAATCGATGCCAAAGTCAAAAGCGGTGCCATCACGAAAAAACAAGCGACGGCAATCAAAGAACGGATGCAGGAACGGGCGGATGAAGTATCAAGTTACGATGACTTACAACAAGGACCACGCGGCGGGCACGGACCGGGACGTCATCACGGTCCCGGCATGAACGATTCCGACCGTCCGGACCAAATGGATCCTAATGCCAGTGATACTTCGGTTGACCTTGCCATCTAATTAAGTTGAACCCCAGACAAACTTCGACATGTACCGCTCAGCGGGAACCGGCGGGGTTTGTCTTTTTGTCTTTTTGTCTTTTACATTTTTACGTTCTTGTTCTGAACGAATGATTTGTCGAAGTCTGCTTTCGAAGCTTGACTTCTACTGGAAAAGGAAGCTCTGCTTCCGACGGGAAGAAGAAACATCCGTCCGAGAAAAGTGAGCAAAAGAGAGAGGTTTCCTTTTAATCCTTCCCTCTCTTTTGCACATCATTCTCCAAAAAACGATTCACTTTTTTTGAAAAATAAGTCTATTCACCGAACTTTGATTGCAATCTTAGCCTGTTTCCTCCGATACTAGAAAGAGAGTTAAAAATTTCAGTGAGGAGATTCGACTATGACTTTTTTCAGAGCGATGCAACGGTTAAGTCGTTCATCATCCCCCCTGTTGATTGGTGGATTGGAATTATCCCGTCCGGAGCAGGTCGAACCGTTCTTCAGGCAAACGACGGATGCGGTCTTTTTCTTTAATCATCAAGGTGAAATCATTTATTTTAACGAATATCTTCCTCAAATGCTTGGTTATTCGGAAGACACTTTGTATAAACATTTTTCCGTCTTTAATCCACCGGAACAGGTTGAGGCCATTACCGCTTTCTTCAATCGGGCACTGGCCGGTGAAACCGTTCACTATACAGCTCAGGGGCTTCATGCGGATCAGCACCGTCTAACGCTGAAAATCACGAATATGCCGATTGAACAGAACGGACAGGTCGTCGGAGTGTACGGGGTCGCCCGGGACATCACACGGGAAAAACAGCTTGAAGACGATGTCGTCCAAATCCGTTCTGAACTCGAATTAACAAAACAAATTCCGGAACTAGTTGTCTTTCAGTATAATCTGACGACCGAGACCATTGACTATTCTTTGTCCCTGCTGAAGTATCTCGATTTATCACAGGAAGAGCTCGCACAGCTGACAAATGAACAGTTATACAGTCGAATCCACCCGCGTGATTTTGATCCACTCCGTTTTCAGATGATGCGGCTTGTGGATCGTGAAATTGATTCGTTTGAACAGGAGATTTCACTGTTAAATACAGATCATCAATACCGGTTGCTCCGATTAAAAGCCTTGCGCCGGGAAGAAGACGATCAGCAACTGTCAATCATTCTATACGACTTATCCGAAGTCAGTGAAGCACGCCGGCAGTTGCAACTCGAGCGTCAGCAAACAAAAGAAATTTACGAAGCACTTGAAGCCGCCATCTCACAGATTGATTTATCGACCGGACGCCTGCTGTTTCATTCCAAAGGATTTTTCCAGATTTTCGAAGAACTCCCGGAAAATCTGGTTCTCAGTCAGGACTGGTTGTTTGAACGGCTCGACCCACGGGACGCCCCGTCAATGAAACGGTTCATTCTGCAACTGAAGTCTGGGAAGGCGAGTACAATCCAGTATCGATTGCGCTTTCCTGACGGACGACTGAAATGGATTGAGGATCAGCAGATTCCCGTCTTCCATCTTGACGGATCCATCGCCTATACGAACAGTATCATGCATGATATTACGCTTCAAAAAGAATACGAAGAACGGTTGCGACAACTCGCGTTACATGATTCCATCACCGGTCTGCCGAATCGTCTGTCCTTGACTGAGACGACGCAAGACTGGATTCAGTCCGGTATCGACTTTTCGGTCATCTCCATTTCGTTTAACCGGATCACCGACATCAACAATGCCTTTGGTCACACGTCCGGCGACCAATGGATTCAGGCAACAAGTGCCCTGCTCTATACAACGAAACCACCGGAAGTCTTTTTCGGTCACCTCGGTGGTGACGAATACGCGATGTTGATTCCATCCAGCTTCAAGAAAGATGCTACGTCATGTGCCGAACGGTTGCTTGAACTGGCCACCCAGCCGATTTTGATTGAACCGTATGCCCTGTTCGCCCGGGTTTCAATCGGAATCAGTCGTTTTCCCGATGACAGCTGTGATCCGATTGAATTGATGAAGCACTCTTACACTGCGCTGCGCCGTTCGAGACGGGAGGATCACAGTGCCCTGCATCATTACGCATCGAACCTCGATATCGACTATTACCGCCGTTATCGGCTCGAACAAGACCTGCATTATGCCATTGAACGGGACGAACTGTTTCTTGAGTACCAACCGAAAGTTGACAGTTGGACCGGTAAAATCATCGGTCTTGAAGCGTTGATCCGGTGGCAGCATCCCGAATGGGGCCGGATTCCGCCAAACGATTTCATACCGCTTGCCGAGGAAAGTGCACTTCATATCGCAATCGGCGACTGGGTCGTCGAGACCGCTTGTCGGGCGATGACTGCCTGGTCTGCTGCCGGCGCTGAACTCGTACCGATTTCTGTCAACGTCTCACCAAAACGTTTTCTGATTCCCGGCTTCGAACAGCAAATCGAGCAGTTGTTGACGACATATGGATTGCCGGCACGTTTACTCGAACTTGAAATTACGGAAGCCGCCCTGATCATGGACGATCCGACGGTCAGCCGGACACTTGAAGCCCTCAGCAAACTTGGTGTCCGGATCGCCCTTGACGACTTTGGAAAAGGTTATTCTTCAATGGTCTACTTGCAAAGGTACCCAATCGATGTCATTAAAATTGACCGTCAGTTCGCGACACACATTACGGAAGACCACAAGGCACAAGCGATCGTCAAAAGTATTCTGTACATGGCGTCAGAATTTAATTTGTCCGTCATTGCGGAAGGCATCGAGACGATTCAACAACTTGAGACATTTCGCGCGCTGAACTGCCCGAACATCCAGGGCTATTTATTCAGCCGACCGGTACCGGACACCGTCATGGAAAGTTTCCTGATTCGCGAAGTTCTGTATCCGATCGAAGCCTGTTCGCTTGCGTCAGATAACGTCCCGAGCTTCTCGGTTCAAGGCAAGATCAAGATGTTGCAACACCAGAATCAAACGTTTGACTTCAGTTTTTCCGAGATTCAAGCTCAGCGGACGAGTACGCGTCACCTTTACTTCACGACCGACACGTCCTTGCCGTTAACCGCACTCTTTGAAGTCCGGTTATCGGACGGTCTGCAACTGGTCACCTGCACGTTATCGGTCACGGCGTTCGCGAACGGACAATACACCGGGCGCTACACGACACCGCAGGAAGCGGAACTGGTCTTACGGTTTTTCCAAACTTTACGATACAACGGATGAAAAAAGTACTAAGGTCGTTCTCGCGTGCCTTAGTGCTTTTTTGTTATAGTAATGAAAAGTGTCTACAAAAAAGGAGGGGTTCGATGCCCGCTGCTGAACAGGCAAAACGACACCGCCGTTCGACGAAATGGCAACTGGTGCGACGCCTGTTGCTACTGACGATCGGTGCCGTGATTTTCGCCATCGGACTCAAAGGATTTCTTGTTCCAAACAGTATCATCGATGGCGGAATCGTCGGTATTTCCATCATCGGTTCCAAACTGACCGGCTCGACACTGGCACTGTGGCTGTTCTTTCTGAACATCCCGTTCATCTTCTTCGGTTACAAACAAATCGGGAAGACGTTTGCCTTGTCGACCCTCTATGCCATTTCCATCATGGCGGTTGCGACGAAATTGCTCGAAGGTATCGGTCCGATGACGCAAGTCGATCTCCTCGCGACCGTTTTCGGCGGATTGATTCTTGGAATCGGTGTCGGAATCGTCATCCGGGCGAGCGGTTCACTCGACGGGACAGAAATTTTGGCTGTCTCATTCAGCCGTTCGACCCCGTTTTCCGTCGGAGAAATCGTCATGTTCTTTAACGTCTTCATTTTAGGGGCAGCCGGTTTTGTCTTCGGCTGGGACCGGGCCATGTATTCCTTGATTACTTATTTCATCGCCTTTAAGACGATTGATGTCGTCATCGACGGACTCGATCAGTCGAAAAGTGTCTGGATCATTTCTGAAAATCATGAAGAGATTGGTCTTGCCATTATGGACCGGCTGGGTCGGACGATGACGTACCTGAACGGGGAAGGTGCCTTTTCCGGCGATGATAAAAAAATCATCTTCTGTGTCATCAGCCGGTTGGAGGAAACGAAGCTGAAGGAAATCGTCCGCGACTTCGATGAGGAAGCCTTTATCGCGATCGGGAATATCCATGATGTCCATGGCGGTCGTTTCAAGAAAAAAGATATTCATTAACGTACTCTACTGGAGAGAGGAAGAATCGCCGTGTCGCTGTTGAAAAAACACCGCAAGAAACTGATTGCCGGGCTGATTATACTGATTGTCTTAGTTCTGATTGCCATTGTCGGAATTTCTGCTTATGTCGGTTCTTCCTTGACGGAGCCGACCCGGGAACCGCTGACGACCAATCCGAAAAAGGCGGAAGGTCTCGCTTACGAAAACGTCTCGTTCCGCTCTTATAAAGACCGGACGCGGCTGTCCGGCTGGTGGATTCCAAGTGAAGATGCCAAGCTGACGATTGTCTTTGCCCACGGGTACGGGAAAAACCGGGAGCAAAATGATGTCCCGATCCTGCCCTTGTTCAAGAAATTCCATCAGGCCGGCTACAATGTGCTGACGTTCGATTTCCGCGGTTCCGGTCAATCGGAAGGGAAACGCGTCACAGTCGGTGCGAAGGAGCAGGATGATTTATTGACTGCCGTCCGCTACGCGAAATCACGCGCATCGGAACCGGTCGTCCTCTATGGCATCTCGATGGGCGCCGCGACGTCTCTCGTCACGGCACCGAAAGCCGAAGTCGCCGGTGTCATTGCCGACAGTCCGTTCAGTGATCTCAAGAACTATCTCGAGACGAATCTGCCGGTTTGGAGCGGTCTGCCGAACTTCCCGTTCACACCGGTCATCCTGCAGGTGACACCACTTCTGACCGGATTGAATCCGGAACGTGTCCAACCGATTGAAGCCATTCGCCGGATCGACTACCCGATCCTGATGATTCACGGGAAAGACGATGACGCGATTCCTGTCACAGAAAGCATGCGGCTGCAAAAAGCAGCACCGCGGTCTGAATTATACGTGACGGAAAATGGCGGTCACGTCCAGTCGTACAAACACGACCGAAAAGCATATGAAAACAAAATCCTGTCTTATCTCGAAGATATCCGTTAAAAAAAGGAGGCACTGTTCCCGAGGAACAATGTCTCCTTTTATCTGTCCATTAACGTTTCAGCACGGCACTCCCGACAATCTTCAAGACTTCCGGGCGGCTCAGTTTTTCTTTGCCCTTCGCCAAAGCATCAAGCGTTCCGTGAGCAAGCGCAAGCGGAATCTTACAGAATTCATAAATCGTCGTCTGTTTCGGAATCGACGCGAGGTACGCATCGGCTTCCGCCAGATTTTCCCGGGCATATTCGAACATCGTCTCCGTCGTCCAACCCGGTGGGAAATAGCCGACACCCCGCTCTGCGTCTTCCTGTTGATTCCGCAGAATGTTAACCGCCTGCAGTCCCCGTCCGAATCCGATCGCTTGTTGTTTATCCGTCACGATACCGGCTTTCCAGTACCAGATGTCGGATAACATGACGCCGACGAGTCCCGCAACATAATACGTGTACTCGTCAAGATCGGCTTCCGTTTTGACTGTCCAGTCCCGCTCGGCCCAAGTGGCCATGCCTTCCGCCATCTCAGCCGTCGAGTCGAGAACTTTCGCCCGAATACCAACCGGACAATACGCGATCCATTCCGCAAGACGCAACGTCACTTCCGGCAACTGATCCGCATAATCTGCAATCATCGACTGATAGGCGTTCGCATCAAACGTCCCACGCATCATCAAGGCTGTTTCCCGGAGTAAGGTCGTCTTGACCTCGGTCGGCAGTTCCTCATGGTCCTCGATCTCATCGATTGCCCGCATACATAAGTAAGCAGCACCGACGGCTTCCTGTAATTCCTGTGACAGACGGCTGATCGGTATATAAAAGGTCCGGCTCGTCGCTTTTAATACACGATTCGCATCTTTCTTCAGCTGCTTCGTCTCATTCATCCCTTACACTCCCTCTTTAGTCAAAAAGGTTTCTTTTCTCTACATTACTATACACGATTCGAAAGAAATGAGCATTTTTTTGTTGAACGAAAAACAGGACCGACATGAAAGTCCGCCCTGTCCTGCTTATGAATCGGTCCGTTGTTTCAGCAACTGGCTCATCAGACTGGTACTCTGTGAGGCTTCCGCATTTTCATCCTGAATCGCGAGATAAATTTCTTTCCGGTGAATGTCGATGTACCGGGGCGCATTGATGCCCAGTTTGACCTGGTCTCCTTCGATGGCGAGAATCGTCAACTCGATGTCATCCCCGATTTGAATCGCTTCTCCCGTTTTGCGTTTTAAGACGAGCATCAGCGGCCACCTACTTCGGTCAGACTGCCGATCATCCGTCGATTGGCATACGTTTCATCGAGAATGATTTGTTTGGCCTGCCGGCGTTTCGTCTCCATGACGAACGGTGCCCGCAGGTTAGTCGTCGATTCCTGGAACGGTTCGCGTAGCGTGACCGTCGTATAGACCGCGACTTGTGCCGTTTCCTGAATACCGAGCTGCTCTTTCGCCGATTCCGGTAATTCAAAGACATAGTCCGGATCGATCCAAAATGGATTCGTTACGACAAAGGCACACTCCGGCTGGTCAATCGATTGGAAGGACCAAAACGGAATCCCTTCTCCGAACGGTAAGAGGATAAAGCGGCGTGCTTCCGGAAAACCCGGTACTTCCGAAGCGAAGGTGATGATTTCACTTTCATCGACTTGAACCGGACCAAAAAAATCAGTAGTGATTTGCATATGATTATCCTTCCCCATCGAACATGCCGCCGACCGGCCACATGTCCAGTTGATTTTGTTCCCGCAGATAAATGTCGACCGTACCTTCCGTGACCGTCAATTCGGGACGATTGACCTGAACATCGATTCGCGGTCGTTCGGCCGTGTAATTGAGCTGCACTTCAGCCGGTGTATAGTTGATTTTGACACGTTCGAGACTACGCGGGACAAAGCCGAGCGTCGTCACTTCGGCAGGCGGTGTATCCCGTGACTTGGCGACACGGGCGACGGCATTACCGCCTTGTTCGATCCGCATCATCTGATCGCCTTCTGCGGATGCCTGACTTGCGGCCTGTTGTCCCATCTGGCGTCCATAGTCTGCATAACGCTGGACCGATTCCAAAGCCGGAATCCGTCCTGACTCAATCAGCGCCTGCGTCGAATCGATTTCGAGCCGTGCGGCGACGGTCTCGATCGAGAGTTTTCCTTGCGGCTGTTCGATTGATAATGTCGCCGGTGCCTGATGTTGCTCAAGCGTCGCCCGTGTCGTTTGGATACCGATCTTCGCTGACGTTTGACGCATCTCAAGGTGCGGCAGATTCATCAGACGTCACCTCCTTAACGTAAGAAATCAAGCAGGGTCGGCTGAATGATCCGCGCGCCGGCACTGAGTGCTGCCCGGTGTAACGTTTCGTATGATTTTAGTTCCATGATGACTTTTTCAGCTTCAATGTCTTCATTGTCCGACATGACTGTCTTGACGATGATTTCCTGGTCTTCGAGCCGGGACGCATTCAGTTCGAGCCGGTTGACCCGTGCCCCGAGATCGGCCCGCGTTTCGACCGTCTGATTGACCATCACATCAAGGTCTTTCAGCATCGCCGACAACTGGGCGCCGTTGTTTGAGCTGTCCGCTGTTCCGCCGGTTTCCGAGACACCGCCGAGCGCGTCATACAGCTTTTTCAGGGTCGTGAACGTTTCCGGACTAAAGACATCCGTCGGCGAGATGTTGACCTGGACCTGAATGCCGGATGAGATTTCGTACTGGATGACCTCACTGTCTTTCGTCGCCGGATCACCGTCTGTAAAGACCGTGTCGACCGGCTTCCCGGAAGACGTCAAGTAATCGCGGAGCCCTTCGATCGATACGAACGGTTTATCCGTCGCCGTACCGTTGAAGATGCCTTTTTCGTTATACTTCGTATTGGCCATCGTCCCGATGTGTTCAATCAGCTGACCAACTTCACTTTGAATCGCTTTTCGTTGTGTCGCATCATACGTATCCGTCGCGGCTTGCGTCGTCAATTCCCGGACCCGGCTCATCGCCGATGTCACTTCATTGAGGGCGGAATCCGTCAAATCCATCCAGCCGGTCGCTTCGTTGACGTTTTTCTTGAACTGTTCGACTTCCCGCACCTCGGTCCGGTAACGGATTCCCTGCATCGCGACAACCGGATCTTCCGATGGACGTTGGATTTTTTTGCCGCTGATCAATTGTTCCTGCATCGAGCTCAGCTTTTGATAACTGGCTGATAAGTAACCGATATTCGTTTTCGTCAACATCGTCTGTGTTACGCGCATTTAGTCATCACCGTCCTACGATTCCCATACCGTTGATGATTTTATCGAGCATTTCATCAACCGTCGTAATATTACGCGCTGCCGCGTTGTATGCATGTTGGTACTGAATCATCATCGTCATCTCTTCATCGATCGAAACGGCCGAAACGGACATCCGGCGCTGTTCGGCGCTGTCCATCAAGACAGCCGAGCTTTGTCCCAGTCGTCCTACCTGATCGGTCGCGACACCCATGTCACCGATGACATTCTGATAAAATGAACCAATCGTCGTCGTTGTCACGGACGTGGCAAACAAAAGGCTCGTCGTCTTCATCTGAGCGAGCTTCAGCGCCCCGGCACTGTCGCCGATATTCCCGTCCGTCGATGTTGCGATATTATCGAGACTGCCTTTGATGTCCTGGCCGACGGCAATCGTCGCTGCTGACATCACGCCGCTCGTCGAGACGAAAAATTGATCCGTTCCGTTCGTCTTGTCTTTTTTGAAGTTCGCCGCATGCGCCGCGTTGAATGCCGTCGCGAACGTCGTAGCCATCTCATCAAGATTTCCTTGCATCTTGACAAATTCACCGGTCGGCTGACCGTTTTTAATCTGTCCGTACATCTCCAGTAATCCTGCAATACGTCCATTTGCGAAGCCGCCGCCGGCCGCGTCAAAGCTTATGGTTTGGCTGTTTGTTTCAAAACCGGTATATAATCCTTGATCGTTTGTTGTAAATGACAACGTTCCTGCCTGGGCAACGTCAGAGTCGACGGCTGTCAACTTGTTTCCATTCGGCAGTTTAACAAGAATATCGATTCGTCCTTCGGCAGTTTTTGTAGCGTTACCCAGTTTCCCCTGCGTAATGGCTTCCGCATCGACGGACACTTTTTCGAAATCGACATACTGCGCCAACTCATCCATGTACCGGTCGCGTTCATCATATAAAGCGTTCGGCAATACACCAAGCGGTTCAACCGTATGAATCTCAGCATTGATGTTATGAATTTTCTTGAACAGATCGTTGACTTTTTTGGTTGAAACGTCAATCTCACTCTTTAAGTCTTCCTTGACCTGACTGAGCGATTTCGACATATAGTTAAAGGTTTGCGTTAATGTCTCCGCTTTTTGCCGGACGACACTGCGGGCACCGGAGTCCTGCGGATTCGTCGACAACGTCTGAAGCGATTCCCAAAATCCGTCAAACGCTTTCGCAAGGCCTGTATCCGACGGTTCATTGATGATGTCTTCCATCCGTCCGAATGCGGCTTCTTTTGTTCCGTAATATGCGGTTTTCGTCGCTTCATCGCGATATTGTTTATCGAGCATGACGTCACGGACGCGTTCGAGAATTTCGCCCCGGACTCCGGTCCCGATTTGTCCCATCTTACCGGTCCCGATAGCCATCGACAGTTGCTCCGTCGTCGCCATGACCAGACGTTGCCGTGAAAATCCGGCCGTTCCTGCATTGGCGATATTGTTTCCCGTCGACTGGAGCGCCCATTGGTTCGTCGTCAGTGCACGACGACCGGTTTCAAGCCCCATGAATGTTGAACCCATGTCTTTGCCTCCTTAAGCATTTCGATTGAAATGTGCGCGATCAAGCGCGGACTGACCGTATGTAAAATCATCAGCTTCTGGTATCAGCAGTTCCAGATGCCAGTTTAAGTAATGTAACGACTGGGTGAGCAGTTCAGCGTTTAATTCGTTGAGTACTTTTAACTGCCCGATTGTCTGAAGCAACCGACGCATGGAATCGACATCCTCTGGGTGGGTTTGAAGCCACTCCGTCATCGTCATCGTCCCCATCTGCGCGAGGCGTTGCTGCTCCAACTGTTCGATTCGTTTCAAATGAACCGGCTCTTCCTTGACGAGCTGCGAAAGACGTTGCATATCATTTTGAATCAAAACCTGCTTTTTTTCTTCTGCCAGTTTAAGTAATGCGGCATGTTCCGCCGTCAGCTGATCGATGAGTTCCATCCGTCCTGTCCTCCTCTTTTGTCTCTATTCGTTCATATAAAAAGCGACCCGCGCATCCGTGCCCCGAGTCGCCTCTATTGTTTAGGTTAGTCTTCTTACAAGTTCAAGAAACGTTCTGCGATTTTCTTCGCATCCGGTTTGTAGGTTCCATCCTGAATGGCTTGTCGAAGGGATTCGATTTTTTCGGTCCGTGAAGGCGTCGTTTCGTTAAAGCGCAGACGTGCTTCGCTTGAAATCGTCACTTCATCCGGCCGGTTCGTGCGTGTTGGTTCTGTTCCTTCTACTTTTTGATTTCTTTCATACGTTTTAGGCATGTTAACCCACTTCGTAGAATCAATTCGCATGTGAACACCTGCTTTCTAGACTACAAGATTCTTAATTCAAGTTCGATACGTTCGCGGTTTCGAAGGGGTAGAAGAATCAAGCATCGCTTGGGCGAGTTCACGTCGTAATCTTTCACGACATTCGGCACAAATCGTGCCATCACGGGAGGGCTTCCCGCAACTCTCACACATGATCTCCATCTGAGAAATTTCAGAGATCAACAATCGCCCTTCTTTGATGTAACGGAAGACCGTTTCTCTCTTTACTCCGATAGCCATCTCAACATCTTTAGGTGAGGTTCGGATTTTCCGCCGTTCTCGCAGGAACTCACGCACCTTCTCAAAATCAGTATGATCTTTTCTGATACAATCGATACACAGATCAGAAGATTGACGAACAAATAACTTCCCGCAAGTTTTGCAGTTTAATACATCCATTTCCTTCACCTCATATTGAATATCGGCAGGAATGAAGATTTTTTAAACACTTCGAAATAAAGTTACCGCAGAAATTTCTTTCGCACCGGCTTCATACAGCCGTGAAGCCGCTTGGTGCAAGGTGATTCCGGTCGTATAGACATCATCGACCAACAAAATCGATTTTCCGGTCACCGGCTGAATGACCTGATACGGATTGTCCCGTTCCAGTCGTTCGTTCCGTGTCAGATGACTGAGAGCGACGCCGTCCGCCCGTTCGAGCACGAGCCGGACCCGTCCCCGCATCATCCGGGCAATCAGTTCGGCTTGATTGAAGCGGCGTTCGCGCAACCGAGCCGGACTGAGCGGAATTGGCACAATCCAGTCCTGTTTGACTTTTACCTTCTTGAGCTCCGGTTTAAACACATCGAGCAAAGCCGTATCCCCGAGAAACTTATACCGTTTCATAAACGTCTTGGCGTGTGACTGATAAAGAAACAGCGGATGCGTCACGAGTCGTTGATTCCGGTCACTCCAGTTCTGACAATCTGAACAGAGCACTTGTCCCGGCTTCCCGCAATCCTCGCATTCCCCTCTTTTTACAAATTCTATTTTACAGGTCGGACATAGGGTTTGCCTAGTCCAAACATTAGCTAACGTCCAACTGGGTAAAAAGTCCCGGCCGCATAACTGACAGTTCATCGAAATCCCTCCCGGTTCGCTCGTTTGATCTGATCCATTGCTTGATACATCGCGTCAGAGCGGTCATTCGCAAACAATACGACATCCCCTTCCGGAAAATCAGCACTCCGTCCGACGCGTCCGCTGATTTGAATCAGGGCGGCACTGCTGAAGGACTGATCGGCATCAAGAACCGCGACCTGAACGTCGACTAACGTCACGCCGCGCTCGAGAATCGTCGTCGTCAACAGCACACCCGTCGTTTGACGGAACCGGGCGACTTTCGTAATCCGGTCCGGATCGGCCGCATGAACGGTTTCGCACGTGATGCCTTCCTCCTGTAAACAGGTTTGCCACGTCTCAAGCGCCTCGACTTGCGGTACGAACAACAGACGTGGTTTACCCGCATGCATCAGGACCCAGTTCACGACGTCCCCTTTCCCGTAAGGAACTTGCAGACGGGGTGTCGGCAACGGAAAACCGTGATACCGCCGCATCAGGCGGACCGTCGGCAGTCGTCGATCGCGAAGTGAAGGGGTCGCGCTGAGTAAAATCAGGGAAGCACCGGGAGCCGTCGCCTGCCGGACATACCGGTGTAACGTCCGGTCGGTCCGGTACGGAAAGGCATCAACCTCATCAATGAAGACGACGTCAAAACAGGCCCGGTAATGAATCAATTGGTGGGTCGTGCTGATTGTGATATCGCCGAGCCCAAGCCGGTCTTCGGACCCTCCGAACAAGGAGACGATCGTCGCTTGTTGAAACGCACGTCGCAGATGGCCCGTCAATTCCCGGACGACATCTGCCCGCGGTGCCGTGATCAGAACACGGCGATTCGTCGAGAGAGCCCGTTCAATCCCTGGAAACAACATCGGTGTTTTACCGGCACCGCAAACGGCATGGACGAGCAACCGTTTCCGTTGATCGATCGTCCGGACGATGGCCTCGGCAATCCGTTGCTGATCAATCGTCAAATTCAGTTCTGTATGACAGTCAGGACGGACGGGATCAAGCGGACGCGGGTCTGTGACGAGACGGTCGCACGTCCGCAGTTTGCCGAAAATCAGACAATGCCGACAATAATAACAGCGTTTGCCGCATGTACACGGTCCCCGGGTCGGTAATTTTCCGCACCTCCCGCAACGCCACGTCACAGCCGGTCGGTACTCCAAAGGATGATCTACCGATTTATCGAGCCGGTAGTCGGGAATTAAACGTCCACGTAAGTCCATATGCTACTTCCTTTCATTTGACTGACTTCCCCCTCCCTTTCGGCAAGACGAATAGACTTCCTGCTGATGCCCGCACGCACTGCTGTCGGATAACCACACAAAAAAGACGTATCTGTTTTCACAGATACGTCGTTGTGTCATGTAAGCCCTACGGTTAACACAGGATTACGCTTCTTGATACCAGGTGATGCCGATCGCACCGGGTCCCAGATGGGTTCCGATGACCGGACCGAACACACTCATCTCCATCCGGGCGTCCGGGAACCGTTCTTGCAGGACGGCAATTTCCGCTTCCGCTTTCGATGAATCTTCCGCATGAATGACTCCGATGACGTATCCGGCACCAGTTCCTTGAATCGTCTCGTCCATCATTTCTTCAATCCGTTTGACAGCTCGTTTGAACGTCCGGATTTTTTCAAACGGAACGATTTTCCCATCGACGAAATGAAGAACCGGTTTGATTTTAAGGAAAGAACCGACGACGGCCTGCGTCATGCTGAGACGTCCGCCGCGGTGCAGGTGTTCGAGGTCATCGACCACGAAATAGGCACGGATGACGTCTTTTAATGCTTCAAGACGAGCGACGATTTCAAGTGCCGTCGCGCCGGCGTCACGCATCCGAACTGCTTCCTTGACCAGGAAGGCCTGCGGCATACAGGAGATCCGCGAATCAATCGGATGCACCTCGACGTGTTCGACCATCATGTTGATCGTATGTAGTGCCTGGTATGTCCCGCTGATTCCGCTCGATAGCGTGATGCCGATGATATCCGTCCCCTGCGGCAACTGTTCAAACGATTCGACAAGATCGCCGATGTTCGGCTGTGATGTCGTCGGTAAACTTCCCGTCTGAATGCGTTGATAAAAATCAGGTACGGAAATATCGAGTCCTTCACGATACGCATCTCCGTCGAAGATGACACTAAGCGGTGCAACATGGACATTGTTTTTTTCACAATAGGTAGTTGGCAGATAGGCAGTACTATCCGTTAAAATCACAATTTGGCTCATTCGTGAATTTCCTCGCTTTTAAGAGTTCCGTCGTGACATAAGGTATTCTGACAGGTCACAATCGCTTATTTATCATATCACAGGTTGAAGTTTTAAAAAAAGAAAGACGGAGCCGAATCGGCTTCCGTCCGTACTTAAACGACGACGACCCAGCCGCGGCGAATCGCTTCGACGACAGCACCGGTCCGGTCGGGCACATTCATTTTACGTAAAATAGAGGAAACGTGGTTTTTAACGGTCTTCTCACTGATGAACAACGTATCGCTGATCGCCCGGTTCGAGAAGCCGTCCGCGAGTAGCTGCAGCACTTCGCATTCCCGGCGGGTCAACACGTGCAACGGTGCTTCGGCGACACGTTTTTCAATCGGTTGCGAAGACATCGTCTGCTTCATCTTCATCAGACGACGGTATTCCTGTAACAAGTTCGGTGTGACTTTCGGGTGAACGTATCCGCCTTCCCGGTACACGGACCGGATTGCATTGACCAGTTCATCCGTCGCCATCTCTTTTAAGAGATAACCGACTGCACCTGCGCCAAGCGCGTGCATGACATAGGTTTCATCGTCATGGATCGACAGGATGATGACCCGGACTTCGGGATGGACTTCCATCAAACGTTTTGTCGCTTCGACACCATTGACTTTCGGCATATTTATATCCATTAAGACGATATCAGGCTGATGCGTTTCAACGAGTGGAATCACGTCTGCTCCACTCTCGCCCTCCGCGACGACGACGAACTCCTCTTCAAAATCAAGAATCCGTTTGACGCCTTCCCGGAATAACTGATGATCGTCGATGATGACTACTTTTACTTGCTCGTTATTCACAGTGTTTCTCCTCTCGCTCCGGATTCCTCAACCGGAATCCTTACCTTGATGACTGTCCCTTTACCCGGCTGCGTCTCAATCTCAAACTCACCGTCTATCAATTCAATCCGTTCCCGCATCCCGATCAGTCCGAATGACTCATCACACGATTCGACAATCGAATCAAAATCAAATCCAATCCCGTTATCTTTAACATGAATCCGGACGGAATGTTGATACTGTTCTATGATAATACGAATGTCCCCTGCTTTGGAATGCTTAACTGCATTTTGGACCGCTTCTTGGACAATTCGGAAGACTGCGACTTCATAGGTCGATTCAATCCGTTCGCCGCCCCCGAGATAATTAAAGTGAATCGGGATGTTGGAAATTTCCTGCATATGTCGTAAATACCGTTCAAGTGTCGGGACGAATCCGAGATCATCGAGCGTCATCGGACGTAAATCATAGATGATGCGGCGAATATCGGCAAGTCCGTCGCGGATCAATTTCCGCAGACGGTGGATTTCTTCAAAAGCCGCTTCCGCACCGTTATGCTGGTGGATCTTTTCAATTAAATCAGCGCGGATTAATACATGTGCAAGCGTCTGCGCCGGACCGTCATGCATATCCCTCGACAGGCGGCGCCGTTCATTCTCCGCCGACTGGAAGACCTTTAAGCCCATCTCCTGTTTTTGCATCGCTTTTTCGTACTTTTCATTCATGACCTGCATGTCGTCCGTCAGGAAGTTCAGCACGACTGAAACCCGGCTGATCAGCATGTCGGCACGTTCAATCGTTTCATCCAATTGAACGAGACGGCGTTCCAGCTCGTCCCGGCGCTTTCGGCAGTTCATCTCATCGCGTTGGTTGATGAACGATTCGAGTTGGAGTGCGTTGGCTGTCTCATAAGCAGTCCGGATGTCTTGTTCTGAGTAGTTGTCGAAGTTCTTGCTCACGATGACGAGTCGCGCTTTCGAATCCTTAATATGTCGTTCTAGCCGTTCAGCTTCTTTAATATAGTCGTGAACGCGTGTCTTCAGTTCCCGTAACTCCTGCTGGATTTCAGCATACTGTTCCCGTGAACTTTCCGTAATCCGGACGATTTCTTCCCGGCTTTCTTCTACGACACCAATGATGTTCTGTACGATATCATTCAAGGACAGTCGCTCCCCCATCTCATTCGTCATACTACTCCCTCCGTTCCTTGCCAGTCCCCACGGTTGTCTCTCTCTCAAATCGTCGTTATGCTAGAAAGAACTAGTTAACGAGGAGGACATTTTTGATTATGACATTATTTAATTATTATACAGTAAAAGAAAACGGTTTCCATGAAATCATTATCCAAAAGTCACGATTTATTACATATTTGGCGCGTGCCACCTCGGAAGAAGAGGCACAGAGCTTCATTGCCGACCTCAAAAAAAAACATTCGGATGCCAATCATAATTGCTCCGCTTACGTCATCGGCGAGCGAAATGAGATTCAAAAAGCCAACGATGACGGGGAGCCGAGCGGAACCGCAGGCGTCCCGATGCTTGAAGTCTTAAAAAAACGGAATCTCCGCAACACCGTCGTCGTCGTCACCCGTTACTTCGGCGGTATCAAGCTCGGCGGCGGCGGCTTGATCCGGGCTTACGGTTCCAGTGTCTCTGAAGGGTTGAACGCGATCGGTATCGTTGAACGGATCGCCCACGATTTGGTCGAAGTCACGGTCGATTATACATGGCTCGGAAAGCTTGAAAATGAATTGCGGGCAACCGAACATATCATCGATCAGATTCATTATCTCGATCATGTCAAAATCGATGTCTGGGTCGAAGAAACCGCCGTCCCTGCTTTTTTTGAGTGGATGACGAATTTGACGAACGGGCAGGCAACACTCGAGAAAACCCGTTCGCGCTACGTCGAACGTGACATTCAACCTTGACCTGCTATACTGTTTATAAAGAATTTAAAAGTTTTTTAATAATTCAGTAAAGTAAGGAGTAATGAACCGTGGATGATTCCAAACGATCCCGTTCTGCCAAACCAAAACCAAAGCGATCGTGGTTTAAAGTGTTCGTCACCGTCTTTCTGGTCGTGTTCATCGCTGGAGGTGCTGCATTTGCCTATGTCGCCAATAAAACGTTCCAAACAGCTAAACAATCGGAAGTCGAACTGTCGCGCGGCGATAAATCAGATAAACGGGCTGCTGCCGTCGACTTAACGAAAGATCATTTTTCCGTCCTGCTCGTCGGAACGGATGAACGTCCCGGCGATACGTCTTCACGTGCCGATACGATGATTGTCGCAACGTTCAACAAAACGGATAAACAAGTTAATCTGCTGAGTATTCCTCGTGATTCCCTCGTCATGATCCCGTCTGTCGGATACGAAGATAAAATCAACCATTCCTATGCGTTCGGAGGCATTGATTCAACGATTGAAACCGTCGAAACGTTACTTGATATTCCAATCGATTATTACGGTTCGATTAACTTTAATGGTGTCGTTGCAATCGTCGATGCCGTCGGCGGCATTGACGTCGATGTCAAACTACCGATCGATACGTTGAACTCCTCCGATAAAAAAGGCGGCGTCAAACTCGAACCCGGTCTGCAACGATTAAATGGTGAGGAAGCCCTCGCTTACGCCCGGATGCGATATGAAGATCCGGAGGGTGATATCGGCCGGACCAAACGCCAACAGCAGGTCGTCCAGGCGATTATCGACCAATCGACGTCATTCGGATCCATCACGAAACTGAATAAACTGATGGATGCGACGGGTGATAATTTCACAACGAACATGTCACTGACGGAAGCCTTTCAATTACAACCGTTCGTCAAATCCTTGAACACCGTCAACCGGATTGACTTAAAGGGAACGGATACAAAAATCAACGGTACCTACTATTATCAGCTCGACCCGAGTTCACTCGCCGATGCGAAAACGATGTTAAAGGAACAGCTGAACTTACCGGAGACGGCTGACGATTCGACCTCTACACCGGAGGTTTCCAATGATTCGACCGTTGAAAGCAACTGATTATCCGGAACTGTACCGGCTCCAGCAACAAGCGTACCGTGTCGAGGCTGATTTAATCGGTGCCACTTTCTTTCCGCCGCTTCTTCAAACGGAAGCAGCACTTCACAAAGAACAACCGGCCGGTTACATCATACGGCTCGACGAACGGCTCGTCGGCGCTTTGACCGTCGAAGGGGAAACCATCACCCGGCTGCTCGTCTCCCCGGATTATTTTCGTCAGGGCATCGCAACGCAATTGATCCGGCATGCTTTGAAACAGCAACCGCTTCGTGTCGTTTCGACGGCCGCCTTAAACGAACCGGCTGTCGCCTTGTATCACCGATTCGGATTCCGGGCTGTTCATCAAGTCAGACGGGACGCAATCGTCCTTGTGACACTCGAACGTGACGACGCACTGGATACGTAAAAAATGATAAAAAAAGGGACTGACTCAAGAGCCAGTCCTTACAAAGATGAGGGTGGCAGAATGATAATCTGCCACCCTCATCGCGTACAAAAAAGAATCACTCGCTTCACGCCACTCCTACAGGAAAAAGCGCGATTTTGCGCTGTCAGAGATAAACAAGATCCGCTTTTCTTCCTGAATGAGGCAGGAAAACCGGCTTGTATCCCGCCTGAGGAAAGGGCGTGAAAAGAGGAGTGATTCTTTTTTAAGTCATCCCTTTTCAACTGTAAAAACTCGTCCGTTTAACGTCAATCAGAACCAACCCATGATCGATCCAATCACTGCACCGAGGATAACAATCCGGAGCGGTGATTGTTTGTAGAAACGGAGCAGGCAAAACAGTCCGAAAGCAATCAAAAAATCGACTCCTGTTTTGACACTCGACGTGAAGATTGGATCGTATAACGCAGCGAGCAGAATCCCGACGACCGCTGCATTGACCCCAATCAACATCCGCCCGACCTGCTTGTTGCTACGGACCCGGTCCCAAAACGGCAGGACACCGAGGACAAGTAAAAATCCGGGCAGGAAAATCGCGAGCGTCGCAAGGATTCCGCCCGTCAATCCGTTCACGACCGTCCCAAGATACGTCGCGAAAGTAAAGAGTGGGCCCGGAACAGCTTGCGCTGCCGCATAACCGGCCAGGAAACTATCGCCGGTCAAAAAGTCCGGTACAAGTGATTGCTGTAAAAACGGCAGAACGACATGTCCGCCGCCGAATACGAGGGCACCCGCACTGTACATGATACTCGTCAGCTGAATATTCCCCATGGCATTCGCCGCCAGAAACGGTGTTACGACAAGCAACACGACGAACAAAATCAATGCCCCAATACTGAGAAGACGCGGAACACGAATATCTAATTTCCCGCCACCTGCAGGTTCATCTTCAAACCAAAATAAACCAATCACTGCCGCAACAAGTAAGACACCGACTTGCGCGAGTGGATGGGCAAGCAACAAGACCCCTGCCAATGCCAGCAGCATCAAAAACAACCGTTTCGGCCCGACGGCAAGTTTTGTCCCCATACCGAGCACGGCGTCCGCAACGATCGCGACGGCGACAAGCTTGAGACCATGAATGAAACCGGCTTCCGTCAAATCGAATTCGGTTGCGAGCACTGCGAACAAAATCAGTAAAATACTCGACGGTAACGTAAATCCGATGAATGAGACGATCGCACCGACGACGCCTCCCCGAACGAGACCAATCCCCATCCCGACCTGACTGGAAGCCGGTCCGGGCAGAAATTGACAAAGGGCTACGAGATCGGCGTATGCTTTCTCATCCACCCACTTCCTTCGTTTGACATATTCCTCGTAAAAGTACCCTAAATGGGCGACGGGTCCGCCAAATGACGTTAATCCAAGTTTTAATGACACGATGAAAATTTCGATCCATCTGTTCATCTGATCACCTCCACGCTAAATTATACGAAAACTTTGTAAATTTTCTGTGACCATTCAGGTGTCCCGTGATTTTTCCCGTCCATATGTGACAGTTCTCCAAAAAGTCTCGACCGGCCCTTGACGATACCGCTTTAAGTACCAGCTCGAGAAGATGACTTGTACCATCAATACAGCGATGACCAGCAACGTACCTTGCCAAAGCGGAATCGTCCCGTACCGTCCGGTCACGAACAGTACCAGTGTAAAGAGGACCGTCTGCATGAGGTAATTCGTTAACGCCATCCGTCCCAACACCTGAAATCCCCTTAACGGACGTCCTGACCGGACAAGTAAGGCAATTCCCGCCGCATACGTGACAGCAAGCGTACGACCCGACAGCCAGACGAAAAAGTAATTGGCCAATCCGTCCGGGAAACGCCCTTGATGAATCTGAACGATTGGATAGAGCAACGGCAACGACAGCAACAGACTGACACCAAACACAAGACGAATCGTCCGGGTCGCCGGCGGTCGGACCGTGAACCGTTCCATCAAGTAAGCTCCGATTAAAAACAGTGAAAGAATTTCCGGCCAGATTGCCAGGGAATTCGACAATCCGTGCGGTAATTGAACGGTCGCATGATAGGTGACGAATGCCGTGACGTCATGCGCTGCCACGACCGATTGCAGCGTCGTATCCGGGTCCGGAATCGACCGGTCGCCGACGGACTCGGCATATTGATAAATCGACAGATATCGGAAGAAGATATACAGCTGTAAGGCGAGAGCCGCCCACAGCTTCGTCGACGGTCGTGTCTGAACGAACGCAAGCAGCATCAGACCACACAGGGCATACGTCTGCAGGATATCTCCTCTCCAGAACAGCAGATGGATGAGACCGAACAGAAATAAAGCGAGTAAACGCCGGACGAAGATCCACAGTGATTTTTTCTTTACCCGTAGCCGGTTGATGAACAGAATGAAGCCGGCTCCGAATAAAACGCTGAACAACGTATAGAATTTTGTTTGGATGAACAGGTCAAACAGGAGACGCAACAGCTGATCGGTGCTCCCCATTTCGCGTGTGAAACGTTCGCCGAGAAAACTCGGCATATTAACAAAGAGGATGCCGCATAAAGCGAATCCCCGCAACACATCCAGATAGATAATTCGGTCGGCTCGTTCAATCGGATTCATTTCGACTCCCCTATCGCCAAATCAGCCGCCCAAATTCCTTTGAGCGGCTGATTAGTCATTTTGATGTCATTCGTTCCAGCAAATTCAGTAACGGTCGATAGCGCTCGCCCAGTAATCCAAGCGATTCGACTAAAATATCGAGTACGAGCAGTAACATCAGCAAGGAAACGAGTGCTCCTAGCGAAGTCGTTTGTGAAAACAGGACCGCTGTCATCCCGAAGACGGCACACAGTCCGTAAATGACGAGCACCGCCTGCCGCATCGTAAATCCAAGGTCAAGTAACCGGTGATGAAGATGGGCTTTATCCGGTGCAAACGGTGGTTTTCCCTGTAATACCCGGCGCACAATCGCAAACAGCGTATCGGAAATCGGGATGCCGAGCAGGATGACCGGCACTGCAAGTGAAAACAGGGTGACGTTCTTGAAACCAAGCAATGACAAAACACCCAACATGTATCCGAGGAATAACGCACCGGTGTCTCCCATGAAAATCTTGGCCGGATAAAAGTTGTGGAACAGAAAACCGAATGTACTCATCAATAAAAGAATTGCGACAATCGTCACGTAGACATTGCCCTGGATGACGGCCAGGCTGATCAGTGTCAGCAGGACGATACTCGAAACTCCTGCTGCCAGTCCATCCAGTCCGTCAATCAGGTTGACAGCATTCGTGATGCCGATGACCCAGAGAAACGTCAGCGGGACACTCCACCAACCGAGATACAATTGTTGATCGAACGGCAGATTGATGAACTCAATTCGGATCCCGCCGTTTAAGACGACCACGGCCGCGACGATCTGCCCCATCAGTTTCAGCCGGGCATTTAATTGAAAACGGTCATCGAGTGCGCCTGTCAAAATCACGACAAAGCCTCCGACCAGAATATGTGTCGCATACGGGCTTGAAGGTTGCAAAATAAAGTAACCGATCATAAATGCAATGTAAATCGCAAGACCGCCTAAGCGCGGCATAATTCGTACGTGTACCTTTCGTGCGTCCGGACTGTCAACGGCACCGACGGCAATCGCAAAGCGTTTTACGACGGGTGTGATCAGTAAGGCCGCGATAAAACAGACAATGGACGCCGTCCATAACATAATAACATCACGCTCCTGCGCGAATTATATCATAAAAAAAAAGAGCCGACGAGCGGCTCACATGAAGATTGGGACTTCTGCAGATGGATCATATGTATAGATGCCGCGCCCGACTTTTTTAATCGCCGGATTCGCTTGTTCCACTTTCGCCATCAGTTGATAGATGTTGCTGATTTGGTGACGGTACCGGAGTTCCAGTTCCATTTGAATGTCCCGTGCCGACATTGATTCGCGTTCACGCATCAAGTCGCTGATTTGATGGACATAAACTTCCAGTGGGTAACGTTGGTTGACACGGCGTTGCTTGAGCGGACGCTCCTGTGTCACGGCAACTTCTTTTGCCGAATCGCTTGTTCCCCGACTTAATTCTGCGATTAAATATTCAGCGCGCCGTTGCAAACGACGGTATTCCTCTTCAATTTCCATCAGTTCTCGGTAGATATGTTCACTCGATCCCATTTGTTAACCCACTTTCCTAAATTAAACATAAATATTTCAATTATGTTTCAATTGTATGTTTTTTGAAATAAAATAAGCTACAATTTGCCTCTTTAATATATAATTTTATTATATATTTAATTATTCTGTAATATTTTTCTCTCATTGGTTGTCACTTGGCTACACTTCATATTAACAGAAAGGAGATAGAACGGAACAGATAAATTATAAATTAAACTATTTTAAAAATACTTAATTGACTATATAAGCTTTTCTACGTATTCATTCTACTTAAAAGGAGACTGGAAATTTAATGGACAAATTAACTAAAATCCTCACAATGACGCTAGTACTTTTGCTTCTGGTGACCATCGCTTTTCCGTCCTCATTAGTATCGGCTGCTTCCGGCGTAACGTTTACGAAAACTAGCTATCAAACGACAGATTTACTGAATTTACGTTCGTCTGACTCGGTTTCCTCTAAAAAATTAACAACGATCCCGAAAAAAACGTCACTGACGTCCAACTACCGAATCGGTGACTGGTATCGTGTCACTCACAGCGGAAAGACCGGTTACGTACTCGGTCAATACTTAACGAAAGTCGTCAACGGGACGCCCTTTGCGGAGACGGCTTACCAGACGACGGATGCCTTATCGTTGCGTCAAGCCGCTTCGACATCTTCGGCCCGCCTTTTGACCATTCCGGTCAAAACAACGATTACGTCGAACTTCCGCGACGGCGGTTGGTACAAAGTGACGTATAACAAAAAAACCGGTTTTGTCTCCGGCGCTTATTTAAAGAAAGTGACAGCAGCATCGACAGCCTATACGACGACGGAACGGCTGAACTTCCGGACTGCACCGACAACCTCGGGCAAGCTGTTGATGACGATTCCGAGCAATCAAGTCGTCCAGTCCTTATCCGTCAGCTCCAACTGGCATAAAATCAGTTACGGCGGAAAAACCGGATACGTCATGGGGACGTATCTAAAAAAAGGCACGGCTTCTCCAACCGTTCCGACTGCCGGAACGGCTGATTACAGCGGCAGTAAGATGTATGTCCTGATTGATGCCGGAAGTACCGTCGCCTTACGGGCATCCGCTTCCATCCTCAGTGGACAAGTGACCCGTCTCGGACGCGGTACCCCACTTCTCGTGACAAACACGTTCCATCAGACACGCGGTTTCGTCGCAGTCCAAACAGCGGACGGACGCCGGGGCTATGTCGAAGCCACTTATTTAACGCTGTTCCAACCGAGCCCGACGAATCGTCCGTTGATCGTTCTCGATCCCGGACACGGTGCTTACGATCCGGGCGCTGTCCGTGCAGGACTCGCAGAACGGGACATCGTCCTGTCTGTTGCCCGTCAAGTCGCCGGTCTGTTGGCAGGAAAAGTGGATTTGACGTTAACACGCTACACAAACGATTATTATCCGTCACTCGGCGACCGGAGTGCGATGGCAAACGCCTTGTCGACGTCGCGGTTCGTCAGCATCCATATCAATGCTTCGAATGGCACCAGTGCGTCCGGTGCGGAAAGTTACTACTATAAAGGAACAACTTCTGTTCAGCTCGCACAGGCGATTCAGCAACGGCTGACGGGTTACGCCGGCATGCGCGACCGCGGTGTCCACTTTGCCAACTATGCTGTCATTCGCGGAACGCAGGCACCGGCCGTCCTGGCGGAACTCGGTTTCCTATCGAATGCGTCGGATCGTGCGAAACTGGCAGACCCCGCTTATCAGGCACGTTATGCCCAGGCGATTGCTGACGGTATTCTCGCGACACTTTAAGTTAAAAGACTATAAAACGCTCATTCCGTCTATCGGAACGAGCGTTTTTTATATGACAAAAGGACCGCTCAGGGAAGCGGTCCTTTTGTACTCACATGAAAAGAGATTAATCAGATAAAACCATCTGCCATCAGGGAATGGCGGATGTTCATTAGCGACTAGCTAGAATCTGCTCAAGGGAAAGCAAATCCGTCGAATCGACACGATAGTCTGCCTCATGTAACGTCGTTTCCGGACCGACTCCGACAGCATACATACCCGCTGCGTGAATGGCCGTGATTCCTGCCGCTGCATCTTCTACACCGATGCAACGTTCAGGTGCGACGCCAAGCGCCTCTGCTGCCCGTAAAAACACTTCAGGGTGTGGTTTTGACTGGGCGACAGTTGCTGCATCGACGATGTCATCAAAATAGTGCCGGACTCCAAGTGCCTCAACGACAGTCAACGCATTTTTAGAGGCTGACGCCATTCCGATTTTCAGCCCAGTCGCACGGATTTCATCCAGGAATGCAATGATTCCCGGTAAAAGATCCTGTTCTGAGATATGTTGGATCAACGTGACGTAATGGTCGTTCTTTTTCGTTGCGAGCGCTTCTTTTTCCTGAGCGGTAAAAGCATCCTGCTTTCCGCCCAGTGTTAAAATCCGCTCCAGTGAATCGGTCCGACTGACGCCTTTCAGTGTTTCATTAAACTCCCGGTCGAACGGAATGTCCAACTCCTCACCCAGTTGTTTCCAAGCCAGATAATGATACTCGGCTGTATCGGTAATTACGCCGTCCAAGTCAAAAATGACCGCTTCAATCGTTGGTGCCATCCGACATCCATCCTTTCATCCATCGTACATGAAAGACAAGAAATCGAATGATTTGCGCAAACGATTGCACTTGCCTCAAGAATTATTTTACCTGTTCACCCCACCCTTTGCAAGCGTTATCAAAAAACAAATCCAAATCGTTTACCTTTCTAAAAAGAAACCGTTTTCAATTCCAAGGGAATGTTTTACTTATTTCGTTCTTTACTATTCGTTTTACAATTTTTAACTGTTATAATAAAAGCGAGTTTGACAGTCGAACCGAAGGAGTGACCAATCATGTTTCAGCGCGTTAAACAATTAATAGATGAACAAAGCCGCAGAATGCGTCGTTATGAAAAAACCGTTTTATTAATTAACAGCTTAGAAGCAGAAATGGAACAAAAAACGGATGAAGAACTACAACTTTTGACAACATCCTTAAAAAGTCGTCTGCAGGCCGGTGAGAAGATCGAGGCAATCACCGTGACTGCCTTTGCCCTTGTCCGGGAAGCCAGCAAGCGGACACTCGGTCTTCGTCATTACGATGTCCAGTTGATCGGCGGACTCGCCCTTCTGTCCGGACATATCGCCGAAATGGCGACCGGTGAAGGAAAAACACTCGTCGCGTCACTCGCGAGTTTCACCCAGGCCCTTCATGGCCAAGGGGTCCATGTCATCACAGTCAACGAATACCTCGCTCAGCGTGATGCGGAACAGATTGGTCAGATCCATCGTTTCTTAGGTTTGACAGTCGGCATCAATTCAGCAGAACTGTCATTCGAAGAAAAACAGCAGGCTTATGCCGCTGATATTACATACGGAGTCGGAACGGAATTCGGCTTCGACTATCTGCGGGACCATTTGGTCATGCGGCAGGAAGATCGTCTGCAACGCCCCCTGTGCTTCGCGTTAATCGATGAAGTCGACAGTGTTTTGATTGACGAAGCAAAAACGCCCCTCATCATGGCGGAACGGGATACGGTTCACGAAGGCTTACAACAGTTGGTCCGTCATGTCGTAAAAGACTTTACAGAAGACGCCGACTATACGTTCGATGAAGAAATCAAGGCGGTCGCCTTGACGGATCAGGGCATCGAGACGATTGAGCGGACGTTCGGCATCGATCAGCTGTTTGCAGCGGAACATGCGGTGCTGTTCCACTATGTCATCCAGGCACTGCGGGCTCATGTCGTTCTCCAACGAGACGTCGATTACATCGTCAAGGACGATAAGATTGCACTCGTCGACCTGTTCACGGGCCGGTTGATGGAAGGACGCAGTTTATCGGACGGTCTCCACCAAGCACTTGAAGCGAAGGAGCACGTCAGCGTGACCGAAGAAAACCGGACGACGGCGCAAATCACGATCCAGCATTATTTCCGTCTCTATCATCACGTGTGCGGGATGACCGGAACCGCCGCCACTTCCCGTGATGAATTTTTGAAGACGTACCGGATGGATGTCGTCTCGATTCCGCCGAACCGTCCGAAAATCCGAATCGATGAAGCAGATGTCCTGTTCTTGACGAGTCCTGAGAAATACAGTGCGATTGCGGCAGCGACCGAAACGGCTCATGCGACGGGACAACCGGTCTTGATCGGAACGACTTCCATCGAACAATCCTTAAAGGTCGCAGACGTTCTCGATCAGCGGCACATTCCTTACGAGATTCTGAACGCCAAAACGGTTGATCAGGAAATTCGGATCATCGAGTCCGCCGGTCGCCACGGCCGGGTGACGATTGCGACGAACATGGCAGGACGCGGAACGGATATCCTGCTCGATGATGCGGCGAAAGCGCAAGGCGGTCTGTTCGTCATCGGCACGGAACGTCACGAATCGGTCCGGATCGATAACCAGTTGCGCGGCCGGGCGGGACGTCAAGGAGATCCCGGTCTGACACGGTTCTACCTGTCGCTCGAGGATGAACTGCCTCGGCGGTTTGCCCGGGAACGGTTAGAGCGCGTCAAAAAGAAGCTCGGTCCCGTCACCGGTCCAATCAGTGCAAAAGAAGCTCAGCAGCTGATGGCTTATGCGCAGGAAACGTGCGAATCGGTCAACCGCAGTGTCCGTGACGATCTCGTCCAACTCGAGGAAGTCATCAGTGAACAACGTCTTGCCATCTATCGTCTCCGCAACCAAATCGTTGATTCCACGACACTCGACCAATTTGTCCAGCCGTTTGCCGCCCGGACAGTCCACGCCTATCTCGATCAGTATTTGACGGACGACCTCGTTCCGGAAGAATGGCCGATTGAATTATTGACGACGGAACTGGAACAATTGTTGCATCAACCGGTCGAACTGCCTCTGGCCGACTCGATTGAAACAATCAAACAGCAACTGGAACCGCTCATTGCTGCGGTCGACCAGCGAATGGCCTTACAGATCACCGAAGATGAAGAAACGGCGCGTCGGTTCATGTTACTGGCACTCGACGAACAGTGGACGAGTCATTTGACAGCGATGAATTCCCTCAAGGAAGGGATTCATTTACGCAGCTACGGTCAAGAACAGCCGGTCCGGATTTTCGAACGGGAAGGCATGGATTATTTCCGTTATGCGATCTTCAGTTTTGAAAAACAAGTCGTTTCCGGACTATGCCGTCTGGAAGAAACCACTCTGCAAGGAGGACTGCTTCATGCAACCGTCGATTGAAGATGAAATTCAACCCGCGCTTTACTTTACCGAGGATATGCCGATCGTTAAAGAAGACGAGTATGTTTTTCGGTACGCACTCAATCAGTTACCGAAACTCGGACCGAATCAGTTGGCCATCCATCTCTTTCAGGTGTTGCAGACAGAACCGTTGCAGCTGATTGCGTTGTTCCAAAATACACTTGAACGTTCTTTCCAGCTCAATGATCTCGTTGTCCTCGTCCTGTCAGGCGATCAGCTCGTCGCAAGGAAGACATTTACGATTGAAGAGGTACCGGTGCTACTTCCGAAAGCGACCTTACCGCTTTGGCTCGACTTTTCGGAGGAAGAGCAGTTCGTCGAGTTGTCGACGCTTGATGCTCCGCTCGAACTGGTCTTCTCAAATGAACAGTTAACGGATCTCGTCATCGATGATTCCTTTACTGCTCCGGAGCAACGCCTGATTCGTCAAATTGCTTTCTCTCACCCTGCTCCGCCGACAGACGGCTGGTCCTTGTTGCCGGTCTCAATTTTCAAACAGGAACAGATCGTCGAGTCCATTTTATTGGTCCGCAATCCGAGTGGACAAACACTCGAACTCGACTCGCTTGCGTTTGAGTTGTTGCTTGGGGATCAGGCGGTCGCCGTAACCCGGCATACCTCGGTAACCGTGTCTCCGCAAAGTGAACAAGCAATCCGCCTGCTGTTTGACTACACGGCGCATCCGAGTGATGCCTTGGCTTTACGGTACCTGCCGGAATAATTCCTTCAAAAAAAGGGGCTTCTCGTCAATGACGAAAAGCCCCTTTTGGATTATCCTTTTAATAAACCGATGACACGAACGTTGACCGCTTTCGGCTGGAATGCCAACATGTTTTCCATGTCTTGGGCAATCCGTTCCTGTACTTTTCCTGCTGTCTTGATGATCGACATCCCGTATTTGATATGAACCGAAAGACTGACCGTAATGGCACCGTCCTCGTCTTCGACCTTCACGAGCTTAACCATCTGTTTTTCCTGTAACTTCGAATCGTCCTGAGTAAAGGCAATTCCTTCTGTTTCCTGAACCGCTACCCCGGCAATCACTTCAATAACTTGTTGAGAAACGTTGACGACACCATCCGCATTGTTTAAGTTATACGACATACTTTCCACGCCCTTCATCTATTAATCGCTCTACTTTAAAGTGTATAGCATTTAACCTTTTTTTGAAAGGTCTTGTCGTTCTTCGACGATCGGACGAATATCGATTTCGATCAACGGACGCATCAGACGGACAATCAGCGGATGAATGATGACGCCGACAATTAACAAGGCGACACCGATGACAATCAGCAGGGCGAGCCAGGTTTGCGGTACGAAGGCTGTCGTCACGTACTGCCGCCATGCCATGACGAAGAAGACGTGCAACAGGTAGACATATAAACTGAGCTCCCCGGCCCGTGTCACGAGCGGAAGACGACGCATCGGGACGAGCATCATGAAACCAAGCGACGCGGTAATCGACAGGAAATAGATGACACTGTGCTTCAACACACCGATCCAGGCATCACTGTCATACTGTTCAACATACGGGAAACGATGCTTGAACGCATTTGCCAAGGCGACGATTTCCTGTGGTGTATCACGCCATGCTTCAAACAACAGAAAGCCGACGACGCTTGCGAAAGCCAGTCCGCCAATCAACCGGACGTTCATCCGCCGTTTAAAGCTTTTCGGCATTTCGAAAATCCGGATGAATTCGTGTTCCGACAAGTAGTTTCCGAGCAGGAAGTACGGATAGAACATGATCAATTTTCGTAAAGCCAGAAATCCGGTGTTTTCTAATTCAAAACCGTATAATAAAGCAAAAGCGAGCCCGAACCAGACATAGCCGCGCAGATGGACGACATACGGCGTGACGGTATACCAGACGACCATGACGAATAAATACCAGAGTGCCCAGTACGGCCTTAGCAGATGCGTTCCAAGATTTTGTCCGGATAACAACGGCAATCCTTCTCCAAACGTTGCCCATGAGCCAATCAGAATCTGCCAGACACAATAGACGGCAAACAGTTGAATGACACGCAAGTATTTATTTTCCCGGAAGAAGTAGCCGCTTAAAATAATGAATAATGGCATGTGAAACGAATAAATGACCAGGTATACCGTTTCGAGTAACTTTCCATCGTAATCAAACCGTAAATCCGTCAGCATGTGACCAATTACTACGAAAATGACAAGGAATCCTTTGATATTATCAAACCACGGATTTCGATTCATGTTACACTACCCCTTATACTCCCTCGAAAGGAACGATTGTTTTATGAAAAAAGCACTAGTCATTCTCTCGGTCGTCGCCAACGTCGTCCTCCTCGCGTTATTGCTCGGACGTAAACCGATCGAGTTATTCGAGCAGGCCTTTCCTGCGACGAACACACAGCCTATTTCGACATTCCAATATACGAAAAATCCGAACTACGTCCGCTTGAATAGTCTCTTCCATACTTATCAATACCCAAAATCACCGAATTCTGTCATGCTCGGTGACTCGATGACGAATTTTGGTGATTGGCGGATACTGCTCAATGATCCGACGATTGTCAATTTCGGAATTCCCGGTGATACGACGGAAGGCTTCCTGACCCGTCTCGACCTGATTGTCGAGATGAAACCAAAACGTGTTTTCCTGATGGGCGGGATCAATGACATCCGGCACTTTACCCCGATTCCGACGATTACAGAAAACATGACGACGATCGTGACGACACTGCGAAAAAATAACATTGATGTCGTCATTCAGTCAACGTTACCCGTCGCACCCAAGTACTCCGATTCGGTTCGCGTCAATCGTGACGTCGAAGCTCTGAACCGCAACCTCGAGCAGCTTGCCAAATCAGCCGGTGTTCCGTTTGTCGATTTACGGCCGGAGTTGACCAATCAGCAGGGTTATCTTCAGAACCGGATGACGTACGACGGACTCCATCTGGTCGGCGGCGGCTACCTGCGATGGAGCGATACCTTAAAACCGTTTGCGGAACGGATTCAAATTACGGAAAACAAATGAACGACAGTCAAAAAAGGAGATTCCGATTTTTACGGAATCTCCTTTTTCGACGTTTATCTACACGGTGACAGGCACCGTGTCATTAGTCTTCCTGGTTTTTGACACCCATGTACGCGGCGACGCTCGATGCTGAAAATACAGCGATTGCGACGATGCCGACTGCAATCCATACGACTTGATCCATCATTTCTCCCCCTTGTATGTAACCGTTCACTTTCTTTTTTTAGCGTACACGAAATTCGTCAAGAAAGAAACACATTTTCTATGTCTAACGACTGGACGTTTCGGGAAAAAGTAACTATAGTAGAAGGACAACTATAAATTGTCAGAAAATTCGATATTTTAACGAGGAGGTGATTCTGATGTCAACCCCAATCCTAAAACCTCGACTCCAGATGAAGCAACGAAGTATGGTCAACTTTAGTTATTGGTTCGTCATCGGTCTCATTGGATGGACGATGCTCAGTTTCGTAACCGGACTTCGCGATCGACTGGCGAGCCTCCCCATCTACGAAAGCATTCCGCTTGTGTTGGCTGTCCTCTTGACTACCGGCGCCCTGTTAAAAATGACCCGGGATGAATGGTGGATCCGGTACCTCAATCGTCAAACCCAGTTTTACATCGGTCATGAAACCGTCGTGACCTGGTGCCTCATCATCGACAGCATGTGGTTGATCCGTAAACCGATGCGCCGTGAACTCCGTCATCTCTATCGACACATCACCCGGACAAAAGCATCTCAGGAAGCCGTCGAGACGCTTGCAAACGAACTCGTCGAACGTGGTATCCTCATCGTGTATTCCCGTCCTAAGAGTGACCATCCTGCTTGAACATAAAAAAAGCATGGAATGTCAGGACATTTGCTCCCTGCATCCCATGCTTCTTTGCGTGCCGTTATTTTTGATTCAGCCAGGCAGCGGCTGCTTCAATCGTCGGCATGACGAGCTGATGACCATGGTTCGACCAGGTCACATCGACCGTCGCTCCCGCCTGTTCGAAAATCTCTTTTAAATCTTCCGTCTCTGAAGCCGGACAAATCGGATCATTGGTTCCGGCTCCGATAAAGACGCGAACTTGTGACGAATCCGGTAACGTCACGCCGCGACGCGGTACCATCGGATGCAACAAGATCGCCTGTTCAAACAATCGTTCTTCGAACATCATATTCGCCGCGATGTTCGCACCGTTTGAATAACCGACCGGAATGACGTCTTGAAGGGAAAAGCAGGACGTACGGCTTGTCTCTTTTACGAAATCCATCAGACGGGCTGTCCGCAAAGCGAGGTCCTCTTCATCAAAGACACCTTCCGCCAATCGTTTAAAGAACCGCGGCATCCCGTTTTCCGTCACTTCGCCCCGGACCGACAGATAACCGGCCTCCGGATCAAGGAGTCGAACGAGCCCGACTAAATCCTGTTCCGTGCCGCCTGTTCCGTGTAATAAAAGAAAAATCGGTGCTCCCGGTCGTTTCGCCGGTTCAAATAAATGAATCATACAAGTCTCCCCTTTGGTAGTGTAATTGGTGCGACATGTCCTTCGATCGTCGCCCGGTGTGCTTCAAACTGTTCCGGTAATTTCAGATCTTCTCCCAGCAGCTCAAACTCTTCGTCGACCGTAAATCCCGGATTGTCCGTCGCGATTTCATGCAGAATCCGTCCCCGATCGTGGAAGTAGATCGATGTAAAGTAATTCCGGTCTTTCACTTCCGTCGTCATCAAGCCGAATGCATTAAGTTGTTTCATCCAGTCCAGTTGTTCGGCCTGATCGTCGGCCCGCCACGCAATATGGTGGACTGTGCCGGCACCCGGACGACCGACCGGTACGTTCGTATGCAAAATATCAATGGTATTGCCGAACTCGCCTTCCGCTGTATAGCGGTCCATCGTCTCGGAGCGTTTCGCAATCGTTAATCCGAATGTTTCCGTCAACAGACGTGCCGTCTCGACGGGATCATGTGACAACAACGTCGCACCGGCAAAACCTTTGATCGCGACGTCCATCGATATCCCGTCGATTTCAAAACGGCTGTTCGGACCTTTGCTTCGTTCGACCAATTCAATCTGTAATCCGTGCGGATCTTGGAAGACAAGCTGCTTTTCTCCGAATCGTTCTGCTTCTTCGAACGTCACCTGCTTTTCCGTCAAACGGTTTTTCCAAAAGTCATAGCTACCTGTCGGAATGGCGTACGCCGTCGTCCCGACTTGGCCCGCTCCGACTTTCCCCTGCTGCATGCCTTCAAACGGGAAAAAAGTGATGATCGTTCCAGGTTTACCCGATTCATTGCCGAAATAAAAGTGATAGGTTCCCGGATCGTCAAAGTTGACCGTTTTCTTAACGAAACGCAGACCAAGCGTCGTACCGTAAAAATCAAGATTTTCCTGTGGATTACCGACCATTGCTGAAATGTGATGAATGCCTTTTGTTTTCATATTCATTCACGCTCCCTTCTCTTCGTTTCCTTTAACACAATAATAGTAACTTATTTACTAAAAGTAAATAATTATGCTTGAACATCTCTTTTTTGGAACCTTTCTTCCATTTCCCCGTAAGAATAAGAGATACTTCAACTGGACCATGCATTTCATTTGAATGAAGGAGGACTGATTCCATGCTTGAAATTAAAGCCATCACGAAACGATTCGGGACGTTCACAGCGGTCGACGATTTATCATTCGAAGTGCCGGAAGGACAGATTTTCGGATTACTCGGAGCGAACGGCGCCGGAAAAACAACGACGTTCCGGATGTTGCTCGGTTTATTGCAACCGACGGAAGGATCAATCACGTGGAAAGGACAACCGATTCCTTTATCGAAAATCGGTTACCTTCCTGAGGAACGCGGCTTATATCCGAAAATCCGGGTCGACGAACAATTAATCTTTTTGGCCGAGCTCCGCGACATGAAACGAAAAGATGCCAAAGCCTCTTTACTCGAATGGCTCAACTACTTCCAGATTCCGCAGTACGAAAAGATGCGGGTCGAACAATTATCAAAAGGAAATCAGCAAAAAATCCAACTGATTTCTGCCGTCCTACATAAACCCGACTTGTTGATTCTCGACGAACCGTTCAGCGGACTCGATCCCGTCAACGTCGAACAGCTGAAAAAAGCGGTTCGGAAACTGACGGCGGAAGGCACGACAATCGTCTTCTCAAGCCACCGGATGGACCATGTCGAGGAACTTTGCGAACATGTCGCCATTCTCGATCACGGGAAACCGGTCGTCGCCGGTTATCTTCCGGAAATCAAGGCAGGATACGGCAAGACGCGTGTCTTGTTAACGACCGATGCGCCTGCCCTGCTTTGGGATGGACTGCCGGGCATCCTTCAAGTCGAATCGGATGGAACCGGTCACAGTTTACAAGTCGAGTCCAAAGAAGCGGCTGACTCGCTGCTCCGTCATTTGATTACAGAAGGATTCCATGTCGAACGATTCGTTTGGGATCAATTATCCCTGCAAGACATCTTCATCGAGGAGGTTGGAAAACGTTATGAACCGTAAATTCCTGACATTGTATCGTTTCAGTCTGTTTCAAAAATTACGGGCGAAAAGTTTTCTGATCTCGACCGTCCTGATGGTCGTGTTCCTTGTCGGATTCAGCAATATCGAGCGGATCATCGACTGGTTCTCAGGAGACGATCCGAAAATCGCGGTCGTCAGCTCGCTTGAAGCTCCGATCGTTCCGGTCCTAAAAGAAGTCGGTATCAAAACAAAGATCACCGAAAAAGACTATTCCCTTAAGCAGGCACGACAAGTCGTCGACAAAGGGACGTATGACGCAGTCGCCTTGTTGTCCGACGATCCATACCGGGTGACGTTAATCAGTGCCAGTCCGGAACAGGAGTTGCAGACCCAACTGTCGACTGCTTTAAAACAAGTCCGCGACCAGACGATCATCACTGAAGCCGATGTCGATCCGGCTCTACTGGCTTCGCTTGCCGCTCCGATCGACGTGAAACAGGAATTGACCTCAACCGGCGGTAAGAGCGAGGACGAATTATTCGCTGCGTCGGCTCTCGTCTATGTGTTGCTGTTCCTGATGTACTTTACGATTGCCATTTACGGCGGCATGATCGTGACGGAAATCGCCAACGAAAAATCATCCCGTGTCATGGAGCTACTGATTTCCGCCGCCAGTCCGATTCAGCATATGTTGGCGAAAATCACGTCGATTGCTACCGTCAGTCTGATTCAATTATCGTTACTCGTCGGAGTCGGCTATTACAGTGCCCAAAGCAGCAGCCTGTTTGATCAGTTGTCGCTTGATTCCCTGAGCGTCAAAACGATTGTTTACCTGTTCGTCTTTTTCCTGCTCGGTTATCTGCTGTATGCGACGCTCCTCGCCGCACTCGGTTCACTCGTCAGCCGGGTCGAAGATGCTCAACAGGTCACTTTACCGGTCATCATGTTGATCGTAGCCGCCTTTACGGTCTCCATCTTCAGTCTGAACGCTCCGACGAACCAGGCCGTCGTCATTCTGTCATTCGTGCCGTTCTTCACCCCGATGCTGATGTTCCTACGCGTCATGCTGACGGAAGTCCCGGTCTGGCAAGTTGCGTTATCGCTCATGCTGATGGTGATCAGCATCGCAATCGCCCTGTTTGTCGGAACACGATTCTACCGCGGTGGTGTCCTCTTTTACGGATCAAATCCGCTGAAGCAATTGCGCCGTATTTTAGGCGGCCGCCAGTAGTAGTTTACAAGACGAACCGTTTCCGCTATCGTTAGGTGAGAAAAAGCCTTGAGGAGGAATTACGTTATGCGGTCTCGTTTTTGGGCAGCGATTTTATTCACAGCTGCCGCCATCGTCTCGTCCCTTGTCATGTTCACGAAATTTCCACAAGCAAGTGAGACATGGAAGCTGGTCCTCGCTTACGGCGGAGTGACATTCATCGTCAGTTTATTTTATTGGTCTTTCGTCGCTGTACGGGTCCAGTCCTCGCGTTTATTCGGAAGCTGGATCGGCGTCTTTATCGGCGGAACGACGGTTTTACTCGTTTGTGTCGCTCGTTTCCTGATTCGGGGAGACTTCATGATGATTTTAAAATGGCAGGCCATGCTCGGCAGTCTGACTTTAAACTTCGGCTATGTCGGCTGGGTGCTTGTCATCGCAAATGCCATCATCGGTTTCTTGATTGGACGGACACGACAAAAAGGACGCCGGGCTCCACGTCCTGCGCCACAGCGTTAACCGCTAAAAAAAATATCCCCGGCTTTAGCGTCGGTGTACACAAAAGAGGAAGACGGATATTTGATCCGTCTTCCTCTTTTTGTTTGGCTGAACATCGATTTCGGTCGTTCATTTGCGGTGATAACGTGTTCGGTCGATTTTTCGGCTGAACTCCGTATAACAATCGGTTGTCGTCGTCTCGGTCTCTTCCGTCAGACGGTTGAGGTATTCATCGAGTTGAAGCATCGTCGGGAGTTTGTCGGCAAACAGTTCAAACGTCTCTGTCGCGTCTTCCCGTTGCAATTCCCCCGCCTCCATGACCGCTTCCACCAGTTCGTGAAAAATTCGTTGTTCCGTCGCACTCATCGTCTGTTCAATCCGTTTGACGTCTTCGTCATACATCAAATCAAACAGACGCATCCGTTCTTCCAGCTGCTGTTCAATCATGGTTTCGTCTTGTCCCATTGTCTGTTCATACGCCAATCGCATTTCTTCAAGCGGCGTTTTTTCCTGCATGACGAATTTCAAGGACTCCCCGGTCCAGATATGCCGTGCCAGATAACTGGAATCGATATGCAGGGCTTCCGCTAAGGATTCGATATAAGCTTTCGTCGGATACACTTCGCTGAGTTCCGTCCGGCGGATGAAATAGGGAGCGACCCCGAGATTGTCCGCCAACTGGTCGATTGAGATTCCGGCGCGTTCCCGTAAGATTCGGATGCGGTCACCGTATCCCCGGTAAGGTGAATGGTCCAGCATGTTACCCCTCCTCGCTATGCTATTATCATACCCTCGAATCCGGTATCGGATACATCGAACTTTCGCACGATTTTTTTAATAAATAGCGCGGATAGCGGACCCATAACGGCAGGATACTGATGAAATAACAGCCGGTGACGATTCCGATCCAGGTGAAGGACAATGGAAGAAACGGACCAATCTCGAGTCCTCCTTCCGATATGATGACTTGAAAGAGCAACCAGGCATGAAAAATCGAAATAAAGTACGGAACCATCAACACCGTACCGTATTTGATGAACAGGAAACGGCGAATGCTCTCTTTACTGAAACCAAGCGCAAACAGGGTCTTCAGCCGTTTTTGTTCACGCTCCGCCGTCATTTGCATCCAGACGTGCAGGAAGCTCGCATTGATGACAAACAGCCAGACCGTCAACAGGATGACGACGAACGAGACAAGACGGATGATCCGGATCCCGTCCAGTTTATCTTCCGTCTCATTGATCAGTTGATAAGGAACCGGTGCTTTTTTACCGAGCTCCGTTTTCGATTGGATGTCGCGGACGATCGACATCCAACTCGTCCAACGGTCCGTCCCGTAATCGGCGTACGAAGGTGTATCAAAGACACGGATCCGGGCAGACGGACGATTCATCGTCGCAAAAGCCCGGTCACTGACGACGAACAACGTTTCAATCCGGTCGTTGTATCCGAATAACAGACCGTGCTCGGCCATCGGCTCCAGCTGATAACCGGCTTGCTTCATTTCCGATTTTGCTTTTTTCATCGTCGGCGTCACTTCCTTGACTTGAACCGGACGGGCCGGAATCATAAACGTCTGTTTGTCCGTCAACAACGTCCGTTGCTCGTAACCTAAATGCTTCATCAGCTGATTGTAGTCCGACAACGGAATCACGTACCGGCTCTTCACACCTTTGAGCCGGACATCCTGCCGGTATTTATCCGGAAACGCTTTTGTCATCGTCCGTTCCAGCGTCTCCAGACGACCGGACGGAACAGAGGATTCTTCGTAATAGACCAGTCCGAACTGATTGTCAGACGAGAGGTCAAACGCGATCATTTGAAAAATAAAGATCAGACCGACAGCCGTCAAGGCACAGGAGGTCAAAATTGTCCCCAACGCAACCAATGTACTGTTCGTCCGTAATTGAACCGCGATTTCCGAGACGATTAACTTGCGTAACGACAACCGGCGGGGCCGGTAGAGTTTGAGCGCGACCGGAATGACGTGACGGCAGAAAAAGAACGAACCGACGAAGATGATGAATGGAAAGACAAACAGAAAGTTATCCTGCCGCGTCAATGCCATGAAATAGCCGTAAAACAGGATCAGTACGGCCGTTCCCTGCATCGCAAGACCGAACCGGACACGAAGCCGGGAACGGATTCGGACAGGCCGGTCCGGACGGAATCTATAAATCGCGAGGACCGTAGCAATCAACAGTGTCAACATCGCTCCGGCAATCAATACTAAAAAAGAAAGAACGGAAAGCTCAATCGTCAGGCGCGGTAAGAACATGACTTTTTCAATCGAAAGTAACATCAGCTTCGTCAGGACAACGCCGAGCGTGATGCCGCCGATAATCGCGAGCCCGCCGACAATCAGGATTTCAATCATAAAGTATTTCAGAAAATGTGAAAATCCGCTCCCGAGCGTCCGCATGATCCGCAAGTCGTTTTTCCGGTGCTCGAGCATCGTATAGGTCGTCGAATAGATGAATAAAATGCTGAAAAATAGAATGATGACTTCCGCAATGAACACAAAGATCATCGTAAATTCAATGACCTGATTCAGTTGGCTCAGGACTTTGGCAATGTTCTGAAACGATTCGCTGACGACGAGGTTCCAATAACTGGTTGCAATCGTCATCGCGACGATGATCGTCAACGCATAGCCGTAATAAAGACGTTGATAACGTCTGATGTTACGTAGGGCGTATTGCAGATAATTGATGTTCATCCCCTCCTAATAACGAGAGCGATTCGATGACACGCTGGAAAAAGACCCGGCGCGGTTCATCGCGGAACAGTTCCGTCTGAATGCTGCCATCCTTCAGGAACAGGACATGATTGCAATACGAGGCGACCGTCGGATCATGGGTGACGATGACCATCGTCATGCCGGCCGCATTCAATTCTGCCAGCAACTCCATGACGTGTTTCGTCGCCTGAAAATCAAGTGCCCCCGTCGGTTCGTCGGCGAGCATCAGACGCGGTGCATGAATCAAAGCCCGTCCGATGGCGGTCCGTTGCCGTTGCCCGCCTGAGACCTCGTCGACTTGTTTATCAAGCAACTCATCAATCTGTAACCGTTTTGCGAGATGCTGCATCTCTTCCCGGGCTTCCTTCGTTTTTTTACCGCTGAGCATCAAAGGAACAAGCATATTCTCAGCTACCGTCAACGAATCGAGCAGGTTGAACTCCTGAAAGATGATTCCGAGCGTCTCGCGCCGGAAGCGGGTCGTTTCTTTCCGTTTAAACGTCGCCGTATCGATGCCTTGAATCGAAATCGACCCCCAGCTCGGTTGATCCAGCGTCGCAAGCAGATTGATCAAGGTCGACTTGCCGCTGCCGGACGGTCCCATGACGGCGACCATCTCCCCTTCTTCCACGCGAAAATTAATATCGGTCAACGGCTGTTCCGTCACCTTTCCGGGATAGACTTTTCCTAACTGTTTGACTTCAATCATCTTGTTTCCCTCCCACAAGCGTCAGACGACAGGTCGTCCCGACCCCTTCCGTGCTGTCGAGTTCAATCGTATGGCCGAGCTTCAGGCAAATCTGACCGACGAAGTACAATCCCATTCCGGTTGATTCGCCGTAACGCCGGCCGTTTTCCCCGGTGAAGAAGGCGTTAAAGACACGCGGCAGATCGCGTTTCGGTATGCCGACACCGTCATCCTCAATCGTCAGCACGATTTTCCCCGATTGTTCGACGGCACGGATATAGACTTCATGTCCGTGACCCGCCGTATATTTGACGGCATTCGTCAGCAATTGCAGGACCACGAAACGGAACCACTTGGAATCGGTATAGATATACAGCTCTGGAGCAAGCTCAAGCTTCGGATACACTTTATTTTTGACGAACAGCCGTTTTTCCTGATTGATGATGCCCGTCACTAATGTCCGCAGATTTAGCCGTTCCGCCTTTAAGTCCGTCTCGATCGCTTCGAGGCGCGACGAATACAACATCTGATCCAGTCCGATCCGCAACCGGTCGACTTCATGGCGTAAGTCCGCCTGGAACTGTTCGCCCGGATGTTCCAGTATCAACTCGATGACCGACAGCGGCGTCTTCATTTGATGAATCCATTGATCGACATACCGGTGCCGTTCCTTTTCCTTCCGTCGTTCAGCAAACAAGCTGTTTCGAAAGACGGTCTGTTGACGCTCCAAAAAATGCTCGACGGCTGCTGCCAGCGGTTCATCACTGTCCGCCCGGATCGGTTCCGCGACCGACTCAATCGGTGTCTGCAATCGTTTGAGCAACGGTAACATACTGAAAAAGCGGTAACTTAAATAAATCAGCAAAGCGATTGCATTCAAGAGCGCGATGTAAAAAAAGGCCGCCGGACGATAGAGGTCGTATAACCACAGGATAAGAAACAAGGCTATCATCTGCCCGCTGAAGAACAGAACACCCGGAATCGTATGTTTGAAGAAAAGTCTCATTTGTCGAGGACCAATTTGTAGCCGACTCCCCGGACCGTCTCAAGGCCGCCGATGCCGATTTCCGCCAACCGTTTCCGGACACGGGTGATGTTGACGTTCAGAGTATTTTCGTCGACGAACGCTTCATCATCCCAAATCCGTTCCAGCAAGTCACCCCGACTGACGATCCGCGGGCTCACCGTCAACAACATCTCTAAAATCAAGCCTTCTTTTTTCGACAGCTCGATTGACCGGTCCTCGTGCTCGACGATATACCGGTCCAAATATAATGTCAGTCCGGCACGACTGACCGTCCGCTCGTCACTTTCCTGCGACAATGTCCCGTAAGCGCGTCGGATTTGACTTTTGATTTTCGCGATGACGACGGCTCCCTGGAACGGCTTGACGATGTAATCATCCGCACCATATTCGAGTGCCATGACTTGATCCATCTCCCCGACCCGGGCCGAGATGAACAGAATCGGCGCCCGTGTCTTCATCCGGAGCTGGCGGCACCAGTAAAATCCGTCAAACTTCGGTAAATTGACATCAAGCAGGATGACGTCCGGTTGCGTTTCTTCGAATCGAGCGACGACGTCTCCTAATCCATCTTCATGAATGACGTTAAAATCATACCGTTCCAACAATTCTTTTAATAACAGTGCAATCTGTTGATCGTCTTCTACCAATAAAATCGTTTCCATCTGCAGATTCAACTCCTTCTTCTTCCATGATACCGAACAAAAAATGGACTGGAAACGATTAATCGTCTCCTGTCCATTTACATTAGATGACAATCCGTCGATATGCGCGTACCGTGACGAGATAGTACACGAGATAAACGACGGTATAACAACCGATTGCAAGCGACATCGGTAACCGCAAATCATAGTTTAATAATTTTTCCAGAACCTGCATCGCAAACAGGCTGTGAACAAGACCGAGCAGATACGGCAGGACGAACATGAAGCCGACCGACCGCCGAATGATACCGGTCTGTTCTTGCTGATCGACGCCGATCTTTTGGATGATCGTAAACCGTTGTTTCGATTCTTCCGCGTCTGCGAGCATCTTAAAGTAGATGATTGATCCCGTCGCCAGTAAAAAGACGAGTCCGAGGAATCCAGCGGCAAAGGCAAGCAGGCCTGTCGTCGCCGTCGTCATGGCATAGACCGGATAATAAGCCGCCATCTCCGTCTCCGCTTTTTTGCCGTACAATTGCTCTAGTCGTTCGATCAGTCCGTCATCCGAACGTTCGTCCGAGAACTGATAGTTTGTCAGCATCGCTGCTTTTTCCGGCATCATGGCAAAGGTATCATCCGAAACGGCAAAAGCCAGTCGTTTTTCCGCATAGAGTTGAGTGAGTGGTAAATTCGTCGCACCGGTAATCCGAAAGGACGAGTGAGCGTCTTTAAACGTCACCCCTACTGGTGACTTGACCGATTCCTTCAGCAAATCGTTTCCTTTGAACGTCTCAAGCACGATCGCTTCTCCTGCTTCCGGTTCCGGCAACTGCTTCTTCCCGTTGCTCTTGGCCAACTTCTGATAATCAGAATAACTGATGTAGCTGAACTGTCCCGGCTCGCCGTCAAATCCGAATGTCTGATAGGACATCGTAAACGACAACGGATTCGGTAACTCCTTCAATGGATGATTCACCGTCTTGACGTTGACCATCGTCCGAGATTCAATCGTTTGGTCGGATGATCGGATCAATTTTTCGGCCGCCTGTTGCTGGCTTGCAATCGATAAACTGTACGGCATCTGTTCCTCGACTGTCCGGTCAATATAATAATAAATCGACGTCGCGGTTCCGACCGTCGTCAAAGTGACGGCTGTGATGACGGTAATCGTCGACAACATGACGGCATTCGATTTAATCCGTGACAGCAGCTGACCGTGTAAGATCAGGTTCGTACCGCGATAATGGCGAACACGGTTGCTGAGGACACGGAGTAAAAAAATCGTGAAGTAACTCATCGTACCGAACGTTCCGACGATGATACAGAGCATCAAGACCGGCGCAACGATTGTAAAGTGTGCGAGTAATGGTTCCCCGGTCAAATAATACCCGACACCAATCAACAGGACGGAAACGAGAGCCAGGACCGGATGGACTTTCGGAATCGTTTCGACCTGCTGCTTCGCCTTAAACAACTCGATCAGGGTAAACCGGTAAATCGTCCGGGCTGACCGGAGCGCAATTACAAGGAAGATCGTCAAAAAGACGACAACCGTCTGACCGATTGCTCCGGCATTGATGGAAAAATCGGCTTCAATCGTCATTCCCATCACGTAGGCCAACAGTTGAACAAAGTATTTCGAGGCAATCGTTCCGAGTGAAACACCAATCAACAAACCAATCAGTCCATACCCCATCGTCTCAAGAAACAGCAATTTGGCAATTTGCCGGCGTTCGAGACCGAGCAGTGCATACAGCCCGATTTCCTGTTTCCGGCGCCGCAGGAAAAAATCACTCGAATACCAGATGAAGACGGCGGAAAAAAGAGCCAGGATGACGCTTGAACCGGTAAAGACCGTCCCGAGTTTTCCATATAATTCATTAGCTTGTAACATCGCCTCATTGGAACGGATGGCTAAAAATGTGTAATAAATCAAAATCGCGAACGTGACGGCGCCGAGATACATCATGTTCTGCCGGATGTTCTTTAAATTCCGGAAAGCTAACTTAAACAAGTTCACGGACCGCACCTCCGAGTTCACGTTGGACTTCCATGATCTGTTCGAAAAACTCCTTGCGTGTCCCGAACTGATGAATTTCCCGGAACAACTCTCCGTCTTTGACGAACAGCACCCGTTCCGCGTACGATGCGGTCACCGGATCGTGGGTCACCATTAAAATCGTTGCACCCTGTTCATTCAAGCCGACCATTGCTTCAAGCAGACCGGTCGCTGATTTCGAGTCGAGTGCTCCGGTCGGCTCATCCGCTAAGATCAGTGACGGCTGATGAACGATGGCGCGTGCAGCAGCCGTCCGTTGTTTTTGACCCCCTGACAGTTCAGACGGCCGTTTCGCGAGTAAATCCTCAATTCCAAGCTCCCGGGCGACGGATGTGACCCGGACGAGAATATCGGCTTTCGGCATTTGTTGTAACGCCAGCGGTAAGGCAATGTTTTCTTCGACCGTCATCGTATCGAGCAGGTTAAAGTCCTGAAAAATAAATCCGAGCTGTTCCCGCCGAAACCGGGCCAACTGTTTTTCTTTCATCCCGGTCACGTCTTCTCCATTGATATGAATTGTCCCGTCCGTCGGTTGGTCAATGGTCGACAAAAGATTTAATAAGGTCGACTTCCCTGCGCCTGACGGTCCCATGATACTGACGAACTCTGCGTCGTGAATCGTCAGTGTCGTCGGCCGGAGTGCCTCGTGCCGGGCATTTTTCGTATGATAGACTTTCGTGATCTGTTCTGCGTGTAAGATGGATTTCATGATGTGTTTCCTCCCGTATTCTTGATTTTGCTGTCAGTATACCGGGCAAGCCGTCTTTCACAGAATCGGTCAGACTTTCATTCACCTTACAAAATAGTAAGTTCGGGTAGGAGACGACAAAAAAGTCCCTTCGTCTTAGACGGAGGGACGTATTCGTTACATAATTATTTATGTGTTGCTTTGAAGAGTTCTGTTTCGCCTGCGACGACAGATGTTCCTTCAGCCGGTACTGCAGAAAGTGTAAATTGATCGTGGTTTGTCACGATGATTGGTGTGATTGTAGATGGTGCGTTTGCACGGATGAATTCGAGATCGAACTCAACAAGGACGTCACCGGCTTTCACTTTATCGCCAGACTGAACGTGTGCCGTGAAGCCTTCACCTTTAAGGTTAACTGTGTCTAATCCAACGTGGATCAACAACTCAAGACCGTCTTCGCCTTTAAGACCAATTGCGTGTTTTGTCGGGAAGATTGTTTCGACCGTTGCGTTGATTGGTGAAACGACTTTACCTTCCGTCGGCTCGATTGCGATACCGTCACCCATCATTTTTTGCGAGAAAACTTGATCAGGTACGTTCTCGATGCTGACGATTTTACCTGTAAGGGCAGAAGCGATTTTTGTGTTTCCTGCGTCATTACCACCAAACAATTTTTTAAAGAATCCCATGATACTATCCCTCTACTTTCTCGATCGTTTTCTTCTTATAAGAAGATTCGATTTTTTTATAGGAGCCAGTTAAATGCAAACTCGCTCACGTTCTCACAAAAAGCATACGTTTGTAACTCTGGTTTTGCAAGTATTTTTGTGTGATAATAGTTAGAAATCACAAGGAGGCGCTTACATGTTAACATTTTCAGAACTTACATATGTCCGTCCTGACCTGAACGTCCTTGAAACTTCTATGCATGCTGCCATCGACCGCTTGCGTGAAACAACAGATGTCGATACAGCAAACAATGCCATCTCTGAGATTAATACCCTTAGAAATCAATTTGAAACAGCCAGTCAGTTGGTGGAGATCCGTCACACGATCGATACGCGTGACGGTTTCTACGAAACAGAGCAGGGTTTCTTTGACGAAGCCGGTCCGGTTTACCAAGGATACGTCTCGAGTTATTATCAGGCACTGACGACTCATCCTCTCCGTTCTTCGCTCGAATCGACATGGGGCAAACAGCTTTTCTTACTTGCGGAAGCCAGTCTGAAAACATTCTCTGACGCCATCATTCCGAAACTCCAGGAAGAAAATCGCCTGGCCAGTGAATATACGAAACTGATGTCGGCGGCGCAAATCGAATTCGACGGCAAAACGTTGAACTTATCCCAGTTCGGTCCCTATCTCCAGTCAGCCGACCGGACTGTCCGAAAAGCTGCTTCTGAAGCACGCTACGGCTATTTAAAAGAACATGGTGACGCCATCGATACGATTTACGACAAACTTGTCCATGTCCGGACCGATATCGCGAAGACACTCGGTTTCCCGTCGTTCGTCGAACTCGGATATGCCCGGATGTTGCGTGTCGATTACGACCAATCGATGGTCGAAAACTACCGGGAACAAATTCTCGAGACAATCGTCCCGATTGCGACATCTCTCAAAGAACGCCAGCAGCGCCGGATCGGCGTCGATTCCCTCTACTATTACGATGAAGGATTTGCTTTTAAAACCGGCAACGCGACACCGCAGGGCGAAGAAGCATTCATCATCGAAGGCGGGAAAAAGATGTACCGCGATATGTCACCGGAGACAAATGAGTTCTTTGAATACATGCTTGAACGCGGTGCGCTCGACTTAACGGCAAAACCGGGTAAAGCGGGCGGCGGCTATTGCACGTACATCGCTGATGAAAAACTTCCGTTCATCTTCTCGAACTTCAACGGAACGGCCGGTGACATCGATGTCCTGACACACGAAGTCGGACACGCGTTCCAGGTCTATGAAAGCCGTCATTTCACCGTGCCAGAATACGGGTTCCCGACGTACGAAGCCTGTGAAATTCACTCGATGTCGATGGAATACTTTGCTTACCCGTGGATGGAAGAATTTTTCGGCGATCAGACGGCCAAGTACAAGTTCAGTCACCTTGCAGGCGGCGTGACGTTCCTGCCTTACGGAGTCGCCATCGACGAGTTCCAGCACGTCATCTACAATCAACCGGAACTGACACCGGCTGAACGTCGGACGGCATGGCGTGACATTGAGAAGAAATATCTGCCGCACCGGAACTATGAAGAAAATGATTATCTGGATTCAGGCGCTTGGTGGCATCAACAGGGTCACGTCTTCGGCAGCCCGTTCTACTATATCGATTACACGCTCGCGCAAGTCTGTGCCTTCCAGTTTTATGCCTGGATGGAGCAAGACCGGGAAGCTGCCTGGAAATCGTATCTTGAACTCTGTAAAGCGGGTGGATCGGAAAGCTTCCTGACACTCGTTGAACGTGCCGGACTGAAATCACCGTTTGCTCCGGGAACCGTCGGGGCAGCCGTCGAACCGATCAAAGCTTATTTATCCGAAACGGATGATCTCGCACTCGATCGTCTTTGATTGATTCGCCGAAAAGACGGTCTGTTTCTTAATGAACAGACGTCAGGCTTGCAACTGAAGTTAACAAAACGAACCGTTGGATCCAGGAATCTGGGAAATCCTTCGGTTCGTTTGTTGTTTTTACGGCAGGACGTTCCGACTCCACTAAAAAAAGTGACCGCTCCCGATACAGCCGGGAGCGGTCACTTTTCGTATGCGGATGAACGGATCATCCGGACTGTTTGATATCTTCTTGATAACGGTCATACCAGATTTCGAATTCCTCAGCCGGAATCGGACGGGAGTAATAGAAACCTTGACCATACTCACAATCGAGCTTTCGTAAGTTCTCCCCCTGCTCGGCCTGCTCGATCCCTTCCGCCACGACATCATACTTTAACGTATGGGCGAGTCGGATAATCGTCTCAATCAACGGTGCGTTCGAACAGGCATCCGTTCCACTGATGAACGAACGGTCAATCTTTAGTCGTTGAATCGGCAGACGGCTCAAATACGACAAGGACGAATAACCAGTCCCAAAGTCGTCAATCGCCAGACGGTAACCGAGGTGATGTAGCGTCTGCAAGGCATCAAAGACCCGCGTATCGGAAAAGACACCAAATGACTCGGTAATTTCCAGCTCCATCCGTTGTTCAATCCCGGGATACCGATCCCGGACATCCGTCAACAACTCAACGATCCGTCCGGAGACCAGTTCTTTGACCGAAAGATTGGCGGACACACGAAGTGATTCAAGCGGTGTCCCTTCCCATCGTCTGACCTGATTGACGGATTCCTGGACCACCCACATTCCGATTTCTTCAATCAACATCGACCGTTCAGCAATCGGAATGAAGACGGCCGGACTGATCATCCCTCGCTCCGGATGGAACCAACGCAACAAGGCTTCGCATCCGTCGACGGTCTTCGTCTTCAGGTTGACTTGCGGCTGGTAAAACAGTTGCAGTTCGTTCCGGGCAATCGCTTCCCGCAACTCGGCTTCCAGAACGACGGATTCCCGGTATTCTTCACTCATCCAGGACTCAAACCAGATCGGTCCACCGGTCTGTTCCCGTTTCGCATGTTGCATCGCGATGTCGACGGAAGACAGCAACGACGTCACTGCGACCGCATCATCCGGATAACGGACCATGCTCATACTGATACTGACATCGATTTTTTCACCGTCGATCCGGTAAGGACGTTCCAAAATCGTTTTCAGATCGCGGTAATCGACAATCTCCTGTTGGAAAATCAGGACGGCAAACTCATCGCCGCCAATCCGGGCTGCCGAACCTGTGCCGATGAAATGGTGACGCAAGCGGTTTGCCAGTTCTTTTAGGATTTGATCACCGGCACTATGTCCGTAGATATCGTTAATCCGTCTGAACTGACGGACGCCGATCGTCACCAGTTCTCCCGGTTGCGGCGCAGCGATGGCTTCCTCCATCTTTTGCTCAAACCCGTTCCGGTTCAACAAAGAGGTCAGCACATCAAACAGAGCCAGTTGCGTGATCCGTTCTTCCCGTTTAAATTGATCGGTCTCATCATGACAGGTCAGATAAAGTGCCGTTCCGTTGCCGTTTTTCGAGGGAACATGAATGATATTGACGAACATGTTCCGAATATCCTGCTTGAAAATCATCTGGCATCGGATGGTCTGGCTGTACCCGTCAATCGCCCGAATGAGCGCCCGACGGACGCGGTTTAAATCGGCCGGATGTATCAGTTCTTCGATCGTCATCAATTCAGACGACTGGGCCAACTGTTTAAAACGGTCGTTCCCGCTGAGCAGTTGAAAATCAGACGAAAGCGCAACAATCGGATTCGTATTTTGCGAAAATAAAGATTCGATTTCCGCTTTTTTCTGTTTGATTTCCATCGTTTTTTTATCGTTGTAATCGAGTAACCCGGAAATGATTGTCGTCATCGTCCGGTACGCTTCGACGACCGGGTGGAAGTCGTTTAATTCCGGCACCTGATGATGCGACTGTTTCGGACCTTCTGCAAAAAAGTCAGCTTCCGCCTGCAAAATATGTAAGTCCTTTCGGAATGCCCGCAATAGTGATAAGGTCAGCCAAAGCAGGAGCAGAATTAGACAGCACGTCGCAATGAACATCAGCCAGGCATTTCGGATCAGCGTATTTCCATGATCCGTCATCTCGGTCTGGACATCGTCAATCCCTTGATCAAACGATCGGTACATACTTGTTTGATAGCGATCCACCACTTCGTCCATCGTTCCATATTGTTTCAGTTCCGGTTGATTGATGGTCGCATCAATCATTCGTAAATAGGCGTACATCTGATTGCTCATCACGGAGATATCACGGCGAAGCTCTTCACCCTCCGGGCGCATTGTCGCGTAGAAGGACTGAATCAAGGCGTTGTTCCGTGAGTTCAGCTCCTGGCGTGTCTGACGAAGGCGCAACAGATCAATCGAATTCAATTGCTCCTCCTGGTTAATGCTCACTAAGAACTGTCCGGCCCGGCCAAGCTCTTCCTGCATCAAAAAGAGGTTCGAGAAAAACGTATAGTAGGTCCCGGTCTCGCCGCTCAAATACAGTTGGTTGAACAGGACTTCACTTTTATATGCAGTCGCTGCCTGAAAAAATTGATGCTCTGACTGATATCCGCCGGTCTGCAGACGATTGATTTCAGATAGGAGTTCTTTTTGAGCAGGTCCCTCCATCTGGAGATCTTTAATCTGCCGGCCAAGTGCCGTCAGTTCGGTTTTCGTTTGCTGCCACGTTTCGGCCCGTGCCGGAACGGTATCGCCCGTTGTTTCACTTAAGGTGAGGTAATACTCATTCGTCACACTCCGTTCGACCTGATTGAGTCGTTCAAAAATATCCATCATTTCGCTTGAGCGTTTAAACTGATATCCTTCTTCCAGATTCTTAACCAGTTGTTGCGTCGCAATCAACAACGCTAACAGACCAATAACTGAAATCATCCATGAGAACGTTTTGTAGTAGGAGCGTTTTCGGAATGCTTCTACGATGGAGACTGGTGATAAACGTCGCAACACATCGTCCTCCCTAACTTGTCATTATGTTTCTATATCGTCCCGTCGGACCGGTTCGTGAAGTCAAAAGCAGTTAAAAAGGGTCAATAAAAAGCACTTCTTCTCACTTTTCGTGAAAATCAGTGCTTTTCATACTAGATTTCAGTATTTAACGTTCTCCCGTGCCACTTTTTTAGCAAAATAGTCAATGATATCGCGCCGACGGATGATGCCGATAAAGTGTTTCCCGTCATCGATGACCGGTACGAAGTTTTGATCGGTGATGACTTCAATCATCTCTTCCATCTGGGCTGTAATGGACACGGGTTTATACCGGACCCGTTGTTTGATATCGGTTAAGCGGGTCTGTAAGACATGATCGTAATCTGCATGTTCGAGATTCTTCTCAAGCGCCCACAGGACATCCCCTTCCGTCAGGGTTCCCGCATATTTTCCTTTGTCGTCAACGAGTGGGACCGACGTGAATCGATGATGTTTCATCTTTTCAAGTGCTTGTCTGACCGTTGATTCAGGATCTAAGTATTTCACTTCGTCTTTTGGTAATAAGAAAAAAGCAATATTCATGTTCGTTCCTCCCTAGCCACTCTTCTGTGACACCACTTCTATTTTATCATGAACTCAGGTTTCGTTCAGTTCCCAAATCATGAAAATCTCCCCACAATTCCTTCATATTTAGTACTACCCTTCCGATAATCAGAATAGACAGATTTTAAAGACTATTTCAAAAGATAGGAGAATTACATATGCGTCTTCCAATCACACGCCGGCTTTTCATCGGGTTGATTTTACTGCCCGCTCTCACGTTAGGAGTCTCGACCTGGTTTTCTTATAATCAGACGAGTCAGACCGTCGAACGGTTGGTCGATTCGACCTCCCAAACGGCCTTAAAACAACTTGAGCAATCCTTCTCCCGTATCATCGATGACACGAAAAAAGATACGACCCTGTTGGCCGGCCTCCCGTTTAACCGGACGAAAGGACAACTGCCGAGTTACATAAGCAACACACCGGAAGCGGGAGCGGAACTCCCGTCCCAAAAAGCGAAAGACATCTACAGCGTCCTTGAAAAATACGGTTCATCCAAAATCGAAAATTCCTTTGTCCAGTATGCGGATACCAAGGGCGGTTATTTAAACTGGCCGAAACAGGAAGCCGCGTCGGGATACGATCCACGCCAGGACGTCTGGTACAAACAAGCGTTGGAAAATTCGAGTACGGTCGCGATGAGCGAACCGTACTATGATCAAGCCACCAAACTTTCAGTCATCGGTTTTTCAAAAGCAGCGCTCGATGATCAAGCAAATATCAAAGGTGTTCTATCCGTCTATAAAAGTGTCGACCGGTTATCGGAAGACATGAAACGGATTGAAATCGGTCAAAAAGGATTTGTCTTCAGTTATACAAAAGACGGTCAGATCGTCACGCATCCGAATAAAAATTATTTCTTTAAGAAGGTCGACCAGTTACGTGAAGATGGAAAAGCGTATTTCGAAGCCCCTAAACAAATGATCAGCCAAGAATCCGGTTCGACGATCATGGAGGTCGGCGGAAAAAAATCAGTCGTCATCTGGCAACTGTCTTCGAAGACCGGCTTCAAACTAGCGGTCGTTCTCGATTATGCCTCGTTGTATGCTCCTAAGGATGCGATGCTGACACAATCGTTGATCAACTTCGTCATTGCAATCGCCTTGGCGACTTTAATCGCCTGGCTCATCGGCCGTTCCATCAATCGGCCGTTAGCTGGTCTTCGCAGTGAGGCATTAGCCATCGCAAGCGGTGATTTACGCACAACGACCCGCCCGAAACGATGGATCAGCGACGAACTGTCGGATCTCGGTGAAAACTTTGACGCCATGCGCCAAAAGCTTCGTCAAACGATCACAGCGATGACCCAGTCCGCCGGAACCGTCCGGGATGCTTCGCACGATCTATCGTCGAATGCCGTTCATGTTCAAAATGCTTCGGTTCAAATCGGACAGACGATGGAGGAAATCGCTGCTGCCGGCGAGACGCAGACGAAACAAGCGGAACGGTCTTCCCATGCGGTTTACGGCGTCAAAGAACGATCAATCGCGATGCAGACCGCCGCTACCGAAACGCTGACCGAGGTCGCATCTGTCGCATCTGCCGCGACACGCGGCAGTCGTCTGACGAAACAGACCATCACGGATCTGTTGCAGCATTCTGATTCATTGGAACAGGAGATTCAAAATACATCTGACTTCCTCGGCAAACGTTCTGAAGAAATCGGCAAGATTCTCGGAACGTTACAGGCCATTTCCAGTCAAACCAATCTGTTGGCTTTAAACGCGGCCATCGAGGCGGCACGTGTCGGGGAACAGGGACGCGGGTTTGCCGTCGTCGCGAGCGAAGTGCGGAAACTGGCCGAAGAAAGTGATCAGTCCGCGAAACAAATCAAACAGTTACTCGATAATATCCAACACGAAACGCAGACAGCGATGGGTGCGATGAACGGCGTCATGGATGACTTAAAACAATCGCTCGAATCGGTCAAAACGACCGGTGTCGATTTCGAACAGATTGCCGGCTCCGTCCAGCATGTCTCGAATCGGACAGAATCTTTGACGGGAGATATCAGTGCCCTGACCCATGCGACCGAAGAGGTTTCTGACGCGATGGGAACGATTCTTGCCTTGACGGAAGAAAATGCAGCCGGAATCGAGACGAGTGCCGCAAGTATCCAGGAAACGAATGCGACGATCGAAGCCGTCACGACAGCAGCGGCTCATCTTGCACAAATCGCAACAGAACTTCATGCCCTGACCGTCGATTTCCAAGTTGATGAACCAATCGACGGGGATGAACTTCTCGCGCCCGCTGAAACACCTGAACCACTCGTTCACGACCTGTCTTACGACGAAGTGGCGGCGGCTTCACTCGATGAGCGTGCTGAAACCGAGCAAACTTCAACGGACGATGAATCAGCTGATCCGGCTGACTCAGACTCTTCTGACGATGCTCACCGGTAATCGATTTTCCTCCCAATCAACAAAAGACATCAACCGCCTGAACACCCGGGCCGTTGATGTCTTTTGTTTTTTTGAATGTCTTCCCGCCTTCAATTGATTCTTGCTATACAATCGTCTGGACTCGACGTAAACTGAAAACAACACGTTTTTGAAGAACGGAGGAATTCCAGTGTCGCCCTTATCAAAAGAAGATTTGATTCAAATCGCGGAAAGTCTTTACGGGACGACGGGCTTTTTTGTTTCGTACCAGTCCCTAACCGGTGAGGAACTGGATATCAGTCCGGCCGCGCCTTCGCATCCGAGCCGGTTATCGATTGAACAGGAATGGCCGGCACCGGAGCAGACACCGCTCCTGTATACCTTAAAAGATGGTACGGCTTACCTGTTTATTCCTGTCCAGGAACAAGGCCAGTACCGGATTGGTCCGGTCTTACTGCAGTCGGCCCTGTTCCGCGCACACATTCAGGATGAAGCGTTCCATCAATTTTATAAAGCATTGACCCGGACGACGGAAAACCGGTTGATCGACTGCGCTCATCTGGTCCACCGTTTACTGACCGGCCAACAACTCGCCAAACGCGACATCCGAACCGAATCGGAAATCGAGGATCAGGAGATTCCATTAATCGCTGATGTTTCTCCGCATACGGCAACGACCGCCTATATGAAGGCTTGGGAACGGGAACAACAGATTATTGAATGGATTTCTTCCGGACAAAGTGAACGTTTGGCAACGACTTATTCTCTGCCGGCATACGGCGAATTTGGATCCTTGGCGCGCCATCAACCGTTACGTGCTGAAAAAAACCTTTTGCTCGGTACCGTCCTGTTAAGCGCGCGCGCCGCAATCAGAGGTGGTCTTGAACCGGATGAAGCGTTTATGCTCAGCGATCGGATGATTGAGTCCATCGAGGCGGCGACCAGTATTTCAGAATTGCGAAACCGTCATGTCAAAATTACGGTCAGCTTTGCCGAAGCGGTTAAAGAAGTTCAGGAACTCCGTCATTCGCCGCATGTTTTGGCTGCCATCCGTTACATTCAACAACATCTGTACGAACCACTGTCGGTCTCTTCAATTAGTCAAGCCATTCATGTTTCGTCCAACTACCTGTCCGTTCTGTTTAAGGAAGAAACAGGATTACCGCTTGCCCGATATGTCATCCGTGAACGTATTCGTGAAGCGAAACGGTTACTTCGGTCCACCGATGATTCTTTATTAACGATTTCAAATAAGCTGCACTTTTCGAGCCAAAGTCATTTTAGTCAGGCTTTTAAACAAACGACAGGAGAAACACCTACACACTACAGACAGAGTCATCGTTTTTAAGTGATTTCTGCACATACCCGGTTATTTATGGTACTTTTTAAGAATAGTCTTTAATAAAGGAGCATTTTCATGAATTCCATTAGTGTCATCATCCCAGTGTATCAAACCGAATCACAAGTGAATGCCGCGATTCAATCCGTCATCGAACAATCGGTGGAATCACCGGTCGAAATCATCGTCGTTTTTGACGGCGAGAGTGCTTACAGCCAGGATCTTCAAGCCGCTTTCCCGCAAATCAAAGTCGTTGAGCAACCGCATCAAGGTGTTCACAATGCGCGTCATACCGGCCTACTTCAGGCAACAGGAGAGTATATCATCTTTTTAGATAGTGATGATATATTGTCTCCCCGAGCCCTGTATACATTTTCAAAAGCGGCTGAAAAAACAAACGGTGAAGTCATTATCGGAAAAGTTTCTCCCGTCTACAATAAACAGAAATGGTTTATGCCGATTGAAGATGACCGCTACTTTTTCTACACACGGTCAAAATTTAACACCAAACATTTAACGAGTATCCATGGGTGGATGATAAAAAAATCGTTATTGTTAGATCTTTCTCTGTTTCAGACGACCTGGTTCTCAGATACAGCCATCGCCCATACCGTCATTTCACAATTAACGAATTTCACTTCTGTGAACTACGTGGTGTACGGTAGAAATTCGCGAAGTACTCCACTTGAAGGACAGTCTTTGTATCAGTTACGGGATATTCAAACACTCGCAGATATCTCGCGCATGTACGGTATCCTATCAGCAGATACGACAGATAAATCTGTTCAGTCGTTTCTGAACAGATGGTACAAACGCTTCATCTCAAGACGCGGACGCAGTTTATTGGAAAAAGGTGATTTACAGCAACAAAAAATGATTTTTAATTATGTCGCGCGAGACTTGAAGCAGGCGAAAGCGAAAAGTAAATATCTCAAGGCATGGTCAACCGGATCCTTCACTTTGTTCCGGTTATACATCAGAGGAGTTCAATTAAAACGTTTCGTAAACTCAGTCAAACGCAAAAAAATCAAAAATGGCTTAATGCTTTATCGCGCATTCCAAAAACTTCCGGTGAAAGAAAATCTCGTATTATTCGAAAGTTTCTTGGGACGCAGTTATTCCGATAACCCAAAAGCCTTATACCTTTACATGCAAAAAAATTATCCTCATTTGGATCTGGTTTGGATCTTTGCTAAAGAACCAACGGAAGACGTCAAAGAAGCCTGTCCAAACTGGATCTTAAAAAACAGTTTGGCTTATTATCAGGCCATGGCACGCGCGAAATATTGGATTTTTAATACTCGACAGCCCGCCAGTTTGAGTAAACGCGAAGAAACCATTTATCTTCAGACATGGCACGGTACACCACTCAAACGACTTGGTCTCGATATGAAAGAAGTTCACATGGCAGGAACTAATGCCATCCGTTACAAACGGAATTTCTACAACCAGGCGCAGGAATGGAACTATCTGATTTCACCGAATCCTTATTCAAGCGAAATTTTTGCTAGTGCTTTCGGTTTCCAAAACGAATTGCTTGAAACTGGTTATCCGCGAAATGATTTATTGTATACCGATAATCAAGACGGCTTAATCAGTGAAATTAAAACAAAACTGAATCTGCCGCTTGATAAAAAAGTGGTGCTCTATGCTCCAACCTGGCGTGATGATGAATTCATCGCACGCGGAAAATATCGTTTTGATCTTCAACTGGATTTAAAACAGATGCAAGAACGACTCGGTGACGAGTATGTTGTCCTTCTTCGGATGCATTATTTGATTGCTCAAAACATGGACATTCAGAATTTCGAAGGGTTTGCTTATGATGTCTCGTCCTATGGAGATATTGCGGAACTATATTTAATCAGTGACGTATTGATTACCGATTATTCGTCTGTTTTCTTTGATTATGCTCATTTGAAGCGTCCGATGATTTTCTTTACGTATGACTTGGAGAAATATGCTTCGACATTACGCGGTTTCTACTTTGACTTTGAACAGGTTGTCCCTGGCCCTCTGTTAAAAGAAACGAATCAAGTCGTCGATTATATCGAAAACATTGAAGAGAAATCGGCTCTGTACGATAAAAAGTACGAACGTTTCCTGAAACAGTTCTGTAGTTTAGATGACGGAACAGCCAGTGAACGGGTTGCAGTTCAATTGTTTGGTCCACCCTCTGAAAACAGTGACGCGTCGGAGCAAACGGAAGAATAATACTTTCTTGAATTGATACAAGGAACAAAAAAAGACGCTGTGACTCTCGAGAATGTTTCGAGAGAGTCACAGCGTCTTTTTGTATTACGATTTGTTTCTTATGCTTCGTTTGTTTCACGTACAAAGAGCGCAACGCTCTCGACGTGTGTCGTATGCGGGAACATATCGACCGGTGTGACTTCCATCAGCTTGTAGCCGAGTTCAGCAAGAAGCTTCGCGTCACGCGCTTGTGTTGAAGCGTTACAAGAGACGTAGACGATCCGCTTTGGCGCGACTTCAGCAGCAGCACGGAGGAATTCTTCGTCACAGCCTTTACGCGGCGGGTCAACGACGATGACGTCAGGCTTGATGCCACCTTTGACGAGTGCCGGCATAACGGTTTCTGCGGTTCCGTATTCGAACGAGACGTTATCGATTCCGTTTGCTTTTGCATTGCGGCGTGCGTCGTCAATTGCTTGCGGTACCATTTCGATACCGTAGACGTGTTTCGCCTGTTGCGCGAGCGATAATGAGATCGAACCGATCCCGCAATAGGCATCGACAACGATTTCATCGCCTGTCAATTGCGCATATTCGAGCGCTTTTCCGTACAGTTTTTCGGTTTGTAACGGATTGACCTGGAAGAATGAATGCGGTGAAATTTCATACGTCAATCCGGCAATTTGATCGCGGATGACAGACGGTCCGTGTAAGACGATGTTCCGTTTTCCGAGGATGACATTCGTCTCATCCGGGTTGATGTTTTGTTGGATTGATGTGACGTTCGGGACAGCTTTTAAGATGCCTTCGACGATTTTATCCGCACCGCGCAACTGTTTGACCTTCGTCACGAGGACGATCATCAATTCGTTTGTGTGGTAACCGTGGCGTGCCATGATGTGACGGATGACACCGCTGTTTTTCTTTTCATCGTAAGCCGGAACCTTCAGGTCAGCCAGTACTTTGCGGACAGCTTGAATGGCATCGTCATTCTCTTTATTTTGGATCAGACAGTAATCCATGTCGATGATCCGGTGACTGCGTTTTTGATAAAAACCAGCCATTAACTTGTTAGATTGGAACGCGACCGGCACTTGTGCCTTGTTGCGGTAACCCCATGGATCTTCCATGCCCATCGTTTCGTGGACCGGAATCTCAAGACCGGCAAGACGCGCGAACGCATCACGGACACGGTTGTGTTTGAATTTCAGTTCCGCCTCATACGAGAGATGCTGCAGCTGGCAACCGCCGCACTGGTTGTAGACCGGGCAAGGCGGCTCGACACGATCGACACTCTTCGTTTTTTGACGGATGATCCGTCCGAAACCGTATGATTTCGTCGTTTTCGTAATTCTGATTTTGACTTGTTCCGTCGGCAGGGCACCTGGAATGAAGACCGTGTAGCCGTCAATCCGGGCAACTCCTGAACCGTCGTGCGTCAAGTCGACGATATCGACGACGTGCTCATCGTTTTTTTGTACTGGAATCATATTATTTTCCTCCTAGAAAATCCCGCGTCTTACGCGAGATTTGTTTCCTGTTCTTGTGCCTGTAGCTGTAAATTGATCGTTTCCATCTCGTCGATCCGGAACTTCGGCGTCATGACGTCGAAATGCGATTGAAGATTCGTCATCTCCCCTTCACAAATTCCGCCAAACTCGCCATCGATGTTCAAGCTCATCTCGGATGTGTTTCGCATCCGGACGAATGACGTCGTCACATGTTCAATACATGGATCAGAGAAGTGATCTCCCTTTAACGCCAACCGCATGACGCGGATTAACTCAACGAGATTACATTTTTTCAAAATGAATAAATCAAAGCGTCCATCATTGAGGGAAGCATTCGGTGAAAGTTTTTCAAAACCGCCTACAGAATTGGTGTTCGAAGTCAAAAACAACATGACTTCGCCTTTAAAAATCCCGCGTTCATGTTCGAGCTCGACATAGGTCGGACGGATTTGCGGGAGTTTTTCCATCCCTTTGACGTAATACGCCAACTGTCCGAGTGCCGTCTTCAGTTTTGATGGAACTTCATACGAGAGTTCCGTCATGATGCCACCACCTGCGATGTTGATGAAGTAGTGGGTACCTGTCGTCCCTTCGATCTTTCCGATGTCGACGGGCATCGTGTACCCGGTACAGATGACATCCATCGCCCCTTCAATCGTCAAAGGAATCCGCATCGCCCGGCCAAAGTCATTCGTCGTTCCGACTGGTAAGACACCGAGTTTCGGACGCACCGGATACGATGCCATGCCACTGATCACTTCGTTTAACGTGCCATCTCCACCTGCAGCAACGACAAGGTCAAATTCGGCTTCACAGGCCCGTGCTGCTTCATATGTCGCGTCACCGACCGCTTTCGTCGAATAGACGGAAGTCTCATAACCCGCTGCTTCCAGCCGGTCTAAGATATACGGCAGATTACGCTTTACCATCTCTTTCCCGGAAGTCGGGTTATAAATCACTCGCGCTCTAGGTCTCATAAGATTTTCTCCTTTTTTACTCAACCGATCCATTTGATACATAACTGTTTTATTTTACATGAAGTACCGGCACATTACAAAGGCAAAAAAAAGAAGCACTGCTTCCTTCCCTTGGTTTAAGAGAAGAGAGCAGTGCTTCAGCAGGGCTTATTTTAATTTTTCGAGTTCTTCGTAGAACAGCTGATCGAGCAGTGCCGGATTCGCCATTCCTTTTGTCTTTTTCATGATTTGACCGATGACAAAACCTTTTTTCCGGTCCCGGCCGTTGACCAGTTCTTCAACGACTGCCGGGTTGGCTTCAAACATCTCGACGACCAGTCCGCGGAGCAGTCCTTCGTCCGAGATTTGCGCAAGTCCTTGTTCTTCGACGTAAGCGCGTGGTTCGACGCCTTGTTCGATGACTGCCGTAAAGACTTGTTTCGCGATTTTCGATGAAATCGTGCCGCCGGCAATCAGTTCGATCATTTCAGCGAGACGGGCCGGTGTCAGCTTGATCGTGTCGAACGTTTCCGTTGATTTGTTCAAGTGACCTTGGACTTCCCCGACCGTCCAGTTGGCAGCGGCTTTCGGTTCAGCACCGGCTGCAATCGTCGCTTCGAAGTACTCGGCCATCTCACGTGTGACCGTCAATTGTTTCGCATCATACGCTGACAGACCAAGCGCTTCCTGATAGCGGACGCGGCGGGCATCCGGTAATTCCGGAATGCCGGCGCGGATTGCTTCTTTCCAGTCATGATCGAGGACCAGCTTGACGAGATCCGGTTCCGGGAAGTAACGGTAATCGGACGCGCCTTCTTTGACACGCATCAGGATCGTTTGTTTTTTTGTTTCGTCAAAGCGGAGTGTTTCCTGACGCATGACGCCGCCGGATAACAACAGCTTACGGTGACGGTCTTCTTCAAACTCAAGACCTTTTAAAACGTTTCCGAACGAGTTCAAGTTCTTCAACTCGGTTTTCGTTCCGAACTTCTCTTGACCGTATGGACGGACGGAGATGTTACAGTCGCAGCGTAACGAACCTTCTTCCATCTTGACGTCCGAGACACCGGCGTATTGAAGAACTTCCTTGAGTCGTTCAAGGTAAGCGACCGCTTCTTTTGCTGAGCGCATGTCCGCTTCACTGACGATCTCGATCAACGGGGCACCTGTCCGGTTGAAGTCGACGACCGAATGGTTGGCACCGGTGTGGTTCATTTTCCCGGCATCTTCTTCAAGGTGGACGCGTTCAATCCGGAAACGTTTTGTTTCGCCGTCGACCTCAGCATCGATGTAGCCGTCAAAGCCGATCGGCTGATCAAACTGCGAAATTTGATAGGCTTTCGGTGTATCCGGATAAAAATAGTTTTTCCGGTCGAATTTCGTTTGATCGGCGACATGACAGTTTAACGCCATCGCAGCACGAACCGCGAGTTCAACCGCTTTTTCGTTGATTTTCGGCAGGACGCCGGGATGTCCAAGACAGATCGGACACGTCTTCGTGTTCGTTTCTGCGCCGTATTCCCGGGCACAGCCGCAAAACATCTTCGTATTTGTATTTAATTCGGCATGGACCTCAATACCGATGACCGTTTCAAAGTTCATAAGGCATTCTCCTTTATAACTTCGGAAGCGCGAATCCGCCGGTCGCAAGCTCAAATGCATGCGCCGCACGATAAATCGTCGCCTCGTCAAAGTGTTTTCCGATGATTTGCAGACCGACCGGTAATCCGTCAACAAGACCGGCTGGGACCGAAATTGCTGGAACACCTGCTAGGTTGATTGGAATCGTCAGGATATCGTTGGCATACATCGTGACCGGATCGTCGTTTTGGGCACCGAGTTCGAACGCAGGTGTCGGAGCAGTTGGTCCGATGATGACGTCGTAGTTGGCAAGGACTTGGTCGAAGTCTTGTTTGATCAACGTCCGCGCTTGTTGTGCTTTTTTATAATAAGCATCGTAGTAACCTGAGCTGAGGGCATATGTGCCGAGCATGATCCGGCGTTTGACCTCGTCACCGAAACCTTGAGCGCGTGAATACTTAAAGACATCTTCGAGTGCATCGGCTTCGGCACGGACACCGTAACGGATTCCGTCGAAACGTGCGAGGTTCGATGAAGCTTCTGAAGAAGCAAGCAAGTAATACGTCGCGAGCGCATATTTCGAGTTCGGAAGCGAGACTTCGTCGACTGTCGCGCCAAGCGATTCAAGTTTCTTGATGGCGGCACGGATATTTTCTTTAACGCCTTCACTGATTCCTTCGCCGAAGTACTCTTTCGGGACGGCAATCTTGAGTCCTTTAATATCACCTGTCAATGCTTGCGTGTAATCGGTCGGGTTGACGTTCGCTGACGTCGAATCCATTTCACAGTGTCCGGCAATCGCACTTAATAAGTACGCATTGTCTTCGACTGTCCGTGTCAATGGACCGATTTGGTCAAGTGACGACGCAAAGGCGACGAGGCCGTAACGCGAAACGAGACCGTAAGTCGGTTTCAATCCGACGACACCACAGTAAGCAGCCGGTTGACGGATTGAACCACCCGTATCTGAACCGAGGCTGAACAAGACTTCTCCAGCCGCGACAGCAGCTGCTGAGCCGCCTGACGAACCGCCCGGGACGTGTTTCGTATTCCACGGGTTACGGACCGGCTTGTAAGCCGAGTTTTCATTTGATGAACCCATCGCGAACTCATCCATGTTGAGTTTCCCGATTGTGACGGCTCCTGCTTCATGCAGACGCTCGACGACTGTCGCATCGTGTGCCGGGACGAAGTTTTCGAGGAACTTCGAACCGCATGTCGTCGTCATCCCTTTCGTGACGATATTGTCTTTGACACCAATCGGTAAACCGAATAACGGGTTTGCTTCGTGTTTCGCAATCTCGTCCATCCGTTTTGCCTGTTCGAAAGCATCTTCGTTTAATGATAAAAATGCGCCGATGTTTCCGTCGACACGGTCAATGCGGTCAAAGGATTCCTGGACAAGTTCGGATACTTTGACTTCTCCGTCTTTGACGAGTGTGTGTAAGTTCTTTACACCATGTTCAAAAAGTGACATATCGGTGGTCTCCTCCTTATTCGAATACTGCCGGGACACGGACTTGTCCGTCTTCCCAATCAGGTGAGAGTCGTTCTACTTCCGTACGCGGGAGCGACGGGCGGACTTCGTCTTTACGCAAGACGTTTTTGAGATCGAGGACGTGTGTCGTTGGTTCGACGCCTGTCGTATCGAGTTCATTTAATTGTTCAGCGAACCCGAGAATCTTCTCAAGTTGAACGGTAAATTGTTGGACTTCTTCATCTGTTACGGCGAGACGTGCTAAATGCGCCACATGGCGGACTTGTTCTTCATTAATCTTTGCCATCTGATTCCACCTCCGGAACTTTTTCAATATATTTTACACTATTTTTAATCATAGCACTTTTTGTCCAGACAAAAAAGACGATGGTGCATCGGGGGGAGGTCCGCACCATCGTCCTTATAGGGGTAGCAAAGCTTCCGGGCAGAAAGCTTCTAGTAATGAATTACCCGTGCTGCCGGTAAGCAAAACAAAAAATCTGATTATTCAAAATAAAAGATCACCCAGCAGATAGATATTAAAGACGATGACGATGCTGACGATCGCCCAGGCAATCCCTTTCGTCAACGGCTGATTTTTATATTTGCCCATGATCCGTTCACTCGATGTCGCACGAATCAACGGAATTAAGGCAAACGGAATTCCGAACGATAAGGCGACCTGACTCCAAATCAACGCACGGGTCGGGTCAAAGCCGGATAACAATAAGATGATCGCCGGTAGCATCGTCACACTGCGTCTGAGGAAAATCGGAATCTCCATCTTCAGGAATCCCCGCATGATGGCGTCGCCGGACATCGTCCCGACACTTGATGAAGCCAGTCCCGAAATCAGCAACGCTCCGCCAAACAGATAAGGTGCCGCGCCGCCGAGCGACGTCCCGAGTCCGTGAAAAATACTTTCCAGTGTCTCCGCCTGTTGGCTCGTTCCGAAGAAAACCGTCGCGGCAATGACAAGCATTGCGCCGTTGACCGCCCCCGCAATCAGCATCGCCGCCCAAATGTCCATCTTCTGAATCCGTAACAATCCTTTTTTATCCGCGATTGTCCCCATACGGCGTTTCGTTAAATCGGAATGGAGATAAATCGCATGCGGCATGACGGTCGCCCCGAGCATCCCTGCTGCCAGAACAATGCTCGACGTTCCGGAAAATCCGGGAATCAATCCGCCGGCGACATCGCGCAGGACCGGTTTAACTTCAATGACCTGAATCGCAAACGCCAGCGCGATGACCAGGACCAATGCTCCGATGACAGCTTCAAAATGCCGTAACCCTTTCCGTTCAAATCCAAGAATGATGAACGAAGCAATCGCCGTCAGCAAGGCAGCGATTTTCAAATCGATGCCGAACAATAGGTTAAACCCGAGTGCCGCTCCGACGAACTCCGCTAAATCCGTTGCCATCGCGACGAGTTCGGCCTGCGCCCAATAAATGATTCGCATGACCGGCGACAGTTCATCCCGAATCACTTCCGCAAGGCTCGTATTGCTGACCAGTCCCAGTTTCGCGGACAGCGTCTGAATCATCACCGCCATCAGGTTCGCGGCGACAATTACCCAGAGCAGTAAAAATCCGTACTGGGCTCCTGCCGTCATGTTCGTTGCAAAATTCCCCGGATCGAGGTAAGCGACGGCGGCGACGAAAGCCGGTCCGATATAGTGTCTTTTTTTCAAACGCTCCACTGGAACGATGGGTTGACTCGCCATTTGCCTCACCTCTCTTTAGTTGTTAGTATACGCTTTTTTTGCGTGTAGGCAACATATATGTTTTATGTAAAGATATGTTCACTAAGTTAGTTTCTTCTATAGAAAAAGAATGTCCGGCGCATGAGGCACCGGACATTCTTTTTTTAAGCATCAAACGACTTTCCGTTGTTGTTCCGCTCCTTTGAGTTGAGCCTGTACTTCATCGAATTCATCATACATCGCTTGGCTTGGTGCTTTCGTCAAGAGACTGCCGATGACGAGTGCGACCGTCGAAGCGAGGAATGCAGGAATCATTTCATACATCTCCGAGATGTAGAACGGAAGATCTTTGACGTACATCTTCACTAAAATCCAGGCGATGACGACGACTGACCCTGTAATCATCGAAGCAAGCGCCCCTGTTTTGTTCATCCGGCGCCAGAGCAGGCTGAACAGGACGACCGGTCCAAAGGCGGCACCGAATCCGGCCCATGCATATCCGACCAACGTCAGGATGGACTTTTGCGCGCCGAATGATAAAGCGATCGCAAGCAGTGCAACGACGAGAACCATGATCCGCCCCATGACCATCAACTCTTTATCTGATGCATTCCGTTTCAGGAAACGCTGATAGAAATCATTGGTTGCAGCACTCGACGAGACGAGCAGTTGCGTCGAGATCGTCGACATGATCGCCGCGAGCAATGCTGCGAGTAATAGCCCTGTAATGAAACCTGGGAACAAGTCACGCGACAATTGAATGAAGACGTTCTCCGGATTCTCGAGTGTTCCGCCTTGTTGTGTGAAGTAGGCGTATCCGAATAATCCCGTTACCATGGCCCCGATAATCGAAAACGTCATCCAGATCATTCCGACCCGACGCGCCGATTTCATTTCATGCAGGTTTCGAATCGCCATAAAACGGACGATGATGTGCGGCTGGCCAAAGTATCCAAGCCCCCATGCCAGCAGGGAAACGATCCCGATCACGGTCGTCCCTTTGAACAATTCGAGTTTCGAACCGTCCGTTGAACGAATTGTCTCAAGCGTTTCATTGATTCCGCCGCTGAGCGTCAGCGTCACAGCCGGAACGATTAGCAAGGCGATGACCATGATCATGCCTTGAACAACGTCCGTCCAACTGACGGCAAGGAATCCGCCGAGGAAAACGTATGCGATGACGACAGCTGCCAAAATCCATAAGCCGGTTGTATATTCGAGTCCGAAGACGGATTCAAACAGACGACCACCGGCAACAAAACCACTTGAAGCGTACATTATAAAGAATATTAAGATAACTCCAGCTGAAACTGTACGCAGGACACCACTTTTATCGTGGAACCGTTTTTCAAAGTAGTCGGGAATCGTGATGGCATCCCCGGCATGCGCTGTATACGCACGTAAGCGTGGTGCGACGAGCAGCCAGTTGGCATAGGCACCGAGCAATAACCCGATTACGATCCAACCACTGGACAGACCAGTTGCAAACATCGCACCCGGCAATCCCATCAATAACCACCCACTCATATCACTGGCTCCGGCTGAGAGCGCTGTGACGACAGGTCCGATTGTTCGTCCTCCCAGCATATAATCGTTCATGTTTTTTGTCCGATAATACGCGACGACGCCTAGTGTGACCATCAAACCCAGATACAACAAAATCGCGAACCACATTCCGTTCATCTCGTGCTCCCCCTTTTCTAAAAGAAAAACGGGTATGCAGGTTGCATACCCGTTTCATCTATTAAACATCATTTTAGAACATTTCAGAAGTAGTTTTTGCTTGAAGATGTAAAGTCAAGTAATCCGGTCCGCCTGCTTTTGAATCCGTTCCTGACATGTTGAATCCGCCAAACGGTTGGTACCCAACGATTGCACCTGTGCAACCGCGGTTGAAGTACAAGTTACCGACATGGAAGTTCGCACGTGCGTATTCCTGGTTCGTACGATTTTGAGTGATGACGGCACCTGTCAAACCGTACTCCGTGTTGTTGGCAATGTCGATTGCTTCTTTGAAATCTTTTGCTTTTGTGAACGCAACGACCGGTCCGAAGATTTCTTCCTGCATCAGACGGTCTGTCGGTTGGACGTCAGCAACGATTGTCGGTGAGACGAAGTATCCTGTCGAATCATCCGCTGTACCACCTGCTGCAATCCGGCCTTCTTGTTTCGCGACATCGAAGTACGATGTGATTTTCTTGAAAGCTGCTGCATCGATGACAGGTCCGACGTTGTTCGTCACATCGACCGGGTTACCGATACTGAGTTTGTTTGTGTTTTCGACGACTTTCGCAAGCAACTCGTCATAAACCGAATCGAGTGCGACGACACGTGAACAAGCTGAACATTTTTGTCCCGAGAAACCGAATGCCGCTTTTGTAATCATATCTGCCGCATAGTCGAGATCAGCCGACTCGTCGATGACCATCGTGTCTTTTCCGCCCATTTCCGCGATGACGCGTTTGAGCCAGATTTGACCGTCGTTCAATTTTGAAGCACGTTCGTTGATGCGGAGTCCGACATCACGCGAACCTGTGAAGCTGATGAAACGTGTTTTCGGGTGGTCGACGAGATAGTCGCCGACTTCCGCCCCTGGTCCCGGAATGAAGTTCAAGACGCCGGCTGGAAGACCCGCCTGTTCCATGACTTCGACGAATTTAGCAGCGACAACCGGTGTCGTCGATGCAGGTTTCAAGAGGATCGGGTTACCTGCCACGATCGCAGCAACCGCTGTTCCTGCCATGATGGCGAGTGGGAAGTTCCATGGTGAGATGATGACACCGACACCAAGTGGAATGTAGTCGTACCGGTTGTATTCGCCCGGACGGCTCTCGACTTTCTTGCCTTCTTTTAAGACAAGCATTTGACGCGCATAGTATTCGAGGAAGTCGATCGCTTCCGCTGTATCCGCATCTGCTTCGTTCCATGGTTTACCTGCTTCTTTGACGAGGTAAGCCGAGAATTCATGTTTGCGTTTCCGGATGATGTTTGCGGCTTTGAATAAGACGTCCGCACGAACACTCGGATTGACGAATTTCCACGTTTCAAATGCTTTGACAGCTGCCTGCATTGCATCTTCAGCGTGTGCTTGTGTCGCTTTCGAAACGCGTCCGACGATTTCTTCTTTGTTTGCCGGATTGACAGAAACGATTTTGTCCTCTGTCGTCACACGTTCTCCCCCGATGACGAGCGGATAATCTTTTCCAAGCTCTTTCGATACAAGTTCAAGCGCCTCTTCGAACGCTTTCTTGTTTGCTTCCTGTGAGAAGTCCGTGAATGGTTCGTGTTTGTACGGAATCATCTCTATTCCCCCTTTTATACTTGCTTTTAATCGCTTACATTCTCCATTGTACAGAAGCATGTCGCCGCTTACAATTATTCTAGACAAAAAAATGAAGAAGACCGTTTCGGCCCTCTTCATCCGCTGTTCATTGCTTGGCTTGTGAAAAGACAATCTCTTCATTTTGGACGGATACTTCGACATCCTGTCCCTGGAACAGCCAATCATCCTGATCGGAGACGACGAAATGAATCCCGTCGACGGTTTCTTCGACTGCTGCCCGTTCGACAGTCTCCATGTGAACTCCGACCGAGAATCCTTGCGTTAAATCGGTAGAGCCGCCGTACTTGGCGAAAAAGCGGATCGTATCGCCTTCTTTTGCTTCCATCTCTTCTTTAAAATATTGTAACGCTTCGTCTGTTACGTGAATTTTCATGTTGAACCCACTCTCCTTTATGCTAGTGTACCTATTCCCTACTCAAAAAAGCGAATTTCCTGTATGGTGAAGACATAATGCAAGATGTTGTTCATATAGGAGGAACTGAAATATGAAACGATTATTGACGGTACTCGTGTCGACAGGGATCATCCTCGCCGGATGCGGAAACGATTCCGCTCCGTCTACTGATACTGAATCCCCGAAGTCGACGGAAACGAAACAAACGAAACAGGCAAGTCAAGACGTTCTCGATGTTTATGCGACCTATCAAAAGACAATCGGCCGGTCCGGCACGGCAGATGCCAAAGCACTTGCCGCGATTGAGTATACGGGGGATCAAAAGTTGTTACGGGCCGCGACACTCGGTGCCAAGAATTTAAAGATCAAACCGGGTAAAGTCGTCAAAAGTTTTCAGCAAGGTAACGTCGCCTACATCATTCACGAATTCAACGATGAAGACGGATCGCCTTTACCGAACCGCGCTTCAAAACTGTTTTTAAAACAGGACGGCGAATGGAAAGTCGTCATCGTGCCGACGAAGTTTGATCCCGAAGTCTTTACGACCCTCGCCTCGCTGTTTGAATCCTTTAATGCCGATGAATACGGCGTCAATGCGAAAGCAGCGGAAGCCGTCGGGAATACGAAGGAAGACAAGCAGGATGAAGTCTTTACCCGGGTCAATGCCCAGACCGACTACATGGCGCTTGAAATGAACAGCAACATCCTGATGATTTACGGTCCGGCCCTCGGTAACAAAGGAAATCCGGAGACGCTTGTCAATTACTATGAGGATTACGCCGACTGGTACCGGGAGGAACAATCCTTGTTACTGAAGACGGCAAAAGCCGGCACCGACTTTGAAAAGTATTTGATTGCGCTCGATCCGTTAAAGGAAAGTCTGCAAAAGAAACTCGAAAAATACGCTGACCAGTTGAATATGGAACTGGGTTGAGGAGGACCATTCATGAATACAGTCGATTTTACACTGCCGAATGCGCAGGGAGAAATGGTTTCATTAAGTGATTTCCGCGGAAAAAAAGTCATCGTCTACTTTTATCCGAAAGACTCGACACCGGGTTGTACGACGGAGGCGTGTGACTTCCGTGATGCTTCGGAAGCCTTTGCCGCAAAGAACACGGTCATTCTCGGTATTTCGGCAGACAGTCAAAAACGTCACCAGAATTTTATTTCAAAATACGAACTTCCATTCGAATTATTGTCTGATGTCGACCATACCGTCTGTGAGCAATACGGTGTCTGGCAGCTGAAAAAGAATTACGGAAAGGAATATTATGGAATCGTCCGTTCTACTTTTTTAATCAATGAATCCGGTGAATTGATTCAGGAATGGCGTTCCGTGAAAGTAAAAGACCACGTCGCAGAAGCACTTTCCTTCCTCGAACAACTGAATTGATCCAGTTGAAACACGTCATTTTTATAGACGTGTTTTAATTTTGGAATCATTTTTACCTCCCAATATTATCCTTACCAAAAATTATTTTTACAAAAAAACCGTTGATATCACACGAAATTTTAACCAATTTGAAATAATCTGAAAATAAGCTATTGATTTTTCTGAATATTGTATTTATTATTGGTAACAAGTTGATCCGGTGCTTTCCTTCAACAAAATAAAAGGCGATGACCCCTCTTATTTTTTTAATAGGACACCGGATCGCTATTCTAATCGGTACTCATTTTTCAATCATATATATTCATTCTTGGGAGGGAACTTATTATTATGAAAACGAAAAAAACACTTGCACTCGTTGGTGCTTTAGCCATCGCCGGATCAAGCCTCGCTGCTTGTACATCGACAGATGATTCAAAAGATACTTCAGGTTCGACCGATACGAAAAAGGCGTCGGACAAACAGGTTCTTAACCTGACAAGCGGTTCAGACATCCCTGCACTCAGCCCGACAGTTGCAACAGACTCGGTTTCATTCACAGTCTTAAACAACGTCCAGGAAGGTCTCTTCCGTCTCGACGAGAAACAAGAGCCGACACCTGGTGTTGCGGAAAGTGTAGACGTCTCTGAAGATGGTCTTACATACACATTTAAATTACGTGATTCGAAATGGTCGGACGGCAGTGACGTCACGGCAAAAGACTTCGAATATGCGTGGAAACGTGTTCTTGATCCGAAAAGCGGATCGCAATATGCGTACATCATGTATATCATCGATGGCGCTGAAGCTTACAACACAGGAAAAGGAAAACCGGCTGACGTCGGCGTTAAAGCAGTTGACGACAAGACACTTGAAGTCAAACTGACACAACCGGCTGAGTACTTCAAAGCATTGACTGGCTTCGGTTCATTCATGCCGCTTAAACAGGAATTCGTAGAAGAAAAAGGGAAAGACTTCGCGACAAACCCGGAGAACTTCCTTTACAACGGACCGTTCCAACTGACGGACTGGAAAACGGAAGTCGGCTGGAGCTACAAGAAAAACGACCAGTATTGGGATGCCGATACGGTTAAACTCGAAGAAGTAAACTATAAAGTCGTTAAAGAAGTATCGACGGCCGTCAACCTGTACGAAAAAGGTGATATCGATACAGTTGGTCTGACAAGTGAGTTCGTTGATCAGTACAAAGACAGCGAAGACTTCGATACACGTCTTGACGCTTCGATGTACTACATCCAAATGAACTTCAAAAACGAATTGCTCAAAAACAAAGACATCCGTAAAGCAATCGACTCTGGTTACGATAAAGAGCAAATGGCGAAAGTCCTCTTAAACAACGGATCGATCCCTGCTTACTACTATGTACCAAAAGAATTTGCTAAAGGTCCGGACGGAAAAGACTTCCGTGACGGCAACGAAGGTTTCGGATCATTCGATGCTTCGTCGGCTAAAGCTTCGTTCGAAAAAGGTCTGAAGGATATCGGTAAGAAATCCGTCAAGCTTGAACTTCTTTCATACGATGACGACAACTCGAAGAAAATCTCCGAGTACCTCAAAGGCGAGTGGGAGAAAAACCTTCCAGGTCTTGAAGTTACAATCAAACAGCAACCGTTCAAAAACAAATTGGACCTCGAGTCTAAAGGTCAGTTCGAACTTTCATTCGCAGGATGGGGCCCTGACTACCAGGATCCAATGACATTCCTCGACATGTGGATGACTGATGGACCGTACAACCGTGGTAAGTACACAAGCGACAAGTACGATTCACTCATCAAGTCGGCGATGAAAGAAACAGATGCAGCAAAACGTTGGCAGTCACTGAAAGATGCCGAGAAAGTTTTGCTTGAAGACGATCAAGCGATCTCAGTTATGTACCAACGCGGGGCTTCCCTCTTACGTAAACCTTACGTTAAAGGAATCGTCAACCACAAAGTCGGTGCGGATACTTCGTTCAAATGGACGTATATCGAAGGAAAATAAGTATGACCTAAGACCAGTCTCGCTCCATGCGGGTCTGGTCTTTTTTTCCATATGAGACAAATGTACTGTTTTTAGGTGGTTCATTAAAAATTGGTAACATTCTGTTTTCATTTGAATTACTTCCATTTATACTTAGCAGAAGAATGATTTTCACTTTATTTACAATATTTCACGGTAATTATTCATAATTAATGGAAAAGTGCCGATATATTCTATACAGAGGACTTTTGCCTCAACTATTACGATTTACTAGGAAGGAGGACTCACCCTTGAAACAACGTGTACTTACGAGTCAACAGACATGGACGGAAGAACAACTTGAAATGATTCAAGCCATCCAAGCCTTGGGCGAACTCATCCAGGATCGTCCCCGCCGGACGATTTATCGTCGTTATGCCATCGAACATGGTTGGCCGCAACCGGAAACCATCATTCGTCAGTTCGGATCTTGGCCGGAAGCTTTATCCGCAGCCGGTTATGAATGGCATATCGATCAACAGCCGGAAGAACTCGAGCGGGCTCCGAAATATACTAAAGATGAAATCCTGAAGTCGTTTCACCGATACGCCCAGGATGTCGGATCGACGATCACCTTAAAGAAATATCAAATCTGGCGTAAATCGGTTCATCATGCTCCGAGTCATTATCATATCGTGAAGATGTTCGGATCTTGGCACGATGCCTGTACGGCCGCCGGATTAGAAGCAAGCGTCACCTATTCAAAAGCCGAGCTCGCCGCGTCATTGCGCCAAGCGATTGAAGAGGTCGGTTTCTCGCTCTCATTCGAAGCGTATCGTGAATGGGCGAAACGAAACAACAAACCATCGACGAAAGCTCTACTGCATCGGTATGGTTCTTGGTCTGCCGCCATCCATGCGATTGAAAGTGAAATCCGTACGAGCAACCAGCAAGCTCAATAATCCTGCCTTTATTTTCCCTTAAAATACATTCATAATCACTGAGCCTCCTTCTCTTGCAGAATGAGGCTTTTTTTGTCCCATTTGACGCCTTCAGAGAGCTTTTGTCCTTTACCTACTCAAGGACCTCTCCACACGATATATACGTCATCAGGACGTTAAAAAAACCGTTGACGACTGATATGCTCCCACAAAAGTAGACAGTTGAAATAATAAAACTGTCCACTTTTGAAGGGAGCTTTTTCTGTGTATAAATATAGATATTCAGCTGCTGAAAAATTAATAATTATCAAGAAATG
>NZ_JAWPEN010000002.1:0-339450 GCF_033342815.1 Exiguobacterium artemiae
TCGTCTGGTGACGATAGCCAAGTGGTCACACCCGTTCCCATGCCGAACACGGAAGTTAAGCACTTGAACGCCGAAAGTAGTTGGGGGCTTCCCCCTGTGAGGATAGGACGTTGCCAGGCAATTCTTTTTATTTATTCCGCAATAGCTCAGTGGTAGAGCAACCGGCTGTTAACCGGTAGGTCGTAGGTTCAAATCCTACTTGCGGAGCCAATGGCCCGTTGGTCAAGCGGTTAAGACACCGCCCTTTCACGGCGGTATCACGGGTTCGATTCCCGTACGGGTCACCATTTTTATTTTTTTTGCCGGTGTAGCTCAGCTGGTAGAGCAACTGACTTGTAATCAGTAGGTCGCGGGTTCGACTCCTGTTGCCGGCACTGTTTTTTAAATTGTATAGTTCCTAGACAAACTGGGGGGGTAGCGAAGTGGCTAAACGCGGCGGACTGTAAATCCGCTCCCTCGGGTTCGGCGGTTCGAATCCGCCCCCCCCCACCATGTCGAGCCATTAGCTCAGTTGGTAGAGCATCTGACTTTTAATCAGAGGGTCGCAGGTTCGAATCCTGCATGGCTCATATTTTGCGGAAGTAGTTCAGTGGTAGAATACGACCTTGCCAAGGTCGGGGTCGCGGGTTCGAATCCCGTCTTCCGCTTTTTATGTTTTTGGGGCCTTAGCTCAGCTGGGAGAGCGCCTGCCTTGCACGCAGGAGGTCAGCGGTTCGATCCCGCTAGGCTCCACCAAATTTTGCTTAAAGATCTTAAGCGAGTTTCGTTCGTCTTAAGTTTTTTTATACTTGAAATGCCTGCAATTCATGTACGTACGCGAAAGCACTGTGAGAGTTTCTCACGGTGCTTTTTTGTCGTTAGATTCTGTATAATCATGCGTCACCGTGTCGAGTTGAACCACTGTCTTGTTACCGCTTACAATTAAGGTAACTTACTGAGTAAAGGGGAACACGTCGATGAACATTGCATATATCAGCGTACCGTATCGTTATGGTCAAGGAAAACCGGGGACAGAGCAAGGACCGGCTGCTGTTGAACAGGCAGGATTACTTGAAACACTCGCAGTACATGGACAGGAAGCAGTTCGCTATGGGGAAGCGGCTGTTTTGTCTGAAGATGCTGTCCGGGAAGAAGATCCGCAACTGAAACGTCTGGAAGGCGTTGTCCATACGACAAACGATTTACACTTACTTGTACGTGAGGCGCTGACAGAGCAACGTTTTCCGTTACTCGTCGGAGGCGATCACAGCATGGCGATCGGAACGATCGCCGGTCTGCGGCAAGTCGTACCACGTCTCGGAGTCATCTGGTTTGATGCGCACGGCGATTTAAATACACCGGAGACTTCTCCGTCGGGGAACATTCACGGGATGCCGCTGGCTGTTGCCCTAGGCGAAGGACACCGGCGCTTAACGGAAATCGGCGGAGATGCCGTTAAACTGCAACCGGAACACCTCGTCTTCATCGGTTTACGCGATGTCGATGCAGGAGAACAGGAACTGATTGACCGTCTTGGTATCCGCGTCTACGATATGGAAGCGATTCGGACACGCGGGATGGATGCCATCATGGAAGAGGCAATTGCCTATTTAAAAGAAACAACGGATGCGTTTTATCTCAGTTTTGATATGGACGGTCTCGATCCAAGCCTGGTCGAAGGAACCGGGACACGTGTTGCGGACGGCATCATGCTCGATGATGCGCAGACGGTCTTACGTCACTGTGCCGAGCAGGACGAGTTCATCGCGGCAGAATTCGTAGAAGTGAATCCATTACTCGAAGAAGGAAACGGAACGGCGATTCTTGCAAATGAGTTGATTGGAAACTTGCTCCAGTATATGGAGACCCATCGTTTAGTAAAATAATGGATAGAACTTGAACTCTTTTCGTCAGGGTTCAAGTTTTTTTTGTTACAATTCAAATTGAGATGAAACATTATGTAGGTCGACTCCGTATAAGAGATTGACCGCATAGAGCGGGGGGTATTTAAAGTGGAAGAAACAACACTACGCTTGATTGAGCGGGTGAAGCAGGGAGACCGTGATGCATTCGCGGCACTTGTTGATCTATATAAAGAAGGAGCCTTTTTAGTCGCCTTCCGTGTTTTACGGGATCGAATGGAAGCAGAAGATGCCACACAAGAAGCCTTTATCCGCGTATTCACAAAAATTGAATCGTATAATGCCCAGTGGAAGTTCCGGACTTGGTTGTATCGGATCGTGACGAATGTTTCGATTGACCGACTCCGCAAAAAGCGTCCGGATTATTCCCTTGACGCTGAGATGTCAGGGACTGAAGGACTGACGTTGTATTCCCAGCTTGAAAGCAAGGACCAGCTGCCGGAGGATCAAGTCATTGATTCGGAGCAACGACAAGATGTGGGAGAGGCGATCGCCGGCTTGCCGGAAAAATACCGGGTTCCACTTGTCTTGAAATACATTGAAGATCTTTCACTCAAAGAAATCAGTGAGATGATCGATTTACCCGTCGCTACAGTTAAAACCAGAATTCATCGGGGACGCGAAGCGCTGAAAAAGCATTTCGGCAAACGATGAGATGAGAAGGAGGCACTCACCATGACACGAGAAAAAGTGTATGAACGGATACAGGATTATTTAGACCAAAACCAACCTCCAGAAGACTTCAAACGACTTGAAGCGGAGTTACGGGAAGCGAATGCGATGGACGAGTTCGAAGAGTATCGGCTCCTCGATGCAGAGTTACGCGCGCTTTCAGCACCCAAGCTTTCGGCGGATTTTACATCCCGCGTGCTGGCACAACTGCCCGAACAGGTGGACCAACCGAATGTGACTCCGCTTAAGAAAACATCCCGTTTTGGCGGGAAAATGAAACAGTACCCGTTGCTTGCGGCAGCTTCGATTTTCATGTTACTGTCGGTCGGTAGTCTCGGCGGCTACCTGACACAGGAAGAACATGACTTATCGTATACGAATGTACCGGGAATCGTCGCAGAGAACGGTGAAGTTGTTGTACCGGAAGGCGTTACCGTCAACCAGGATCTTTATGTCGAAGGCGGCAATGTCCGGATTGAAGGCAAGGTCAATGGAGACGTGATGACTGTTGACGGCAAAGCGTATACCGCGAGTGCCGGAAACGTCACAGGCGAAATCAAACAAATTGATCAACTCTTTGAGCGGGTCTGGTACGGAATTAAACGAATCTTTGAATGAGTCAAGTGGGACGAGTCTAACTCGTCCCTTTGTGCTATAATGAAAGCTGTTTAAATCAGATGAGATAGGGGGCACGGTTGGTGAATTACTTCAACTGGCAACCACTTCAATTTCAATTGTTGAAACTGGGAGAAAACGTACATTGGTACGATTATATTAATGATGTGATTGATATCGCGGTCGTGACATTCGTCATTTACCGTTTGATGATCATTGTCAAAGGAACAAAAGCAGTCCAATTGATTAAAGGGATTTCTGTTATTTTGATCAGCTGGTTCTTAAGCGGATTCTTCGGACTGAAGACATTACAATTTCTGTTGAATCAAATCATTACGTATGGTCTGCTCGGGATTATCATCATCTTCCAGCCAGAGTTACGCCGGGGGCTCGAACACCTCGGTCGAACGAGTAAATTCTTTTCGCGGAGTGCCATCAGTGACGAAGATGAACAAGTCCGGATCGTCGATGCGCTCGTAACATCTGCTCAATATATGTCCAAACGCCGAATTGGAGCACTCGTTACGATTGAGCGGGAAACGGGACTCAGTGAATATGTCGAAACGGGCATTCCGCTCGGATCACAAATTACGAGTCAGTTATTGATCAATCTCTTTATTCCGAATACACCGCTTCATGACGGCGCCGTCATCGTTCAACAAGGAAAGCTGGCCGCCGCCGCATGTTACTTACCGTTATCCGAGAGTGCACATATCTCAAAAGATCTCGGGACACGTCACCGGGCAGCCATCGGTGTCAGTGAAGTGACGGACAGTGTCACGTTGGTCGTATCGGAAGAAACGGGTGGCGTCTCACTTGCCATCAACGGACGGCTTTACCGGGAACTCGATGAAGAATCGCTCCGGACGAAGCTGCTTGAAACAATCGTCAAAGTCGAACCGACGAATACTTCCTTCTTGAATTGGATGGGGGCGAAAAAATAATGTTCGAAAAATGGTTCAATGAACGCTGGTTCCTCCGCATCGTGGCTGTTTTACTCGCCGTCATGCTCTACCTGATGGTCGCCGGGTCGAATACGACCGGGAAAAGTGATGCGGCAAGTCTGTTGCCCATCGCCGGACAAGGCTCGACGAAGTTTGACGTACCGGTGACAGTCAATTATGATGAAACGCAGTGGGTCGCCTATAATATTCCAAAAACGATTGAAACGACGGTCAAAGGTCCATCGAGCAGCTTGACGATGCTTCGGCTCGTCAAAGATTTTGGATTGTCGATTGACTTGACCGGTCTTGATCCCGGCTATCATCGTGTCCGCTTGACAGCGAATGGATTTGGCAAGGACGTCGAAGTGACGCCAAAACAGGAAACGATTGAAGTGTTCCTCGATAAAAAGGTCACTAAAGAAGTTCCGGTTCAAGTAGCGTTGCTGAACAAAAATAAAATCGCAGAAGGATATGTCGTCGGTGAAGCCCAACCGACCCGTCAAACGGTCTCTGTGACCGGCGGGGCGGAAAAACTGCAGGCCATCACGGCGATTCAAGTTCCAATTGATGTTACAGGCCGTGCGGAGACGTTTACGGAGTCCTTCAACGTCAAAGCAACGGATGCGAACGGAAATGCAATCAGTGCCACATATGATCCGGAACAGTTGGAAGTGACGGTTCCGGTCTATAAGGAAAGCAAAACGGTTCCGATTAACGTCGAAACAAAAGATGCGGTCAAAAAAGGGTATAAAGTCGTCAAGATTGTTCCGGTCACGACGGAAGCCCGCTTATACGGAACAAAAGAAGAACTGTCACGGATCGGTTCCGTGTCGACGGAAGCGGTCTCCTTAAAAGGATTGACGAAAACCGTCGATCGGACGGTCAAACTGATTGAACCGGACAACGTCACTGCAATGGAACCGACTTCGGTTACGGTCAGCATCGTCGTCGAGAAGGAAAACGCGAAAGCGACGACGGAAACCGTCGAGGACCGGGCGGAGAAAACAATTTCCGGTGTCACGGTGACGTTGAACGGATTTGATGAGTCGAAGTATACGATCGATTACGAACAGACAATTGATCTCGTCGTCCGTGGAAGTGAAGCGGATCTTGCATCGATTGATGCGACAGATATTAAAGCCGTCATTGACGTGACCGGCTTAAAAGAAGGTACACACGGCTTGCCGATTTCGTATCAGACGTCAAAAGCGTTTGACGTACTTCGTCCGGATAATATGGATATCACGCTTAAAGCGGTTCCCCGGACATCGGTCCAAGCCAATTAAATCAACTTTGTGAAATGAGGAAATAGAACATGGGTAAGTATTTTGGAACTGACGGCGTCCGCGGCGTCGCAAACGTAGAATTGACACCTGAACTGGCTTATCGTCTCGGTCGGACAGGAGGGTATGTCTTAACGAAACACGAAAGCACACGTCCGAAAGTCTTGATCGGCCGCGATACACGTGTCTCTGGACAAATGCTCGAGAACGCTCTGATTGCCGGACTCTTGTCAATCGGTGCAGAAGTCATGCGTCTTGGTGTCATCTCGACACCGGGTGTCGCGTACTTGACGAAAACGATGGATGCGACAGCGGGCGTCATGATTTCCGCGTCACACAATCCGGTCGAAGACAACGGAATCAAGTTCTTCGGATCAGACGGCTTCAAGCTCGATGATGCAACAGAACTTGAAATCGAAGGCTTGCTTGACGAAGCGGAAGATACATTGCCGCGTCCGTCCGGTAAAGAGCTTGGATTCGTCCACGATTACTATGAAGGCGCACAAAAGTACCTTCACATGCTACGTCAGACATCAGATGAAGACTTCTCTGGTATCCATGTCGCCATCGACGGCGCACACGGTGCAACATCAAGCCTCGCACCACGCCTGTTCGGTGATCTCGAAGCGGAAGTCTCGACAATCGGAACGACACCAAACGGTTTGAACATCAACGAAGGTGTCGGCTCGACGCACCCTGAACATTTAGCTGACTTCGTCCTTGAAAAAGGCGCAGACGTCGGTCTGTCATTTGACGGCGACGGTGACCGCTTGATCGCAATCGATGAGAACGGTAAAATCGTCGACGGTGATAAAATCATGTTCATCTGCGGAAAATACCTCAACGAGATCGGCCGCTTAAAAGACAACACGATCGTCGCGACCGTCATGAGTAACCTAGGTTTCCACAAGACGGTTGAAGAACACGGTATGACGGCTTTACAGACAGCAGTCGGTGACCGGTATGTCGTTGAAGAAATGCGTAAAAACAACTATACACTCGGCGGCGAACAGTCGGGTCACATCATCTTCATGGATTACTCAACAACAGGGGACGGGATGCTGTCAGGCGTCCAGCTCTTACAAATCATGAAGGCGACAGGCAAGAAGTTGTCGGAACTCGCAGCAGAAATGCCTGTCTTCCCGCAACGTCTCGTCAATATCCGTGTCTCGGATAAAAACGGTGCAATGAACGGTCCGGCGGTTCAGGCCATCATTGCAGAAGTTGAAGCGGAAATGGCCGGCAACGGTCGGATTCTTGTTCGGGCATCTGGGACAGAACCACTTGTCCGTGTCATGGCGGAAGCGCCGACGCAAGAAGCGTGCGACATGTATGTCGAGCGGATCGCAAACGTCGTCCGTGAAAACTACGCGTTACAAGAAAACTGAGTGAACGGAAGGAGCGGATGAAAATCTGCTCCTTTTTTTGTTGGGACGACTTTCAGGTAGAAAGTAAAAAAACGAACGTTTTTTACAGAATCTAGGTATTAGAGGTATCATTTAGAAAAATATCGGGAATAGTTACAAATACGTTACCTTTCTTGCTTTTTCTAAATAAAGTTCGTATGATTGTAAAGTCGGACAGAAACGGGGTCGGACAGAAATGAAAGCGCCAGGGCTGACTATGTAATAGGCAGCTGACGAGGTGGGGGTTTATCGAATCATTCGGCGGATGCCTCCCGGTACCATGTCAGTACCGTAAACTCATCTGAAATCGTTTAAGTGATTAGACGGACAAACAGATGCGTCATGACAACTCTCGGCAAGAGCCGTTTCCTCTTCAGGGAAATACTTGTAAATGGGAGAGAATTTATTATGTGCGGTATCGTAGGTATGATCGGACAGGTTAACACAAAGGAAATTTTATTAAAAGGACTCGAAAAACTCGAGTACCGCGGTTATGATTCGGCTGGTCTTGCGTTCGTCAATGACGGCGTTCAAGTCCATAAAGAAGTCGGCCGGATTGCTGCGCTACGCGAAGTCGTTCCTGCAGAAGCAGACGGTCTTGTCGGAATCGGTCACACACGTTGGGCGACACACGGTGTCCCAAGTGTACCGAATGCCCACCCGCACCAAAGTGCTTCATCACGTTTCACACTCGTGCATAACGGTGTCATCGAAAACGATGAGCAGTTAAAAGCAGAACTCAATGTTGATTTACTCAGCGACACAGATACAGAAGTCATCGTTCAGATGATTGAAAAGAACTTTGCTGCAACAAATGACGTCGTCGAAGCATTCCGTCAAACACTTCGTGTGCTTCACGGTTCATACGCACTTGCGTTGATTGATGCTGAAAACCCGGACGTCTTATATGTCGCTAAAAACAAATCACCGCTTCTCGTTGGTCTCGGTGACGGTACGTTTAACGTTGTCGCATCTGACGCAATGGCAATGCTTCAAGTAACGGATCAGTTCGTTGAGTTGCATGACGGCGAAATGATCATCTTGACACGTGACAGTGTCACAATCCAGGACTTAGACGGAAACGTCAAAGAGCGTGAAGCGTATACAGCAGAAATCGATGCATCAGACATCGAAAAAGGCACGTACGCGCACTACATGCTCAAAGAAATGGATGAGCAGCCAGCTGTTATCCGTAATATCGTTCAGAAATACCAAAATGAGTCAGGCGAAATCACACTCGATCAATCGGTCCGTGATTTAGTCCTCGGACGTGACCGTGTCTACATCATCGGTTGCGGAACAAGCTACCATGCAGGATTGATCGGAAAACAATTGATCGAACAAATCGCGGGTATCCCGACAGAAGTCCATATCTCTTCTGAATTCGGCTACAACATGCCGCTTTTGACTGAGAAACCACTCTTCCTTTTCCTTTCACAATCAGGTGAAACAGCGGACAGCCGTGCGGTTCTCGTCGAAGCGAAAAAACTCGGTCACCCGGCACTCACAATCACGAACGTTGCAGGATCTACTCTGTCACGTGAAGCAAACGCAACACTGTTGTTGCATGCCGGTCCTGAAATCGCGGTTGCCTCAACAAAAGCATACACAGCGCAAATCGCTGTTCTTGCTGTCCTTGCGTTTGACCTCGCTCAAGCAAAAGGTGTCGACGTTAACTTCGATCTCATGAAAGAACTCGGAAAAATCTCAAGCGCAATGGAATCCGTCATGTCACAAAAAGAACGGTTCCAGGAAATCGCTGCAGAATACTTGTCTGAATCACGCAATGCTTTCTTCATCGGCCGTGGCCAAGATGCGTATGTGGGTATGGAAGGGGCGCTTAAGCTCAAAGAAATTTCATACATCCAAGCAGAAGGTTACGCCGGCGGCGAATTGAAGCACGGTCCAATCGCTTTGATCGAAGACAACACACCGGTCATCGCTCTCGTGACACAACCACACGTTCACCTCAACAACCGAGGCAACGTCAAGGAAGTCGTCGCACGTGGCGCTAACGCGTGTGTCATCGCAGCAGAAGGTCTTGAGTTGCCGACGGATGCGTTCGTCATCCCGGCAGTCGAGCCGCTCCTGTCACCACTCTTATCTGTCTTACCGCTTCAGTTGATCTCGTACTACGCGGCACTCGGCCGTGATTGCGACGTCGACAAGCCACGTAACTTGGCGAAATCGGTAACGGTTGAATAAGTAAATCATTCAATACCCTTTCAGATTCGAAAATCTGAAAGGGTATTTCTTTACATAAAACATTAAGTTTAACTAAGGGGAAGGTGAATCATGTTAAACCTCTGTCTACATAATAAGAAATCAATCTGGATTCAGGCCTTTCCAAAAGCCTGTACGAAAGACGTGGAAGCCGTAATACGCCTTCTGCCGCGAAGGTATTTCAAGCCGGTAACCTGGGGGGAGATTGACGTCACATTTTTCGGGGAACAATTAATTCTCCCGTCCCGCTTATACTTAGATGAAGTAACAGAAGCAAAAATCCAAACCTTGTCTGAAACCCAGCGCTGGTTGCTTTACTGTATGTATACACGGCATCATGATGGATTCATCCGCGAAAAATATGTTCAACGACTAAGACAGGAGCAGGCAAACCCAGGCTGGGTCCTACTCTATTTAATTGAACTGACCGGAGAATACGTCCGCGAGATTCTTGAACGAATCGAACCGATGTTGCATATGTGGTCCGAAGAACAGCTGAGAACTTTTGCCGAAGCAAACGATCGTTATCTCCAACGAGTCGAACGACGGATCATCAGCTATTGGGACTTACATCAGCGAGTGATTTATCCGGTGTTATGGGATTCGACCTATGTTGGCTTTCGGATTACTCAATTCTACCGCACGTATCGTGCTCGTTCTTGAAGAAGACTTCCAATTTACGGTAGGCTGAACACGTAGGGAATAGTAGAAGGAGGACGAAGGAATGAGAATTTTAGTAGTCGGAGCGAGTGGCACAATCGGGCAAGCAATCGTCGCACAATTCGGGGAGCGGCATGAAATCATCCGGGCCGGGCGGGCGGGTGTGGATGTTCAAGTCGACATCACGTCGGAAGACAGTATTCGTTCGATGTATGAAACGGTCGGTCCGGTTGATGCCGTCATCAGTGCGACCGGCGGGGCGCATTTCGGACCGTTGACGGATTTGACACCGGCGTTGAATCAAATCGGAATCGATAATAAGTTGAAGGGACAGGTCAATCTTGTCCTGCTTGGTTTGGACACGGTTCGGGACGGGGGCAGCTTTACGTTGACGACCGGTATTATGATGGACGATCCGATTCGGCAAGGCGCTTCGGCTGCACTTGCAAATGGTGGCGTCAAAGCGTTCGTCCATGCGTCAGCGATTGAAATGCCGCGGGGGATCCGGATCAACAGTGTCAGTCCGAATGTTCTGATTGAGTCGCTCGACAAGTACGGACCATTTTTCCGTGGGTTCGAAGCCGTTCCGGCATCGCGCGTCGCGACAGCGTTCGAGAAAAGTGTCGAAGGGGCACAGACCGGGCAAAATTATGAAGTGTATTGAATGAAATAAGACCGTTCACTTGAATCAAGTGGACGGTCTTATTGTTCAGCTCATCAAAGATTGTAAGTAAAAGACGTTTAACAGAACCAGCGAAATCAAGAAGCAGATCAGCAGATTTTTCAAAAAAACAGGTCGTGTCATCTCACGGTTCATGATCATCTTGTCGAGAAACAGATTTACGGCCAAGACGATGATGAACGTTACAAAAAAGAGCGGGACTAATTCCATACACAACATCCTTTCCGTCGTCTTATTCAACGCATCCAACAGATAAAAAGTTTCATTGAGGCTTGAAATTGCTGATGAAAAACAGGATTTCCCAACCGGAAAGGGAAAAGAGGGAAGTAAAGAAATCAAAAGGAGGGACAGGCAAATGCGACAAGCAGTGCTTGTTATCGATTTTCAACAGGATCTCGTCGAAGGGACAGTGGAAGAGGCCGGCGTCTATGCAAAGGAAGACGTCATTCAAGTGATCAATCAGGTCGTACAGGAAGCAGACAATCAGGATCATGCGATTATCTTCATCCGGGATCTTGATGTCGCAAACGGACAAGGAGAAGGGCTTGCGGTGCATTCCTCGATTCAGATTCCGGATCAGGCGGTCATCTTCGACAAAGCCGCAACCAATTCATTCCACGGCACTCCATTGCTCGATCATTTGAAACAGCACCGGGTTGAACATATTGTCATTCTTGGCTGTAAGACGGAACACTGTATCGATACGGCAGTCCGCAGTGCGACCGTTAACGGATTTGATGTGACACTCGTCTCCGACGGACATACGACGAATGGTTCCGACGTCTTATCGGCGGAACAGATGATTGCCCATCATAATCAGGTCTTACACGGACACTACAATGTCGAACACTTTGCGATGGTCCGTCCTTCGACGGAGAAGTTATTTGAACCGATGCATCATCAATATAGATAAAAGGAGTGGCGTTATGATTGAACTGCGAAAGATGGATGAAGCAGATTATCCGGCCTATGAAACGCTTGTCACGGATGAGCGGGTCATGCGCTACATCACAGAACAACCTTTAACGAAAGCAGAGGCGAAGCGGCGATTTACATCAATCATGGAACAGCAACGGCATGACCGTCTTGGATCTTATCTCGTCTATCAAGACGGGACATGGATTGGAATCGGTCATATCACACGCGATACACGGCAACCGTTTGAAGCGGAAATCGGCTATATGCTATTGCCGGAACAGTGGGGTCACGGATATGCGTCCTCACTCGCTTCCCGCCTGCTGGAACTGGCGACGGAACATGAATTGACGGTCGTCACGGCGACGATTGATCCAAGTCATACGGCGTCGAAAAAGATTTTGACGAAGCTTGGATTCCGTTCGACGTATGTCGGACCGATTGACGGCTTACCCGGTGAAATCCTCGAGAAGCGACTGGGGGAATCCTCATGACCCGTGAAGAGTGGATTCAATCGTTTGATCTTGATGTCGCAGAAATTTTTCCTGTCACCGATTCATACAGTTCAGACGTCGACCGGCTGGTACTGAGCGACGGTCGGACCGTCTTTTTGAAACGGCCTTATACCGCTGACAAGTGGTACCGAGAACAGGGATGGTTAACGTATTTATCCGATCGTGTCGCCGTGCCAAAGATTCTCATGGAGGCGCGACCAACCAAACAGACGACAGGTGCGTTTGTACTCGAAGCACTCGCCGGAAAAACGATCGAGACAGTGACACCGGCACTGGCTGTACAAATCGGGCAGTTGCATGCGGCACTCCACACATGTACAAGCGATGCATACGGCGATTTTGGGAAGGATGGATTTACCGCTTTTCCCTCACAGGACTGGCGTGTCTTCCGGAATGCAAAAATGACGTCGTTCGAACCGGCGATTCGGCAGGCGCTGTCGCCGGATCTGTATCAGGCAGCCTTTACGGAATTAAACCGGCGTGAACGTGAGCTGCCGGAACCGTCTCGCCCTGTCGCGGTCCACCTCGACTTCCGGCTTGGCAATCTGCTCGCGGACGGCGAAAGACTGACCGGACTGATCGACTTTGAGACCTCACGTTTCGGGGCGACGGAGATCGACTTCACGAAACTCGATCGCGATGTATTCCAGAGCGAATCCGGGTTACTTGACGCCTATCAAAAAGGTTACGGGCAAGTAAGGACACCGGAACCGATTGAGGTCTATTTGCCGTACTACCGCCTGTTTGAAGCGCTGACGGGAATCGGCTGGTGTGTGCAGCGCGGACTGGACCGCCATCAGCTCTTTTTCGATAAAAATCTTGCCCGTATACTTATGGAACTGGAACGGACGAGCATATTCGAAGAACGTTAAAAGACGTCGTTTGACGTGCAAACCGCTATACTTGTGGAAATGATGCAAGTAGAGGGGGAAGCATAGATGGAACAACAAAAGCGGATTGGGATTATTGGCGGTGGACTCGCGGGCGTGTTTGCGGCGCGTCAACTGGTGACGGAAGGTTATGCGGTCGAAATCATCGAAAAAAGCCAAAGTGTCGGGGGACGGATGGCAACGAGACGGATTGACGAGGGGACAGCGGATCATGGGGCCGTTTTCTTTACGGTCCGGACGGATGAGTTGGCGCAGGAAGTCGACGAATGGCTCGAGCAAGGCCTGATCCGAAAATGGTTCGGGGACGATTTTCCGCGGTATGTCGCGGTCAACGGGATGAATCAGCTTGTCCAGTCGATTGCCCGAGGGATTCCGGTTCATTTAAATGAACAGGTCGAACGGATTTTGGCAGAAGGACCGGCTCTTCAGACCACGGCAGCGGCAGAGACACGGACGTATGATGCGATTCTGCTGACGGCTCCGGTTCCGCAAGCCTATGACCTGCTCACAGCCTCACCGTTAATGCTGGTGGAGTCCGATCACGCCCGTCTCGGGAAAGTGACGTTTGAGCCGACGTTCGTCGGATTATTTGAACTGGAGAAATCGCCTGATCTCGGGGAAGTCGGTCTGCTCGACGACGGTCTTGCATCCGGAATGCTGAAAATCGTCAACAATGCGCAAAAAGAAGTGTCGGCGACACCGCTCCTGAGTGTCTACATGACAGGTGACTGGAGCGAGGCCTGGTACGACAAAGGGGAAGACGAGACACTGGTGGAAATCGAACGGCTGTTGCAGGAGCAACTCGGACCGGTCCAAGTAGTTTCGAAGCAACTGAAGCGTTGGCGATATGCGCAGGCACGTGACGTCTTCCGTACGCCTTATCTGAAACTTGAGCAGCATCCGCTGTGGCTGGCGGGTGATGCGTTCCTTGATCCACAAGATACGTCCGGGCGGACACGGGTCGAAAGTGCCGTCATTTCCGGGTTGCGTGTCGCGTCTGCAATGGATGCGCACTTCAAAGCGGTTTTGACCGAACAATGAGTCAGAAAAAGAGCGATTTCCATCAGTGGAAGTCGCTCTTTTGATCATCAGTACCCGGAATCAGCCGGAAAGTGCTGACTGCTCCAAGCCGCCATTTGATCGAGGATCGGCAGAAAACTGCGTCCGGTGTCAGTTAACGAGTATTCGACTTTCTGCGGGACTTCCCGATAGACTTTTCGGTCGATCATGCAGTCGGCCTCAAGTTCCCGCAATTGGCGCGTCAAAATCCCTTTTGAAATCCCCGGCAACAGGTGTTCCAGTTCGTGAAACCGTTTTGTTCCAGTACTGAGATGCCAAAGCAGGATGATTTTCCACTTGCCGGCCATAATGGTCTGGGCTCGGGTAACGGGACACGCCGTCCGTTGTGAAAGAGGGGAGTCAGTTGTCGAAGCTGGATTCATCGGGAATTCCTCCTATAGTTCGGTTTGTATGACCTGGTATCGAAAAAGTGCCTACTCCTCACAGTGTACCACCTGTAATACAATTGGATACAGGTAGAAACTCATTAAAAAAGGAGCTTACGTCCATGAAATTACTTGTGACCGGTGCAACCGGAAAATTAGGAACTAAAATTGTCGAGCACCTCTTAACGAAAATCGAAGCGGAGAATGTAATAATCAGCGTCCGTGATCCGAAAAAAGCAGCTCCATTTGCTGCGCGCGGGATTGAAGTCCGTCAGGGAGATTTTGATGCGCCGGAGACGTTACAACAAACTTTTGCAGGTGTCGACCGACTCCTGATCATTTCGACCGACGGCGAAGAGGCGACACGGATCCGTCAACATACGGCAGCTGTCGAGGCAGCTCAAGCAGCGGGAGTCGGGTTGATTGCTTACACGAGTATCGCCAACGCGGAAGCCAGTCAGAACTTCTTGGCACGCACCCATCAGGTGACGGAACAGTTGATTCGCGAGACGGGGATTCCGTTCCTGTTTTTCCGTAACAACTGGTATCTGGAGAATGAACAGTCGACGATCGATGCCGTCCGTGCCGGTCAGGATTGGTTGACGAGTGCCGGGAACGGCAAAGTCGGCTGGGCATTGCAGGAAGACTATGCGGAAGCGATTGCGACGGTGCTGGTCGATCCGAAGCCGGAACAATCGATTTACGAACTGTCAGGACCTCTGCACACACAACAAGATCTCGCAGAAGCACTCGGACAGGTTCTCGGACGCCCGGTACAGGTGAAGCAAGTCGACAGCACGACCTACACGGCAATCATGCAGCAGGCGGGAGTTCCGGAATTTTTACTGCCGATGTTACAGTCGATTCAGGAAGGGATTGCAGCCGACACACTGGCGGTTGAGAGTCAGGACTTCGAACGAATTCTCGGTCGGTCACCGGTTTCCCTAAAGGATGGCTTACGGAAACTCGTTCAAGAATAAGTTCATCTGAACGTTTCTTTCTGAGGCGCTTTGGGTAAATATCCCTTATGTACTTAAAACGAGGGGGATTACCATGGACATAAAAAAATACCGTGTCACACCGGGTGAATCGATTCGTTTATCAGACTATCCGACATCAGATGAAAACCGGATTGCTGAAGACGAGTTACTGGATCAGCACATTCCGAAAAGTGTCGAAGAATTAAAAGAGCTCCACTGGCGTTTGCATGCGGAAGAGAAAAACGGCGTTCTCGTCATTTTACAGGCGATTGATGCCGGCGGAAAAGATGAAGCCATCAGTTATATTTTCTCGAACCTCAATGCGCAAGGATTGCGTACGTTGTCCGTCAAAAAACCGTCCGATACGGAGCAAAAGCATGACTATCTGTGGCGGATCCACGAAGGGTTGCCGGAAAAAGGCGAAGTCGGTATCCTGAACCGTTCATATTACGAGGAAGTCATTGCACCACGCATCCATGATTTGCTGGAAGATGAAGAAGTACCGGACGATCAGGATGTCTGGAAGATGCGGTACCGTCAAATTAATGACTTTGAACGGTATCTGGTCGAAAACGGCTTCCGTGTCGTGAAGTTCCTGTTTAACGTCTCGAAAGACGAACAGAAAAAACGCTTACTTGAACGGATTAAAGATCCGAAGAAAAACTTTGAGTTTTCATTCAGTGATGTCGAAGAGCGGGAGCATTGGGACGAATACCAGGATATCTTTGCTGAACTCGTTTCGCACACATCAACGGAACATGCACCGTGGCATGTCCTGCCGGCCGATGACGAATGGTTCACCCGTTATATCGTGACGGAAGTCATGAATGATGTCTTACGTGAAATCGATCCGCAGTATCCGAAACTGACGGATGAAGATCAGGAAAAACTCGATGAAGCGATTAAAAAGCTCGAAAATGAATAACTGTGAGAACTGACATTGCAGCCAGTTTTCGAATGAGGACAGGGGACGGATCTTAGTATCTGTCCTCTTTGTCATGTCGAAAAACAGATTCCTTATGGAAAATCGCTGTTATAATCAAGTGGAAGAATCGATCAAGTACTGGAGGAATCAGCATGAATGAATATCCAAACTGCCCAAACTGCGGCTCAGCGTATACGTATGAAGACGGCAATGTATTCGTGTGTCCGGAATGTGCCCATGAATGGACGGCAGCCGATGCAGCAGTGGCAGAAGAAGCCACTGTCATCCGGGATGCAAATGGGAACGTCTTAAACGATGGTGATACAATTACGGTCATCAAAGACTTAAAAGTCAAAGGGACGTCGCTTGTCGTCAAACAAGGGACACGTGTCAAAGGGATCCGTCTCGTCGACGGGGATCATGATATCGATTGTAAGATTGATGGACTCGGTGCGATGAAGTTGAAGTCGGAGTTTGTTAAAAAGATTTAAACAAGGTGCCGCCCGTCTGATGATGAGGCGGTTTTTGATAAGAAGAGTTTTGAATATCTATTCAGGACAAATGTCCTTTAACCGATTTTTAAATTCCGTTTAAATAAAGATATGAAAATCAAGGAGAGGAGGAACCAGTATGCGTGGAATTTTGTTTGCGATCAGCGGTGGTTTTTTTCTGACCCTCCAAAGCGTCGCGAATGCCCGGATCAGTAACGGGATTGGAACATGGCAAGCGGCGACCCTGACACAGATGACGGGTTTTATCGTTGCCTTGTTAATCACATTGATCTTGCGCGACCGGACGTTCCGGCAGATGAAGGACGTGAAGGTATTGTATCTATCCGGCGGGGCTTTGGCGGCTGCCGTCCTGTTCAGTAACATGACAGCCGTCCACCTGATGGGTGTGACGCTGACGATTTCTTTATTCCTGATTGCCCAGCTTGGACTGGCACTGGTGATTGATTGGAACGGTTGGTTCGGGATGATTAAACGGCGTCTGCAGTTGCCGCAAGTAATCGGGATTTTAATGATGATCGGCGGCGTGCTGATCTTAAAGTGGTAAGGGGGAAAGAACGTGGAACAAGCACAACTGGATGAGTATTTGGACCGGTTTCAGTTGACGGACGTCTTTGCCGGTGGATTACGGGATCATTTACAACCGGTCGCCTTTCAAGCCGGAGACTGGCTGTGCCGTCAAGGGGATGCGGCGGACCGGATGTACTTGCTACTTGAGGGAAAACTGAAAATTACCCATATGTCAGCGACGGGGAAACGGCTTGTCTTATCGTTTAAACATCCGTTTGATCTGGTCGGCGATATCGAATACGTCCGCCGGACCCCGTTGATGAATACGGTCGAAGCGGTCACACCGGTCAAAGCCGTCAGCATCTCCTATACAGCACTTGAGCAAAAGGGTGCTGACAATCCGGCATTTCTCCGGTTTTTACTCGAGACGATTACGATGAAGTTTGAGCTGAAATCACACTCGATGAGCTTTAATCTGTTGTATCCGGTTGAGGTCCGGCTCGCCAGTTATCTCTTGTCGATGACACCGGAAACACCGACCTTACCGGTCAGTGATCTGGTTGATGCGGCGGACCTGATCGGAACAAGTTACCGTCACCTGAATCGTGTTCTGCGTCAGTTCAGTCAGGATAATCTGATCGAACGGACGAATCGGACGATTACGATTATCGACCGGGAGGGTTTGACGGAACGAGTCGGCGAAAGTATTTATGAGTGAGGAGGAGAAAAGATGACACTTGGAATTGTCCTCGCCTTATTCGGCGGGATGATGGTCTGTATTCAAAATACGTTTAATGCCAAAGTCAAGGAGCGGGTCGGAGCATGGGCGACGACGACGCTTGTCCTCGGACTCGGATTCCTCGCGTCCTTGACGATCGGATTGATTGTTGAAGGTGGCGATCTCTTCTCCATGAGTGGGATGCAACCGTGGTTTTGGTTCAGCGGGATTATCGGCGTCGGTGTCGTTCTGTGTGTGACCCAAGGGGTGCAACAGCTCGGGCCGAGTTACGCGATCTCGATCGTCATGGTTTCGCAAATTCTGTTTGCGTTGCTGTGGGATACGCTCGGCTGGTTCGGACTCGATCAAGTGGCGTTCACATGGACGAAAGCCGTTGGGGTAGTTCTGATTGGCGGCGGTGTTTTATTGTTCCAACTGGGCGGCAAATTAACCGAACGACGGATGTTACGAAAAGGAGCCTGATTTATGAATTACACGACACTATTATTTGATATCGATCATACCTTGCTTGATTTTGATGCGACGGAACGTGCTGCATTACGACAGTTGTTTGAAGACGAACAGCTTGAGTGGACGGACGAGCGGGAAGCCCGGTACCGGACCATTAACCAATCTTTATGGAAAGCGCTCGAACGGGGGGAAGTGACACGGGATGAAGTGATTACGTCACGATTCGTGACGTTTTTTGCCGAACAGGGCCGGACGGTCGACGGCAGCCGGATGGATACACGCTACCGCACCTATTTAAGTCAGGGAACGGAATTGATCGAAGGAGCAATCGAACTTCTCGATGCGCTGAAAGGAAAGTATCAGCTGTACGTCGTAACGAACGGTGTCGCAGCGACGCAACGGGCACGGCTGACGGGATCCGGTCTGGCTCCTTATTTTGACGGAATTTTTGTCTCGGAAGAAACCGGCTATCAAAAACCGATGGCAGCCTTTTTTGACTACGTATTTGACCGGATTCCAAACGTGACACGCGACCGGACATTAATCATTGGTGACTCCTTGACCGCTGATATCCAGGGAGGCATCACGGCAGGTATCGCGACGTGCTGGTTCAATCCTGCGCGTGCTGCGGCGTCGGCGGAACTGACGCCGACTTATACGATCGAGCAGCTTGATGAGCTTGTGACACTACTTGAAACAAAGGAGGAAGTCCGATGAGAGCAGCGTTGATTGGTGCCGGTTTCCATGCCCGGACGAATCTGTTTCCGGCGATGAAGGAAGCAGATTTTGAAATCGTTGCAGTGACGACACGAAGTCTCGAAAGTGCGGAACGGGCATTACGTGATCTTGGCAGTACAGGCCGCGCCTATACCGATTATACGGAGATGCTCACACAGGAACAGGTGGAGGCGGTCATCATTTGTCTCCAACCGGCGGATCAGATTGAGGTCGTCCGCTCGTGTCTCGCAGCGGGTTGTGCTGTGTATGTCGAAAAGCCGCTTGGTCTGTCGGTCGGACAGGCAGAAGAGCTGGCGGGACTCGTGACGAATCAGGTGACAAGCGTCGGCTTCATGAAACGCTATGCACCGGTTTATACGAAACTGAAGCAAGTGCTTGTCCAAAACACATACGGCAATCTTCGTTCATTCGAATTACGTTTTGCCTGTGATGCGTCCGGGTTCTGTCACGATCGGACCGACTTCTTGTCACTGGCAGCGATTCATCAACTCGATTTGATTCGTTTCCTGGCGGGAGAGGTCGAGGAAATTACGGGTATGTCGCTTGAAACGGACGAGGAGCTGCACCTTCAGTTGTCACTCCGGATGAAGAATGGAGCTGTCGGACAGGTCACCTTGATCAATGCTCCGCTTTATACAGGAGAAGTCGAGGAGCTGACCCTGCGCTTTGAACAGGCCGTATGCCGAGTCGAGGAGATGGAACGTTTAATCATCGAGGAAAAACAGGAGCCGACGTCCTGGCAGGAACTCAACGCACGGCAAATGTATTACCGCTCGCCGATGTCGACGATGTCCGGCGGGATGAAAGACTTATACATGCGCGGATTTGTCGGTGAGATGCAACATTTCAAGGCTGCTGTTGAAGGCGGAGACGCATCCCGCTCCGATTTTCAGGATAACGTCAAGACGATGCAGTTGATTCAAGATATCCTCGATACCGTCCGATAAAGAATAAGAACTAGGATAGAATGCATTCATTCTGGTGACCGTTTCGGCAAAGAGATGGCGGTCCGGTATACGTTTTAAATCAAAAGATCTTAGCCTCGCTAAGGTCTTTTTTAGTGGAATGGATATTTTTTGAAACTTTTTAAACGACCGAGTGCTCTAATGAGTAAAAGGAGGGGACGGAATTGGACTTACGAACGGAGCATACGGAGCTTGTCCGGCGCGCCATTAAGCAGGACGAGGCAGCATTTGAACAATTGATTCTCCTACATAGTGAACAGCTCTACCGGACGGCCTACGTCTATGTCAAAAACGAACAGGATGCGCTCGATGTCGTTCAGGAGACGGTCTATAAAGCGTTCATTTCTATCGGACAAGTCAAGGAACCCAAATACTTCGTGACCTGGCTGACGAAAATTCTGATTCGGAACTGTTACCGTGTCCTGAATCAACAGACCGTGGTAGCGGATCTGATTGAACAGATTCCGATGAAAGAATCTTCGCGGGAAGAACATCTGGACTTGATTGACGCGTTGTCGCACCTGCGAAAAGAATACCGGGATGTTTTAGTACTCTTTTATTTTCACGATGTCCCGATGAAGGAGATTGCTTCTTTTATTGGTATCACCTTGAATACGGTCAAGACATACCTGAGACGTGGACGAGAAGAATTAAAAAAACAGTTGGGGGGACTCGATTATGTCGAAGCACGATCTTCAAAATGACTATAACCAGATTCCTGTGCCGCAGGCCGCCTTACAGGAGCGGATTCGGCAGGGAATAAAGCAGGGGAAGCGCGAGCAACAAATCAAACGGCCGAAACGTCTGCGACGTCTGATTGTCTCGACAGGACTTGCAGCGTCAATCTTGATCACATCAACGTTCGTCATCCCGTCCTTTGCGACGGCGATGGCAAAAGTTCCATTACTCGGACAAATCTATCGACCGTTTGCTGAACAGGAAAACACTGGTACCGCAATTGGTCAAAAACAGCTCGCGACCAAAATCAATCAAGTCGCAAGTGATCAGGGAATTGAGATTCAGGTCATCGATGCGTATTACGACGGAGCAACGATTGGGATGAACCTGACAGCAACCGGGGTCCCGGATGTGAAGCCAGAAATTCGGTCAGGGCTATATGAACTGTTTAAAGGAGATCAACGTTTTGCCGGGACGGAGACGAAAGAAGTGGTTCAGTTCAAGCAGGTCAAAGGGATATGGCAAGCACGAATTGAATATACACTCGGTGAAATTAAACTGCAGGATAAAATCCAGATTCCGGTCGTGTTGACGGACGTATTTGGCGTCAATGGAAACTGGGCGTTTAACGTACCGGTTAAGCGGCTTCCTGTCAAAGAACAAGTCTATGGCACAACGGTCAAAAATCCAACCTATCAAACGGAAGTCACATTGGATAAGTTGATTCAGGGCAAAGGCAGCACCTCGTTCGACTATATAACACGCTCGCCGAAAAAAGAACGTGCCCGTGTCGAGCTGACGTTGCTTGATTCATCCGGCAAGGAAATCATTCACAACTGGACAAAGTCGACCCAGTCCGTCAAACGGACGAAAACTGGAACGGAAGCCATCGAGCAGTCGCGGTTAATCCTCGGGAACTATGTCATCCCAAAAGGGAACTATCTGTTGCAGCCTTCTTTGCGAATTGATTTAAAGACACAACCGATTCCGCTAACCGAGCCGTTGCCATACCGCGAGCAGTCGGAAACACATCCGCTCAAGATGGAAATCACATCGATTGAGACGACATCCGAGCAAGTCGTCGTTGAATTTTCGACGAATTCCCGCTCGTCCCAATTTGATACGAAGCTTGATATCCGTAACTCTATGCGGTTGCTTGAAGGAACAGAACCACCGGACGGTCGGGAAATCAAGCCGAAAGTCACGGTCTTTGATGCCGACAAACAGACGTTCCGGTCGACGTTCCGCTTGCCGGAACCATCCGAACACACGCGGGAAGAATATTATCTCGAAACCGGCTACAGCAATACCCTCGTTAATACACCACTTGAATTACGCCCGATTCCGTTTACGGTTAACTAACAGGAAAACCGGACCGGATGTCGAACTCCAAACGGATGACGATTGAACAAGGAGTGGGAGAGAATGAATTTACGGGCAATGACCGCAGCCGATTATCCGGAAGTCGGTCGGATTTACGAACAGGGAATAAAGACACAAAATGCGACGTTTCGAACGGAAGTACCGTCGTTTGATTACTGGGATGCCCATCACCACAAGCACAGTCGGCTGGTGGCGGAAGAAGACGGAAAGGTGCTTGGGTGGGTTGCTATCAGTCCGTTTTCATCGATTCCCGCCTATCAGGGGGTGGCGGAAGTCAGTCTTTATATCGATGAAGGTGCTCGCGGCAAAGGCGTCGGTACTGCATTGATGCAAGCTCTCATCGAAGCGAGTGAAGCAGCCGGCATCTGGACGCTGCATTCGCAAATCTTTCCGGAAAACACGGCTAGTCTGAAACTCCATCAACGGTTTGGTTTCCGGGAAGTCGGCCGGCGGGAACGGATCGGACAATTGGCCGGCGTCTGGCGGGATACGATTTTACTGGAGCGCAGAAGTCGGATCTAACAGCAGTTGTAAAAAGGGAAGGCGGATGTCAAATCCGTCTTCCCTTTTCGTTCATCAGTTTTGTTTTGTCAGAACGAATGCAAAAACCTGTTCACCTTTTTTTACGGTCACGTTTTCGGGCCCCTGAATATCATTAAACGGATTCGACGAGACGCTTCCGCTTTCGGACAACTGACGGAGAAACAGGACGTTGTAGTCCGACAGCGTAAACTCACTTGACGGATTTTGTGTGCTGACGGCATCCGGTTTAATCTTTAAGTCTTCATGTGCCCGGAAACTGCTTTCTTCCAAATTGGCACCGAAGCGGACCGATTTGCTTGAGGAAGATTGGACGATTCGTAATGTCGAGTCATAGGTTTCAGCGGGAATTTCCATCGAAAAAAGCGTCCGTTCTTTATGATTGGGTAAGTATTCGACGCCTTTCAGAAGATATGGTTTCTTGAGTTTACCTTTTAAGTGAAATGCCGCAATATCCTGACCATTGATGGTAGCAAAGGCTTGTTCACCGGCTTTTAGTTTGAGCGGTGTCACGGTCACCGTTTCTTTTTGAGGTGCGAGGCAACCGCTGAGAGAGAAAGCAGCCAACAGGCAGATGATCCAAAATTTTCTCATGGAAAAAACATCCTTTCTTAAAGGATTACGGTAACAAACAAAAAACGTCTTGTCGAGACACAAGACGCCGAAATCCTTATTTCTGATTCGATAGGACGATACCGAAGATCCGCTCACCTTTTTTGAGCGGTACGTCAGCCGGACGTGTCACTTCGTTTAAGTTAAAGCCGCGGATTCCGTTCTTTGTTGTCATATGATAAACCATCAGCAGGTTGTAAGGTGTAGCGGCAGAAGCACGCGAGCGGAAATCGGCTCCCCGGATCATGTAGTCATCCAGATGCTTGAAGGAATCGTCTCCTTGCACCGTTGTATCATCCACGTCCAAACCAAGATGAATTTTATCGTCCGAGAACGATTGACTGAAGCGGACTTGTGTATCGTATTTTTTAGGTTCGAGTTCGAGCGTAAAAAGGGTGCGTTCTTTTTTGTTCGGCAGATATTCGACTCCCTTAAGCCAGTGTGTAGTCTTTAACGTGCCCTTTAATTTAACGCTGCCGATTTGCTGATTACCGAGCGCCGCAAATTTTTCTTCGCCTTCCGTAATCTTTACGGGAGAAATGTTCAGGTTCGATGTATAGGCGGTTGATGCTGCTTTTTTCGTAGCCGGTTCCTGTGCCTGTTCTTGGTTACAGCCGGTCAAGACAAGAGCAGCAAGTGGTATGTAGAGCCATTTTTTCATAAAAAGCACCTCGTTTCAATTTTTGGTAACATTATCCATAATTAATCGTATCGCTTTTGTTGGATGATTTCAATGGAGAACGGGAAAAGACCGGGAGCAGGTATATTCAGGAGGGATAATCATGGACGATTTTTTTGGAGAAGGTCTTGAGACCAACGAACAGAAACGGAAACGAAAACTTGAAGAAGTATTTGACCAGTCGTTTGAGTCGGAACGGCGCGACTTTAATCAATCACTCGAACAGGAAGTAACCGTCGCCTTGATCGGAGACGTCAACGCGGGTAAATCTTCTACATTAAATGCGATTCTCGGTCGGGAAGTAGCGACCGTCGGGGCAAAGCCGGGGGAAACGACACGGATCGATCAAATCCGGCAACATCCGGAAGACAAGGTCGTTTTCGTTGATACACCGGGATTAAATGATGCAAACAGCCTGAACTCGGATACGACGTGGAAGTTTTATCAAAGTGCCGATGTTATTCTTTATTTCTTAAACGCCGCCGGGACCGTCTTATCGGAAACGGAGACCAAAAACTTCAAGAAGATTTATGCCCATAATAAAAACATCGTCATCGTCGTCACGAAAATCGATGCGACGAATGACCTCGCGACGATTCTGTCCCATATCGAGTTGCAGCTGCCGGGTCCGAAAGTCGTACCGGTCTCAGCACTGGACGGAACGAATATTGACCGCTTGCGGCGTGAGGTGCTCGACATCTTAAAAAAGTTCAACAAGGATAATCTGTTTGTTCGCGAGATCGATCCGGCGTTGCGGGGGAAAATTGCGAACAACTGGATTGTCGGAGCAGGGACGGCCGCCGGGGCAATCGGAGCGGTGCCATTTCCGGGAGCTGACATCATTCCGTTGACATCGATTCAAATCGGACTGATGCTGAAACTGTCGAACTTGTACGAGCGGAATCTGTCGAAGGAAAGTGCGAAGGAATTGCTGGTCGTGACGATTGTCGGGAACTCCGGCAAAACAGCATTCCGGCAACTGGCGAAGATGGTTCCGGGATACGGAGCGGTCATCGGAGCCGGCGTCGCTTCAACGGCAACACTCGCCCTCGGATACGGGACGAAATACGCTTACGAAAATAAATTGGAACTGACACCGGAAAGTCTGATGGGTTTCATTAAAAAATTCCGTAAGAAATCAGATGGAGCAAAATGACAGACGGATTTTCGAGTCCCTGTTATGCTGTAAGACAAACATAAGGGGGGGATAGATCATGTCTACATTGTTAGAAGAAATTCAAGCCTATCAGAAACAATTCCGTCAAAAAGCACCGGAAGAAAAACAACGGTTGATGGCACAAGCGACAGCGGAGCTTGCCGCATCAGACGGAGCAAAAGGATTAACCGTCGGAGACGAGGCACCGCGTTTCACATTACCGAACGCATCCGGTCAATCCGTTTCTCTTGAAAAACTGTTGCAGAACGGTCCCGTCATCGTGACGTTTTATCGCGGCGGCTGGTGCCCGTATTGTAATTTGGAGCTCCGGGCCTACCAACGGGAATTAGAAAAAATTGAGGCAAAAGGAGCGACGCTTGTGGCGATCAGTCCGGAAACACCGGATCACTCGCTCTCGACGCAGGAAAAAAACGACCTGGCATTTCAGGTGTTGAGTGATGTCGATAACGTCGTCGCCCGTCAGTTCGATTTGGTGTTCGATATGCCCGATTATTTAATTGACGTGTACAAAACATCCGGACTCGATGTTGCCGGACATAACGGCAATGAAGACTGGCAGTTGCCGAAACCGGCGACGTTCATCATTCAGCCGTCTGGAAAAATTTCATTTGCCGACGTCCCGGATGATTATACGAAACGGACGGATCCGACAGCAGTGATTAAGTTGCTCTGATGTCAGAGTTGTGTGCGTAACCATTCGCGAAAGTGTGGTTCCAGATCGTGATGATGTTTCGTTGTCGAGAATTGATGAGCAGCATAACGTAACATCTGATACGTTGTCTGGTCGAGCAGACAAGAACGCATTTCTGCAGCTAAACCGCCGGGGTGATTGATTTTAGCCAGATAACCGGTCATGCCGTACTGAACGGCGTCACAGAGACCCGGTGTCTCATAGACGATTGCCGGTGTGCCGACACGAGCCGCTTCATAGACGATCATTCCCCAGTTATCTTCGCGGGACGGAACGAGCAGGGCGGTTGCCCGGCTGATATACCGGTTGCGCGCGGCCGGTTCCATATCACCGAGATAATGGAGATACGCCCGCATCGTTTCAGGAATCGATGAGTCGAACCGGGTCGGACAATGTCCGATGATCCAGAGTTGAACCTCCGGGAACTCCTGGTAAACGGCAATGAAAGCTTGGCAGGCATCAAATAATTCTTTTGGTTGAGAAGGACGGCTGACGTAAACAAACGTCGGCCGTTTTTCTTTTTCGAGCCGTGCCGACTCAGGGGACAGTAAATCCAGTCCTTCCGGAAGACGGACGAACGGTTGGTCTGTTTGTGCGCTCTCTGCCGTCAGAACGGAGGGGTGGAATACAAAGCTGGTCTGAGAAGGGGATGCCATCGGATATTTTGATGAACGGGTCAGAAATCGCGCATGTGGAACGGGACCCCATTGAAACAGGTATTCAAGAAACGGAAGATTGGCTAAAAAAACAAATGCCTCAGGACGAGACCGGATCTGACAGAAGACATGCCACAAAAAACTGCCAGACGTTCCACGTCGAATATATGTCACGCCGTCGATTGACTCGACGTCACGCCCGCCAAAAAATGCCGGGGTCAGACAGGTAACGTCATATTCATCCGTCATCCGCTTAAAAAGTTCATGTAAGAGGTAATCTGAAAAATCAGCATCCGGATTCTGAACATCAGAGGAAGTTAGAAACAGTAAAGATTTACGCATTTGACTCGTCCCCTTTACTGAATTTCTTTTGTATGTCTATTCGAGACAGGTAGAAAGAACTCCTCGAAAGAATCAAAAAAAGTTCCTCCTGATGGGGAGGAACGTTATTTCAACGGGTCATATGTTGTGTTAATTCATCGACGAGGTATTCGAGCGACGCCGTCATCGTACTGAGAGATTCTGTCATGGACTCAAATTCGTGTTGAACGGTTGTTTGTTGTTCAAGTGAGACGGCCGTCGATTCAATGCCGTGACGGACTTCGAGCGAAGCCGTTCGGGTCGTTTCCATCCTTTGTTCGATGTCGAGCATTTGAACACCGACACCGTGCCGAGCTGTTTGAATCGAGCCGATACTCTGTTCGACCTCTTGAACGAGATGGGTGATATCGGAAAAAGTCTGACGGACACGGCTGGTCATCTCCTGGTTTTCAGCCAATGTTTTCGTGTAACCGGCAGCTGTCGTCTTGATTTGGTCGGTATCGGCAATCAGGGCCTGTAAGACTTCCGTCACTTCATTCGCGTAACTCCGGGACTGGACGGCGAGGTGCCCGACTTCCGTTGCGACGACCGCAAATCCGCGTCCGGCATCACCGGCGCGCGCTGCTTCAATCGCCGCATTCAGCGCCAACAGATTGGTCTGTCCGGCGATTGCTTCCAGACTGGCGAGGATTTTTTGGATTTTATCGGACCGGCTGGCCATGGCCGTGACCGAAGTATGCAGACCATTCGTCGATTCGACCATCTCTTCGACGCGGCGATCCATCAGGTTCATCTCCTCGTTTCCGGTCAACGCGCGTTTCGTCATATGTTCCGTCGTCGTGACGGTCTGTGCCATTTTCGATTGGATCGATGCGATGGATGCATTGACCTGATGCAGTTGATCCGTTCCTTGTTGCATCGATTGATGCTGACCGTCAGCGGACTGGATGATCGGGGAAATTGCCGTCGCGATCTGATTCGTTGCTTCGACGGACTGGACAGCTGCTTGTTGCAGGTGTTTTGTATTCGTTTTTAAATTGCCGACCAGCGCTTCGATTTGCTGACTGACGTTCGTCATCAAGGTCGTCGCTTCCGCTTCACGTTGTAAAGAGGTGAATCGCTCCTGATTTTGAACGACAATCTGAATGATCAAAGCCACACTCGTCAAAATCAAGAAGACCGCATGAATCATCAGGATGCTGAACGGATACCCGGTTGTTCCGCAAATCAGGGACGGGGCAAAAAAGAAGCCGGCGAAATGTTGGACGGCAAACAGGATAGTGCTGACGAGAATCAAGTCAATCCGGCGGAAATAAGCAATCAGAGCGAGAACCATGAAAATCGAGAAATGATACTCGACCAGTCCGTTCCCGCCGGCGACGATCGACATACTGGAAAACGTTAACGTCAACGTCAAAAGAAGGGCAACGGATGGACTGTTTGGCCGAATCCGGTAAAGACCGGCAGAAGCGATCCAGCAGACGAACGGTAATAAAGCAATCCAGACAAGTACCGTCGGTGAAGCGGCTGCCACGTTTCCGTGAATGATTTGGTAACCTTGTGCAAAGTTAGTGAACCGGTGCAAACCATGGACAATTAACGATAAACAGACGACAAGAAAACTGATCCAAAGCATAAGCTGATTTTGACGTTTCATAAAATAAAATTCCCCCATTTTCTATTAAAAAGTGAAACAAATCACGAGTAAACATGTTAAACGTATACCACTATCGGTCGGGAAAATAAGATTGTTTAGCTTCAAGATACTTAAAATAAAATTAAATTTTAAAATAGGAAATCACGGCTAAACAGACACGATATGGGGTATAGAAGGGCATTGAGACTTGTAGGAGGAACTGTGATATGAAATGGAAAGGTAGAGAAAGAAGTTCGAACGTCGAAGATCGGCGGGGGATGGGTGGTAAAGGAGTGGCCGGGATCGGAGGCGGACTCGGGATCATCATTTTAATCGTCGTTACGTTGATGGGCGGGAATCCGGCCGATATCCTTGGAGGGCTGTCTGGTTCGCAGGGCGACAGCCAGGGCGAATATCAGGAAACGGCCAAGGAAAAAGAAGCAGCGGACTTTGTATCTGTCGTGTTGGCGGATACGGAAAAAGTCTGGACGAAGGAATTTAAACAGGACGGTATGACGTATAAAGAACCGACGCTTGTTTTATATACCGATCAAGTCAGTTCAGCGTGTGGACAAGCCGGAAAGTCGGTTGGACCGTTTTATTGTCCGGGTGATCAGAAATTATACATCGATCTTAGTTTTTATGATGAGTTACAAAATAAATACGGTGCACCGGGAGACTTCGCGATGGCATACGTCATTGCCCATGAAGTCGGACACCATGTTCAAACGTTGCTCGGGACATCTGACGAAATCATGCCGCTCCGCCAAAAGATGAGCGAAGAAAAGTTCAACAAGTATCTGGTCCGTTTTGAATTACAGGCGGATTATTATGCCGGTGTCTGGGCAAATCACGCACAAGGACAAAATTTGCTCGAAGAAGGCGATCTCGAAGAGGCACTCGGTGCGGCCAATGCGGTCGGTGATGATACACTTCAGAAAAAAGGCCAAGGGTATGTCGTACCGGAAAGCTTTACACACGGTACTTCGGCACAACGGGAACGGTGGTTCCAAAAAGGATTCGATAACGGAACGATCGAAGGCGGCGACACATTCAAAGCGAAAAATTTATAAGAAACGTCAAAAGGCACCACTTCATGACCGAAGTGATGCCTTTTTTCTATAGATTATCAGATTATCCATTGTACTGGTTAAACATCGCTGTATCATCGGGGACGTTGGCGAGATAAACAATCTTTCCGTCTGCATCAAGCCGGGCGATGTCCATGCCGTCCTGCGTGAAGACTGATCCGTCTGCCCGTTTGCCGCAAACGGCCCAGCGTGTTTCCATCGTATCGCCTGCTGCAGACGGGACCCAGCCGGCGTACATGTGTTTGATGTCCTGGTTAGCCGTAAAGACCATCCGGACAAACTGTTTCCAGGCTTCGATTCCGTGCTGTTCCTGTCCGTTTAAGACAAACGTAATCTCGTCCGAGAACAGGGAAATCAAGTCATCAAAAGCTTTTTCATCAGTCCGGGAAGCATCAAATAAATCAAAATAGCGGTCAAGTGTAGATATAGTCATGGTTCATTCTCCTTTTAGTTGCGAATCATTTTTTCTTCGATTAAGCTTTGCAGTTTTGTCAGATGGTCGGGCGGACAGTTCAAATAAATTTCACGGCGGATCGAATCGATCGTCTCGCGTTTAAGCGTCGACTGCCAGGATTGTTCCGCCTCTGTCATCAGATCGGACAACAGACAGATATTCTGATTTTGAATGCCCATCAAGTCTTCAAAGACGCCGCTTGAGGCATATAACGACTGTTTGCCTTCGATTGCTTCATAGATATCAAACACGCGAATCGTTTCCGGTGACGCTTTGAGCCGGAAGCCGCCTTTGGCACCGGGAACAGAAATCAGCAGATCGGCACTCACAAGTTTTCGGAGCAACTTTTGGAAGTAGGACGGCGAAGCCCCGAGCTGCTGACTGATGAATTCTCCCGGTAGAACACCTTTCTCCGGTAAAAACGTCAATAAGAGCATCGCGTACACCGATTGTTCGACACCTGTCTTCATTTGCATGAAATATTCTCCTTTCTGTATATCGTGGATAACTATTGTCTACAATACATCCGAATAAATGAATTGTCCAACAAAAGGTTCCTCACAAAACCGTCACACCTTTTCGACCGCATACCCGTGGCATCAACAGAATGGATTCGGTATACTGAGTGTACGATATGTGAAAATATTCACTAAAAGTCGTTCACACTTAGTGAAGGGACGTTTTCTTATGAATCCACTCAAAGGAATCATCACGATTCCGCGTACGATTTTTATACAACTGATGTTGGCCGCTGTCCTGATGGGCGTCGCCGTCATCGGTCAATCTTATCTGATCGTCATCATCGTCGACCGGATTTTTCTGCAGGGTGATCCGTTTGCTGCGGTTTTGCCGTTGCTAGGTGTCCTGTTATTGATGCTGATGCTCCGAGTCGGCGTCACGTACTGGAACGGCCGCCTCGGAACGAGTCTTGCGGCACGGGTCAAACAAGACTTACGCCAGGCGCTTGTCGCAAAATATACACGAAACTCCGTCGAATCGATGCTTGAAGGGCAATCGGGTCAAAAGGTCAGTATTCTGCTGGATTCCGTTGATGAGATGGACAGCTACTACAGCCAGTACCTGCCGAAAGTCATTCAGACATCAATCGTTCCGCTGATGGTCTTGATTGCCGCCTTCAGCTATGACTGGGTGACGGGACTCGTCATGATGATCACAGCGCCGTTCATTCCGTTGTTTTACATTGTCATCGGGATTATGACGCAAAAACGGGCTGATACGCAGCTCGAGAAAATGAATGCTTTTTCCGGAACATTCCTCGATACGTTACAGGGATTGACGACACTCAAGTTATTTGGGCGGGCGAAAGCGCAGCAGGATGTTATCGAGCGAAGCAGCCTCGACTTCCGGGATGCGACGCTTACCGTCTTAAAACTTGCCTTCTTGTCGTCGCTAATGCTTGAGTTTATCTCGATGCTCAGTATGGGGATGATTGCACTGGAAGTCAGCTTACGATTGATTTTATTCCAAAGCATCACCTTTGTACCGGCCTTCTTGATGTTGGTCCTGGCACCGGAATACTATCTGGCGTTAAAAGAGATGGGTGCCGCATTCCATACCGGTCGGGGCAGTGTCGCGGCCGCGAAACAGATTGCTGCCGAACTGACGGAAGACGACCGGAATGTCGCTTTCGGACAAACGGAACTGCCGGCGGCCCGTCCGCCGCGGATTGAACTGAAAGACGTCGCGTTTTCTTACCGGGATGCCCGGTTTGCGATGGAGCAGTTGAATTTGACGATTGAACCGTATCAAAAGGTGGCCTTGATCGGGCGTAGCGGTGCCGGGAAATCGACGGTCCTCCAATTGCTGGCGGGTCTTGCCGATCCGCAGGACGGACAGCTGTTGCTTGACGGTCAAAACCGTCAGACGGTTACGGAAACAAGTTGGTTCAGCCAGCTCAGCTACATCTCGCAACATCCGTATCTTTATGCCGGGACGCTGGCGGATAATATTGCCATTGGTGAATTGCGCGAAGCGTCGCGCGCTGCGATTGAACAGGCGGCATTGGACGCCGGTCTGACCGAATTGATCGCACAGTTGCCGAACGGACTCGATACGGTCATCGGAGAAGGCGGACGCGGCTTATCCGGTGGGGAAAAGCAGCGCGTGGCGCTGGCACGTGCCTTCCTGAAACGGCCGAACGTCATCTTGTTTGATGAACCGACGACCGGTCTTGACGTGAAGACGGAACGGGTGTTGCAGGAAGCGATGACTGTTCTCGGACGTGAAGCGACCGTCATCACGGTCGCCCACCGTCTGCATACGATTGAACAATCAGATCAAATCGTCGTGCTGGAAGCCGGAAGGATCGTCGACCGCGGAACACATGAAGAATTACTCGGACGTGAATCGGAATATGCGATGATGCGCGCCGTTCAACGAGGGGAGGAGACACGATGAAAGAGTTGATGGGAATTTTTCGTTTGATGCTGCACCAGAAACGGGACATCGTGCTCTCGATTATTTTTGGTGTATTGGCCGGCATCACGGCGGTCGGACTGTTTGCCGCGAGCGGCTTCCTGATTTCAAAAGCGGCCCTGCTGCCGCCGATTCAGACACTTGCCGTCCTGATTGCCCTACAGAAAATCTCCAGTCTGACACGGGCTGTCAGCCGGTACGCCGAACGGTATTACTCACACCGGGCGACGTTTACGATCCTCAGTGACTTGCGGACGACGTTTTATAAACGGCTTGAACCGCTCGCACCGGGTATCTTTGCCAAGTATCGGAGCGGAGACCTATTGGCCCGGATTGTCGGGGACGTCGAAAGTCTGCAAAATACGTTTTTACGCGTCGTCTATCCGCCGATTATCCTGGTGCTCGTTTTTCTATGTACAATCTTTTTTGTCAGTTTCTTTTCACTCAGTGTCGCGCTTGTCCTTGTGTTTGGTCTGATCTTAACGGGATTCGTCATTCCCGGCTGGTTTGCCTACCGGGAACAGCGGTTTGCCCGGTCCGTCCGGGCCCGACGCGGGGAACTGTCGACGGAAGTGACAGAACTGTTCCAAGGTTATCGCGACTTAAAGATCTATCAACAACTCGGCAATAAGGAAGCGGAACTGAATGCCGTCGCCGCACGCTACGTGGCGGAAGAAAAACGGAACGGACTGCATGCGGTCTCGAACCTTGCCTTGAATACACTGGCGACGTTGGTCATTTCCTGGTTTGTCCTCGGACTCGGGGCATATCTCGTCGCTGACGGACAACTCGACGGCGTTTTCCTCGCCTTGTTGGTCATGACCTCGTTGACGGTGTTTGAAAATGCCGCTCCGATGGCGATTTTACCCGGGTTCTTCGAAGACAGTCGTCATGCGGCACGCCGGCTGGATGATGTCGTCGAAGCGACGGCGGAACCGGAATATCGTCCGTTTGCATTGATGCAGGCTCCGGAAATCCGTGCGGAGCATGTCAGCTTTACGTTTCCCGGACAGGACCGTCCCGTCTTACGCGATGTCAGCGTGACGTTCCCTGCCGGCAGTAAAACGGCGATTGTCGGAGCAAGTGGTTCCGGAAAATCGACGCTGTTGCAACTGTTGTTGCGGATGTATCCGGCAGACGGAATCCGGATTGAAGGAACTCCAGGTAAAGAAATTAATCCGGAAGCGTTATGGCAACAGTCGAATGTCGTTCTGCAACAAAATCATTTCTTTTACGGGACGATTCGTGACAATTTGAAGCTCGCCAGCAGCGGGGCGACGGATGAACAAATGATCGAAGCACTGGAACACGTTGGTCTTTCGTTACTGGAGCTCGACGACCGGGTGCTTGAAAAAGGGGAAAACCTGTCCGGCGGTGAAAAGCAACGGCTGGCGATTGCCCGGATTTTCTTACGTCAGACGCCGCTCTATTTGCTCGATGAGCCGACCTCATCGGTCGATGCGTTGACGGAACAGATGATTTTACGCCACCTGTTTGCTCGTGCATCGGACGCAACGCTGTTGCTTGTCAGCCACCGGTTGGCCGGTCTTGAGTTGATGGATCAGATTGTCGTCATGGAGCAAGGGCAGGTCGTTGAAGTCGGAACGTATGCTGACTTAATGATCAAGCAAGGTGCCTTTTATGCCTTGAAACAAGTCGAACAATCCGTCTTTACACCGGATCAACTGGTCCGCTGAATTAAAAACAGCCACATCCAACGCTCTATCGGCGAAGGATGTGGCTGTTTTGATTGAACAGAATTCAAATGGACGGTTGATTGCAGGAATGGTAAAGTAAGGAAAAAAATAAAGGGGGAGCCGTGATGGAGATTCGCCGTTGCGAGACGCAACTGGAAGATCAAACGATTGCCTATAATCATTACTACTCCGATTCGGATGAGATCTGTTTTATGTTGTCCGGTGCCGGTTATGCCTATGATCATCCGTATTTTTACTTCAGCCGGATGATGTTATTAAAACGCGGGGTGAACGTGATTGAAATTCAATATGTCTCGAATGATTTGTTTAGTATGGCAGATGAGCAGGGCGACGCCGAGATGAGCCGGCGGATTGAAGCAGTCATCAGGGACGTGTTACGGGAACGGACATATCAAACGATTCACTTCATTGCCAAATCGCTTGGGACGGTGCCGCTGGTTTCAATGATGCACCGTGGGATGTTTCCGGAAGCGCGTGTCGTTCTGTTGACACCATTACTGAAAGATCCGGCCATCGTCGAAGCGATTGCGAACAGCCGGCATTACGGATTACTTGTCATCGGTGACCACGATCGTCAGTTCAGTCCGGAAGCGTTGGAACGGTGCGGTAACTCGAACCTTGTACTGGAACAAATCAAAGGTGCCAATCATTCACTCGATATCGATTTTGATGTCAAGTCGTCCCTGCAAGTACTCGGACAGATCATGCAACGCATTGAAGACGTATTGTTCCCCGTAACGGTCAAGGAAAACTGAAAACCGACAGAACATTCTCGGAAGAGCGTTCTGTCGGTTTTTTTTAATACGGTCGCATCAATGCACGGACCGGGCTGCCGTCACCGTCGACAAGCGGAAGCGGAACGGCATTGAGATGATAATCACCCGGAGTGATCGTATCGAGGACCAACCCTTCGAGTATGTGAACGCCATGGGCGGCGAGCGCGTGATGCGCCGCCATCTCTTTACTGTCGATTGCATCAACGGACGGTAAATCAAGTCCGATCAATTCAATCCCGAGTTCACCGAGGCGTTCGGCAAGACTTGGCGTCAGCACCGGGATTGTTTCCGGAAAGACGGACTTATCGACCCATCCGTCCGTTTTAATGATTAACCGGCGGACATCGGTTAAATCAAACGTCTCCAGATCACGTGCGACGAGTTCAGTCCGGCCGGGCAAGTAAATGACACGGGCATGACCGATATAAAGATCCGGATCCAAATCAATAACTTTTTGACCGGCGTCGTCAAAGTGAAACGGTGCATCGATATGGGTACCGGTATGCAGGCTCATCGTGACCTGCCCGACATTGACAGAGCCGGTATCGGCTTTACTCCAGTTGATCGTATAGTCAAATTTCGTATCGCCGGGCCATGTCGTAATCGACGAGGTTAACGGCTGTGAGACATCAATCCAACGGTTCATGCAAGATTCCCCCTCAAAGTTTTGTCCGGACCGACCACAGTTCCGGGAAGAACCGGTGATCGAGCACGCGGCGCAGATAACTGACGCCGGACGAACCGCCCGTTCCCGGTTTTTGACCGATGATCCGTTCGACGGTACTCATATGGTTAAAGCGCCACATCTGTTGCTGGCTGCCGATATCGAGCAGCTTTTCCCCGAGTTCATATAAATCCCAGTACTGTTCAACGTCCTGATAGACGATGGCCCAGGCCGCTTCGACACTCGCGTCGGCTTCCCAGTCTTGCGTGACATCCCGGTTGAGAACCGCCTCGTCAATCGGTAAGCCGCGCCGATGCATCGCCCGGACCGTTTCGTCATAGATACTTGGTGTCTCTAAGTCGTCGTTCAATTGAGCAAACAGCGCCGTTTCATGTTCGTAGACCCGTAACATCTGAGCATTTTTAAAGCCAAGCGAAAATTCGATTTGCCGGTTCTGATAAGACTGGAACCCGGAGGAATGTCCAAGCGAGTCCCGGAATTCGAGATATTCGGCCGGTGTCAGTGTCGACAGGACGCTCCACGACTGGATCAGCTGTTGTTGAATTTTTGAGACACGGGCGAGCATCTTAAACGACCGTTCGAGTTGATCATCGGCGATTGCCTGAATGGCAGCCGTCATCTCATGCAAAATCAGTTTCATCCAGAGTTCACTTGTTTGATGAATGACGATAAACAACATTTCGTCATGGTGATCCGATAACCGTTGTTGGCTCGTCAAAAGTGAGTCCAGCTGTAAATAATCCCCGTAAGACATGTCTTTTTTAAAGTCGGTTTGAATCGACTCCTCAATCTGTGTCGCGTCCGTCTGTTTCATGCCACTCGATCCCCTTTACGTCAAAGTGATTGTGAACGGTTTGTCTGATCCGCTTGCGGCGGATTATTTCGTTTCCAAAAAACATAGGCGATTGTCAGGAAAATCAACCATGGGATACCGAACTTCAGGACAATCTGGAAATCAGTAAACCAGGTCGTGATGACAAGCGCAAACAACAAGAGCGCACCGAGCGCCGTCAAATACGGATAACCCATCATCCGGACCGGCAGTTTTCGTCCGCCGTCCCGTTCCCAGGCTTTCCGGAAGTAGAGATGGGAAATGAAAATCATGAACCAGGTGAAGATGGCACCGAACATCGAAATCCCCATCATGAACGGATATGAGACACTCGATTGGCTGCTGATGACGGCAGCGAGGAAAATCCCGAGTGTCGAAACAGCCAGGGCAAACAGCGGTACGCCTTTCGCATTCAAGCGGCTGAATATCCGCGGGGCATAGGTAGCTTTCGACAACGAATACATCATCCGCGTCGAAGCATAGAGCTGGCTGTTCATCGCCGATAAGGCGGCCGTCAGGATGATGAAGTTCATGATGCCGGCTGCACCGGGAATCGACAACATTTCCATGACTTTCACGAACGGACTTTCATCGACACCGCCGGCCTGTTGCCACGGAACGATCATCAGCATCAAGGCAATCGTGATGACATAAAACGTCGACAGACGGAAGACGGTTGCCTTCAGTGCTTTCGGCACTGCGACATCCGGATCTTTTGCTTCACCGGCTGTCACGGCAATCAATTCGGTCCCGAGGAAACTGAACAATGAGATGAAGACGGCGATCCAGAGACCGGAGAATCCGAACGGCATGAAGCCGCCGTCATTCGTAAAGTTTTGCGGACCAATCTCCGGTGAGCTGCTGCCGAAGACTAAGTACGCGCCGAGAATCATGAACATCAGGATGGCACTGATTTTAATGACGGAGAACCAATATTCGAATGTCGCAAACGTATTGACGGTCGTGGCATTAATATAAATTAACGCCGCTGCGAAAACGAAAATCCAAATGTATCCGGGCACATCCGGGAACCAGTATTTCATGTAGATGGCAATGGCGCTGACTTCGACGCCGATCGCGAGGACATTCGCGACCCAGTAAGAATAACGGACGAGGAAACCGGCATAAGGACCGATGTACTTCTCCGCAATCGTTCCGAATGAGCCGGACGTCGGATGGGCAACGGTCATTTCCGCGAGACATCCCATCAACAGCAGGACGATGAACGCTCCGATGGCGTAACTGACAAGAACACTTGGTCCGGCCAGACTGATGGCGAGACCGCTTCCGAGGAAAAGTCCTGTTCCAATCGCACAGCCCATCGCAATCATCGTCAGTTGGCGTGTTTTTAAATCACGCCGTAATTCAGTAGGATGTTCTTTCATAATGCCTCCTTACGCGACGACTTCGCGTTCGTTCTTGAATTGTTCGTACTGTTTTTCATCCATGATTGTTTTCAAAATCGAAACGACTTCATAGACGTCTTCAAAACTATTATACAAGGCAACGGGTGCCAGGCGGACAATATTCGGTGCCCGGAAATCAGGAATGACGTGATGGGCTTTCAGCGCTTTGCAGATCCGCGCGGCTTCCGGATGTTCAAGACTCAGGTGGGCACCGCGTCGTTTCGCGTCACGCGGATTGCCGATGACGAAACCGTATGCTGTCAGTTCCTGATCGACAAGCGTCATCATGTAGTCGGTCAAGGCGAGGGATTTCGCCCGGACGGCATCGATGCCGACTTCTGCAAACAGTTCGAGCGCTCCGATTTGCGGTGCGAGGCTCAAGACGTGGGGTGTTCCGATCTGGAAGGCCGCCGCGTTTTCAGCCGGTGTCATCGTATGGTTCATGTCAAACTGCTTGTCTTTGCGGGAACCGAACCAACCGGTCAGACCGGGTAATGTACCGAAATGCCGTTCGTGGACGAACAGACCGCCGACCGTTCCCGGACCGCCGTTCAAGTGTTTGTAGTTGCACCAGTAAGCAAAGTCGACGCCCCAATCGTGAAACGCATGGGGAATCGCGCCGACGGAATGACACCCGTCAAAGCCGATCAGAATTCCGCGTGCGTGCGCTTCCCGGGTCAGCCATTCCATATCTAAAATCTGACCGCTCCGGTACAGGACGGTCGGCAGGACGATCAAGGCAATGTCATCCGTCATCGCAGCGATGATATCGGCTTCATCGAGAAACCGTCCGTCGCGGCTTTCGACCTGAACGAGATGTTCCGCCGGATCAAGTCCGCGCAACCGGAGTTGACTCTGGAGCGCATAAATATCGGACGGGAACGTCAAACTGTCGGCTAAAATCTTCGTCCGTGTTCCGCTTGGTGCAAAAAAGGTTGCGACGAGTTGATGCAGATTGACCGTCGTCGAACCAGTCACCATGACTTCGTCCGCACGGCCGCCGACGAGCGGGGCGTTTAAGGAAGCCAGTTTTTCCGACAGATCGAACCATGGATGCCGGCCCTTCATCCATCCGTCAATTCCGAGTTCCCGCCAATCGGCGAGCGATTCGAGTAACGTCGCTTCCGCCCGTTTCGACAACAGACCAAGCGAGTTGCCGTCCATATAAATCGAACCTTCCTGCAGATAAAATTCGTTCCGGTACGGAGCGAGTGCATCCTGTTGATCCTGTTCGATGGCGTGCTTGCGTGGTGCGGTCAATGTCATGTCCGTTCCTCCTTAAATGAATCAGTAATCAATTTTGAGAAAAGCGTAGCAAACAAATTGACACTGTGTCAATATTATCGGATAGAGAATCAGGAGAGGCGGTCGATGACGATGAAATCAGATGAATCCAAAGTGGACAAACGGCATTTGCGGACAGTCCGGACGCGGGAAAAGTTATTGGTCGCAGCCCGGCAAGTCTTTCTTGAAAATGACTTTCAGACGACGACGATTTCGCAAATCATCAAACGGGCGGGTGTCGGATATGGAACGGCATACGTTCACTTTGAAGGGAAAGATGAACTGCTGATTGTGTTGATGGAAGACGTGATGGACCGTTTCCACCAAGTGGCGGAACAGCCGTTTGAGCCGGGTACGGCTGAAGAGGCTCAAAAACAAATCGAGCAACAGGCAACGGCCTTTTTACAGTTGGCTGAGCAGGAGCGGGAGATGCTGCGGATCGTCGAGCAGGCGATTGGCATTTCCTATGTCATCCGGACGAAGTGGAAACAGATTCGCGAGCGGTTCATTGAACGGATCAGCCGCGATATCCGCTATGCGCAGAGGACCGGATTGGCACGTCCGGACTTAAATCCGGCACTGGTTGCCCGCGGCTGGTTTTTTGCCAATGAAATGTATCTGTTCGAAGTCGTCCGTGAAGAGACGACCGCGTCAATCGAAGAAATCGCCAAAACCTTAACCGCTGTGTATACGACCGGACTGTACGAACACGGTTAAAGAAGCTCGTTCCCGGGAAACCTGTAGGAGAAGGGGGCGCTGCACATGGCATTTGATTACGATCTTGATTTTAAGACAACCGATTTTCGGAAGGAACCGGAAAAATACCGGGTCGGACGGGGCGAACAGGGTGTGTTGCTCGTCGAACCGTATAAAGGGGAAATCTTGCCGCATTGGCGGTTCAAGACACCGGAAATTGCCAAAGAATCTTCCGAAAAAATCTATCAGATGTATCTCGACTATAAAGAGGCCGGAGACTTCGTCGGAATGGATATGGCGCGGAAGTTCATCCAAATGGGACATACGCGGGCGCGCCGGTATACGAATTATAAAGGCGGACGTAAGTACAAAAATAAAGAGACGGGTGAGTTGAACGAACGGGAAATTGATCCGGAAAAAGCAAAATCGGCAGAAATCTTTCAGGAAAAATGGGATTTAATCCGGGCGGATGAAGAGTACTTGAAGTTAAAGAAAGCTCATCAAAAACAGTACGGATGAACGGATTTTTAGTTTTCCATTTGCCTGTTTCGTGGCACTGAAAATGGAGGATTCAGAATTTGCTATGATGGGATTAAAAGGGAGGAACATATATGCGTTACACGTACTGGGCGGCTTTGATCGGATTGATTATAAGTATGTATCTGTTGGTGGACTATACAGTGGAAACTGTTCCCGTCAGCATTTTGATTGGCTTATTAGTATACAGTATCGGACTCAGTATCGTCACGACGTTCGAAGTGTCTTCATTTGAACTGACGCGGCGTGTTTTTGTGACGACCCTTTTATTTGGATTGGTTTTGAATCATGTACTGGATTTACGGATGACGGCCTTTTTACTCGTCCTGTTGGTCGTCGAAACGCTTGTTAAAACGCTCCGCTTCCTGCAGGTGCTTTGGTGGGACCGGACGACATTGCACGGCTGATATTTCTCTACCAGATGAAAAAAGCAGGAGGCCATCCGATTATTTAATCGGGCGACCGCCTGCTTTTTTTAAGACATCTGAATCAAGATGTCTGTTCAATCTTTTTAATTAAACGAGACTGACGGCGTTGCCAAACGACAGAGCCGACCAATGTCACGGCAAGGAAAACGAGTCCAAGCATGAATGGATACAGAATGTTGACATCGTATAACAGACCGGCCAGGGTCGGACCGAGGACGTTCCCGATGCTCATGTAGGCATTGTTCATCCCCATCGCAAATCCCTGCTCGTTACCGGCCAGTTTTGAAATCATCGTATTCAGAACCGGACGTAAGATCGAAGTCGCGAGGAAAATGACCAGTGTGACAGCGAAGAATCCACCGTAACTCGCCGTCAAGAGAGACAACAAGAATCCGAGTGTCGCAATCAACAGGAAGATATTCAGGACTTTTCCTTCGCCGAGACTGCGTGATAACTTATCGACGACAAAAATCTGGGCAATGACGCTGATGATACCGGTCGACGTCACCATGATTGCAATATCTTTCGGTGAAGCACCAAACTGGTTGTCGACGAACAGCCCGAGGACAGACTCATACGCCATCAAGCCGAAACTCATGACCAGAGTGATGACGAGCGGTACGAAGTACGGCTTATGGAAGGATGCCCCAAGCTTTTTCCACATCGAGCCTTCATCCGGTGCCATCGCCGTCGCATCATGGACATCACTTTCCTGCAACAGTAAAACACTGAATAAGACGGCAAGGAGTGAGACAAGTGCGGAGACGAGCAACGGTAATTTTAAATCAAACTCGGCGAGGAAACCGCCGATTCCGGGACCGATGACGATTCCGAGCGACATGGCAGCAGAGACGAAGCTGTTCCCTTTTGCGCGCTGATCCATCGTCGTGATATCTGCGACGTAGGCAAAAATCGCAGGGATCAACAGCGCGGCACCGACACCGCCGATCGCCCGTGAGATATAGAGGATCGTCACAGAGTTCGAGAAATAAAAGACGAACATCGATAACGTCAGTCCGATCAATCCGTAAATGATCATCTTCCGTCGACCGTATTGATCGGCCCATTTCCCGGCGACCGGTGACATGACGAGCTGGGCACCGGCAAAAATCGCAATCATCAGACCGGCTGCCGTACCACCTTGACCGATGGAAGCTAAGTAAGCGGGCAGAATCGGAATGATGATCCCGAAGCTCCCGACGGCAATGAACATGTTAATCATCAGAACCGTTAATTTTTTTCGTTGATCCGCTTGCAATGGGATCCCTTCTTTCTACACGCTGGTGTAAGCGTTTATTTAATCTACCTTTACTATCTTAGTTTCAAGAGAAAGATCCTGTCAATTTTACCGCCCGTTACAAAAAAAGAATCACTCGCTTCACGCCACTCCTACAGGAAAGAGCGTGAAAAGACGAGTAATTCTTTTTGGAGTCGGTCTTTGTATCAACTGTTATGGAATGAACGATTACGGTGTTTTCTTAAACAGCCAGTTGACGTTTGGAGATAACAACGGTCGGAACAATCGAACGATTGGACGACTCGATAAAATCCAGACGAAGAACAGCGCAAGCAAGAAGGATGAACCGATCAATAGCACTGGTGATTCAGCGATCCACGGCGGAACGAAATCACGGAACAGCCGGACGATGAACGAATGCAACAGATAAATCGCCAACGTCTGAATTCCGATTTGATCAAACCGTTCGCCGAAGGAGCGATGCGGCACCATCATCAGCACAGAGAAAATCATCACGGTACTGACCGCATATAAAAAGAGCTGGATCAACGCACCTTTGAGAACCGGTACATCAAATTCACCGTACGTATCCCGGTAGAACAGCCAGACTGTATCAAATCCGTTTTTCGTCCAGACGGCCATGGCGATCGCGATGGCAAAGGAAATGATCAATCCGGTCAAACGACCGAGGGGTGACGTCATCCGGTCACGAATCCGTCCGTCCGCGAGCCATCCCCGCTCTTTGATGAGATAGCCCATCAAAAAGAACGGATAAAAACTGACGACCTTCTGTAAAGACAGGAAGTTCGTGATGGAACCCGGGTTGGCATTGATCAGCAGGGCAAACGCAATACTGATTAACAGCGGATAGCGCAAGTCCAGGAATCCAGGCGTCACGATTTGCCAAATGATGATCCCGAGCAGATACCAGAGCGTCCAGCTCGGAACAAGCGGATGGAGCAACCCGTCAATCAAGCCGTCGACCGTTTTTTCATTGACGTAAGCGAGATAGACTTCATGAATCGACTGCCAGATGAAGTAGAGGACGACAAACGAAATGATTCGTTTGGGTCTGACTTCCTTAAAAAAGTATCCGCTCATGAAGATGAACGCCGGCATATGCAGTAAATAAATGATGTTGTAAACCATCTGCACCGGATCATTTTGCTCAAGATTGCGGAACGTTTCAATCAGATGGCCGAAGACGACCATGAAAATCAATAATACTTTGTAGTTCCCGAGCCAATGATCATAAGAAAAGGTCATTGGTTTTGGTGTTGGATTCATTTGTCTTCTCCAAGAATGATTTGATCGACGAAACGCTGGCTCGATTTTCCGTCCTGGTGTTCGAAGAAGTATTCCGCAAAGGCTTTGACGTTTTGCATCTCGAAATCTTCGTTTTTGATCCGCTCAATCAATTCTTCCGACGTACGGACGATTGGTCCCGGGACGAATTCTTCAAAGTCATAGTAGAAGTCGCGTTTTGAGATGTAATCTTCCAAATCATAGGCGAAGAATAACATCGGACGGTCGAGCAGTGAAAATTCAAAACAAGTCGACGAATAATCGGTAATCAAAATATCAGAGACGAACAACAATTCGTTGATTTCTCGGTGGTCCGTCAAATCGAGGAAGAAATCCGCATATACTTCCGGAATCTCCATCCGGCGGCGGACGAACGGATGCATCTTCAAGACGAAGACATAGTCTTCATGGAACGCTTCGTATAAAGCGTCCAAATCAAGTTGACTGAAGTCATAATGGGCACTTTTGGCGCCGTTCCCACGGAAAGTCGGAGCGAACATGATAACTTTTTTGGTCTTGAAAACAGGGTATTCTTCATAAATCCGTTCTTTGGCGTCGGCGATATACGTTTGATCAAAGAACATGTCTGTCCGTGGAATCCCGGTTGCGATGACTTGATCTTCCCGTAAGCCGAATCCTTCCGCGTAATGACGGGCGACGTTATGCGAGCTGACGATGGCTTTCGTGTAATTCCGATGGCTGAGCGAGTTGGCACTTGGACCACCCGGCTTGCCGAGACGGCTGTATCCGAAAGTCTTGAAAGCTCCGACAGCATGCCAGACCTGGACAAGGTCGCTTCCTTTGCGGATGTTGAGCGGATAAATCATCGGATAAAAATCATCGACTAAAATTGTTTTCGCCGTCGCGAGGTGGTAAGGCAACGTGAATTTGTCGCGCCAATCACGGCGGGACTGTAAGTTCGGTTTGAAGAACGTCTTCACGTCGAGGTTTAAATCTCGGCGTTCGATTTCGTTTAAGATATAGGCGAAGTTTCCGCTGACGTCACTTCGCGAGTCGGAAGCAAAAACAACTTTGTTGTCTTGAATCGGTTGCGTCCACTTCGTGACATTGTAAATGCTCTTGAATGTAAAACGACGGAATTTGAACGCGCGTTTCCGCCATTTCTTCTTTGATTTATTGAATTTTTCAATCAAGCTGATAAAACGTTTCGTCTCTCCCTGCTTAAGGGAATGGAAACCTAGGGTATTGCTGTATTCTGAATACTGGACGACCAGTTCATATTCAAGCTTGAGCAGGACGTTGCTATGTTTTGTGTCAACACGATAAATGACCGGAATCAAGGAACGTGTATCTCCAAATGGTGCTTCATGTAAAATGGACTTCCCTTGGACGATTCCGAAGAAAGCATCAAAGTAACCCATTGGGAGCGGACGTCCGGTCGGAGTCAGGTGATTGAGATCGAGCTCACCGCTGAATGTTTCTTCTGTCCAGTCACCTTCGAACGGGAAACGGAGAATGAATGTCCGCTTGTTCCGTTTATTGCGGAAAATGATGGCCCGTTCTAAAGGAATCGGTTCCGCCGGTGCTTCGGACTGGATGTATCCATCTTCCGGTTGTGTTTCTTCTGTGTCTTCAGGAGCAGCAGGATTCTCAAAAAGTAGCTGTTCGGCCTGAAGGAAATCAGTTAATCCGAAAAGACGTGCCTCGAAGCGGAATTTGGTTCCCGCCAGTTCTAGATAGTTAACGTGTGCCTGTAATGTCGGCATCTGTGTTTCTTCTGTCAAAACAATCTCTCCTCGCTTAAATGATTACAATGCATTTACACAACAATGACAGATTTTTAAAATCATCACGAACATAGTATAGTGATATTAGAAATCACCCATCATTATATCGTGACGAAACAAAAAAAATAGAACTTTGTCTATTTTTTTTGCTTTTGGTGGATAGAGTCATTGAAAAAAGATCATATTTTTTAAACATACCCACATCGCTGGTAAGTGGAAACAAAAAACTTTTTTTATTAAGGGAGGGAAGCAGAGTGACCCATGGCAGCGCCAGTGTCTATGGATGGGTCCTTTGCGATACAAGATGATTTATGCAGCAATCTTAGCAGGCGGAAAAGGAACGAGAATGGGGAATGTCGATCGACCTAAACAATTCCTGTCAATCGGAGAACGTCCGATTATCGTGCATACCGTTGAAAAGTTTCTTTTACACGAAGATTTTGATCAAATCATCATTGTGACCCCAACGGCTTGGATCAATTATACACGTGATATTCTCGAGAAATATATCGGAACCGATGAGCGGATCGTCATCACGGCAGGCGGAAGCGACCGCAACGAGTCCATCATGGCGGCGATCAACTGGATCGAAAATAAAAACGGTTTGACAGACGAAGACGTCATCGTTACACACGATGCAGTCCGTCCGTTCTTGACACACCGGATCATCAAAGAAAACATTTCAACGGCACTCGAATACGGAGCATGTGATACCGTCATCTCGGCGATTGATACGATCGTCGCTTCAACGGACGGAAAAACGATTTCCGATATTCCGGTCCGCGATCAAATGTATCAAGGACAGACGCCGCAAAGTTTCCAAATCACAAAACTCAAAAATCATTACGAAGCATTATCAAGCGATGAGCGGGCAATTTTGACGGATGCCTGTAAGATTCTCTTGCTTAAAGGGGAAGCGGTGGCTCTCGTCACAGGTGAGTTGTTCAACATTAAAGTAACGACGCCGTACGATCTTCGCATCGCCAATGCTATTTTGAAGGAGCGGATTCACCAATGATTAACCAAGTCTATCAACTCGTGGCGCCACGCCAAATCGAGGTGACGTACGACGAACGGTCACTCAATTCAGGCCGGGTCGTCGTTCGTCCGACGTATCTATCGATTTGTCACGCGGATCAACGTTACTTTACGGGCAGCCGCAGTGCGGAAGTATTGGCGAAGAAGTTACCGATGGCGATGATTCATGAAGGCATCGGGAAAGTGGTGCATGACCCGTCCGGAACGTTTAAAATCGGCACGTTGGTCGCGATGGTTCCGAACACACCGTCGGAAACAGATGACATCATCGGGGAAAACTATCTGCGGACAAGCCGTTTCCGCTCGAGCGGGTATGACGGATATATGCAGGATTACGTCTTCATTCAGTCCGATCGTCTTGTCGAAGTACCGGCTGATCTTGATCCGGAAGTCGCAGCCTTCACGGAACTGGTCAGTGTATCTGTTCATGCCATGACACGTTTTGATCAGATTGCCCACAGCCGCCGTGAAACATTCGGTGTCTGGGGAGACGGGAACCTCGGATTCATCACAGCACTGATGTTACGCAAACTGTATCCGGAAGCGAAATTGCTTGTCTTCGGAAAAACGCAATCGAAGCTCGATTACTTCTCGTTTGCTGATGAGACGTATCATATCGATCAAATTCCGGACGGCGTATCATTTAATCACGGATTCGAATGTGTCGGTGGAATCGGCAGTCAGTATGCGATCAATCAAATGATTGATTACATCATTCCAGAAGGAACGATGGCACTGCTCGGCGTTTCTGAAGACCCGGTTTCCGTCAATACGCGGATGATTCTTGAAAAAGGATTACGTGTCTACGGATCAAGCCGGAGTACACCGGCTGATTTTGCACGGACGATGGAATTGTATCAAATGTATCCGGATATTCCGGCCTATTTGTCGAATCTCGTGTCCGGTGTTTTCCAGATTCGACAAATCGAAGATATTCATCAAGCATTTGAAAGTGATTTGACGAATCGTTTCGGTAAAACCGTCATGGAATGGTGCATGTAAGAATGAAAGCGGAAAGAGAAGGGATCACGTTATGAAACAGAAATTACGTTTGATTCAGCGGCGAACAGTCCACTATTTGCTTGTCGTGACGTATTGGATCTCGAAGTTCTTTCCGGTACAGACAAAAAAAGTCGTCTTTGCGACCTATCGTTCGGATAAGCTCGTCGATAACTTTCGCGCCGTTTATGATGAACTTGAAAGTCGTGAACTCGGTTTTCAATATGTCTTTTTATTGAAACGTTTTCCACAAAATCTGATCGGACAAATCAAATACGTCTTTCATATGATGCGGGCGACATACGAACTGGCGACGGCCCGGTACTTCATCATTGATGACTATTACTATCCGGTCTATGTCTCGAAGTTGCGCAAGGGGACGGAAGTCATTCAGTTGTGGCATGCCTGCGGCGCCTTCAAGAAGTTCGGCTACAGCGTCCTCGATAAGTCCTATTCACCGGATGACGATTACTTGAAGATGGTGGCGATCCACCGGAACTATTCGAAAGTGTATGTTTCCGGAGAAGCCTGCATTGGACCGTTTGCTGAAGCATTTGGGATGGATTCTACCCGGATCCATCCGCTGGGTGTTCCGCGGACCGATCAGTTACTGAACCGGGAGCGGCAAGTTCAGATTGAGCATAAACTCTATGACCGGTATCCGGAGTGGCGGTCGAAAAAGCTGATTTTACTGGCACCGACATTCCGAGGAAATGGACAAACGACAGCGCATTACGATCAGGAACTGGATTTCCAGCAGTTTCGTGAACAGTTGGGACCGGATCATATCCTGCTGTTACGGATGCATCCGTTTGTCTTGAACCGTCCGGTCGTACCGGCAGAATTTTCAAACCAAATCATTGATATGACGGATTATCCGGATATCAATGACTTGATGCAGGTAGCGGATATTTTAGTGACCGATTATTCTTCCGTTATTTTTGAATTTGCTTTACTGAAAAAACCAATCATCTTCCTCGTGAACGATTTGAACGCGTATAAGGAAGAACGTGATTTTTACTTCCCATACGAATCCTTTGTACCGGGACCGATTGTTTCGTCATTCAATGACGTCATTTCCTGGATCAAGGCAGGTCAGTTCGAACCGGAACAGATTGAAGATTTCGCGGCACGGTTCTTTACGTATCAAGACGGACTGGCGACAAAACGGATCGTCAATCATATATTGACGGGAGCGCTCCCGGATGCACCGATGCGTCCAGAAGAACGGAAGACCGTTTGAGCGAATCGAAGCATGTCTAAACAAAACGAAACTGACTCAAACGTCAGTCTCTGAAAAGATAAGGGGGGCAGATTATCAATCTGCCCCTCTTATCTCGTTTAACAAAAGAATCACTTCTTCACGCCACTCCTACAGGAAAAGTGCATTTATGCGCTGTCAGAGACAAACAAGACCCGGTTTCCTACCTGAAGGAGGCAGGAAAACTGGCTTGTGTCTCGCCTGAGGAAAGGGTGTGAAAGAACAAGTGATTCTTTTTGAGTCAGCTCTGTTTTGTCGTTTAGAATCAGACATCAAAAAAAGCGTCCGTCTTTTACGATTCCGTTTGGGGAGGGAATGAAAAGAAGGACGCTTTAACTATTATGATGGGGCTTGATTGGCGCGGACAGGGGTAGTCCGCAGAATGCGCACCGGTTTAGAAGTGCGTTAACTTGTCACGTGCTGCCGTTCTTTTTTTCAGCGGAGGAATTAAGGCGGGCCATCCGAATTGGATGATTCCTGCGACACGTTCATTTTCGGAAGCGCCGATCATTTCAGCATATTCATCCGTGAACCAATGTTTTCCGCTTTTCCAGCAACAGCCGAGACCCAGTTCAGTCGCGAGAAGCTGGACGTTTTGGATCATGGCGGCAGTCGCGAGCAGATCTTCCATCTGCTGATCCTCTGTTCCTTTTACTTCATATAAAACGGTCAAATAAACAGGAACATCTGCAAATTTTTGACGCATCATCTGGCGTTGTTCGTCTGTTTTTTGATCCAGCTGTCCCCGCTTGGCAAGCAGCGTCATCAATTGGTCGACATACCGCTCTTGGCTTTCTTCGTTAGCGAGGACAAATCGCCAAGGTTCACGCAATTTATGAGTCGGAGCATAGATGGCGGCTTCGAGAATTTCTTCAATCATTTCATTTGGAACCGGCTGATCGGTGTAGGCACGGACGGATCGTCGTTCTAAAATCAGTTGTCGGGTGTTCATGGTGATCATCTCCTGACGTAAGTACTCTTAGAATATAATTGATAACGATTATCATTGTCAACGGTTAATTAAAAAAACGCTGGTTCGAATCAGCGTTTGTCGGGTGAAGCAGCGATTTTTTTCTTGAGTTGACGAATTCGGAATAAGGCGAACAAGTAATGTGCGAAATAGAGCGTGAAGCCAAAGAATACAGCTATCATGATATTAATCTGGACGCCGGGCACGACCGTTAAGTTCACAAAAAGAAGCACGCCCATCGAGAAAGTATAAAGGGCAGCTTCCAGTAATTGCGGCATCATCCGGTTTTTCTTCAGGAAAAACGACCGGATAATCGGCAAAATCACGAAGCTGACGAGACGATCCAGCAGACCGATCACCAATATGCTGATGATGATGGACAAAGGTCCTGCGAAGTATAATAAGTGTGGAAATAAGACATAAGAAACGAGCAGTAACGGTCCGATCAACAGGAAGATGGAGACGGACGCACGGAAAAAGATGAATAGACTGTTGATACTGATCAAAAAGGCACGTGTGACCTTTTGAGACCAGGATGAAGGGCGTCCGACTTGCCAGGCGAAACAGCAGGCAAAGATGAACGCATAAAATTGCAGAAAGGCAACCATAAAGCATCTCCTTTTAGATATGAAACTCAATGACCCTAGTGTAGCGATTTTAGGAAAGAAGTGCAAAGGCAAACAACTAAAAACCCGTTGACGATGTGCCGCCAACGGGTTCAGGAAAAGCCTTAATCGAGATTCGGTTCTTTTTTTCCGTGCAGGAAAAATGACAAGATCAGGGCGAGTGCAGACAAGACGGTCGCAACCCAAAACGCATCCGTGATTCCGCTGATCGTCGCTTGTTTCGTCAACTGCGTTATCCAGCTGACGGAAGCGGCTTGCGAACTGCCGAGCTGTTGTCCCAGCTCATTTAAATGCTGTGAAAGGGTCGGATCAAGTGTCGTAAACTGGTTGGCGTCATCTGCCAGGTGAGCTGTCGTTTGACGTGTCATGACCGTGACGAGAATCGCTGTTCCGATTGAACCGGCGACCTGACGCAACGTATTTTGTGTTGCATTCCCGTGTGGAATCATTTTCATCGGCAAGGCATTCATCCCGGCTGTCATGATCGGCATCATGATGAAAGCCATTCCGAACGACCGGAGCATATAGATACCCATGATCGAATTATATGAGGTATTCATATCGAGTTGTGTCAGTTCCCACGTACCGTAGGTCATTAACGTCAAACCGAAAATAGCGAGCGGCCGGATACCGAAGCGGTCAAACAGTCGACCGGCGATCGGACCCGTGATTCCCATAATCAGTGATCCGGGTAACAGCAAGAGACCGGAATCAATCGGTGAGAAACCGCGAATACTCTGCAAGTAAATCGGAAGCAGGAGCATCCCGCCGAACAAAGCCATCGTGACGATGATGTTGATGAATAAAGTGAACGAAAACTCCGGTACTTTCAAGACCCGGATATTTAACATCGGATCATCCATGGAAAGCTCGCGGAGCGCAAACGCTGCGATCCCTAAAATACCGATCAGAATCGTGCTGATGACGAGCGGGCTGTCCCAACCGTCATTACCGGCTTCACTGAATCCGTACAACAGGCTTCCGAAGCCGATCGTACTGAAAACAACACCGAGTGCGTCAAACTTCGGTTTTGATAAAGGCTGAACGAGTTTAAACCAGGCGACACCGAGTAAGAGTGTCAAAAGACCGAAAAAGGCCATTCCGTAAAACATGACATGCCAATCATAATTCTGAATGACATAACCGGTAATCGTCGGACCGACTGCAGGAGCAAGAATCATCGCGATTCCGAGCATCCCCATCGCCGCGCCGCGTTTATGAGGCGGGAACAAAGTCATGAAGACATTGGAACCGAGCGGCATTAAAATACCGGCACCGGCTGCCTGAACGACACGTCCGATCATCATGACGGGGAAGTTCATCGCCATCGAACAGATGATTGATCCGAAGAAGAACAGTGTCATGGAAACGAGGAACAATTGGCGGAACGTATAACTCCGCATCAAAAAGGCACTGATGGGAATCAGGATACCGTTGACGAGCATGAACCCGGTCGTCAACCATTGTGCCGTCGAAGTCGAGACGTTAAAATCATTGATTAGGACGGGCAACGCGACATTGATCAATGTCTGATTCAAAATCGCGATGAACATTCCGATCAAAAGTACCGTCAAGACTTTTGGAATACTGATATCTGCAGTCGCGAGCGGCGCCCGCTCCTGCGTTTTTACTTGCGGTGCAGGCATCGGAGCGCTGTCCGGATTGTTGAGTTGCACCTCATCGAGAGGCGCAGGGGCATCGGCAGCACCCGCCAGACGGGCCGGACGTGAACGCCGTGCAATCAGGTTGACACCGATGATCGTGACAACCATAAAAGCGATGTATCCGAAGAGGAAGGTCGTAGACATAGACGTCCCTCCTTAATCCTTATGAATGCGGACGGTCACATTCATACCAGGTCGAATGTCGAGTGATTTTTCTTGTGACAGTGAGACTTTGACCGGAATGACTTGCGCAACTTTCGTGTAGTTGGCAGTTCCGTTTGAAGACGGCATCATCGAAAATGTTCCAGCCGTTGTCATACCGATTTGTTCGACTTCACCGGATAACGTCGTGTCCGGATAGCTGTCCACGTAAACATCGACAGTCTGTCCGACTTTGACTTCATCAATGTCGGTTTCTTCGACGTTCGCTGTTACCCAAAGCTCATTTAAGTTAAAACCGTAAGCGAGCGGTGTTCCTGCTCCGACAACGCCGTTTTCTGTCGCCATCGACTGAACGACTGTTGCTTTTGTTGGCATAGAGACCGCTGTACTGACCGGTTTTTGCCCCGCTTGCGCCATCATGACATGACCGAGTGTCGCGTCACTGTCGAGCGTTTGACCTGTTTTGGCTGTCCAGTCCGTCAGCTTACCGGCACCGGGACTTGCGATGGTAATCATTTTTCCGTCAATCTTGGCATTGTCTGTTTTCACGTAACTTGTCGCTTGATCGTAATAGTAGTAGCCGATCGCGCCTCCACCGATTAAAACAACCAGTGTCAAAATGTTAATCAATAATACTTTTTTCATGTTCATGATATGAAATGCATCCTTTCTTCTCTGTACTCTGAATTCCCCAGTCATATGAATAGAAAAAATACTCCTCTGGGGGAGGAGTAGTTAATATAGTTAATTATATGGAGAAGGAATCAACATACAACCGACAATTTCCGACAAAGTGTTGGAAAAGTCAATGAGAACGGATACAATATCAAAAAAAGGTGGTTCTAGAAGATGAATTCAGGACAAGATCCACGACCAAAGCGGTCACGTGACCGTATTACAAAAGAATTATTTCGTTTGCTGGACCGTCATCCTTTTTCGACGATTACCGTCAAGATGTTAACGGACGGAGCGGCGGTCAATCGATCGACCTTCTATGCGCACTTTACGGATAAATATGATTTGATGAATCAGATTGTAGACGATCATATGCGGCTTCTGATGGAAGCAATCCGGATTCAGGGAACCGGAGCACCGGCTGCTCCGTCGCTCGATCGGGTCAGCCGTTACTTCGAACGACTGTTCATCCATATTGAACAACATGAACAATTTTACCGGACGATGTTGCTGAACGGTCCGGTCAAAACGTTCATCTCGCGTTTTCTCGATACGTTAAAGGAAAATTATCAGCAGGTGTTCGAAGCGCACACGGTAACGGAAACCCAACTGGTCGATCGTGATTTATTGTTGAATTACGTGATCGGCGGACAGCTCGGGCTACTGATTTCCTGGTTACGAAACGGTCGTCCTTATTCGGCGGCCTACATGGCAGATCAACTCAGTCGGATGATTGTTTTCGGAACAGTCAAGAGCATCGGTTTTCCGGAACAATCGACTTAAAGTGATATCAAAAAACCGCCCTTTCACCGGATGACGGGAAAGGGCGGGAATCAGGCCTGTTCGAGTTGCAATTGTTTGGTATAGGTCGTGCTCCGGTTGCGTCCACTGTCCTTCGAGTGATACAGCGCTTTATCTGCCTGCTGTAAGGCTTCAAGAGACGTGTGCGAGCTGCTCGAGTGCGCGATGCCGAGAGAAATCGTAATCTGCAGATCAGGGACGGCTGTCGTCGGGAACAGATTTCGGGCAACGGTCGTCCGGGCAAGTTCCGCGATGCTCTTCGCATCGGCGAGTGAGGTGTTCGGGAGAATGATTAAAAATTCTTCACCGCCGTAACGTCCGACCAGATCATCCGGTCGTGCCAGTGAGGCTAACGTCGTCCCGAGTTGCCGTAAGACATCGTCACCGGCGTCATGACCATATGTATCGTTGACGTGCTTAAAGAAATCAATGTCAATCAAGATAAGAGAGTAGCCTTCTTCCGCTGAACCAACGAGCGACAGGGAATCATCCAGCCGGCGGCGGTTGGCGAGTCCTGTCAAGGCATCCGTCATGGCGAGCTTTTGCTGGTACTGGATATTTTCAAAATGTCGTCGTAATTCCGTCAACAAACGATAGGTCACGAAACCGGCAATCAGGTTAAAGAATATGTAAGCCAGCGAGATTTCGATGAAGGTCGCCCAACTGTTCGTCAACAGGTAGATGGCCGGTAACGAATAGACGATACCGATGCCGATCATCAGTTCAAAGTTCCAGAAGGTCATCCGGATGTAGCGGCGAACGACAGCAATCGTCAGGATGAACACTCCGATGACGATTGTTGACACGACAGCGGCATCCATTTGTTCGACCGGTGTCAGTATAAAACGTGTCACGATAATCATCGCACCGGTGACGAGGGCACTCGGTAATCCGCCGAACATCATGGCGATGACAACGGGGACAATTCGTAAGTCGACCCGGGCAATATCAATCTGGATGCTGTTGAACATTAGAAGGACAGAAATCAGACCGGCGAGACCACCTAAAACGAGTCGAACGTTCAGATTCGTGTTCGGTGTAATCCGCGGGTGATTTCGAAAAGGAAGAAACAAAAGAGTAATCGTTGTAAACAGTAGACAAAAATTGATGATGAAATTATTCATGATGGACAACAAATCCTCCCAGCTCCTCGTAAACGCATTTCCAATAAGATAGTTCCAGTATACCCATTTTACTAACGGCAAGAAATGGAAAAATGTTTAGCGAAAGATGCTAAAGTCAATAAAAAAGACAAAGTACACAGTCAAGTGAACTTTGTCGGAGAAAAAAATAAATATTTTTTTGAAAGTAATTTTTAGGAAGAAATCGCTTCTTCATCCATCGTTAAGAGGATCTTATCGAAGACGAGAACCATCGCATTCAGCTCTTCTTCCGTCAGGGTGCCGAAACGCTCTTGGAGATATTTCCGGCGGACGACTTCAAGTTCGCGGAAAGCGGCTTCTCCTTCGTCCGTCAGTGCTAAAACAATCGATCTTCTGTCATCCGTCGAACGCGTCCGCGTGACGAATCCGGCTTTGTACAAACGATCAGTCAAAGCTGTTACCTGACTTGTCGCAAGCTCAAACTGCTCTGCGAGTAGAGTCGGACGTTGGGGACCATTTTCGGACAGACTGCGTAAAATGAAAAATTCACTTCGCGTGGCGGTCCCTTCAAACAGTCGGTTGAGTTCACGGCGCAATGTCCGGAGAATGATCCGCATTTGTTCCTCTAATCGATAAGTCAGTTGATCACGTTCTTGTGGCATTCAAGCAACATCCTTTCTCTCGGTTAACTTCTATAATTTAGTGTACTAAAAATTACGGAATTTTACCACGAATAGCGGACATTTCAAAAAAAGAATTGACAATTTAAAGACGTTTTGTGTAACATGACGAGGTAATAACGAAACTATAACTAACTTAATTAGTTCTCACTCAACCAGTGGGATGGAGGTTGCAGTTCTTATAAGTACAGTCACGGATGTCGTCAAGCGGCAGATGAGGTGATTGAAAAGGAAGAATTGCCGAAATCAATCATCGCTTTGAAGATGATCGATTGGGATTAGATCGAACAGGTCTAATACTGTCACAGGTCAGGCATGACTTGTGGGGAGCTATCTTTCACGACGGTAGAATGGGGCGCATCCTTTTACTATGTTGCGTTCTCATCTTCCTTCTGGAAGATGAGGGCGCTTTTTGTTTTTTTTCAAAAAGTGTCCTCTCAAAAATTTAAAAAAGAGAGAAGCGAATGAGATGAATACTTTACAACCCCAAAGAAAACTCGATTCAACCGAAGAAGGACTAAAACGCGGTCTGCAAGCCCGCCACATGTCGATGATCGCGATTGGCGGTGCAATCGGAACCGGTCTATTCATTGCCTCCGGTGCATCCGTCGCTGCGGCCGGTCCGGGCGGTGCATTGTTGTCCTATGCTGTCGTCGGACTCATGGTGTATTTCCTGATGACAAGTCTTGGTGAGATGGCAGCGTACATGCCGGTCGCCGGTTCATTCTCGACCTACGGCGCGAAATTCGTCGACCCGTCGTTTGGTTTTGCATTAGGCTGGAACTACTGGTACAACTGGGCAGTCACGATCGCCGTAGAACTCGTTGCGGCGCAAATCGTCATGAGTTACTGGTTTCCGGATGTTCCAGGTTTTTATTTCAGCGCCATCTTCTTATTACTGATGATTGGTTTAAACTATTTCTCCGTTAAAGGATTCGGTGAAGCCGAATACTGGTTCGCGATGATCAAGGTCGTCACAGTCATCATCTTCCTGATCGTCGGAGTCGCCATGATCTTCGGTGTCTTCACATCAGAAGCACCGGTCGGCTTTAAAAACTTTGCATTAGGTGATGCGCCGTTCGTCGGAGGCATCCCGGCCGTCATCGGTATCATCCTGGTTGCCGGTTTCAGTTTCCAAGGAACAGAACTTGTCGGAATCGCGGCAGGTGAATCCGAAGATCCGAAGAAAAACGTTCCGAAAGCTGTGAAACAAGTCTTTTGGCGGATTCTTCTATTTTATGTGTTTGCGATTTTCGTCATCGGAATGTTGATTCCGTACACAAGCCCGAACCTTGTTTCGAATGATATTACCGATGTAGCGGTCAGTCCGTTTACACTTGTCTTTGAAAAAGCCGGTCTTGCGTTCTCGGCAGCATTGATGAACGCTGTTATCCTGACGTCTGTCTTATCGGCAGGAAACTCCGGTATGTATGCGTCGACACGGATGCTGTATACGTTGGCCCGCCAAGGTGATGCACCGAAATTGTTCGCACAAGTCTCAAAAAATGGTGTTCCCCGTAATGCCTTGCTCGCAACAGGTGCCATCGGAGCACTTTGCTTCCTGACATCGATGTTCGGCGGTCAAGTATATCTGTGGCTGTTGAATGCATCAGGGATGACCGGTTTCATCGCATGGCTCGGTATCGCAATCAGCCATTACCGTTTCCGTAAAGGATTCCTGGCACAAGGTCATTCGCTCAGTGATTTACCGTACGTGGCACCTGCTTTCCCGTTTGGACCGCTCTTTGCGTTCGGACTTTGTTTTCTCGTCATCGTCGGTCAAAACTACGCCGCGTTCCTCGCGGATCAAATTGACTGGGTGGGAATTGCCGCAACATATGTCGGTATCCCGTTATTCCTTGCATTTTGGTTAGGTCATAAATTTAAAAATCGGACATCGGTCGTTCCTTATGAAGAAATGGAATTCCCGGAGCATCCGCGTCCATAAGTGAAAAGTCGATTCCGTTTTAAACGGAGTCGATTTTTTTATTGCCTTCTGAAAAAGAAATCATTTGGAAAACGTATCAAACGGTGAGAAATCGATTAAGATAAAAGAAAAATGGAGGCGAACTCAGTGAACTATTGGTATCACTTTAAACGGGCATTCATCCCGATTGCGATTTTACTTGTGACGTTAGCGATCTATCAGATGCTCTACCGCATGAATAACATGTGGTATTCGTTCGGTGGATTGATTTTAGTGTTTGCGGCGATTTATTTTGTCATGCGCCGCTTAAAAGCGAATCCCGAAGATTGACTGAGCAAGATAGTAGGGTAGCCGCACGGAACGCGTTAAAATAGACCTATACAGAGGAGGGGAAGCTAGATGGCAAAAGCAATATTCGCAGGTGGCTGTTTCTGGTGCATGGTTAAGCCATTTCATAAATATGATGGTGTCGAACAAGTCATTTCCGGTTATACAGGTGGTCATACAGAAAACCCGACTTATAAAGAGGTCTGTTCTGAAACGACAGGACATTTAGAAGCGGTGGAAGTCACGTATGATCCGTCGGTCATCACATATGATGAGTTGCTTGAAATTTTTTGGCGGCAAATTGATCCGACGGATGGCGGAGGACAGTTCAACGACCGCGGTCAGTCTTACGAACCGGCCATCTTTTATGTCGATGAAGATCAAAAACAGGCGGCAGAACGTTCGAAAGCGGCGCTTGATGCGTCAGGTCGTTTCTCGCGTCCGGTAGCTGTTGATATCCGTCCGGCCAAACCGTTCTGGCCGGCAGAGGAGTACCATCAGGATTATTACAAAAAAAATCCGTTCCGTTATCAGATGTACAGTGTCGGATCGGGACGTGCCAAATTCGTCAAAGAAGCCTGGAAAGATCAAGGCAAGGAGCAGGAGTTGAAACAACGCCTGACACCGATCCAGTATAAAGTTACGCAGGAGAACGGGACAGAGCCCGCTTTCCGCAATGAATACTGGGATGAGGAGCGACCGGGTCTTTACGTTGATATCGTCGACGGGACACCGCTCTTTACGTCGAAAGACAAGTTTAATTCAAACTGCGGATGGCCGAGTTTCGCTAAACCGATTTCCGAGGACAAGATGGAAGTCGAACTCGATACGACGCATGGCATGACGCGGACAGAAGTCCGTTCTGCGAATGCGGACAGTCATCTTGGCCACATCTTTGATGACGGTCCAACTGAACTTGGAGGTCTCCGCTACTGCATCAATTCGGCAGCACTCCGATTTATTCCGGTAGAAGAGCTTGATTCGGCGGGATACGGGGAATATAAAAAACACTTCGAATGAAGGTAACAGACAGGCAGCAAAGCGGACTCGTTTTGCTGTCTTTTTTTCTAGACAAAGGAGGGTTTTCCATGTTCACGCAAGTCTATGAGGAAATTCGGCAACTGACAATCTCGAAAGTACTCGATTTCTACGATCATGAAGTCCGCGGACTCGATGAAGCGGCACGGCAAACGAAGTATCAAAAGATGAGTGCAAGTCCGTTTCTCTTTTTCCGCGGCAGTTCCCATTTGTTTTATTATGACGTGACCCGGATTCCGCTCGGATTTGATACGCCGCCTGAGACACCGACCTGGATTCAAGGGGATCTCCACTTCGAAAATTTTGGAGTCCACGGCAATGCCAAAGGAGAAATCATTTATGACGTCAATGACTTTGACGAAGGGTATCTCGGATCCTACCTGTACGATTTAATCCGGATGGCCGTCTCGGTTCAACTGTTCGCAGAAGAAGCCGGATATGATGCCAAGCCGGCCATTGCCGCCTATGTTCAACACTACTTAGATGACTTACGCCAATATGCGAAAGGAAAAAATCCAAGCAAAGTCTGTTTTACGACTGACAATACAAAAGGACCGATCCGTAAATTGATCAAAAAAGCGGAGAAAAAGAAAGCGGAATTACTCGGAGAGCGGACGACGGTCGTCGACGGACAACGCCGGTTCGCCGACTTACCGGATATGAATCGGCTTGATTCTTCCGCTTACACAGCAATTGAAGCGGTTTGGCCGGAGTACATCGCATCCATCGATGCTGAGGATCGGCAGGAAGATGGATTCTACGCCATCAAGGATATTGTCTATAAGCTCGACAGCGGAACGGCTTCGATTGGTCTTGAGCGCTACTATATTTTGGTCGAAGGAACAGGTGGAGAGCATGAAGACCTGATTCTTGAGATGAAACAAGCCCAGTCATCCGTTCCGTCACTGTTTGTACCCGCCTATTTGCAAGAAGTTGAAACGGTTCACCAAGGTCGTCGGATCGTGACTTCACAAAAGGCGATGCAGGCACATGAAGATCCGTATCTCGGTTACGTGACGATGCAAGGGAAAGAATATTATGTCCGGGAACGTTCCCCATACAAAAAAAAGTTGAAAGTCAAGCACATCAAAAGCCAGGATGACCTCGAAAACGTCCTTTCCATTCAAGGTCAAATTACCGCCAAAATCCACGCGCGGGCCGACATGGATGCGGGAATTGATGTCGATATCTTACATCATCATGCAGACGTCGTCATCATCGAATCCATCGGTGTATCGGACGCTGAGTTCATTCGTCAAATTCAGCGGTGGTCAAGTGCCTATGCAGCGCGGACAACGCTTGATTTCCAAGTGTTTTTAAGTTGGTTAGCTAACCGCTGAACACTATTTTCGAAGACCTTTTATTAGGGAAAGATTCCTTCTGAATACCAGTTCATACTGGGATACGAAGGAATTTTTTGATGAATAAAAAATCATGTAAGCGAAACGCATTCTACAAATGGGTCTAATGACCTATATCAATTTATCTGAAAACTTCGTAAATTTTGGATTAAGTAATTGCAAAACTTTTTTGTAATTCGAACTAAACACACAACAGGGGGAGTATCATCATGAGTTTGACGCGGAAAAAAGATGTTTCCGCTATGATTGCTGCGAGTCAACGTAACAGTGGACTTGCTCGAAATCTTGGCGCAATGGATTTAACGTTTTTAGGAATTGGCGCCATCATTGGTACAGGGATTTTCGTCCTAACCGGAACAGGAGCATTGACAGCAGGACCTGGTCTTATCGTCTCATTCATTTTATCTGCCATTGCCTGTGGGTTAGCAGCACTCGCTTATGCGGAATTCGCTTCGACGATTCCGGTCAGTGGTTCCGTCTACACGTATACGTATGCCACGATGGGAGAAATTTTTGCCTGGATCATCGGTTGGAACTTAATCTTGGAATATGGACTCGCCTCCAGTGCCGTTGCGGCAGGGTGGTCGGGTTACTTCCAGTCCTTACTCGGTGGATTCGGTATTCATCTTCCGACGGCACTCTCAGCAGCTCCCGGCGCGATAGAAGGCGCAAAAACGTTCTTCAACTTACCGGCCTTCCTGATTTTACTTGCCATTACAGCCCTGTTATCGATGGGGATTAAAGAAACAAAACGCGTCAACAACATCATGGTTATCATTAAACTAGCAGTCGTTGTCTTATTCATCGTCGTTGGTGTCGGCTATGTTGAACCGACGAACTGGGCACCATTTACTCCGTTCGGATGGGGCGGCGTCTTCTCCGGAGCAGCCATCGTCTTCTTTGCTTACATCGGATTTGATGCTGTTACATCGGCAGCAGAAGAAGTACGTGAGCCGCAAAAGAACTTGCCACGCGGTATCATCGGTTCCCTTGCTGTCTGTACAGTCCTTTACGTCATCGTTGCAGCGATCATGACAGGAATCGTCCCGTACCAAAAATTTGCGGGCGTCGATCACCCGGTCTCACTCGCGATTCAAATGGCAGGACAAAACTGGGTTGCAGGATTTATCGATTTAGGTGCGATTCTCGGAATCACAACGGTTATCCTCGTCATGACATACGGAATGGTACGTTTAGCATTTGCCATCTCACGTGACGGCATGTTCCCGAAAGTATTCTCGGAAGTACATCCCAAATACAAAACACCATTCAAAGCAACATGGATGATCGGTCTCGGAAGTGCGACAGTCGCAGGACTCGTTCCGCTTGATGTCATCGCGAACCTCGTTAACATGGGAACACTTGCAGCATTCGTCCTGATCTCTGTAGCAGTCTTGATCCTTCGTAAAACACAACCGGATCTTCCACGTGCATTCAAATGCCCGGGAATGCCGTATGTGCCAATCGCAGCAATCGCTTCTTGTCTCTTCTTGATGTTCAACTTGAAACTCGAAACATGGATTGCTTTCTTCATCTGGCTGGCGATTGGACTTGTCCTGTACTTCGCATTTGCCCGGAAGAACTCGAAACTGGCACCGGAAAACATGCCGGCTGCTGAACTCGCAGCTTCGGACGATAAATAAAAAAATGCGATCCCGTGAGGGGTCGCATTTTTTGTTGTGATAAACAGAAGATTAAGATGGTAAAGACGTTTTGATTCGAACGGCATCAAACTCACGTTGGATGCTGGCATTGGCTTTCGCTTCTTCTTCCGCTGACCAGCCGAGTTCGCTTCGCATTAAAGCGAGAACACCGTCGGCATGCTTTTCAGCATTCGGGAAATCGAAGAAGACAGCAGAAGCACGCCGGTTCAGGAAATCACCCGGTTGCATGACGAGTTCCGCTTCGAGTCCGTATAATAATCCTCCGAACCAGTGAAGGGGAAGTTGATAACGTTCCGCCTCACTTCCGCGCGAACGGATTAATTCAAAGACACGTTCAACATCCGTACCGTAACGTTGAATCAACCAGGTCGATTCTTTTGGAGAGAGTCCAAGCGCTTCACCTTTCGGCTGCTGTTCTTTCAAGTAACGGGCAAATCCTTTACTGCCGTCAGGGTGACCGCCGCCAAGCAGGATATCATGAGTCCGGGAAGTCAGGTAAATCCGGTTTTCTTCTTCCTTGAACTGATCCGCCACCATATCAATGATTCGTTCCGCCATCTTACGGTAGCCTGTCAATTTTCCGCCGGCAATCGACATCAGACCGGATTTCGAAACGAAGATTTCATCTTTTCGTGACAGTTCACTTGGATCTTTGCCGTCTTCGTGAATTAACGGACGCAGACCGGACCAAGTGGACTCGACATGTTCCGGCTGAAGATCAACGTTAAACATCTTATTGGTCGCATCGAGGATATAATCACGGTCCTCTTCCGTTACACCCGGCTCGAGAATATCACCCTGATAGTTCGTGTCTGTCGTACCGACGTACGTTTTTCCTTCACGGGGAATCGCGAAAATCATCCGGCCGTCCGGAACATCAAAGTAAACCGCCTGTTGAAGCGGAAAGTGGGCTTGATCGATGACGAGATGAATCCCTTTCGTCAGATGAAGCGATTTGCCGGATTTTGAACCGTCTTTTTCGCGTAATTCATCCACCCATGGACCGGTTGCATTAATGATTTTTTTCGCCCGGATTGTATAAGTCTTACCGGTTAAGACGTCCTGTACTTCGACACCGACGACTTTCCCGTTATGGTAGACGAGAGACTCAGCCTTCGTATAGTTCACGGCACGTCCGCCGTATCCGACCGCAGCTTTTAATACTTCGACCGTTAATCGGGCATCGTCTGTTTTATATTCAACATACCGTCCGCCTCCGACAAGATGTTCCGACCGTAACAGCGGTTCATATCGGAGTGTTTCTTCTTTTGATAACATCGTCCGTCGTTCATGGCGTCTGACACCTGCCAATTGGTCGTAGACCCGCAAACCGATCGACGTCGAAAAGCTGCCGAATGTCCCGCCTTCGACAAGCGGTAACATCATCCATTCAGGTGTCGTGACGTGCGGCGCATTTTCATAAACGATGGCCCGTTCTTTCCCGACTTCTGCGACTAACTTGATTTCAAATTGCTTTAGGTAACGTAAGCCCCCGTGCACGAGTTTCGTCGAGCGGCTTGATGTCCCTTCTGCGAAATCCTGCATCTCAATCAACCCGGTCCGCATACCCCGGCTTTGAGCATCGAGTAAAATCCCGGCACCTGTAATGCCGCCACCAATGACTAATACATCAAGCAATTCCTGTCCCATCTCTTCCAGCCATGCTGTTCGTTCCGTACTTGAAAACATGCATAATTCCCCCTGTTCGTCTGAAATGGATTAATTAATCTACTTCTATCCATGTACCCTCTTTTACACTTTTTTGAGCACAATCAATAATTTTCATGACGAGCAGAGCTTGTTCCGTTGTGACGGCAAGAGGGGACTCATGACGTAAGGCTTGTGCCAAATCATGATAGTAGTCGGCAAAACCCGAATCGACGAAGGGGCGTTCTTCTAAAGGCTGTTCAGGTCTTCCCCATGTGTACGTCGAGCGTTTCGTATCCACACTGTCGACGAAATAACTCGCTTTTGTACCGTGGACGGCGAGCGAAGGACCGGGTGCCGGAACGAGTGATCCGATGTGCAGAATGGCGCGGCGCGTTCCGAAAGCGAGAATCAGATGCGTGTAGTCTTCGACCGGACCGTCCGGACGTTGGATCGTCTGATCACAAAAGACGCGATCCGGTCGTTCACCGAACAACATCAACGCCTGGTCAATTAAGTGAGAACCTAAATCGTAAAGCAGACCGGCGCCTGGGACGTCCTGTTCCCGCCAGCGTGCCCGGACGGTCGGACGATAGCGGTCATAGTGGGCTTCGAAGGTCTGAACGACGCCCAGTTCGTCGGCTTGCACCAGTCCGAGCAACGTTTGGAAGTCTTTTGTATAACGGCGGTTATGGTAAACTGTCAGTAATCGATTTTGCTGACGTGCAAGGTCTGTCAGCTGTTCGGCTTCCGTCAAGGTGACCGTAAACGGCTTCTCGACCAGGACATGACAGCCGGCAAGTAACGCTGTCTTGGCGAGGGGATAATGTTCAGCATTCGGTGTCGCGATCACGACCAGTTCAACCGTTTCAGCAGCTAATAACGCTGCAAGCGAAGAATACACCGGCACATCGGGATAACGGGCGGCGACTGCTTCCGGACGACTGGACTGAACTGCAACAAGTTGATAATCAGGTGGTGTAAGATACGGGGCATGCAGATTTTCGCCGGCAAGTCCAAAACCAATTAAAGCAGTACGAATCATGGAGGACACTTCCTTTTCGGTTAATACATTCAATCTATCATATGAGGTGAGCAAGATGATTACAGAACAACAAGTCATTGAAAAAATGCGTCAGACGATGTCAAAAATCGAGCAGTCGAGCGGAACGGGTCAAATCGAGCAAATTGCGGCGATGAAAGCCTACTGTGAATTACTGCTGGATCAACCGCAAAGCGCGGGAGCGCCTTCGGTCATCACGCCGACCACTCAACCGAAACCGCCCGAAGTCGATCCGATGTTGGCCCGCTTCATGGGAGTCGCTCCGGAAAAAGAAGAAAAAGGGCCCTCGCTGCTTGATTTTTGAGTAAATCAAATCAAATGTGGGAATAGAGTAAAAGGAAAAAATAAGGGGGAACAGAATATGAAAACAGTCATCGTCATCGGAGCAGGTCCGGGAAACGGAGCCGAAATCAGTAAGCGGTTCGGTAAAGAAGGCTTCCAAGTCGTCTGCGCCGCACGGACACAGGAAACACTGGCAGCCGTCATCACGGAGCTGAAAGAACAAGGGATTGAAGCAGTTGGCGTCGAATGTGATGCCTCACGTCGTGCCGATCTCGAATCGCTCGTGGAATGGACGAAAGAACAGTACGGACAAGTGGATGTCCTCGTTTATAACGCGTCGATCCTGCACCAAGCTTCTGTGCTTGAGGTATCAGCTGAGCAGATTACGAAAGAATTTGAAATTGATGTTCTCGGAGCGTTGCATGCTGCACAAATCGTCGCACCGGATATGGTGGCACGAAAAGACGGAGCCATCTTAATTACAGGCGGCGGAGCAGCACTCCATGCGATTAAATCTTTGCCGGGTCTGTCGATCGGGAAAGCCGGTGTCCGTCAACTGACGCATATGTTGCATGATACGTTGAAAGACGACAATGTCTATGTCGGGACCGTGACGATTGCCGGTGAAGTCAAACGCGGAACGGCACTGGATCCGAAAAATGTTGCGGAAGCCTTTTATACGTTGTATACGAACCGTACGGATGTCGAAAAGGTCCTCGAAGCAAAGTAATCGGGAAGCGACACAAGTAACAGGAGATACGATTTAGACTGGAAAGCGTCGACGCGTCTGATGTCGGCGCCTTTTTGAATCCGATGGGAGGGGGGAAACCCATGAAACGGGTGTTATCTCAACTATTTTTAGTAATGACGATCCTATTTTTGAGCGGATGCGCACTGGATTCTGAACCGGGTGATCAACAGACGGGCATCCGACAACCGGATGAAGCGAAAGTAACAGAAGCCGTCGTCGAGCGTGTCATCGACGGGGATACGGTAAAAGTCCGGCTGAAGAATGGTCAAACGGAAGATGTCCGCTTTTTATTGATCGACACACCGGAAACCGTGAATCCGGAAAAGCCGGTTCAACCGTATGGTCCGGAAGCATCACGCTTTACAAAAGAAGCGTTACCGGCAGGCAGTGAGGTATTGCTCGAACGCGATGAATCGAAAGCAGACCGGTACGGTCGATTGCTGGCGTACGTTTGGGCGGACGGGAAAATGATCAATCAGGAACTGTTACGAAAAGGGTTGGCACGGGTCGCCTATATTTATGAGCCGGATACCCGGTACGTCGAGACATTTCAGAAAATCGAAGATGAAGCAAAAGGGGAAAAGTTAGGAGTCTGGCAGACAAACGGATATGCGACGGATCGCGGATTCGATACTTCGGTCATGAAAGGAACATCGGCAGAGTCAACAGACTGCGGCGACATCAAAGGTAATATCAACCGCCAAGGAAAGAAAATCTATCACGTCCAAGGGGGACGTTCATATGATGAAGTGAATCCGGAAGAGATGTTTTGCAGTGAACGGGAAGCGAAAGAAGCCGGATTCGTCCGGGCGGCGAACTGACTGAACAGAGGATGACGCCAAAAAGATAAGGGTGGCAGATTATTATTCTGCCACCCTTATCTTTGTAGAAATTGAATTTTGAGTCAGCTTCTTTGTACGTTACGGTTGTGTAGGCGGTTGATAATGTTGAATCTTATCATCTTCATCAAAGGAAATCGTCACATCCGTGATTCCTTTGAGAATCCGGATCTGCAGTTCAAGACGATCTTTAATATCATCTGCTTGAGCAATTGTCAGTCCGGGATCAACTTCGATCTCAATCTCGACGTGGAAATGATCCCCTTCTTTGATGACTTCAAGTTTTTCGATATCACGAACGTCCGGATCACGCATCAGGATTTCTCCGATTTTTGCCGTCAGTACTTCATCAATCTCACCAAGCGCACCGGCAGCATTTTGAATAAAGACATTATAGACGACATAGAACATCATCAAGCCGATCAAAATCGAAGCAATTCCTTCTGCCTGATAAAACGACGTATAATGCGAAATTAGGACGGCAATGATGGCGATGACACCACCGAGCGTCGCGACTAAATCTTCCATGAAGACGAGTCGTGTCGCCGGTTTTGCCTGCGATAAGTTGGCAAAGCTTTGACCGACCAGCATCAGACCACGGGATTTTAATCCCGTCTCATGGGCAATCTCAGTCATCGCTTTGTAAAACACACCGACTTCAAGCACAACGCCGATTCCGAGTGCGGTCAGGATGATCCAAAGGCCGCTTGTCTTATCACCCGGAGCATGCAGGATGTGCAGGACACCTTCACGGATGGTTTCGTAAGCAAGAATGGCAACCACAAGGATGGCGGCCAGTAAAACAAGGTTGACGAGTCGACCGAATCCATTCGGGAACCGTTTGGTCGGTGCTTTTTTACTTAATGCCGATCCGACATAAACAAAAAACTGGTTGGCTGCGTCACCGATCGTATGCATCATTTCTGCAAACATGGCGACATTCCCCGTCAAGATGTAAGCGACGAATTTGATAATAGCGATAACCGTATTGACGATGGCAGCAGCGAGAGCCGATTTATTCCCACGCCTGAGCAGAGTAAAAAAGTTCGACATGAAGGTTCCTCCCTTTAGAGAGCAGAAACGCGGGGGTTACCCGCGTCCAGCCTGGAATGATGGATAAAGTGTCATGCCGCCGTCCGCAAACAAGGTAATCCCTGTCACGTAACTTGCTTCATCGGAAGCAAGCCATGCAGCGACTGCAGAAATTTCTTCCGGTTTTCCGATATTACCCATTGGGATCATGCTTTCGACATCGGCACGTTGTTTCGGATCCTCGAACTTCTCGGCATTGATCGGTGTATTGATCGCGCCCGGTCCAATCGCATTGATACGAATGCCTTTTGGTGCGTATTCCATTGCAAGTGTTTGGGTCATCAGTTTGACGCCGCCTTTGCTCGCAGCATAGTGCACAAACGTCGGCCACGGGATGATTTCGTGTACGCTCGACATATTAATGATATTCCCTTTGACGTTATGCTCAACGAAGTATTTAAGAGCTTCCCGTGCACCGAGGAAGGCACCGGTCAAGTTGACGTCGATAACCTTTTGCCAGTCTTCCAGTGACATTTCATGAGAGGGTGACGGCATTTCGACACCGGCATTATTGACGAAAACATCAAGCTGACCAAAGTGGTCGACCGTCTGTTTAACGAGGTTGATCATGTCCTCTTCTTTTGAGACATCTCCTTGAACGGTTAGGGCTTCACCGCCGGCTTGTTTGATGTCTTCTGCAATTTTGTTCGCTTCTTCCGGGTGACTCCGGTAATTGATGACGACACGCATTCCTTCTTCCGCATAGCGGCGGATGATTGCTTCGCCAATCCCCATTGATCCACCGGTAACGACCGCGACTTTCCCTTTTAGACTGTTATACATAATATGAACTCCTCCTTATTATTGCTTCGTAAATCCAATCATGATGCCACCGACGACGACCAAAATACAGCCGATGATGACAAATGTCATTTCTTTTTTTGTTTTCGCTTCTTTTAACAAGACGACACCACCGATTGTCGAGATGACGACACCGGTTTGTGACAGCGAGAAGCTCGTTGCGACACCAACTTTGGCAGTAGCAAACAGCAGAGCAATGTTACCGACTGCCCACATGAGACCGCCAATCGTGTTGCCGGCTGTTTTTTTCGTGAACAGGTTTCCTTTACGTAAAGACAATAGAACGGCACTGATGACCATACCGATGGCTTGCGGCAAGACAGCTTCCCAGCCGTTGATGTTGAACCAACGGGCGATGACGACATAGCCGACATAACCGACTGTCGAAATGAGAAGCAACAGTAAACCTTTTCCGATATTTTCATCCTGTTTGCTTTTATCTTCTTTATAAGAAGTGAAAGCGGCACCGGCCACGATTAAGACAAGTGCACTGATACCGAGAATCAAAGCAGTCCGGTTCGACCACTCGCCAAAAGCGAGAACACCGAACAGAGACGTCCCGACGAGTTGCATCCCGGTTGAAATCGGCATCGTTTTCGAGACACCCATCTGTTTAAAAGCTGCGAACTGATTCATCTGGCCAAGGGCCCAAAAAGCACCGGAGAAGAATCCGGCGACCCAGGCTGTCGTCGAAAGTTCAGGGCTGACAAAAAAGAATGTGATGATGGCGAACGCTAAAGCCCCAAGTGTCGTTCCGATAATTTGTTGTTCCGTCGAACCACCGATTTTGGAGACGACCAATGGAAGACTCCCCCACATCAAGGCAGGTACGAGCGCAATTAAGATATCAATCAAGTGTTTCACCTCTTTTAAATTTCTTTCTATCTACTTGAAGATGTACCCCGGGAACAGATCTGAAAAACATAGAAGAACGAAAAAACATTATTTCAAAATAAAAAAACGTCCTCTCAAGAGGACGTTTCAGTCATTATTTAAACGGTTCGTCGGCAATCCGGACAATTTGCCGTCCGATGCGTCGACCGTTCCATAAAGCAACGACGGCAATGGCGAGCGAAATGCCCATCAAATCGTAATGAGCAAGGAAGTAGCCGGTGTAACTGACCGGGAGGCTGACGATTCCGACGAGGGAACTGGTCCATTGACGGATTTTCAGCGATTCCATGTTAGCGACGCGGGAAAACTTCTGTTGTTCAAACAGTCGCCACCGGGTCGGTTCGCTCAAGGCATCGTTGACGAGGCGGGGGAAAGCCAGTAATCGGGCTCCGTAGGAACCGGCGATTTGTAAGTAGCGGTTCTGATTTTTCCCTTCTTCATCGAGCCATCTCCGGACCATCGGCTTAGCAAGTTCGAGCAAATTGATTTTAGGTGATAAGATTTGCAGAATTCCGAGAATCGTTGAGGCTGCCCGGCCGAAAAAGGCAAACTCTGCCGGAAGTTGGATCGGTTCGTTTCTGACCAGTAATTCAATATCGGATAATACTTTTTCAATCAATTTCGTATCGACGTTTTCCATGTCACTTTCAAGGTAGAAGGTAACGGCTTTTTCAATCGCTTGCCGGATATTTTGTTTGTTGGCATTTGGCAGTAAAAAGCGCAGATCTTCCAGACCGTCGACGATAGCATCGTAGTCGAGCGTCACGAACGACTGCAGAATCCGCTGGATCGCGCGCATGTCATCAGCCGTCGTCGCACCGATCATCCCGAAGTCGAGCAGGACGATCCGGCCGTCACTTTGAACAAGGACGTTACCTGGGTGAGGGTCGGCGTGGAATTTCCCACCGAACAACAATTGTTCGCCGGCATTCAGGAACAGGTTTCGGGCCAGTTCATCACGGTCGATGTTATGTTCCGCTAAATAATCAAGATCCGTGATGCGGGTTCCTTCAATCCATTCCATGACAAGGACGCGGTTCGTACAATGTTCTTCAAAGTAATCCGGAATATAGATGACCGGATTCGTTTCGTACATTTTTTTGAAGTAGAGACCGTTTTTTAATTCTGTTCGATAGTTCAGCTCATCTCCGATGACGAAGACCATTTGACGGTACAGACTCTGTAAATCGGTTGATTTATTGAGTGACGTCCGGCGGAGCATTGCAATGACGAGTCGCATCGCCCGGAAATCGGTTTTGATGATTTGTTCGATGTTCGGACGTTGCACTTTAATCGCTACTTTGCGCCCATTGGATTTCAGGGTTGCGCTGTAGACTTCACCAATCGAGGCAGAAGCAATCGGTCGGGGGGAAATATCATCGACGATATCTTCAATCGGCGTTCCCCAGTCCTCTTCAATGATTTTCCGGGATTCACCGAGTTTGCTTGACGGGACTTTATCGACAAGTTCCGTCAGCTCCATTAAGACGGATGGAGGAAACAGGTCGGCCCGAATCGACAGGAACTGACCGAGTTTAATGAGGAGTCCTTCGAGACGAAGGGCTTTTTTCTTATAGTCACGCGCAATCGTAATCATGATGCGCTCAAATTCTTCATTATTCGTACCGGGTCGGTTCTTCCGGGTGAATCGATAAATCGTCCAGATGTAACGAGCGAACATCGTTACGATGATGAAAATCCGATAAAGCGCCCAACGTTTCATACCTCCACCTACGCTTCCTGTACAGTTTGTTTCAGTATAGGTTACTTTACCTAAAAACGACACTTGCAAACGGTCGAATCGGTGACAGAAAAAATAAGCTTGCCGGAATCGAAAAAGAGCGTATAGTAAGTATTGGAATTTCTAATGGGAAAGGTGAAATGTGCGTATGTCCTGGGACTTGTTAAATATCATCGGCACGGTGGCGTTTGCGATGAGTGGCGCGATTGTCGCGATGGAAGAAAAGTATGATTTGTTTGGAGTTTGGCTGCTTGCTTTAATCACGGCCTTCGGCGGCGGTGCCATCCGCAACCTGTTGATTGGTGTCCCGGTTTCTGCGCTCTGGTCGCAAGGCGGACTGTTCTTAATTGCGATTTTAGTCGCATTGCTGATCTTCATTTTACCGCAATTATTTTTACCGCACTGGACACGGTGGGGGGTGCTCGCTGATGCACTCGGTTTATCCGCCTTTGCGATTCAAGGTGCGCTGATGGCTTCCGCTAAAGGATTACCGTTATCGGCAACCATCTCGGCAGCCGTTCTGACAGGAGTCGGCGGCGGTGTCATCCGCGATCTACTCGCCGGACGGAAACCGCTTGTCTTGCATAAAGAAATCTATGCGATGTGGGCCGTCATGGCGGCACTCGTGATCGACCGGTTTGAATTGACGAATCCACTCCATTTGTTCACATTACTCGGTCTGATCACGATTTTACGTATGCTATCCTATTATTATGAATGGAATTTACCAGCACGACGCTTAGGGGGAGATAAGGAATGAAAATTTTCATCATGATCGGAGCATTGTCGATGATGCTCGCCGTGGCACTGGGAGCATTCGGTGCACATGCCTTAAAAGATATGTTATCGGAACGGATGCTTGCGAACTGGCAGACGGGTGTCTTGTATCAAATGGTTCACTCGCTCGGAATCCTAGCACTCGGCGGAATGTTATTGAAAGTATCGATTTCTCAGTTCTCATTGGCCGGTTGGCTGATGCTTGCCGGAATCGTTTTCTTCTCAGGCAGCCTGTACGTCATGGCACTGACAGGTGTGACGAAACTTGGGGCTGTGACGCCGATCGGTGGCGTCCTGTTCATTGCAGCCTGGATTTTTGTTGCAATCGGGGCTTATAAAGGGCTGTAAAAACAATAAGAATCTACTCGCTTCACGCGACTCGACCAGAGAAACGTGAAACGGATAGGTTCTTTTTTGATGGACGCAAAAAACCGGTAAACAGAGTTTGATCTGTTTACCGGTACGATAGAGCGACAAAAGCAATAGCTTCAGCGCTTGGCAGGTTGTGTTTTATTTAGCTTCGATAATGCTTGCTCATAGCGATCCAGTACGCGTTCCGCGACTGGCTTTAGCTCTTTTGAAAGCACAGCGAATTGCAATTCACGCGATCGCGTTGATCGGTTCATAGCATTCCCCATGGTAATTCCTCCTTCAGGTACAAATCTGACAGTTTTTGTGGCCGCAAAGAGTATATTCCCGTAGGGTTTTCCTATGAAACGTGATTTAGCAGATTAAAGTGCGAAATGTGCTTCGAGATCCGTTGTTTCGAGGCGGTTCCCGATGAAGAACTCACCAAACTCACCGTATTTGGCACTGACTTCGTCAAAACGCATTTCGTAAACGATTTTCTTGAACTGAAGAATATCATTTGCGAACAGCGTGACGCCCCATTCCCAGTCGTCGAATCCGGTTGATCCGCCGATGATCTGCTGAATCTTGCCGGCGTAGCTCCGACCGATCATTCCGTGACGGTACATCAGTTCTTTCCGTTTTTCCATCGAAAGCGTGTACCAGTTGTCTCCGTCGCGGCGCGACTTGCTCATTGGATAGAAGCAAATGTGTTTCGATTTCGGCAGGATCGGATAAAGACGGTCGCGGACGTACGGGTTTTCATACGGGTTACCTTCTCCTGAACCGCGATACGTACCGAGTTCGACGACAGACACATAGGAATACGTCGGGATCAGATAGTCGTATAAATCAAGCTTCTGCATCTTCACTTCAACGTCTTGAATCTCTTCCATTGTCGGACGCAGAACCATCAAAACGAGATCCGCTTTTTGACCGATGATCGTATAGAGGGCATGACTGCCTTCTTTTTGATCTTCGACTTGTGCAAGTTCTCCTAAGAATGCCTGGAACTCCTGTACCATCTTTGTTCGAACAGAAGCTTCGACTTGTTTCAGACGGGACCAGTCAATCCGGCGGAAATCGTGGAATGTATACCAGCCATCGAGTGTTTCGGCGGCTTGTTGCGTAACGGTTGGTTCGGATGATTGATGTTGCATATGAAAACCTCCTGAATCTGTAATGGTGAACGTGTTAATCCATGTTCAATCTTACCATATCTTTTTGGTTTCCCCGTAAGAAAACGGGTTCGTTTTTGGAGCGGACCCGACATACAAAAACGGAAAGGGGGGTATGAGGTAAAAGGGTGTGATAAAGAGGTTCTGTTTTTCCCTGTACTATATTAAAAAAGATACTGTAATAGTATTCAAAAAGTCAGGTATAAGAATAGAAAACACACTTTTTTGCAAATTGTTTTAACAACGAAACAGAACTGTGTATAATGAACAATGGAATGGAACAACAACAAAAACCGACACTTATTCGCCACAAAAGGAGCTAATATCATGCAATTATTCGAAATGCTTGAGACAAAAGTCAAAGCCCACCAGCCGACGATCGTTTTCCCTGAAGGAATCGATGCACGTGTTCTCGGTGCAGCTATACGTTTGAAAAAAGACGGTTTAGTTACACCGATCGTCATCGGACCACGCGGTCAAATCGAAGAGACAGCTTCAGCAAACAACATTGATGTTGCAGATCTTGAAACGATTGATCCGGCTTCATATGAAGGAATCGAAGAACTCGTTGCTTCATTCGTTGAGCGTCGTAAAGGAAAAGCAACGGAAGAACAAGCCCGCGCCCTCATCCTGAAAGACGTCAACACGTTTGGTACGATGCTCGTCCACACAGGAAAAGCAGAAGGTCTAGTTTCCGGTGCGATGCACGCAACAGGTGATACGGTTCGTCCGGCACTTCAAATCATCAAAATGCAAGAAGGCTATAAAAAGACATCAGGTGTCTTCATCATGGTTCGTGACGACGAGCAGTATGTGTTCGCCGACTGTGCAATCAACATCGCACCGGACGCTAACGATTTAGCTGAAAATGCAATCGCGTCTGCGAAAACGGCAAAAACATTCGGAATCGATCCGAAAGTTGCGTTGCTCAGCTTCTCGACAAAAGGTTCAGCGAAATCACCGGAAACAGAGCGCGTTGTCGAAGCAACACGTTTGGCAAAAGAACGTGCACCTGAACTCTCAATCGACGGTGAATTACAATTTGACGCAGCATTCGTCCCGAGTGTCGCAAAATCAAAAGCGCCGGAATCAGATGTTGCCGGTCAAGCAAACGTCTTTATTTTCCCAAGCCTTGAGTCTGGAAACATCGGCTATAAGATTGCCCAGCGTCTTGGCGGTTTTGAAGCAATCGGACCAATTCTGCAAGGACTCAACAAACCGGTCAACGATTTGTCGCGCGGATGTAACGAAGAAGACGTCTACAAACTTGCGATCATTACAGCGGCACAAGCTGTCGAAGAACGCCAAGCGTAATCCATTTTCGAAAAAGACTTTACTTTTTCAGTGAACTCCGTAAAATGGAACACATCACGCATCAACGAATAAACGTATAGCAACGCTCGTATAATAGTGGGGATTGGCCCACGAGTCTCTACCGGATCGCCGTAACGATCCGACTACGGGTGGTGAGTTACTGCTCTCTTTTTAGCGTACAGTGGCTGCCCCCGGGTAGCGACTGTACGTTTTTTTTCGTTCAAAAAGGAGAAATCAGTTATGAAACGTTTGGAAGAAATGATTAAACAAGAAGGATTAGTCTTATCGGATCAAGTATTAAAAGTCGATTCCTTTTTAAACCACCAGGTCGATCCGACCTTGATGTGGGAAATTGCCTATGAATTTATGGACCGTTTCAAAGATGCCGGTATTACGCGGATCTTGACGATTGAAGCAGGTGGCATCGCACCGGCGATGATGACCGCGCTTCGTCTTGGTGTCCCGATGGTCTATGCCCGGAAAACGAAGTCGTTAACGTTAAACGAAGGAACGATTTCAGCAGAAGTCTATTCGTTTACGAAACAACAGACGAGTACGATTACGGTCGCAGAACAATATTTACAGGCCGGAGAACGCGTCCTGATCATCGATGACTTCCTCGCAAACGGGGAAGCGGCGTTCGGATTAGCAAAACTCGTCGAACAGGCCGGAGCAGAAGTCGCAGGCTTCGGTATCGTCATTGAAAAATCATTCCAACCGGGACGTCAGAAATTGCTGGATGCCGGATTCCGTGTTGAATCGCTTGCCCGTATTAAAAAGCTCGAAGCAGGAGAGGCGACATTCGTCGACCCGGTGACAGTATGAAGACGTTATCGAACGTCAAAGCGGCGAGTCTAGGTCTGCAACATGTACTCGCGATGTACACGGGAGCCGCGATTGTTCCGCTGATTGTCGGCAGTGCAATCGGGTTATCCGGTGAAGAACTGGCGTATCTCGTTGCGATTGATTTATTTATGTGTGGAGTAGCGACATTGTTGCAAGTGTTCGTGACGAAATATACCGGTGTTGGTTTACCGGTCGTCCTCGGCTGTACATTTACAGCTGTCGGTCCGATGATTGCGATTGGCAGTTTGCAGGGCATCACGGCCATTTACGGTGCGTTGATTGCCAGCGGTTTAATTATCTTCGTGATTTCCGGTTGGTTCAGCCGGATTGCGATTTTGTTTCCGCCGGTCGTGCTCGGTTCTGTCGTGACGATCATCGGCATTTCGTTAATTCCGGCGGCGATTAATGATATCGGCGGCGGACAAGGCGCGAAGGATTTTGGTGATATGCGGTACTTGGCACTTGCCGGACTGACCATTGTCCTGATTTTAGTCTTTAACCGTTACGGAACGGTTTTTTCAAAAGCGGCAGCTGTGCTGATTGCCGTCCTGATCGGAACGCTCGTTGCATTCGGAATGGGAATGATTGATTTCAGCCCGGTCGCTGAAGCATCCTGGTTCCAAATGGTGACACCATTTTATTTTGGTGTCCCGACCTTTAATGCTACAGCCATTCTGACGATGACGCTGGTCGGACTCGTTTCGATGGTCGAATCAACAGGCGTCTTCTTGACGCTCGGAGAAATCACCGACAAAAAACTGACGGATAAAGATTTAGCCCGTGGGTACCGGGCGGAAGGAGCCGCAACGATCATCGGCGGAATCTTCAATAGTTTCCCATATACGACGTACAGTCAAAACGTCGGTCTTGTCCAGTTGACGGGTGTCAAAACACGGAAAGTCATCGTCTTTGCCGGATTCTTTTTGATCATGCTCGGTTTCTTGCCGAAAGTCGCAACCTTTACGACACTGATTCCGAAACCGGTTCTCGGCGGAGCGATGCTCGTGATGTTCGGAACGGTCGCAGCGAGCGGAATCCGGATTTTATCCCGTGTTGATTTTGCTAAAAACGATAATGTGATCACGGTCGCGCTTGCACTTGGTGTCGGACTCGGCATCAGCATGAATCCGGCGATTGTCGCGTCACTTCCGGATCAGGTCCGTGTCCTGACAGATAGTCCGATTGTCGCAGGATCGGTAACAGCCCTGCTGTTAAACGGGTTGTTCCGTTTGACGGAAAAGAAGACAGCGATGAGAAAAACACCTTTGGCAAAGGTTGAATAAGATTTGTAACCCTTATGAAAGGAGCAGTCATGTATACTATTCGGTATAGGTGGTTGCTCCTTTTATGTACCGTTACATAAATCAGAATATTTCGAGTATGTGGGATTCGGAGAAAATATCTCTTGAAAACGTTTACAAAACGGACACAATTTCTTTATACTGACAACGTAGCGGTTAGGGGAACTGCTAAGAAACAAACAGAGACGGGAAGGACGTCGTACAGATGAAACAACAGACAGAACTGAATCGGGGATTAGAAGAACGTCACATTACACTGATGTCGCTGGGGGCGGCGATCGGTGTCGGACTGTTCCTCGGATCCGCAAAAGCGATTCAATTAGCTGGACCAGGAATACTGATCGGGTACTTAATCGGTGGTCTCATTATCTTCATTATCATGCGGGCTCTTGGGGAACTCGCAGTCCGTGAACCGGTATCAGGCAGCTTTGCCGAGTATGCCCGAAAATATGTCAGCCCGCTTGCTGGTTTCCTGACAGGGTGGAATTATTGGTTGCTCTGGATTTTCACATGTATGGCCGAAATTACGGCCGTCGGGATTTATATGCAGGAATGGTTCCCGAATTCACCCACTTGGATGTGGGCGCTTGGTGCACTGATTTTGATGACGAGCATCAACTTCATTGCCGTTAAGTTTTACGGGGAATTCGAATTCTGGTTTGCATTAATCAAAATCGTTGCCATCGTCGCAATGATCATTCTTGGGACGCTGACGATTGTCATCGGGTTCGGGAACGGCGGTACGCCGGTCGGGATTTCAAATCTTTGGTCACATGGCGGATTCCTGCCGAACGGGTTCGGCGGTGTTCTACTTGCGATGCAAATGGTCATGTTTGCCTTCTTAGGGATTGAAGTGATTGGGGTCACAGCAGGTGAAGCGAAAAATCCGAAGAAAACAATCCGTAAAGCGGTCAACAATGTTTTCTTACGAATTTTAGTCTTCTACATCGGTGCTCTGTTCGTCATTCTTTCGATTTATCCATGGGATCAAGTCGGACAAAATAACAGCAGTCCATTCGTCTTATTATTTGATTCACTAGGCATTCCGGCAGCTGCCGGAATCATTAACTTCGTCGTCTTGACGGCGGCCTTATCCTCATGTAACTCCGGAATCTTCTCGACAGCCCGGATGATGATGAACCTGTCACAAAATCAGGAAGCACCGAAACGTTTTGCGAAGATTTCTAAAAATGGTGTCCCGGCACTCGCAACGATTCTTTCTGGCGTAGCGTTGCTGGTTGGTGTTGCACTCAACTACTTCTTGCCGGACGATGTCTTTGCAATCGTCACAAGTATCGCGACGTTCGGAGCCGTTTGGACATGGGCGATGATTTTGATTGCTCAGATGCGGGCACGTAAAGTACACGGAACGGCTGAATTTGCAGTCCCGTTCTTCCCGATTGCGAACTATCTTGCGTTAGCCGCACTCGCAGGTGTCATCGTCCTGATGGCATTTGATGCCGGAACACGGATTGCACTGATTGTCGGACCGCTTTGGTACGTGATTTTGATTGCTGTGTATTATGCACGGGGAATGCATAAACAAAAGCGTGAACCGCTGGATCAGGCATCAGGAGAATAAGAACTGGAGATCAGCTTCGGCTGGTCTCTTTTGTTCTGTTTCGACGTCAGTTTTGCTACACTGGACACAGATGAAATAAGAGGAGGATTATTATGAAAACGATTCATGTCGATGAACTGCAAGAAAAGCTTGAAGCGGGTGAAGCATTACACGTCGTAGACGTCCGGGAACAGGACGAATACGATGCCGGTCATATTCCGAATGTCCGCTTTATGCCGATGTCTGAAATCGGAGAAAGGTATACCGAGTTGCAGGAAGGCGAAACGTACTATCTGATTTGTAAAGCAGGCGGCCGGAGCGAAAACGTCGGACGGTTCCTCGAACAGTACGGCTATGACGTCATCAACGTCGAAGGCGGGATGATGAACTGGAAAGGCGATCAAGAAGCGTAATTGCTGAAAAATTGGAAGCGGATTCCTAAACGGATCTGCTTCTTTTTTTTGATTTTCTGTGAAAAAGTATACATTTTAACCGATAAAGAAACTAGAACGGCGAGTACGTAGCTCGAGAATGGGAGTTGGATATGGAACAGAAGAAAAAACGCACGTTGAGTATTAAACAAAAGTTGATCCTGACATCGATGCTCTTATTATTGATTCCTTCTTTATTGATCGGTTTTGTTTCTTACAGCCAGGCCAAACAAAAAATCACGAATGAAATTTTACAGTCGGCTCATGCCGGTGTCGATCGGATGAATGATGAAATCATGAATATCATCGATCCGATGCGCCGAGATGTCGCCTTTTTTGCGGACCGGATTGACGGAACGTTATACCAATCAGGCAAACAGAATCTCGACTTAAAAGAAAAAATGACCGAATACTTAGATACGCATCCGCAAGCGGCCAATATTTATTATGCGACGACGTCAGGCGAGATGACGATTTATCCTGAGCAGTCGATGCCGGATGATTATGATCCGCGTGAACGTCCATGGTACAAAGCAGCCGAAGACGCCAGTGGAAAAGTGGTCATCACGGATCCATACGTGGACGCAGCATCGGGCAAGATGATGGTCACACTCTCACAAACGGGTGGAAATGGACGGGGTGTCATTGCCATCGACGTTGATGTCGACCGGATTGCAGACATCGCGAAAAAAATCAAAATCGGGAAAGAAGGATATGTCACGATTTTAGATTCAAAGAAAAAGTTCGTCACTCATCCGACGTTAAAACCGGGTGAAACAGCAACTGGCAACTGGGTCGGACCTCTTTATGCCGGGAAAGAAGGACGCTTCTCTTACTTATTTGAAGATGAAGACAAACAGATGGACTTCATGACGAACGGTCTGACCGGCTGGAAAGTCGCCGGTACGTTGTACGACCGTGAAATCACGGACGAAACAGCCAGTATTTTATGGACGACATTAGGTGTCATTGCCGGTACGTTTCTCCTGGCTGGACTCCTGCTGTTCTTTATCCTGCGTTCGATCGTCAGCCCGCTGAACCGCTTGACGAAAAGTGCGGAGCGGATTCAGGAAGGTGACTTAACGGAAGAAGTCGTCGTCGAATCGAACGACGAAATCGGAAAAGTCGCGGAAAGCTTTAACACGATGATTCTGTCACTGCGCGGGATCATCTCAAATCTTGATCAATCAATCGGTCAGGTCGCGGCTTCTTCCGAGGAACTGATGGCGAATGCCGCACAAACGACGGCAGCTTCGGAACAAATTGCCGGCTCGATTCAGGAAATGGCGGCCGGAGCCGGTCAATCGAAACGCCAGCTCGACGGGAATGCGGTTTCGCTGCAAGCCATCACATCGGGTGTCATGCGGATTGCCGAGAGCTCGACGAATGTGTCGGAACTATCACGCGCGACCGCTTCAGAAGCAGAAGACGGAACGGCCGCGGTCACAAAAAACGTCGAACAGATGAAAGCAATCGATTCATCGGTCGAGAACTTTGGTGAGGTCATCCAGTCGCTGGCCCATCGTTCGAACGAAATCGGGAAAATTGTTGATGTCATCAACGGCATTGCGACCCAGACGAATTTACTGGCCTTAAATGCGGCGATTGAAGCGGCACGGGCGGGTGAGAACGGAAAAGGGTTTGCCGTCGTTGCCAGTGAGGTGCGGAAGCTTGCGGAACAGTCGCAGGAATCGACGAAACAGATCTCCCATCTGATTCAAAACATCAAACAGGAAACGGAACGTTCGGTCTTCCTGATGAAAGAAGTTTCGCATCATACGAAAGCGGGACTCGAAACGACGGAAGATTCAGCCGTTCGTTTCAAACAAATCATGTTGCGGACCCAAGAAATGACACCGCGGATCGAAGATGTCACGGCAACGGTCGAAGAGATTGCTGCCAACGTCCAGGAAGTCTCGGCATCCGCAACGGAAATCGCTCATATCGCAGATGAAAATTCTGCAGCATCCGAGCGCGTCGCAGCGACGACGGAAGAACAGCTTGGCTCGATGGAAGATATTTCACAATCGGCTAAAACCTTGTCTGATATGGCGGAAGAATTGCAAGTCCTCGTATCACGATTCAAAATATGATTTTAAAAACGACCGTCCTCTTTCGAGGATGGTCGTCTTTTTTGGAAAAAGACGCGATCTTCAACCAGATTTCTAATGAATGTTGCTTGAATAAAATAAGAAACGGGAAAATACAAGTGTAGACTGGCAGCTTGTAATCGGGAGGTGTTGGTGATGGCACGACAGACGAAATTAATGGAGTGGCAACAGGCGGGTTTGATTGATGCAGAGACAGTCGACCGGATTAAAGCGTATGAAGGTCACCGTCAAAAAAAGAAACGTGTGCCGTTGTTGTTGATTGTCGGATTGACCTTTGTCGGGTTAGCTTTGCTCAGTTTCTTGGCTGCCAATTGGCAAGCGATTCCTGCCCTCATTAAAATTGGTTTAGTGTTGGTCATCATGGTCAGTTGTTATGTGTTGGCCGATGTATCGGAACGGCGGACGATTTGGAATCCGGTTGCTTTTCGGATTCTTGGACTGGTTGCCTTTGCCGGAGCGCTCATCGTCACCGTCCAGAGTTTTCATATGTCCATGCAAGGTTCGTTTATCGGTTGGGTCGTCTTCCTCGCCGCGCTCGCCCATTTCTTTACGTGGCGTCATCCGGCCTATGCGATTGTTGCCTTCATCTCAGGTTTGAATATCTTTACCGGAGTCGGCGGATTTGGAACGGAGTATGCCACGTTTCTCGACTGGACATCGATTGTCCTCGTCGTGATCGTATCGCTTGCCTGGTTCTATTTCAGCCAGTCCTTCCCGTCCCTGATTCTCAGTTGGTTATTTCTTTATCTGTCGGGACTTGAGTTGTTTGCCCTTGTCTCTTACGACGGTGTCCTTTGGCCGATCTGGACCTTATTCGTGCTTGTCCCGCTGTTACTCGTTGTTAAACAAGACAGCGATCGTCATTTTCTATACCATCTGTATCTGATTGTCGCTGCCATCAATTCACTGGTTTATTTAACGGTCCGTGCCGAAACGACGGACTCCGTCATTCCTTTAGGAGAAGCCGTCGCACTTGCTGTTTTCGGTCTCGCAATCGGCTACTTGATTTACCAAAAATTCCGTCCGTTACTTTGGATTTTACCGCTCGGTTTGTTCGGATTCCTTTGGTTGGACGAACAGGCCATCTTGATTGCTGCGCTTGTCGAAATCATTGCCTTCGTCTATTTGATTGAGCAGGAGCGCCAAGGTCGCCGTCTGACGATTCCATTTGTCTACTTCATCGCGGTTCAACTGACGATTTACTTTATCTATGCGTGGGACCGCCTCGATATGTCGTTGTTCTTCCTCGTTGGTGCATTGCTCGTCTTCCTGATTGCCGGTGTCCTGTGGTGGATTCGAAAACGCCGTGAAGGAGGGGTTCCGTCATGAAACGGTATCTGTTTCCAGTTTTGCAAATCATCATCGTTCTCGGGGTGATCCTCAGTTTTTACTCCATTTCCTGGTTCGGTGACAGTTACCGCTTTCGGGCGGAACCATATGATCCGTTCAGTCCGGTCTATGGTGAATATGTCATGTTGCAATATCCTGATTTGAAACCGGCCGACTCTGTGAAAAAAGGATTGGTCTACGTCACGTTTACGACAGGTTCTGATGGCTATGCCAAGATTGACCGGATCTCAAATGACCGCTTTTTCGGTTCCGTTGCCGGAGACTACTACGACAAATACGTCACGATTCCTCAATTGAATCAGTATTATGTCGAGCAGGGAACAGGAAAAGGATACGAAGATGCAAAAAAATTAGAAGTCAAAGCCGATGTCTCGCCATGGGGTACGGTTCGGGCAACGGATTTGAGTGTTCGAAAGTAAAAAAATCGCTTGGATCTACACACGAAATCCGTGTAGGATCCAAGCGGTTTTGATTATGCCGATTTTTTAATTTTTTCCCAACGCGGTGAGTTGAGCAATTCAATCCATTTCCGGACCGCTGAAATCGTGATGACGATAGCTAAGATCCCCATCGTGACCGACAGAATCGTATTCAGGATACTGAAGCCGGCAGAAGCCGGATTCGCATAGACATTGGCGACCATCCAGATATCAGCGAACGTCACTGTTACAAGCAAGTAGACAAGCGGAATGAATGTCGTCAAGGCATACACTTTTTTGTCGGCAATCTTCAGGATGATTGTCGTTCCGATAATTAAGCCGATCGACGCCATCAACTGATTGGAGACACCGAACAAGGCCCAAATCGAACCGATGTCGCCGGAGAAGAGCAGGTATCCCCAGAAGAACGTACCAAGCGCACTGGCGAAAATCGCACCCGGGATCCAGTCGACCCGTTTTAACGGTTTGTAGAATTCTCCGAAGAAATCTTGAATCAAGTAGCGGGCAACGCGTGTTCCGGCATCAATCGCCGTCAGGATGAAGACCGCTTCGAAAAGAATGACGAACTGGAAGAAGAAGCCGGCAATTTCACGGAACCAGGGGATAGCCCGGAAGATGAACGTCATACCGACGGCCAGTGAAACGGCTCCACCGGTTCGTCCGGCGAGATCGAGTCCGATTTCCCGTGATAATTCATCAAGGTAAACGGTGCTCATACCGAGTGTCGCAAAGACTTCCGGTGTCGAATTGATGGCGAAGTAATCTCCGACTTCGAGTGACGTTGCAGCAATCAACGCCATGACAGCGACGAGACACTCAACAAGCATCGCACCAAAGGCGACCGGTTTGATATCGCTCCACCGGTTGATCATCTTCGGTGTCGTTCCCGAACCGACGAAAGCGTGGAAACCGGAAATCGCGCCACAGGCAATCGTGATCGAGATGAACGGCCAGACCGGACCGGCAATGATCGGACCGCCACCGTTGACGAATTTCGTGAACGCCGGGAAACGGATATCCGGATTAATGATGAATACACCGACGATCAAGGCAAAGAATACACCGATTTTCATGAAGCTGGATAAGTAATCACGCGGTGCAAGCAACAACCAGACCGGCAGTGCCGCAGCGAAGAAAGCATAGATCGGTAACGCAATCGCGAGTTGACGGGACGACAGGTCGAACCATGTTCCGATGAACGTGTCAGTCAACTGGGGACCGAAACCGATTGCAGCAAGAATCAATAGGAAACCGACGACGGAAGCCAAGGCGAGATTGCCGCCTTTTCGTAAATAGATACCGACACCCATGGCAATCGGAATGGTCGAGAAGACAGCGAACGTGCCCCATGGATTATGTTCCAAAGCATGGAGGACGACCATTGAAAGTCCGGCCATCGTAATCGTGATGATGAAGAGCATAGCGAGACCGGCACAAAAACCGGCAACCGGCCCGAGCTCTTTTTTAGCGACTTCCGATAACGACTGCCCATCCTGACGCATGGAAGCGAACAAAACGACCATATCGTGGACGGCACCACCGATGACAGCACCGATCAAGAGCCATAACAGTCCCGGTAAATAACCGAACTGAGCGGCAAGGACAGGACCGACGAGCGGACCGGCAGCGGCGATTGCTGCAAAGTGGTGACCGAACGAAACCCATTTGTTGGTCGGGACGTAATCTTTTCCGTCCGCAAACTTATGGGCCGGTGTTTCCCGGTCCTCTTTAATTTTTAAGACTTTGACAGCCATGAATGTGCCATAGAGACGATAAACGATTAATAAAATACAAATGACGGCAATAACAATAGGTGTAGCGCTCATGCGTGGACCTCCTCATAAACTGGTATGAGAAAAGTGTACTTGATTTGGAAGCGCTTTCTTTTGTTTGTCGGATGAACCGTTCGTTTTGACCGATGACATGTCGAAAAAGAGCGGTGAACGGAAAAAAGAAAGCTCTCAAATCCCGAGAGCTTCCTTTAAGACTTTGACATACGTCCGGCTGACCGGCACATCAATCTGCTGGATCTTGATTGTATAGGCCCCGTTGAACCACGGTTCGATCGCTTCGATGGCTGCCAAATTGACGAGGTAGGAACGATGGACACGAAGAAAGCGGTGACCCGATAATTTTTTTTCGAGTTCCTGCAACGTATCGTTCGACGGATAGGCGTCGGAACGCGTCACAAGCTTCGTTTTTCCGTTTTCCGCGACGATGTAGTCGACATCCTGCGGGGAAAGTAATTTTAACTGATCCCCAGATTCAACGGCCAATCGTTCAATCCGCGGTGTTTTCGGCGCCGGTTTGCGCATGATTTTTTCAATGGCCCGGCTGATCCGTGACGGATCGTAAGGTTTGAGAATGTAATCGTAAGCGTTCAGTTCGAAGGCTTCGAGGGCGTGGGTATCATAGGCGGTGACGAATAAAATCGCAGGTGGGTGCGGCATCGATTGCAGGCGTTTCGCGACATCGAGTCCGCTCCCGTCAATCAGTTCGATATCCAAAAATACGAGATCCGGCTGCAACGTCCGAACGAGTTGCTCGGCTTCACCGACGTGTCCCGTTTCTGCGATGACGTCGAGTCCGGCCCGGACGACATGGTACCGCAACTCGTCCCGGGCAAGCGGCTCATCTTCAATTAGGATCGTGCGCATGGGAAACCTCCTTTCCTGTTTCAATGGGCAGATGGATGGTGATGGTCGTACCTTCTCCCGGTTGACTGGTCAACCGGAACGACCCGTTTTCAGCATACAGACTTTTAATCCGTTCGGCTGTATTGAAAAGAGCAGTGCCGGTACCGTTTGATTCGACGACTTCCCGACCGAGGCGGGTCAGCCGTTCCGCGTCGATCCCGCGTCCGTTATCGACGACTTCCAAAACGAGTTGATCCGCGGTTAACCAGGCCGTGACGCCGACATATCCGGTTTGACCAGGACTAAACGCATGCTGGAAGGCATTTTCGATCAACGGTTGGAGTACGAAAGGCGGAACGAGTAATTGTTCCGTCCCGTCCTCTAAATCAATATCAACGAACGGGCGGCTCGGAAAACGGGCCGCTTCCAGTGAGATGTAGGCTTCGATATGTTCCAGTTCTTTTTGGAGCGAAATTTTCGTCGAGCGGGCACCCTGCAGGTTGCTGCGGAAAAACGTCGACAGTTCGAGCAATAAGGTCCGTGCCTGTTCGACATCTGTCCGACATAACGCGTAAATCGTATTGATGGCATTAAATAAAAAATGCGGATGGATCTGTGCTTCGAGGGCCCGGATTTCAGCATCCTTTAACAGACCGGCTTGCCGCTCGGCTTTCCCGAGGGCGAGTTGGGTCGAGAAGAGCTTGGCCAGTCCTTCGATCAATTCGACTTCGACGGCGTCGAGCAATTCAGGATGAGGATAATACACTTTGAGTGTCCCGATTGTCGTTTCGCCGATTGTTAACGGAGCAATGATGCCCGCCTGTAACGGGCAATCTGCTTTTGGACAACCGATCTCATCCCGATCGGTGACAAGCCTCAGTTGTCCGTCTGTCAAAACATGCTCCGTTGGACGGGTCGTCCAGTGCCCGCCGGATTGGTGATGGTCACTGCCGACACCGATATGTGCCAAAATGACTGATTGATCCGTCAAGGAGACCGCATCGGCGCGTGTCTGTTGTAATAAAATATCTGCCACGGCTTCCGCGGTTTGGATAGTTAAGCCGCGTGTCAAATGAGGTAAGGTCAAATCCGCGATATGCAGGGACCGTTCCGCTTCACGGGCCCGAACGTGTTCCTCTTCCCGCGCGGCGAGACGGATGATCGATAAGAACAGCCAGACGCCGAGGACGTTGACGACGGTCATCGGAAGAAAGATGAACTGGATCAGTTCGAGGGCGGCCGGGAACGGGTCGGAAAACAGAAGAATCAATGACATTTCGAAAACCATTAAAAAACCCGTCAGGCAAATCGGCAGTAATGCCTGACTGCCGAGACGGTCGCGCCAGTAGGGACGGAGTAATCCACTGACACCGCCTGCGACGACGGTCGAGAGGGCGCAGGCGAAAGCGGTAAAACCGCCAAGTGTATAGCGGTGAATCCCAACGAGGAGACCGGTGATCGTTCCACCGATCGGACCGGCGAGCAATCCGCTGATGACGACAATCATCGTCCGTGTGTTGGCGATTGCTGATGTACCGTCAACCTGTTCGAGCCAAGTGTGCGGTAAGAACTTGGCTAAATCGACCTTGACTCCCGTGTAATTACTCAAAATCCCATAGGTGGCGAAAATTAGAATCAGCAACCCAAACTGCCAGCCGGCTTCCGGCTGTTTCAGTAAACGCCGCGTCGGTCCCCACTGGGCGAGGATGAACGCTAAAATGATCATGATGCCGAGCCGTTCCAGTAAAAAGGGTATGAGTTCAAACATGACATCCCTCCATTCGTCCTAAGTGTAAACGTTACCGAAAAGGAGGACAACGAAAAAAACTCCAACCGATCCGAAGATCGTCTGGAGTTTCGTTAGTTATTATTGAGCATCTTTATCGAATGTAATTCGAGCGATCGCATCATGCTGGTGAATCGTTTCTTCGTTACGGCATTCGACGAAGAACGATGCAATCGGGTCCATTTCGTAAAGGTCGGCAGCGATTAAGCGCACCATATCTTCTACGAAACGCGGGTTTTCATAAGCCATCTCTGTAACACGCTTCTCATCCGGACGTTTCAGGACCGGGTGCAGAGGTGCTGATGCATTGGATTCCGCTGCATCAAGAAGTTCCTGTTTCCAGTTGAAATCATCGGCTTCATCGCGTAATGAAGCTTCCATTGTCACGTAACCGCGTTGGTTATGTGCACTGTATTCGCTGATTTCTTTTGAACATGGGCAGAGTGTCGTGACGTTGATTGTCAGACCGACTGATAAAGTTGCTTCGTTTGTTTCTGTGTTGACGCTGACCGTCTGCCAGACTTCCGCGTTCATCAATCCGCTGAGTCCTGTTGCCGGCGCTTTGCGTGTGAAGAACCATGGGTAACGGATTGTCAGTTGTCCTTCGGATTGTTCCATGCGCTCCGCCAGTTCGCGGGCGAATTGGATGAGTGATTCGTTTGTGACGACCCAACCTTCGTTGTGGTACTGATCCAGTTGTTCCGTCAAACGGCTCATATTGATCCCTTTACGGTCCTGGACAAGTGAAGTCGAAAGTTCAAATGTCGCAATCGTTGCTTGTGTTGTTTCGCCGTCTTGAATGACGACCGGGTGTTTGACGTTTGAGATTCCTACAGCATCGAGTGCGAAGAGGAAGTTCTTCGGTGTGTTCTGCAAGTCGATCATTTTATCTTTTTCAGTCGGCTTCGTTCCTTTAATAGGAGGAACAGAGCCAAACAGCTTGTGGCGCTCTTCTTTGGTTGGCAGTGTAACCGGGTAGGTAGACATTCGTATCGGCCCCTTTGTCCTTTTGTAGTAGTGCAAGTAGTAATAACATGACAGGAATGCTAGAGACGAGCAAGTCCGGTGATTCCGTGAATGTGTTGTCGCGACGTATCGTTGCTTTGAATTTTATCACGAACCTTCCTAAAAACAAAACTTACAAGACTCGGAAGAAACAGTTTGCGTATTTACAGGCATAACTTGCTTGCAATCGGGTATATTATCGTATAGTATGTGTTCATATGAACGTGTAAATGACGTATCTAATGAAAAATGATTTTCAATGAAAAATCGTAAACGGGAAGGAATGAAGTAGATGGATTGGCAGTTAGTACTTCAATATGCCTGGGTTGTCCTCGTCTTAATCGCTTTAGAAGGACTACTTTCGGCGGATAACGCACTCGTCCTGGCCGTCATGGTCAAACACTTGCCGGGCGAACAGCAGAAAAAGGCTTTATTTTATGGATTGGCAGGAGCATTCGTCCTTCGATTTGCAGCATTGTTCGCAATCTCATTCCTCGTCGATATTTGGCAGATCCAAGCACTTGGTGCCGCCTATCTGTTGATCATGGGGCTGCGGCATATTTATAAAACTGTTAAAGCCCGGCGGATCGGTGAGAATCACGGAGCAGAAAAAGAGCTCGACGCCGAGCCGAAATCAGAGGAGCCGGTCTCGAAAGCCGAGTTTTGGAAAACAGTCGCGAAGATCGAATTCGCTGACCTTGCGTTTGCCGTCGACTCGATTTTGGCAGCCGTCGCCCTTGCCGTCGCTCTTCCGAACTGGGGAACCGGTGAAATCGGTGGCTTGAATACGGGTCACTTCGTCGTCATCCTGACAGGTGGACTGATGGGTGTCGTGCTGATGCGTTTTGCAGCCCGCGTTTTCGTCAAGTTACTGGCGGAACGTCCGGGTCTTGAAACGGCAGCCTTCGCGATCGTCGCCTGGGTCGGGGTCAAGCTTGCCGTCCTCGCGCTCGAGCACCCGAAATACCATGCATCAATCGAAGGAACGATTTTTGAAGCGATGAAACTCCCGGAAGGATTCGCCCACAGTACACCGTGGCAGATCTTCTTCTGGACAGTTATGGTGGGTCTCGCACTTTGGGGCTGGTTCTCTTCTCCAAAGACGAAATCAAATCCCGATGCTGAAAAGAAAGTCGAAAAAAATCTGTAATCTTCATCAGGCTCTCCTTCCGGGAGAGTCTTTTTTTGTCTAATCATCCGGAAGTTCGGGTAAAAAGAACAGTCAGATTCAAGTGTTCAGTCTTTTGCTTTTAGATAAGCGGCCTTATAATAAACTTACTGAACAAAAAGGGGATTCGTTTTTATGGATATTGGATTAATTACACAGTATGCGACGGTTGGACTTGTTTTAATCATCTTACAAGGTCTGCTGTCAGCCGATAACGCCATGGTCATGGCTGTTCTCGTGCGTCCGTTACCGGACGATCAACGTAAAAAAGCACTGTTTTATGGATTGATCGGAGCACTTGTCCTGCGTTTCGTCGCGATTTTCTTTGCGTCGTACTTAGCGACGATTTGGGAGTTGCAGGCGCTCGGCGCAATTTATCTGTTCTATGTGGCGTTCAAAGGGATTGTCGAAGCCCGTTCGAACAAACATCAGATTCCGGAGTCCGCTTCTGCTAAAAAAGCATCACCGAATTTCTGGTGGACAGTCGTCAAAGTCGAATTCTCCGACTTGGCGTTTGCGGTCGATTCAACGCTTGCAGCCGTTGCGATGGCAACGACGTTACCGATGATTGGCGGAACAATTGGCGGTTTGAACACAGGACAATTCTGGGTTGTCTTCTTCAGCGGAATCATCGGACTTGTCATCATGCGTTACTTTGCGAGCTGGTTTGTTGTTTTGCTTCAAAAACGACCGGGTATCGAAGAAGCGGCCTTTTGGCTTGTTGCCTGGGTCGGCGTTAAGTTGGTCGTCATGACGCTTGCGCATCCGTCGATTCACGTCTTACCGCATGAATTTCCGGAGAGTACGCTTTGGCAGACGATTTTCTGGGTCGTACTCGCCTTGATTTTAGTACTCGGTTGGTTCAGAAGTGGTCCGAAAACAGACAAATAATAATTCGAAACGGACAGGGTCATCATTCCTCTGTCCGTTTTTTATGAGGAGAGATGATAATGCAAAACGGTAATTTTATTCGCATGCTGACACGGATGCAAAATGTCCCGCGCTGGGATGAATACGCCCCCCGTTTCCCGGATAATGCGGCAAGTCACAGCTTCCGCGTCGCGTTATTCAGTTTGATGGCGAGTTATCTTGAAGAAGAGGCGACAGACATCAAATACGACCGGTTGACGTTACTCGGGAAAGCCCTGTTCCACGATATGAATGAGGTCATCACGGGACCGATCAAACACCGGACCAAAAAAGAACCGACCTTACATGCGCACATCCAGGCGATGGAGCGGCAGGCGAGTGAAAAACTCGTGGCGCTGCTGTCGAAGTCCCTTCAACCGGATTTTACGAATTATCTGGTGTTCGCAGAAGACGACTCGCCGGAAGGACAGCTTGTCGAAGCGATTGATACGTTTGATGCGATGTTGTTTGCGAAGAGGGAAGCAGAAGTGACGGGATCCGCATTTTTCCTTGCGAAGACGAATGAGCTCAAAGCGGCACTCGAAATCCATCCGTCGCCTGCGATTCGGACGTTAACCGCATCAGTTTGGGAAAAAGATGATATGTCGCGTTTCATCGATAACGTTTTGATGATGGATACGATCCGCCGCTGGAAAGGGCGCTTCAATACGATTGACGACAATGATGCAACCCATGCGTTTCGTGCAGCGTCACTCGGATTGTTCAACGGCTTGATTGAGTCCAAAAAGTACGGGGTCGACATCAATACGGCAGAAGTCGTGTCACGTCTCTTATGTCATGACCTGGTCGAAGGGACGACAGGTGACGTCCTCGGTCCCGTCAAACATGCAACGCCGGTCACGGCAGCGGCTTTTGAAGCGTACGAGCGGACAGAAGGCGAAGCATTGATTAACCTGTTGCCGTCCGCGATGCGAAAAGAATTTCACCGGTTTGTCGTTGAAGCGAAAGACGAGACATACGAAGGACAGATGGTTGATGTCGTCGATAAGCTTGATGCGCTGATTAAGATGAACATGGAACGGAAATTAAACGGTGTCGAATACGAGACCGGTTACCGGGCCCAGTTGAAGAAAGTCCAAACGGTCTATGAAAATCCATCCGTCGTCTTTTTCCTGGCGTATGTCTTACACGATTTGGATTATGTGACATCTTAAATAAAGGAGGAAAATCATGACGAATGCCTCGCCGATTCAAACGAAACGATTGACCTTAATTCTGATCCTCGGATCACTCGCTGCACTCGGACCCTTGTCGATCGATATGTATCTGCCGGCATTTCCCGATATGTCGCGTTCTTTTGGTGCCAGTGCCTCCTCGATTCAGCTCAGCTTGACGGCCTGTATGCTCGGAATGGCACTCGGACAGATCATCGTCGGTCCGCTCAGTGATGTCCGGGGACGGAAACGTCCGTTGCTCCTGGCATTATCTGCGTATCTACTGGCATCACTTGCCTGTGCCTTTGCTCCGACGATTGAAGTATTGATTGCACTGCGGTTTGTCCAAGGCGCAGCCGGTGCATCGGGGATCGTCATTTCACGGGCGATTGTCCGCGACTTATTTGAAGGACCCGAACTGACGAAGTTTTTTGCGGCGTTATCATTGGTCAACGGAACGGCACCGATTCTGGCACCGATCATCGGAGGGCAGATTTTACGCTTTGGGGACTGGCGGATCGTGTTTTATCTGCTGGCCATCTTAAGTACGTTGATGTTGATTGCCGTTGCGTTCCGCTTACCGGAAACTCTGCCTGTCCATCACCGGGTCGAAGGAAATTTGAAGACGACCTTCGGGACGTTTGGGCGTTTGCTGTCGGACCGGACCTTCATCGGTTATGCCTTTGCCCAAGCCTTTGCGATGGGCGCGATGTTCGCTTATATTTCCGGTTCACCATTCGTCTTACAAAACATTTACGGCGCGAGTCCGCAACAATTCAGTTTCCTGTTTGGTCTGAACGGCATCGGAATCATTTTGGCAGCACAAACCGCCGGACGGTTGGCTGGACGTGTCGACAGTGAAAGGATGATGCGGATTGCCTTGACAGTCGTCGCTATGGCCGGAATCTGTCTGTTTCTTGCCCTGACGTTATCCGATTCCTTGATTCTCGTCATGATTCCGCTGTTCTTCGTCGTCTCGAGTGTCGGGATGATTTCGACGCTCGGTTTTACCTTGGCAATGCAGAATTATGGTTCGACAGCAGGAAGTGCGTCCGCGTTGCTTGGTTTGTTACCGATGCTTGTCGGCTCACTTGTCTCACCGCTTGTCGGCGTGATGGGGGAAGAGTCGGCGTTACCGATGGGCTTGATCATCATGACGCTCGACTGCTTGGCACTGCTCATCTATACATTACTGATTGTGCGCAGAAAACAGGAATAAAGAAAGCAGTTCAACAAAAAGGTTGTTTCAAAAAAATCACTCGTTCTTTCACGCCCTTTCCTCAGGCGAGACACAAGCCAGTTTTCCTGCCTCACTCAGGCAGGGAACCGGGTCTTGTTTGTCTCTGACAGCGCAAGCCAGCTTGCGCTTTTTCCTGTAGGAGTGGCGTGAAACGAGTGATTTTTTATGAGATAAGGCTGACTTTAGAGTCAGTCATTTTTTTGATAAAGGATATGGACGCAGAAGAAAAAATGTAAAAAAATCAGTCATTTTGAAACTATTTCCAAAAATAAACCGTAAATAAAGAAGAGCTCAGCACAGAAGAGAGGAGCAGTCGGATGAAAAAACGATCTTTTTCAGATACACGGCCGGTATCTGAATCAACCAATTCCCGGACACTCGAAAGTTTGCTCGCGCGGCATTACGCGGCACAAAAAAAGTATTCCCGCCGGTGTCAGGAAGCAGACAGTCCACGGGAGAAAGAATTAGCCGAATTATTATATGAAGAAAATCGGCATGCGTATCTTCAAGCCTATCGGCAACTGTACGGATCGAATCCGTTTATCGAGGTGAGCGAAGATGGACGTTAGTACGCTTTATCTGTATGCACTTGCCGCTGCTGCCTGCGGCGTTTTATTGTCTGTCGTCTTTTCCGATTTGATTCCGGGCATCGATCAAATCTTTCATCCGACGTTAATCCTGTCCTTTGTCATTTTGACGTCCGCTTTCGGATTCGGACTGGAACATCTGACGTCACTTGGTTCGCTTGTTATTTTACTGATCAGTGCCGGTATCAGTCTCATCTTGACGTCTTTGTTGCATTTATTCATTTTTGTACCGCTTGCGAAAGCGGAGCAATCCATCAGTTTTTCGGAACAGACGCTTGAAGGACGCAGTGCCATCGTCATCCTCCCGATTCCGGAGGACGGCTACGGTGAAATTCTCGTCGATGATGTGTCAGGACGAATTGCCAAATCCGCCGTTCTTTTTGAAGGTCCGGCTCTGGCACAAGGAACAAAAGTTATCATCATTGTAATTAAACAAGGCGTGGCGCATGTCATGACCTATCCTACCCAGTGGAAAGAGGAGATGTTTTCATGAATCCGATTATTATCGTAGCAATCATAGCCGGCGCACTGATTTTAGCGCTGATCGCCTTATTCGTCACAAAGTACCGTACAGTCGGACCGGAAGAGGCGTTGATCGTGTCCGGGAGTTACCTCGGGAACAGTCCGACCGTCAACACCGATGAATCCGGCAACCGGGTCAAAATCATTCGCGGCGGCGGAGCATTCATCTTACCGGTCTTTCAACAAGCATCCCCGCTCAGCCTGTTGTCAAGCAAACTCGAAGTAACGACGCCGGAAGTCTATACGGAGCAGGGTGTTCCGGTCATGGCAGACGGGACAGCAATCATCAAAATCGGCAGTTCGATTTCGGAAATTGCGACAGCAGCCGAACAATTCCTTGGTAAATCCAAAGAAGACCGGGAAGGAGAAGCACGGGAAGTCCTTGAAGGGCACCTGCGTTCGATTCTTGGTTCGATGACAGTCGAAGAAATTTACAAAAATCGTGATAAATTCTCACAGGAAGTGCAACGGGTCGCGTCACAGGATTTAGCGAAAATGGGACTGATCATCGTCTCGTTCACCATCAAAGATGTCCGCGATAAAAACGGTTATTTGGAATCACTCGGGAAACCGCGGATTGCCCAAGTCCGCCGCGATGCCGATATCGCAACAGCCGATGCAGAAAAAGAAACACGGATTAAACGGGCAGAAGCCTCAAAAGATGCGAAAAAAGCTGAACTGGAACGGGCGACGGAAATTGCCGAAGCGGAAAAGGAAAACCAGCTGAAGATGGCAGATTACCGCCGGGAGCAGGATATCGCAAAAGCAAAAGCCGACCAAGCGTATGATCTTGAGAATGCCCGCGCTCAGCAGGAAGTCACGGAACAACAAATGCAGATCAAAATCATCGAACGTCAGAAACAAATTGAACTCGAAGAACGCGAAATTCTCCGCCGTGAGAAACAATACGATGCGGAAGTTAAAAAACGGGCCGACGCCGACCGTTACTCAATCGAGCAGGCGGCCCAGGCCGACCGTGCGAAACAATATGCGGAAGCTGATGCAACGAAGTACCGGATTGAAGCCTCTGCGAAAGCCGACGCTGAACGGATTCGTCTCGATGGTCTGGCGAAAGCGGAAGCCGAACGGGCGCAAGGTGAGACAGAAGCGGATATCATCCGTCTGAAAGGTCTCGCGGAAGCGGAAGCGAAAGAAAAGATTGCGCAAGCATTCGAACAGTTCGGACAAGCGGCGATTCTCGACATGGTTATCCGGATGATGCCGGAATACGCGAAACAAGTCGCAGCACCACTCGGCAACATCGACAAGATTACGGTCGTCGATACGGGAAGCGGCGAAGGCGGAGGTGCAAACCGGGTGACCGGATACGCCACCGACTTGATGGCTTCGTTGCAGGAAACACTTAAAGCATCATCCGGCATCGATGTGAAAGACTTGATTGAAAACTTCTCAGGTAAAGGAACGGTGAAACCATTGACGGTCAACTTGAATCAAGGAGAGCCGGTGACGTCGGGAACGAAGTCTGAATGAAACCGAACGTTGTCTTGACAGCGTTGCTTTTACTGGTCGCGGTGAATCTTGTTTTCCCGCTTTCGACACTCGTCCTTGTAGCGCTCGGTGTGGCGTTCGGGCTGTATAAAGGCTATATATCAGAGGGCGGGTTTAACTCAATCTTTAATGTAAAACGTGTCTCGTACTCGCTCCGCCATCCGCTGACGCGCGCGGAAGCAGCGGCGGCCGGTCTGTTTGGTCTGTTGACGACAGATATCCCTTACTGGTGGAATGAAATCCGGTCGGGGTTATCGCTTCAAGGCGTTGGTTATTTATTATTTGAATGGGTGACATTGTTCTTGTTTGTGTATGTCATGTTCCGCTTTTTGTTGCTCGGACTTTTTGAGCCGGGAAAAGAGCGGGAACTGGAAGGAATAAAAGGGTAACGTATTGAAATAAGCACAACAAAATCCGAATGCTCCCATCCCTCTGTCAATAAGAAGAGGTGGGGACATTCGGATTTTTTTTATGACGAATCAGGCCGGTAAATCATAGCCGATGACGATTAATCCGGGACCAGTGTGAGAACCGATCGCCGCTCCGGCAATCGTAATCAAGACTTCACTCGGTGAGAATTGGGCTTCGATCAACTGTTTCAGTTGTTCCGCCCGTTCGATTGAATCGCCGTGACCAATGATGATCCGGTGTCCATCAATCGACGGACGTGCTTCTTCCATCCATTCGACAATCCGGTTCATGACTTTTTTCTGACCGCGGATTTTTTCTTTTGGAATCAGTTTCCCGTCTTCGACCGTCAAGAGCGGCAGAATCGACAGTAAACCACCGATGAAGGCGCTGGCTCGTGAAACACGGCCGCCCCGCATCAGGTATTCGAGCGATTCGACCGTAAACAAATGACGGACGGTATTGATTTTTTGTTCGGCATACGCTTTTGTTTCTTCGAAGGTATGTGTCTTTGAAAACTCAGCGACGTCGAGCACAAACAGCCCTTGACCGGTCGAGGCGGTTTTCGTATTGATGATCGCATACGGGACATCCGGATACGTATCCGCGAGCTCCGCTGCAAGCATCGTTGCGGTTTGATACGTACCGGACAGTTCGCTTGAGAAAGCCAGATAGAGGAACGGTTCCCCTTGTTTGAAATGTTCTGTAAAGACTTCGACCATCCGTGACACTTCGACCTGGAACGTCTTTGGTGCCGCCCCGTTCCGCATTTTTTCATATAGTTCGACCGGTGAAATCGATTCGCCGTCGAAAAATGTCTCTTCGTCAATCAACACGCCGAACGGCATGACGGTGAAGCCGTACGCGTCGAGTAATTCTTTGGGTGCATCGGCACCGCTGTCAGTAATAAAACGTACCATGTTCGTTCTCTCCTTTATCAACCTAGGACTTTTTCATTTCGATCCAACATCCGACCCAGGTTTACACCGAAGCGTTCGTTCTCGACTTCGCTCAGGACAGACGGCGTGAGTGTCGCGCCAAGTTCCATCAAAGAGCGGTAAACACGTACCAAGCAGTCTTCGACCGTGAAAGGGAGTTGCAACAATTCTTCAAGAGATGCCATAGTCTCCGGGATGACGGTCGGATACACGAACTTGGTCGTTTCCCCTTGCAGGGCGGCAGCATAAAAATCACGGACAAGTTGCGCCCGGGCACTGCCACTGCCGTTCACGCAGAGATAAATTTGAACGGCGACGCCGCCGCGGACACGCCGCTGTGAAATCCCAGCAAACTTTTTGCCGGCAATCGATAAATCATACGATCCCGGACAATAGGATCCGACGACTTCGCCGGCATTGATAGCATCGGTCTCTTCGGCGAACATCCGACGGACAAGTGCGAGCATCGCTTCATAACCGCTGTCGATATCGATTCCGCCACGTTCCGGAAGGACAAGCGAGATGTTCAGAACACCGGCATCAAGGACAACGGCAAGCCCGCCGGAATTGCGGATGACCGGCTGGAAACCATGGGCGTGTAAGACGTCGATTCCTTCATCAAGGTGAGGGAGGCGTGCATCCTGAATTCCGAGAACCACCGTTTCATGATGGACCCAGGAGCGGATGGCGGCACCTTCTGTAGCGACTGAGGCGCACAATGTATCGTCCATCGCAAACGATTGTGTGGCATGAAAGGTGTTTCCGAGTGACGTTTGATCAAAAATACGATAATGTTCTTGTTTTAAGAGTTCGATTCCCATAGGCTCGTTCCTTTTTTTCTAGATTTGCGACATTATTATAGCATACGACAATGTAAACTTTTTAATAAGAAGCCAGTGAAGCAACAGGAACGGACCGTTTCAAACCGAACTATGAACTATAATGACAGAGAACGAGCCATTAAAGGAGAGAGTGTATGTATCAGTCACTGGGACAATTAAAGGAAACGAAAGTATTCAAAGATCCCGTTCATCGCTACATCTACGTCAGCGACCAATTGATCTGGCAATTGATCGGAACGAAGGAATTTCAGCGTTTGCGCCGGATCAAACAACTGGGAACGTCATTTTTGACATTTCATGGAGCGGAGCACACACGGTTCCATCATTCGCTTGGTGTATATGAGATTACCCGGCAACTGATTGACGTCTTTAACGGCCGGGCGGACTGGGACGACCAGTACCGGGAGCTGACACTGGTTGCGGCCCTGTTACACGACGTCGGGCACGGACCGTTCTCCCATGCTTTCGAAAACGTCTTTGGTGTCGATCACGAAGAATGGACAGAACGGATCATCCTCGGGGATACGGAAATCAAACAGGTCCTCGATCAGGTCGGGGAAGGGTTTGCGGAAGAAGTCGCCTCAATCATCAATAAAACCCATCCGAATCAATTGCTTGTGACGATGATCAGTTCCCAGCTTGATGTCGACCGGATGGATTACTTGTTGCGGGATGCCCATTTTGCCGGTGTCAGCTACGGAAAGTTTGATCTCGAACGGATGCTGCGTGTCCTGCGTCCGGCACCGAATCAGATGGTCGTCAAGCAATCCGGGATGCACTCGATCGAAGATTACATCATGCGCCGTTATCAGATGTACTGGCAGGTCTATCTCCATCCGGTCACACGGTCGAGCGACTATTTATTAAAAGCGATTCTTGAACGGGCAAAAGAACTGTATACGAGCGAGTACGCGTTTACGATTGATCCGGTTCATTTAAGTCCGCTCTTTACGAAGGAGATGTCCTTAAAAAACTATCTGGCACTAGACGAAACCATCGTCTATTTCTACTTCCAACAGTGGGCGGAAGAAGAGGATACGGTGTTAAGTGATCTGGCGCGACGGTTCGTTGACCGGAAATTATTTAAATACGTCGATTATCCGGCAGAAAAACGCGCCCTTGTCCATGAGAAACTGTGTACGTTATTTGAAAAAATCGGGCTCGATCCCACTTATTATCTGCTCGAAGACAAGCTCAGCCGCCTGCCGTACGACTTATATGGAGATAATGGCGAAATCAGTAAACAACCGATCATGCTACAGATGAAAAATGGTCAGATGAAAGAGATTTCGCAAGTCTCACCGCTTGTTCAAGCGATTGCCAACTCACGGCAAACGGATGAAAAGCTATTTTTCCCGCAGGAAATCCTGCATGACTTACGGGAATTTGCGAACGAGAAGATGCAAATCGATCAATTGTTACTTGGAGAAGAAATATGAACAATATCATCGCAACCATCTTAAAGTATGCCGGCTTGGAAGGGAAAGCGGTTATCCCTTTAAAAGGAGCGACTTCCTCGTACGTGTTTCGAGCGGGGGATAGTGTTTTTCGAATTCATACCAATCCTGCCTGGCTAGAGCAGGAACCGGACCTCGTCGCGCACGAGGTCTTTGCGTTACAGGCGACCGGTAGATTAGGACCGGATGTCGAAAATTATCAATTGACGTGGGAGGGGGAGATTCCCCCATGGATTCAAATGACGTGTTTACCGGGAGAAGTCCGACTCGAACCGTTAAATCGAGCGTACCTCAAACAATTGGCAAAAACGTTAGTTGCGATTCATCAACTGCCGGTTCCAGAAGCCCGGTACCAGTATGCACCGTACGCGACGAAACGAACGGTTCCTTTTTGGGCAGTTCAAAAGGAGATGTGGCAACGGGCTGTGGCAGAACCGCCGGCAACGAGTCAACAAGTTCGATTCATCCACCGTGATTTTCATCCGGTCAATGTGTTATACGAATCAGCTGAAAAGTATAACGTAGTCGATTGGATTAGTGGCTGTGTTGGACCCATTGAAGCAGATGTCGCCCATTGCCGATTAAATCTGGCATTGCTTGAATCGGTCGAAGCAGCAGATCAATTTTTAGCTGAATATATTGCATACAGTGGATTTTCGTACGATCGGAAATGGGATTTAACAGCTGTTTTTGACTTTGAACCGGACACCCTCAATGTTTATCCCGGTTGGAAAGCATATGGGAAGGCAAACATCAGTCAGGGCAATGTTCGGGAACGGATGGAAAACATTGTATTGAAAGTTTATGAAAATGACGAAAGCGGTTACTAAATGAACTTTACCCCTTGCAGTTCTTCCGAATGTTGATTATTGTAGTACTTGGGAAAGAGATTGAACGTCAGACCTCGTACTTATGTACAACTGATAAAATAAACTATGGATTGAGGGATAGTTCGTGAAATATTTAATCGCACTACTGGGACTTGTCATCGTGTTCGGTTTGGCATACCTTGTCAGCAGCAACCGTAAAGGCATCAAATTGAAACCGCTTGCGGTCATGCTAGTACTTCAGCTTGTACTTGGATACATCCTCTTGAATACGTCGTTCGGATATATTGTCATTAAAGGTGTCGCTCAAGTCTTTGAAAAATTGCTTAGTTATGCCGCAATCGGCATCAACTTCGTCTTCGGCGGATTAGCGAACGAAGGTGCACAGCCATTCTTCATCAACGTCCTGTTACCAATCGTTTTCATCTCGGCTCTGATCGGGATTTTACAGTTCACGAAAATCTTACCGCTCTTGATGCGCGGAATCGGATTTGTTCTTTCGAAAATCAACGGAATGGGACAACTCGAGTCATATAATGCCGTAGCATCAGCAGCCATCGGTCAATCGGAAGTCTTCATCACTGTAAAAAAACAAATCGGTAAATTACCGCCGCAACGTCTATACACATTGTGTGCGTCGGCGATGTCGACGGTATCGATGTCAATCGTTGGAGCATACATGACGATGGTCGAACCGAAATATGTCGTTACAGCAATCGTCTTGAACCTGTTTGGTGGATTCATGATCGTTTCAATCATCAACCCGTATACAGTCGATCCAAAGGAAGACATTTTGGAAATCGTCGAAGAAAAACAAACGTTCTTCGAAATGCTCGGCGAATACATCATGGATGGATTCAAAGTCGCCATCATCGTCGGAGCGATGTTGATCGGGTACAATGCCTTGATCGGCATGGTCAACGATATCTTCCTGATGGTGCTCGGCATCTCATTCCAGGATATTCTCGGTTATATCTTCGCACCGTTTGCTTTCATCATGGGGATTCCATGGGCAGAAGCGGTCAGTGCCGGTAGTGTCATGGCAACGAAATTGATTACAAACGAATTCGTCGCGATGCTCAGCCTGCCTGAATATGCAAAAGAATTCTCAGCACGGACACTTGGAATCGTTTCGGTCTTCCTGATTTCATTCGCGAACTTCTCGTCGATCGGGATCATCGCGGGTGCTGTCAAAGGACTCGACGATCGTCAAGGAAGTGTTGCAGCGAGCTTCGGCTTGAAACTGCTTTACGGCGCAACACTTGTCAGTGTCTTGACGGCAATCGTCGTCAGTATCTTACTCTAAATCGTATACGACTGGCAGAGCTGTCATTTCTTAAACAAAGCAGGACCCGACTAGAAATCGGGTCCTGCTTTTGGTTTCTACTATTTTTAGCCGCGTGAAGCAATTCCGACCCGTTCGCGATGGAACAGCCCTTCATCGTAAACTTCGTAAGCGAAGCGGGCGACATTGATCCGTGGGATTGGACCGGTTTCGTGAGTGAATCGATTGGATTCAATCAAGACGTCCTCAATCGCATCTTCTTCGACGAGTTGTGTCGGACAAATGATGGTATAGTCGACATCCGCGTCTTTTAACGTCAAATAGGCTTTAAGATGATCTTCAGCCGCAATCGTCGAGCGACGACGGGATTCACTGGACTGGAACCGGTATTTTCCCGGTTCTTCCGAAGCATCAAGGATGCCGGCCGTTCCGACGAACACGATGCGTTCGATCTGCTGTTCTTTCATTTTAATGATGAGGTTTGGAACCGCAACGGAAAGAATTTGTTTTTGATCAGTTCCTAAACAGCTGAAGACGGCAGTCGTCCCTTCGATGACCCGTTCGAGATCATCTGCATCCGTCGCATCCCCTTTTATAACCGTTAAGTGGGGGTGGTCAGGCAGGCCGTGTTTTTCCGATCGGACAAGGACCCGAACTTCATGTCCTTTCTCCAATAACAGATCCAGTAAAGGCCGTCCTGTACGTCCTGTTGCCCCAAGTAAGCTGACTGTTGCCATGATGATTCATCCTTCCTGTGATAAGTATATGGAACAGGAGGAACGACGGGTTAAATCGTTCCTCCTGAAAAGTGTTTATTTGTCGGCGAACATGACGCCGGCTTGACCGTAATCGGTTTTCTCCATCTCTTCGATGAAAACCGTAATATTTTCTTTTGGCGCATCGACGGATTCAGAAACGGCCGCTGTAACTTTTTCGATCAATGCACGTTTTTGTTCCACTGTGCGTCCAGATAACATTTTGACTGTAACGTAAGGCATGTCAGATTCCTCCTCTTAGCATAAGTACAATACGCCCTCAGTATACCGTACGCCACCCGTGTTCCGTCAAACCGCACATTGAAATTGAAAAAGATGGGTATAGAACAGGAGTAGTCTGTCGGAAGCAAGAAGTAGTACTTAATAAATGATGAGGATGAGGTGAGAGCATGGAAATGGAACCGGTGATTCGTAAAAAAATCCATACGCTACTGATTTTTGACCGCGCTTTACCAGAAGACAACACATACCCGTTATCAGGCGCAAAAGGTCTCGAAGTCGCAGATGTTTTGTTTGATCAAAATATTCCGTTTGGACGGCTCGTAACGGATAAGGAATTGGCAGCGCTTGTCGGAAATGAAGAAGCAAAACGCTACGGGATGTTGACGTTGCTTCGGGATGAGGACCGCTTCAAACCGATTTTTCAAAATCGTAAACCGACACCTGACATCGAAGACGAGTTGGCAGAGCGGATTCGGGAACTGGCCAAGCAATTACGGGCGATTCGTTCGAAATGTTCATCACTGGAGCGGATTGTTCTGTTCGGTCGTGCCTCTCAAACATTGTATGACCGGGCATTGGTGCAACTGGAAGAGCTGAATCCACCCGCTCACGAAGAACTCACGTCCCTCGAATGTCTGCGGTTACCAACGATCCGTCGTGTCACACGGGAGCAGCTGGAGACACTCAAACGGTAAACGAAGGCTTGCACCGACTGTTGGATGCGGTATGATAGAAGCAACAGTAGTAAAAGGGGACAAGTAAACGATGGAAAAGAAAATTAACTTCAATATCATTTCAGATAACTCAACGGACGGGCATGGCGGATTTGGTGTCGGAACACTTAGTCTGAACAGCATGTCACCGGTCATCATCTCACCGGAAGACGGTGAAGCCTATATCGATATGGGTGCGATGCATGCGAAGGCAGCCATCGAGAAACGGATTAAATTCACGACGGACAAGGCGGATTCACCAAACGGGAAGCTGTACTGGATCGTTTGGGTGACGGTTGGCCGGAAACCGGAAGGATTTTATTACGGTGGCGTCGCAGCATGTGACCTGTTAGTTGATGTCGAAGCACGACGCGGCTTTAAGATTTTAGCAGATCATGTCAATAAGATGGATAAATCGTTAAAAGGACGGATTGTCGTCGATCATATGGACGAGACATCGAAACACTTGCTGCGTGATTTCCTGCAGACACACAAACCGGAGATGTGGGAAAACGCCGAGCCAGAATTACATGAAGCACTCGCATAAAAAAAGTGCCGACTCTGTAAAAGAGTTGGCACTTTTTTTATGAATCATGTACGTAACGTCACGACGATCAACTCGGGGTGATTAAAGATCCGGAACGGAAATAAACTGTTACCGAGGCCGCGGCTGATGATCAGCCGTGTATTCTCCATCGTATGTTGTCCTGCGGTCAGATCAGGGAAAAACCCTTGACCGGGGGCATACATCCCGTCCGTGAACGGCAGGCGGATCTGTCCGCCGTGGGCATGGCCGGACAATACGAGATCCACCTTACGTTCCGCATATAATGGCAAATATTCCGGACGGTGCGCCATCAGCAGCTGGAAAGCACGAGGCTCGGCGGTCGACTGGGCTTGATCGAGACTTTTCCGGATGCCGTCCGGCTCTTGCAACCCTTCACTCCAACGCGTCGTCGTCGGATCATCGATTCCGAGCAACTCAATGAACTGACCGTCTCGTTCAAGCGGAACGGACGTATTTCGAAGGACGGTGACACCAAGTCGTTCAAGCTTCGGTAAAATCGTCAAATTCAGGCGGACTTCATGATTGCCTGTCACGAAATAAACCGGATAGTCCGGTGTCAGTTGTTTCATCAGCAGGAGGGCTTCTTCCTCGCCGTTCCGTCGCGAATCAATCAAGTCACCCGTCATTAAGATGACATCCGGCTGCAGTTTATTCACTTTTTTTAAAAGAACCTTTTGACGGGAACCAAAGGATTTACCATGCAGATCGGCAATCTGTAAAATCGTATAGTCATTAAACGCGGCAGGTAATTTCTCCGATTGAATCGTGACTGCCGTCGTATCGATTTGATTATTTTCCCGGTACAAAAACCAGCTGCTGAGAGCGAGAATACCGATGGGAATGAACCATTTTTTCTTAACGCGCACATCCTCACCCCTTTTCTTTTACTCAGCATACCAAAAAGACCCTGTCTTCCGCTCGAGGGAAGACAGGGTCTAACTGCAGTTAGGCTTCTTTTTTTACATCATCGGCTACTTTAACAGCATCCGGTTCATTGGAGAGATCCATGAACAGGGCAATTACCATCATCCCGACAACGAAGACGAATGGGAAGGCGGCAAGGACGGCTGCAGCCTGCAAGGCGCTGAGTCCACCGGCATACAGCAGAACGGCCGCAATGGATGACTGAATGATGCCCCATGTCAGTTTAATGCGGAGACTAGGCATCAGACTACCGCCGGAAGACAGCATACCGAGAACGTAAGTCGCTGAATCGGCAGACGTGATGAAGAACGTCGTAATCAAGAAGACACCAATGATGCTAAGGATTGTTCCGAGACCGCCAAATGTTTCGAACAAAGCAAACATCCCGGTTTCGACCCCTTTATCATTGACCGTCGAAATGAGATCAACATTATTAAACAATTCGTTCCAAATCGCGGATCCACCGAAGACAGAGAACCAAAGTAAACCGAAAATCGTTGGGACTAACATAATTCCGAGTACGAATTCGCGGATTGTCCGCCCTTTCGAGACACGGGCGATAAATGTTCCGACGAATGGTGACCAGGAAATCCACCAGGCCCAGTAGAAAATCGTCCAACCGTTAATCCATTCACGTTCATCCGGATTAAAGGCAGATGCCCGGAAGCTCATGACCGGAAGATTTTGCAAGTATGCGCCTGTCGTTTGAACGAACAGGTCCATGATGAAGCTGAACGGTCCGAGGAACAGGACACAAAGCATCAACAGCGCTGCAAGAACAAGATTCGCATTACTAAGAATGACGATTCCTTTATCAAGACCGGAAGCGGCACTGATCATGTAGAGAACGGACACGACCAAAATGATGATTAACTGAGTGGAGAAAGAGTTTGGAATTCCGTCGGCGAGGAAATGAAGACCACCGGAAATCTGTTGGGCACCAAGTCCGAGTGATGTGGCAACACCAAACGCTGTCGCGACAATCGCAAGTACTTCAACCGTCCCTTTACCGGCGGCTTCGTATTTCGGTTTCATCAACGAAGCAACGGTATCACCGATCGTTGCCGGACGTCCTTTACGGAATGTGGAGTAAGCGATCGCAAGTGCGACGATGGCATATAATGCCCAAGGGTGAAGTCCCCAGTGGAAGAAAGAGTAGCGCATGGCAAGACGCGCAGCTTCCGTCGGGTCATTAGTTGCGACCGGCGGCGTATGGAAGTGTGTCAACGGTTCTGAGACACCCCAGAAGACAAGACCAATTCCCATACCGGCACTAAACAGCATGGCGAACCAAGAAATTAAACCGTATTCCGGACGGTCCGAATCTTTACCGAGTCGGATTGAACCAAAGCGGGAAAATATGAGGAAGATGGCAATTAACAAAAAGGCACTCATTCCAAGGAGATATAACCAACCAAAACCGTTTGAAACAAAATTTTGGGCAATGCCCGTGACATTTCCGAGATTTGCAGCACCAATGAGTGATTCAGGCAAGATTCCCCATATGGTAAAGAGCACACAGAAAATGACGGAGACAATAAAAACGTTCGTGATCTTACTTTTTCGAGTATTTTCCATCGTGTTCAACACCTTCTTTCGAATTTTACATGTAGTTTTGTAATCCGTTTAGACAACGACATTAATAATACCCGTGTCATTTAAAAACAAAACCTTATCACGCAAGTTCTTACCGTAACAAAGATGAACAGAACTAGCAAACAGAAATGGGTAATGATGGAAAGGGAGAACGTGATGAACAAAGTAATATTAACCTGAAAAAAACCTGAAATGACGGGGCTGAATGAACACGACCGAAAGAATGAAATCAAGTGGATTATTTATTATTTCCCGCTTCTCCTGTTTTGTAACATGCACTTAAGATACATCGATGAAGCAAAAAAACAGACGGAGTGAAACGGGTTTGATATCGTATCAGGTAGTCATCATATTATGTAGGAGGAATCACTCATGAACCACGACCAGACAAAACAACAGATTATCGAAGCTTTCCAGTTCCGCCATGCGACGAAATCCTTTGATCCGACGAAAAAAATAACTGAAGACGATTTTTCATTTATTTTGGAAACAGCACGACTTTCCCCAAGCTCTTTCGGATACGAACCATGGAATCTGCTTGTCATTCAAAATGAATCCGTTCGAAATGAAATTCGTGAGGTCTCCTGGGGAGCGCAAGGACAATTGCCGACAGCGAGCCACTATGTGATTTTCCTGGCCCGGACGGGGGAACAGATGCAACCGAACGGGGCGCATGTTACACATATGATGAATCTACTCGGTCTGTCGGATGAAGCGAAAGCCGGCCGGACGAAACGGTACGGTTTGTTCCTCGAAGAAGATTTCAAGATTGGAAACAACGAAAAAGCGATGGCGGATTGGTCAGCGAAACAAGCTTATATTGCCCTCGGGAACATGATGTCGACAGCAGCACAGATCGGCATCGACTCGTGTCCGATCGAAGGGTTCGACCAACAGGCAGTCGAACAAATTCTCGAACGGCACGGTGTGCTCGACCGTTCTGTTTTCACCGTACCGGTCATGGTCGCATTCGGCTACCGGGCGGATGAACCGAAACGAGCGAAGCAGCGTCGGTGCCTGGAGGAAATCGTCACGTTCGTCGACTAAAAAAACAGTCGAATCTTTTCGAATTATATAGAAGTTTCTTTCAAAGTTCGGTATACTCGCATTTGTATGATTAAGAAGCGCCGTAAACGCCACTCGCATACGAACAACTTTTGTCTTGATGAAAGAAAGGGGTTCTATCGCAAATGGAACAAAAATTAAAGTTATGGTTCACGGAACACCAAACGGAAGATTACGGTATCACATTCCGTGTCAACCACGTTTATGAGAGCGAACAAACGGAGTTTCAACGCCTGGAGATGGTTGAGACGGACGAGTTCGGTACAATGTTGTTACTTGACGGAATGGTCATGACGACAGATCGAGATGAGTTTGTATATCACGAAATGGTCGCACACGTCCCACTGTTCACACACCCGAATCCAAAATCGGTTCTGGTTGTCGGTGGAGGAGACGGTGGCGTCATCCGCGAAGTCTTAAAACACCCATCAGTCGAAAAGGCTGTTCTTGTCGAAATCGACGGAAAAGTCATCGAATACTCGAAGAAATATCTACCAAACATCGCAGGTGGTCTCGACGACGCACGTGTTGAAGTCATCGTGGGAGACGGCTTCATGCATATCGCAGAAGCAGTCAATGAATATGATGTCATCATGGTTGACTCGACAGAACCGGTTGGTCCTGCCGTTAACCTGTTTACAAAAGGTTTCTACTCAGGAATCTCAAAAGCATTAAAAGAAGACGGTATCTTCGTTGCACAGTCGGATAACCCATGGTTCACACCGGACTTAATCCGTGACGTCCAACGCGATGTCAAAGAGATTTTCCCAATCACGAAACTCTACATTGCCAACGTTCCGACGTATCCGAGCGGTCTGTGGACATTCACGATTGGATCGAAAAAACATGATCCTCTCGCTGTCGCACCAGAGCGTTTCCACGACATCGAAACGAAGTACTATACACCGGAACTTCACACAGCAGCATTCGCGCTACCGAAGTTCGTCAAAGATTTAACGATTTAATTAAACGTCAGGAGTGTTCCGTTTTTTAGGGGCACTCCTTTCTATGACTGGAGGAATAATGATGCGTTTTGATGAAGCTTATTCAGGTAAAGTATTTATCGCGAGTCAACCGACTCACGAAGATGCAAAAGGTGTGTTGTACGGTATGCCGATGGACTGGACGGTCAGTTTCCGTCCCGGTTCACGGTTTGGTCCGGCCCGGATCCGTGAAGTCTCACTCGGACTCGAAGAATACAGTCCGTATCTTGACGGCGATATCGCCGATGCAAGATTATTTGACGCCGGTGACATCCCGTTGCCGTTCGGGAATGCGCAAAAATCACTTGATATGATTGAAGAGTACGTCGACTCGTTATTGACGGCAGGCAAGTTCCCGCTTGGAATGGGCGGCGAACACCTCGTTACATGGCCGGTCGTCAAAGCTTTTGATAAACATTACGAAGATTTTGTTGTGTTGCACTTTGATGCACATACGGATTTACGCGATTCGTATGAAGGCGAACCGTTGTCACACTCGACACCGCTTAAAAAGATTGCGAACTTAATTGGACCGGAAAACTGTTATTCATTCGGGATTCGTTCAGGGATGAAAGAAGAGTTTGAATGGGCGAAAACGTCCGGTTACAACCTGTTCAAATACGAAATCGTTGAACCGTTGAAAGCCGTTTTACCAAAGCTTGCCGGTAAAAAGGTCTACGTGACGATCGATATCGATGTCCTTGATCCGTCAGCGGCACCGGGAACGGGAACACAGGAAATCGGCGGCGTGACGACAAAGGAATTACTTGAAGTCGTCCATATGATTGCACGGGCTGATGTTGATGTCATCGGAGCCGATCTCGTCGAGGTTTGCCCGGCGTATGACCAGTCGGACATGACAGCAATTGCGGCTGCTAAAGTCTTGCGTGAAATGATGATTGGATTTATCAAGTAAAGAGGAAAAGGTCAGATCCGTTTTTGCGGAATCTGACCTTTTTTGTCACACGAGAAGTTCATATAGTCCGTAAATACCGAAGCTGATTAAAAGAACAGCCGACAGATATTGAATCGAGCGGGAGAACGCAGGAGAAAGTTGTTTTTTTAGAAGGTGCATCAACTGACTTAAAAATAACCACCAACCGGCTGAACCGAGAAAAATTCCGATCAGTAAGCTGATTGGAGATACTGTAGTTTCCTGAAAGCGGGCGAGAATTGCCAAAAATGCAATAATCGTCACCGGATTCATCAACGTGAGAAAGAGTGTCGATCCATAGGCAACAGTTAAAGAGCTGGTCGGTTTACGCAACGGAACAGCGGTTGTACTCTTTAGTGTTCTCACTCCGAAATAACAGAGGAACAGGCTGCCGGCAATTTGAAGGGGCGCCGTATGTGTCACGAATACCTGAATCACGGACAAACCGGATAAGGCAATCAGTCCGTAAATCAAATCAGCCGTCGCTGCTCCGAGACCGGAGAAGAATCCATAGCGTCGTCCGAATTGCAGTGTGCGTTTCATGCAGAGTAGACCGATTGGACCAACGGGTGCAGCGATGGCTAAGCCAATCCAAAATCCATTTATCATCCCGGATCAGTCCTCCGGAAGAATTGACAAGGCAGTGGATTCTTTTAAAGTCCGCATGATAATCGTCGTTTTTGTCCGGGAAATGCCATGTAAACTTTTGATGTGGTTCGTGATGATGTCGTCCAGTTCTTCGGTATTGCGACAACGGATTTTGAGCAGGTAGTCATCTTCGCCGGCGATGTGATGACATTCAAGGACATAGGGCAACTCTTGGACTCGTTGCAAAAATGGATCTCGATGTTCGGGACGCTCCAAGGAGACAGCGACGAAGGCGCCAAGGTCATAACCGAGTTTAGCAGGATCGAGTACCGTCTCAAAACGGCGGATGATACCCTGTTCTTGCAGGCGGTTTACCCGGTCTGACACGGCAGGAGCAGACAGACCAACCTGTTTTGCAAGCGTTGACCACTTGATTCTGGCATCTTGCATAAGTGACTTAATTATCTTCGAATCTAATGTATTCATGTACAAAAACCTTCTTTTCTATTGTTTTATATTTAATTTATTTGATTTCTAAAGAAAAGGCAATGTGTATTTTTTGGCGGAAAAAGCACATTCAGACATTTACAGACTTGAAATATTACTTTAAATTTAAGATGTCACCACAAGTAAAATATTTTTTCGTTGAAGGTAAAATGTAGGAATGAATTTGTTGGTTTGAGAGCGAAATACATCATGACATGAGAGGTGGAAAAAAGATGAAGAAACTCTTATCTTTCGTCACAGCTGCTCTGCTATTCGCACTATTTGTGCTCCCTGTAGGTGCAGCAGACGATGCAATGGTTCGTGTGATTCACGCTTCACCTGATGCTCCCGCAGTGGACATCGCCGTCGATGGCAAAAAAGCAGTCTCAGGAGCAGAGTTTAAAGCAGTCACAGATTATCTCACTCTCCCAGCCGGAGAACATAAAGTAGAAGTCTTCGCAGCCGGTACAACAAAAGATCCTGTACTTTCTCAAACACTCAACATCGAAGCCGGAAAATTCTATTCTGTAGCCGCAATCGGTAAATTGGCAGATATCAAACTTGCTGTCATGGAAGATAACGGCAAAGGCGAAGATGGAAAATCAATGGTCCGTGTCGCTCACTTTGCACCGGATGCACCAGCCGTTGATGTCGCACCAAAAGGTGGAGATCCGCTCTTCAGCGACCTCGAGTTCTCGAAAGTCTCTGACTACGGTACACTGGATGCCGGTACGTATGATCTTGAAGTACGACCAGCCGGTGCAACGGATGTCGTTAAAGCACTCGACGGTATCAAACTCGACAGTGGTAAAAACTATACAGCACTCGCAATCGGACTCCTTGAAGGCGAACCGGCCTTTGACGTTCTCCTGATTCCGGACGGCGGTGAAATGGCAGCAATGCCGGACACTGGTCTTGGCGGAACAACTGAAAATTCTTCGATGGCAACAACTTGGGCACTCGTAGCACTTGCTGGAGCAGCGCTGGTTGGGACAGCTTATGTCGTCCGTCGTAAACAAAACGCGTAATCTCTTATTATTTCTCACCGTGGTGCTTGCAGGGTGTGGAGGAGCAGAAGAGGCTTCTCCGCCGCGCTCTGAGGAACCGGCACCACCTGTCGTCGAATCACCGGCACCAAAGTCTGATTCAAAAGCAGAAGCCGTCGAAACATTCATACCGAACCGTTTAAAAATCCCGGCAATCGATGTGAATGCAAAGATTGAAGTCGTTGGAAAAGATGATCAGGGACGGATGGATGTTCCGAAGCAGACGGATCAAGTCGGTTGGTACCAATACGGGGCAAAGGCCAATCAGACCGGCAATGTCATTTTGGCAGGACATCTAGATGATACGGATGGTCCGGCTGTCTTTTATGACTTGGCAAAAGTGAAACGGGGACAACGGATTGAAGTAAGTTCTAAAACGGGAGAACAGGTTTCATACGTGGTGACGAACGTAATGTCTTATCCCGTTGACCAGGCACCTGTCGGATCCATTTTTGGTGCGACACTTGCACAACGTTTAACGTTAATCACCTGTGTCGGAACGTTTACCCAATCAAAAGGATACGATCAGCGATTGGTTGTGACCGCCGAACAGGAACAATAAACGAAGGGACCTTTCCGCTAACGGAGAGGTCCCTTCGTTTATTTCGTTTGCTCAAGCATTGACTTCCTCAAGCATTGACTTCAGAAGCGGCAACGAGATCTGTCGTTAAGGCAGACAATCCTTGGGTCGTCTGACTGATTCCTTGAATCGTTTGAACGATTTGGCTTAAGTCGTTTTTATTGCGACCGAACATCTCCAGATAGTTTTCCATTTCCTGTTTAACAGTATGGATACCGCTCTTCACTTGTTGAAGTTCGTTACGGGAAGCAGAATTTGACCGGGTGATGTCATCCATTTGGGAAACGAGTTCATTGATGTTACCGTTATTTTTTTGAATCAACGTATTGATACTGCTGCTGAGTAATTTCGCATTTTCTGCCAAGTTACGGACTTCGATGGCGACGACAGAGAATCCTTTACCGTGTTCACCGGCACGAGCCGCTTCAATCGAAGCATTCAAGGCAAGTAAGTTCGTCTGATTGGCAATATCTTCGATGCCTTGTGTCATCTTGACGATTTCGTCTGATGTCGTTTTCAGTTGCTGGATACTTGTCAATGAAGTACTGACCTGTTCCGTTGCCTGTACAAACTGTTGCTCCATTTTATCCATTTTCGTCTCATTTTCTGACGTCAATCCGACCAGATTACGGCTTGTTTTTTCCGTTTGATCCGTTTCGGATAGGATTTGTGTCGCCCGGCGGCTCGTCTCGGAAATCGCTACTTCCGTCTGTTCGACGGTGCTTGCGACTTCCTGGCTGACACGGACGACGTCCTGCAACAGACGGCTTCGTGATTCGTTGGCTGCACTGACTTCATGCAAGCGGGCATCGACATACTGGCTTGTCACGATCTGAGCATCGAGATTCATCGCATGATTCAGTGCAAGAATCGCATTCGTCAACTGTGCCGGATCATGTTGGAAGTGTTCGACGATTTTCGGAATCAATAACGTATTAAATGCTGCGTAAGAAGCGATGAACCAGGTCACCGGGACGAAGTTACGGTTATGGGTTTTTCCCATCCGTGTCCGCATCGCCAAGAACTTATCATCCATGTTACCAGTCAATAAACTGCCGAAATAGTCGGCAAAGACTTTTTTCAGACGTTCGCGTGTCGATGAATTTTGAGCGATTTGAACCATTTCAGGATGAAGAAGCAAATGATCAAGTACTTGCTCGAGCACTTCATCCAAAATGCTGTTGACGACAGGCGCCATTGCTTTTAGCGTTTGCAGATGTTCTTCCGTATAACCCATGTATTCCAGGCGTCCGGTTAAGGTCGGATCACTGGTTTTAGTAATTAGTCGTTTGTCTGGGAATCCGATTGTCGCCTGATAGGTCGACATCGATGATTTAGCTTTAAATGGATTGCGCACGATATGCCCCCGATTTTCTTGGAATTAAGATTTTTAATGTCTTATTTGTTATCGGCTGTTTTAAGAACTCTGATAATCATTTTCTAAAGAATTTGTCAGATGTGAATAAAGTATTGACCTGAAATCAAAAAACTCATGATCAAGGACCATGAGTGGAATGACCGCTTCTGAAACGAAGGGTACCTGCTATATATGTCAAACGTTGATTTAAACCGGTTGATCTTCTTGGAACGCTTTTTGGGCATCGACAATCGATCGCATCCGACTTACACAGGTCTGGACGAATTGAATGTCGATGGACGTAAACCGGGTGACAGGTCCTTTGGCTGATTCAGCACTGAATGTGAAGGTTCCGAGATTCCAAAGTTCGATTTTAAATCGTTTTCCTTTATTGTCATCGAAGTGTTCTACGAATTCGATTTTCGGTACCATACGAACCCCTCCTTGTAGAACCATTCCCGTTTTTTTCAAAATAAAAAAGCCAAACTGCATGTTGCACGCAGTTTAGCTAAAAAAATTATGCGGTCGGAACGTCATAGCCGATTTCTTCAATCGCTTCGACAAGACGTTCTGTTGCGACGTCTTCGTGTGTGACCGTGACATTGTTTTCTTCAAGTGAGACGGTTGCATTCGTGACACCGTCGAGTTCGTTTAACGCCGATTCGACGCTGGCTTTACAGTGGTTGCATGTCATCCCGATGACAGTTAAAGTAGTTTCTTTCATGATTGGTTTCCTCCTTTGGATAGTGGAATACGTTTTAAGCGTAACGCATTTGTGACAACAGAGACAGAGCTGAATGCCATTGCGGCACCTGCGACCCAAGGGGCAAGCAGACCGAGGAAGGCAACCGGAATCCCGATCGCATTGTAACCGAGTGCGAAAAACAGATTCTGCCGGATGTTTTTCATCGTCTGCTCGCTCAGCCGGATGGCCGTGAGGACTTGCTGCAGATCATGTCCGAGTAACGTGACGTCCGCCGCTTCAAGAGCGACATCGGTCCCGCTGCCGAGGGCGATTCCGACATCGGCTGTCGCAAGAGCCGGTGCATCATTGATACCGTCTCCGACCATCGCGACACGCTGTCCGTTTGTTTGAAGGGCTTTGATATGATCGGCTTTTTCAATCGGCAGAACGTCGGAAAAAACATGGCTGTGCGGTATCTGAAGCTCGGTCGCGAGTTGTAAGGCGACTTCGCGACGGTCTCCCGTCAACAGGTAAACCGTTTTTGTCTGCTGAATTTCCTGAATGACCTGTTGCGTCGTCGGTTTCAATTCATCGCGGATGGCATATCCGGCTTCGATTATACCGTTGACGGTGACATAGACGACCGTCGCACCGCTTGATGTCCAGTCAGGAAGGGAAAGACCGTGCTCCTGCATCATCCGTACCGATCCGACCATGACATCGTGTCCCATAATCGACCCGCGGACACCGCGTCCGGGATCGACGGTGAAATGTTCGATATCAAAGACGACGTCGCGCTCTTCCGTGATCGCATGAGCGAGTGGATGTTCCGATTTTTTTTCAAGAGCCGCTGCAAAATCCAGTGCCTGTTCCTGTCCAAACGTCTCGATGACGACCGGACGTCCGATCGTCAATGTTCCTGTTTTGTCAAAGACAACCGCATCGACGTGCTGCAACGATTCGAGTTGGGCACCGCCCTTGAACAGAACACCGTGTTCCGCACCTTTGCCGGTCCCGACCATGATCGATGTCGGAGTGGCGAGCCCAAGAGCACAAGGACAGGCGATGACAAGAACGGCGATGGCCGGACGAATCGCCTCGGCGAACGAGCCGGTCGTCCACCACCAGACGGCAAGTGTCACAAGGGCGATGGCGACGACGATTGGGACGAAGATTCCGGAAATCCGGTCCGCCTGACGCTGGATGGGGGCTTTTTCCGTCTGCGCTTGTTCGACGACACGGATGATGCCGGCGAGCATCGTCTCCTGACCGACTTTCGTCGCTTCAATCGTCAGGTATCCGTTCGTGTTCAAGGTGCCGCCAATCACGACCTCACCGGTTCCTTTATGAGCCGGAAGCGGTTCGCCGGTCAACATGGATTCATCGAGATAGGCATCACCCGTTGTGATGATGCCGTCGACCGGGATTTTTTGACCGGGTTTGACGATCAACTGCATACCGGGTTGGACCTGATCGAGCGAAACCGTCCGTTCGACACCTTGTTCCAACACGACGGCATCCGTCGCTTGTAAGGAAAGGAGACTTTTGATGGCACCGGTCGTCTGTTGTTTGGCACGATCCTCCAGCACTTTCCCGAGCAGCACGAGCGTAATCAGGACAGCGCTCGTCTCAAAGTAGAGATTCGGCATCGCCGGGTGAATCATCATTTCCGCAACGGAATAGAAATAGGCTGAGGACGTTCCAAGTACGACCAAGACATCCATGTTGGCACTTCCGCTGCGAAGACTTTTATAAGCGCCGACATAGAAAGGCGCACCGATGATGAACTGGACCGGGGTCGCCAGGGCGAACTGAATCCATGGATTCATGAGTACGGTCAGATGAATCGGGCTGTTCGGAATGTGCGATACCATGCTGAGCAGTAACGGCAGGGACAACAAAGCGGCAATCCAAAAGCGGTAAAGCATCCGTCGATTCTGCACCTGTTCGTGTGGTGTCGTCTTAATGCTGGCACCGTAACCGATTTTTTTGATTTTATCTAAAATCAGTTGTTCATCCATCTCTTCCGGAACGGCAATCCGGGCTGTTTCGAGAGGCAGGTTGACGGTGGCTTCGACTCCGTCCATCCGGTTCAATACCTTTTCAATCCGGGCGGAGCAGGCAGCACACGTCATGCCTTCGATATTCAGTTCCATCTTTTTCGACATGACAATCCCTCCTTACTTCTTAAGACGAGCAATGACGGCCATCAATTCATCAACGTAGATATCCGTATCCTGTTTGCCGGTTGCGGCATCGTGCATACACATTTTGACGTGGCGTTCGATGACCTGCAACTCGACTTGGCGGAGCGCCGCTTGAATCGATGCGGTCTGGGTCAGGATATCGATACAATACCGGTCTTCTGCGACCATGTTGGCAATACCGCGGACCTGACCTTCAATTCGTTTTAATCGTTTCATCAAAGCATCTTGTTCCTCGGGTGAACGGGGAACAAGGGGATGATCGTGTGTCATGAGGACACCTCTTTTCCGAATTAGTTGATACACCGAGTATATCATATAGGTGTAGGGGGTACCAGTATAAAGGTTAGAGCTTGAAAAAACCAAATGAAAAAGGACTGACTCAAAAGTCAGTCCCTTGCTCTGGTACGCTGTTGGCTCAACAACGAATCATGTTATTGATTGGAAACTTGCGGTTTAATGATTTGTTCGTTCAATGAACGATTGCTGATGATATCTTCCGCTTGTGTCGACCGTTTGATGAAGAACGAGAGGACAAACGCAAGACCGGCGATGAACGTTGAGATGAAGAACGCATAGTTGATTCCATCAAGCGTTGCCTGCATCACGATTTGTTGTTTCATCGCGGCAGCAGCTTCCGCTGTTGGTTGGCTCGTCATGTTTTTCGCTGCTTCTTGTGCGAGTTCCGTACCACGCGTTTTTGCATGCGTCGACATAATCGTAACGAGCAACGCTGTTCCGATGGCACCCGAGACTTGTTGCAACGTATTATTCATCGCTGTCCCGTGCGGATAGTAACGGGTCGGTAATTGGTTCAAACCGTTTGTTGAGACCGGCATCATAACCATTGACATCCCGAACATCCGGAGGGAATAAAGGACGATTAGATGAGTATACGTCGTATCCATTTTAAGTTGGCTGAAAAGATAGGTTGTGACAACCGTAATGAACAGGCCGGTGATGGCGAGTGGACGACCGCCAATTTTATCGAACAGTTTTCCGTTGATTGGTGACATGACCGCCATTAGGATCGCACCAGGCAGTAACATCAGACCGGCATCAAGCGGAGAAATACCGCGAATCGTCTGAACATAAATCGGTAACAATAACATCCCGGAGAACATGGCGATCGTCACGACGATCGAGATGGCGGACGATAAAGCAAACATCGGATAACGGTAAATCTTGAAGTTGAGCATTGGGCGTTCCATTCTCAATTGACGCATGATGAACGTCACGAGTGCAACGACCCCGATGACTAACGCTAAAATGACTTGGAGACTATCCCAACCTTTTGAACCGGCAGAGCTGAAACCGTACAGAAGACCGCCGAATCCGAATGAAGATAAGACGACGGACATAAAGTCGAGTTTTGCGTCAGAACGTTCTTTGACGTCACGAAGCAGGACGAAGCCGGCAACGAGAACAATCAAAGCAATTGGTGTAATGAAGTGGAACAACATCCGCCAATCGTAATGTTCGATGATCCAACCGGATAGGGTTGGTCCGATCGCAGGAGCCCCCATCATGATGAGGCCGAAGAAGCCCATCGCCGTTCCGCGTTTTTCAATCGGGAAGCTGACGAGCATGACGTTCATCAGAAGCGGCATCATGATTGCAGATCCGGAAGCCTGGATCATCCGTCCGGCAAGCAGGACCGGGAAAGCGTCCGCAAATCCTGCAAGAATCGTACCCGCAGAGAACAGTGTCATCGCGAGCAGGAACAGACGGCGGACCGAGAATTTTTGAATCAAGAAAGCAGAAGTCGGAATCAAAATCCCGTTGACGAGCATGAAACCGGTCGATAACCACTGGACCGTTGACGTTTCAATCTCCAGATCCTTCATGATCGAAGGTAAGGCGATGTTGAGTAAGGTGTTATTTAAGAATGCAATAAAGGCACCGATCATCAATACGGCAAGGATGCCGTAAGGGGGACGAGCGGTAGCAGATTTTTCATGTGACATGGTTTTCCTCCTTAATGAACTAACAGTACACAATTCTATACGGTCGTTATATCTGTTGTCTATCTTAATCTGATTTAGCTTGAATTACAAATATTAATAGCTAAGAAAGGTAATTTTATTTTTTGTGAAGGAGACGGGCGTGAATCGAACGTTGGTTCATTAAAAAACGTGCGCTTTCTCCTGTGTAAACTGCAACAGGAGAGAGCGCACGTTTGGCGAAACGGGGTCGGATTACCCGACATGTGTGTGTAAAGCGTCTGATGTGATGTCATAGTGAGAAGTCGTCCAGACTGCTCGTCCGTCTTGAATGTACAAGACCTGCGGTGATTCGTGCCGGACGTTGTAATGTTCTGCGATGTGATTCGATAACGTCCGTGCTTCCTGAATCAATAAATAGGCAGTCGGAACTGCTGTCTCATCCGCATATTTCGTATAGGCGGAAAAACCGGCCGAACTGATCGGGCAAGTCGTACTGTGTTTACAAATCACAAATGTTGGGTGTTCGGAAACGAATTGGTCGAAGTCGGAAATCGATTGTAGTTTTCTGAGTTGAGTCATTTTTATCAGCCTCCATAAGTCCGTAGACGGTCACTTAACTTCAGATTTTCCCTGTAATCGACCGGACAGTCAATTAAAACGGGTCCGTCACTCAGAAAAGCCTGTTCGAGACAACTGGATAGAGTACCGTGTTCCCCGACACGCAGACCCAGTGCACCAAAGGCGGTAGCCAGTTGAACGAGATCCGGATTGTCGAATTCGATATAAGGTGCACGACCGTAAGCTTGCTGTTGTTTCCATTCAATCAACCCGTAGGTACCGTCGCGCCAAATGATGACGACGATCGGCAACTTGAGCCGGACAGCCGTCTCGAGATCCTGGCCGTTCATTAAAAAGGCACCGTCTCCTGAAGCGCAGAGGACACGTTGTTCCGGGTGCAACAGTTTAGCGGCAATCGCACTCGACAAGCCGTAGCCCATCGAAGAAAACCCGTTAGAGATGAACAATTGATTGGGACGGGTCGTTTGAAAATGTCGTCCGAGCCATATTTTATGCGCTCCGACATCGGAAAAAATCATGCCGTCCTCGCCGGTTGCCTGCTCGAGTTCACGTACAATGCTTTGAGGATGGAGCGGGAGGGCGAGGGAATACGTCGCCTGGATTTCTTGCCGCAAGCGGTCGCGGTCCTGTTGCCAGCCGGTCCAGGCACGATTCGGAATGCTTTCCGAAAGCAGGTGCAGAATATCCGGGATCGAGCCGATCAAATTTGCAACAACCGGATAAAATTGATCAATTTCATGCGGATTGGTATCAATGTGCAAAACAGGTGTCCGTTCCGGATTCCATTTCGAAGGTGGCAGTTCCGTGATATCGTAGCCGACCGCGATAATTAAATCGCTTTGATCAAGAATCCGTTGATTGTAATCGGCGTTCGGCAAGCCGATCGTATGGGCGGCCAGCTCGTGTAACGAAGACAAGGCGCCTTTTCCCATCATCGTCTCGACGACGGGAGCCCCCAATCGTTCGGCGAAAGCGCGGAAAGCTTCTGTCGCCCCGCTGCGGTTGATTCCGAATCCGGCAATCACGACCGGACGTTCTGCCTGTTCGATTCGTAACAGGACATCACTGTCAGTCACGGATGTCGGATGCAGGAAAGTCGGGGGACTGTCCTGTAAAAAGGACATTTTGGCATCGACATCGGCCTTCGCAATATCTTCCGGGAACGACAAATGGGTCGCACCGGGCTTTTCGGAAACAGCCTTTGCAAAAGCCTGGCGAACGACTTCTGAAATGACTTCGCCGGAAACAATCGATGTGCTGGATTTGGTAATCGGTCGGTACATCTCGACCAAATCAAACATTTGGTGGGACGCTTTATGCTGGCGCCACGTTGCACCTTGTCCGGTGATGGCGACGACAGGGGAGTGATCCATCGTCGCGCTGGCGATCCCCGTCATCATGTTGGTCGCGCCGGGACCGAGCGTCGACAGACAGACACCGGGACGTCCGCTCAACCGGCCGAACATTGAGGCCATGAAGGCAGCGTTCGTCTCATGACGTGTCGTGATGAACGTGATATCTGATTTGCTGATTGCTTCAAGTAAGGTGATGTTCTCTTCACCGGGAACGCCGAAAATGTGCGTGACCCCCTCGGCTTCGAGACACTGGACGAATCGTTCGGCCGCGTTCATTGGTCGAGTCCGCCAATTGATACATACTTCGTCTCGAGGTAGGCTTCAAGACCTTCCGATCCGCCTTCACGGCCGACACCGGATTGTTTCATACCGCCGAACGGTGCTTGTGCAGCTGAAGGCACCCCGTCATTCCATCCGACAATCCCGTAATCGAGATGCTCAATGGCTTTAAAAGCGCGGGCATAATTGTTCGTAAAGACGTAAGATGCAAGACCAAACGGCGTTTGGTTGGCATAATGGACAGCTTCTTCATCCGAACTGACGCGCTGGACAGGTGCGACCGGACCGAATGTCTCTTCATTCATGATCAGCATCTGCGGCGTGACGTCCGCAAGAACGGTCGCCTCATAGTAGTAGACTTCGTTGTCGTCATCCGTTTGTCCTGATCCGCCGGTGACAACGCGGGCACCCGCCGATGTCGCATCATCAACATGTTTTTTGATCTTATCGTAACCGGATTTATTAATCATCGGACCGATTTTCGTTTCGCTGTCGAGCCCGTTCCCGGTTTTCAACTTGGCTGTCTCCTGACCGAGTTTTTCGACGAACGCATCATAGATGGAATCCGAAACATAAATGCGGTTGCCGCAGACACACGTCTGTCCACCGTTGCGGAACTTCGATTTAATCGTTTCTCGGACGGCAAGATCGAGGTCGCAATCGTCAAAGACAAGAATCGGAGCATGACCGCCAAGTTCGAGTGACATGGCTTTGATGGTTTCTGCACCTTGTGCCATCAGCGTCCGACCAACTTCCGTCGACCCGGTGAACGTAATTTTAGCGACATGTGGATGGGTAGCGAGAGATTCACCCAGGTCTTTTCCGCTTCCGGTCACGGCATTGACGACGCCGTCCGGAATCCCGACTTCCTGACAGAGTTCAAGCAGCCGGAGCGCTGTCAATGGAGTAGCCGTTGGTGGTTTTAAAACGAACGTACAGCCTGCGATGAGCGCCGGTGCCAATTTCCGGGTGATCATCGCAGCCGGGAAGTTCCATGGGGTAATCGCAGCGACGACCCCGACCGGTTGTTTGATGACGTGGAGGCGTTTAGTGGCATCATGTGTCGGGATGATCCGCCCATATGACCGTTTTCCTTCTTCCGCGAACCATTTGACGAAGTTTGCCGCATATTCGACTTCACCTTCCGACTCCGCAAGCGGTTTTCCCATCTCGAGTGTCATCAAGCGGGCCAATTCGTCTTTTTTCTCAAGCATCTTGGCATACAGTTTTTCGAGAAGGGCTGCCCGTTCATAAACGGTTCGCTTCGACCACTCCGGAAAAGCTTTATGAGCCGCTTCAACCGCATCGTTGACATCGGATTTTGTTCCGTTCGGTACACTGCCGACAACTTCCCCAGTCGCCGGATTTTTGACAACCGTCCGTTCACGTCCCTGGTCGAGCCATTGTCCATTGATCAAAAACTGTCCCTTCATAATTACAAAATCCCCCTTTTTAATTCGCATTGTTAAGGATATACCCGAAGATTGAAAAAAAGATTCACTTTTCCGAAAAAGGTTGTGCAAAAGGCTAGAAATTGACCGATAAACAGTGTAGGATAATTCAGTAAATGTAATGTATTTTTTCAATAACAATTCGTAAATAATTAAAATTTAGACATGTATGTGAAGTGCTGGAGAATGTCTCGAATCATTGACATTCCAAACAGGTTTGATAAGATAAATACAGGGTAATTGCGCAATCGGTTGCGCTTAAATGAAATCTACCGAGAAACGATATAAAAAATCAAGGATTACTATAAAAAAACGGACAACAAAGACTGAAATACGAGAGGATTTATCCACAATGACACAAATGATACCGCGCCCAGAAACGGCACAAAAAACACTTACACGAGCTTGGTGGAAAGAAGCCGTTGCTTACCAAATCTATCCACGCAGCTTTTATGATGCAAACAATGATGGAATCGGCGATATCCCGGGTATCATCGCAAAATTGGATTATCTGAAAGATCTCGGAGTCGATGTATTATGGATTTGCCCAATGTTTAAATCACCGAATGATGACAACGGATATGACATCAGTGATTACGAGGACATCATGGACGAATTCGGAACAATGGCCGATTTTGATTTATTGATGGAAGAAGCGCATAAACGTGACATCAAAGTCCTGCTTGATTTGGTCGTCAACCATACGTCGGATGAACACCCGTGGTTCCTTGAGTCGCGTTCATCAAAAGACAACGACAAACGAGATTGGTACATCTGGAAAGATGCCGTCAACGGCGGCGAACCGAACAACTGGGAAAGTATTTTCGGAGGCTCGGCTTGGGAATACGACGAAAAAACGGAACAATACTTCCTCCACGTCTTCTCACGCCGTCAGCCGGACTTGAACTGGCGTAATAAAGACATGCGTCAGGCCGTCTATACAATGATCAACTGGTGGCTCGATAAAGGGGTCGACGGATTCCGGATCGATGCGATCAGCCACATCAACAAAGATCAATCGTACGCGGATCTTCCGAATCCACTCGGGATGCCGCACGTGCCATCGTTTGAGATGCACATGAATGTCGAAGGAATCCACGAATACCTTGAAGAATTGAAAAACGAGACGTTTTCGAAATACGACATCATGACGGTCGGTGAAGCGAACGGTGTAACACCGGAAGAAGCGGATCTCTGGGTCGGCGAAGAAAACGGTAAGATGAACATGGTCTTCCAGTTCGAACATATGGATCTTTGGCGAGCGGATGCTGAAAAAGGTGTCGACGTCGTCAAGCTGAAAAATGTCTTAACAAAATGGCAAAAAGGGCTTGAAGAAACAGGCTGGAATGCACTTTATCTTGAAAACCACGACAAGGTCCGTTCCGTTTCACTTTGGGGAGATGAAGGACAGTACTGGAAACAGAGTGCGAAGTCGCTTGCGATGATGTACTTCTTCATGCAGGGAACGCCGTTCATCTATCAAGGGCAAGAAATCGGGATGACGAACGTCCAGTTCCCGGATATCTCGGATTACGACGATGTCGCAACGAAAAACATGTATGACATGCAACTCGCGTCAGGGAAAACCCACGAAGAAATCATGGAAGTCATCTGGAACTCGTCACGTGACAATTCACGGACACCGATGCAGTGGACGAATGAACAAAACGGTGGATTCTCGGAACAATCGCCATGGTTCGGCGTCAATCCGAACTTTGCCGACATTAACGTTGCGTCGCAACAAGCCGATGAAGATTCGATTCTTAACTTCTATAAACGGATGATTCAAATCCGGAAGATGGAAGAAACGTTGATTTACGGAGAATACGATCTCATTCTTCCGGAAGATACAAAAGTCTACGGGTACACGCGGACGCTCGGAAACGAACAGTTCCTGATCGTCACGAACCTGAAAGACGAAGTGGCGGAAGTCGATACCGACATCATCCTCCATTCGGATAACATCATGCTCGCGAACTACGAGACGACATACCACGAAGGAACAGAATTGACGCTTCAACCGTTTGAAGCCCGTCTGTACCGCGTACGTTAAAACAAAGCTGGATTTGGCAGACGCCAAATCCAGCTTTTGCTGTCGCGAAAAGAAATCAAGAAGATGCAGGACAGAAGAAAATCGTGTACGCTAGACGATGAGGTGATAGAAGTGAAACCAGTACGTTACCCGGTCCGCCTGCGCCAAGTGACATCGATTCAAGATGACGCGATGCGGGAGTCCGTTGAATTAGAAGCAGAAGGGACCTTGTTTGAAACAAAAGACGGGTTTGCTCTGAAATTCATGCAAGAAGAGGAACAACCGATTGATACGACCATCAAGTGGTCGCACGATCAGGTTGCCCTGAACCGGAAAGGTCCGGTCTCGATGCACCACGTCTTCATTTTGGGTCAAAAAACCAAAAGCGGTTACGAGAGCCAGTTTGGCCAAATGGTGATGGAGACGGACACGGCGACGATTGAAATGACAGAACAACGGATGCAATTCCAGTACGATCTGATGATGAACCATCAGCCGGTCGGCCTGTATACGATTGAATTAACTTGGGAACGGAGTGAAACACATGGCGTTTGAACAAACCGTAAAAGAAATGGAACAGATGCTCGAAGAAGATTGGTTCGAGTGGCTCGAAAATGACGAGCCGAAATACAATGAATGGCGCGATCAACTCGAAGCATTGGCAGAACAGGTCATGACAGAATACAATTCGAAGGTCGATTCCGACGCGATTGATTCGTTGCTGTTGATCAACGAAGACTTACCGGTCCTGTACGGAGAAGATACGGTCATGCTCTATACGGCATTGCTTCATGCCCGTAAAGAAGATGATTCGGTCTACGAACGGTACTTGACGATTTTAGGAGCGTTTTCGGAAGAAAATCATCCGGCCATCCGCGAAGTCGAACAGGCTGTCGCAAAAAAAGATTACAAAACGGCGTATGCGCGTGCTGTAAAATTACCGCAATCGCTCGGATTAGAATAAGTATGTGCCACGGCAGTTCCATTCAAAGAAATTTTGAAGGGAACTGCTTTTTTTAATAAAAGGAGGTTTCTCATGAGAACGTTATACCGGATTGTAGTCGGGATTGTCAGACAGCAGAACCAGCTTTTACTCGTTCAAAACCAGGCGGAAGGAGCGGAAGCCGTCTGGAGTCTACCGGGTGGTGTGATTGAAGACGGTGAGACGCTGAAAGAAGCCTTGGAACGGGAGATGAAAGAAGAGACCGGCCTGTCTGTTGAAACGTTCGAACTGGCTTACGTCACGGAAAATTTCATCGAACAGTTTAACGCTCACAGTCTCGTCACCTATTTTGAGTGCACAGTCAGAGGCGAGTTGTTACCAGATGATCCTGACCGGGAAGTCGTCGCTAATCAGTGGGTACCGATTGAGCAGCTCGGAGAGTATATCCTGAACCGTGACGTACTGGAACCGTTAAAAGATTATTTGAGCGGAACATCGAAATCTTATTATCTGTATGAACAAATGGTTTGGTAACGGGGTAAGAGAGTAGAGAAAGTAAGAGACGGAGGCGATAAGATGAAAACTGTTCAAGTCAACGGATACGGAGGTGTCGAGCAACTCGAAGTTGTGGAACGTCCGATGCCGAAACCAGATGCCGGGGAAGTACTGGTCGAGGTTAAGGCCTGCGGGATCAACAATACGGAAATCTGGATGCGCGAAGGGGCATACGGAACGGACCGTGAGTCGGGCTGGAAACCGGAGGGCGTTCAATTTCCGCGTGTCCCGGGTTCTGATATTAGCGGACGGATCATTGAAGTCGGGAACGGTGTTGATAAATCACGAATCGGTCAAGACGTTGTCCTATTTCCCTTTACCTCGGGTGGCGCAGACGGGACGGAACATATCAGTGAAGATATGGCGTTCATCGGCTCAGAATATGACGGAGGATACGCCGAGTATGTCGTCTGGCCGGCAGCGCTCTGTTACGAGATGCCGCTTGACGATTACGTCAAAAGTGCTGTTTTCTCCGTCAGTGGCTTGACGGCATGGCATATGAACGAGCAACTCCAGCTGCAACCGGGACAAACCGTTCTCGTAACGGGAGCAAGCGGCGGTGTCGGCTCGTTGAACGTTCAAATCGCTTCGCGGGTTTTCGGGGCGGACGTCATTGCGGTTGTCGGCGACATGAAGATGGAACAGGAATTGAAGCGTCTTGGGGCGAAACACGTCGTGTCTTACCGTTCCGATCAATTGACAGAAGACATCCTTGCTGTTAACAGCGGACCAGTTGACGCCGTACTCGATGTCGTCGGGGATGCGTTATTCAAGACGACTCTGGCGGTCCTGAAAAACGGCGGCAAGTTTTGTATTTCCGGCTCGGCCGGTGGACAACAGACGAACCTCGATTTTCGGACGCTGTATCTGAAGCATTTGACGTTTTACGGTTCAGTGCTTGGTACACGAGCTGAATTCGGACGGATGCTTAAAGCAATTGCGGACGGGAAACTCGAACCGGTCATTGATCGGACGTTTCCACTGGAAGAAGCAGCGGCAGCACAAGGCTACTTTAAAGAAACAGGAAAACTCGGAAAGATCGTGTTAATACCGGATCAACGCTAGAAAAATTTTGCTTAAAAAACGTGTGTACTCACTCGACTCCTACAGGAAACAGCGCGTTTATCCGCGCTGTCAGAGGCAGGTAAGACCCGACTCCAAGTCCTTTGGACAAAGGAGGCGCGGCTTACGCCTCGCCTGAGGAAAGCGAGGGAGGAAACACGTTTTTTTGTACGGAATACCCCGTTCTAACAGTCCGTCAGAAAAAACAGTAAAATAATGAATGAATAGCCATTCATTATATGCTATACTCATATCAAATAATGGCTTTAGGGGGAAAGGGGCTTGTTTCATGGGGACATTTTTACTGATTAACTGGATCGCCTTCCTGCTCGTCGCAGGATATGCGGGCTACTTATTCGTCACGCTCGTCAAGAGCCGGTACGAAGCGATTCGCCGGGGGAAAAAAGCGGAATGGACGCTGACGAACAAAGAACGTCTGAACGCGGTGCTCGTCAACGTCTTTGGACAAAAGAAACTGTTGAAGGATAAGAAAAGCGGAACGATTCACGTCATGATGTTTTACGGATTTTTACTCGTCCAATTCGGGGCGATTGATTTCATCTGGAAGGGACTTGCCGTCGGACAACGGTTCCCGCATATTCCGCTCGGTCCACTTTATCCAATCTTTACGTTTTTCCAGGAAATCGTCATGCTCGTCATTTTGGTTGCGGTCGTTTGGGGATTCTACCGCCGCTATGTCGAGAAACTGGTCCGTCTGAAACGGAACTTCATGGCCGGTCTGGCCTTGATTTTCATCGGTGGTCTGATGGTCGCCGTGCTGTTCGGAAACGGATTTTTCCTGGTCTATGAAAATCATTCGACGTTCGGTGAACCGGTCGCGTCAGCAATTGCCTTCCTGTTCAGTTGGGTACCAGAGCAAGTCGCTTTCGGATTGTTTGTCTTCTTTTGGTGGGCCCACTTGCTGTTCTTACTCAGCTTCATGGTCTATATCCCGCAAGGTAAACACGCCCACTTGATTGCCGGAACTGCCAACGTCTGGCTCGGCCGGACATCAAAAGTCGGGCGTCTCGCACCGATCGATCTGTCGGTGATGGAAGAAGCGGAAGACGACGAAGCGGAATTCAGCTTCGGGGTTAACCGGATTGAAGATTTCAACCAAAAGCAACTCGTTGATTTATATGCCTGTGTTGAATGCGGCCGCTGTACGAATATGTGTCCAGCGAGCGGAACCGGAAAAATGCTGTCACCGATGGACCTGATTGTTAAACTGCGCGATCATCTCAATATGAAAACAGCCGCCATCACCCAAAAATCACCGTGGGCACCGGCGTTCGCCTTCGAAGGATCACAAGGCAATCAAATCGCGTCACTTGCCGTAGCCGGGCAGATGGATGTCGTACCGGATTCATTAATCGGCAATGTCATCACGGAAGAAGAGATTTGGGCTTGCACGACTTGCCGGAACTGTGAAGATCAATGTCCAGTCATGAATGAACACGTTGATAAAATCATCGATCTCCGTCGTCACCTCGTGATGATGGAAGGAAAGATGGACCCGGAAATGCAACGGACGATGGCCAACATCGAACGTCAAGGAAATCCGTGGGGAATGAACCGGAAAGAACGCGAAAACTGGCGCAAGACGCGTGAAGAGCTGGTCGTGCCGACGGCAAAAGAGAAGAAAAAAGCCGGCGAAGAGTTCGAATACCTCTTCTGGGTCGGCGCGATGGGGTCGTACGACAGCCGGAGCCAAAAAATTGCGATGGCGTTTGCGCGGATCCTGAACGAAGCGAACATCTCGTTTGCGATTCTCGGAAACGATGAGAAAAACTCAGGCGATACACCACGGCGGATTGGAAACGAAGTGCTGTTCCAGGAACTGGCGGAGGCGAACATCAAATCGTTTGAGAAATATGATGTTAAAAAGATCGTCACGATCGATCCGCATGCTTATAATACGTTCAAAAACGAGTATCCGGACTTTGGTCTCAGTCCGGACGTCGAAGTCTATCACCATACGGAACTGCTCGCCCGGTTGATTGACGACAAACGGATCACACCGATCCATGATGTCAGCGAACGGGTCGTCTACCATGATTCGTGTTACCTCGGCCGTTACAATGATATTTACGATGCACCACGCTATATTTTAGAGAAGATTCCGGGCATCACGCTTGTCGAAACAGAACGTAACCGCGAAAAAGGCATGTGTTGCGGAGCCGGAGGCGGGATGATGTGGCAGGAAGAAAAAGTCGGCGCCCGGGTCAACGTCGCCCGGACGGAACAGTTGTTGACGGTCCAGCCGTCCGTCATCGGATCGGCTTGTCCGTACTGCCTGACAATGCTCAGTGACGGAACGAAGGCGAAAGAAGTCGACGAGCAGGTTGCGACGTATGATGTCGTCGAACTGCTCGAACGGTCAATCGTCGGAACACCGATGAAGGAAGCGGTAACAAACTAAGTTAAAAAAATAGCTTGAGCAAACGGAACGTCCCCTCTAAGAAAGAGGGGGCGTTTTTTAAAGGTGCCTAATAAGCATAACGTTGTTGTGTACGGTTTAACCGTGGTATGATAAAAGCATTATTTAATGAGAGGGAGGTGAGGATCTTTGGGAAGGCGTTGCTTAAAATCGGTCAGGTCGCGGAGGCCACCGGCTTATCAAAACGGACCATCGACTACTATACATCGCTCGGTTTATTAACAACAGAGCGGACACCGGCTGGTTATCGTTTGTATACGGAAGATGTCGTCCAGCATATTCAAAAGATTGAGTATTTAAAGACACAACGGCTGTCCCTGCAAGAGATTCTTGCTTTCTTCACGGAGCGTGAAGTCAAAACGGGTGATGCCATTTATCAAGAAGTGCAGCAGCTTCAAGAAAGCGTCAACGGGCTCGAACAGCGTTTATTGCAATCGACCGACTATGAGAAACAGGAGATTCGTCTCGAACTGTCTCAACGTCTGACATTGATTGCTTCCCTGATTGCTCAGCTGTAACAATAAAATGGAGGTGACCCCTGTTTAGGGGATTTTGGATACTATATTATTTATTAATTTATTTTTAGTGGTGTTATTGATCGTGTTGACCGCGTTTTTCGTCGGATCAGAGTTTGCGGTCGTTAAGGTACGGATGTCCCGTCTGGATCAAATGATTCAGGAAGGAAACAAGAGTGCCATCCTGGCGAAAAAGATTGCCGGAGACCTCGATTATTACTTGTCGGCCTGTCAGCTGGGAATCACGGTGACAGCACTTGGTCTTGGGGCACTCGGTGAACCGACCGTCGAAAAAATCCTGCACCCGGTGTTTGATGAATTCGGTGTCTCGGCTGCCGTCTCGACCTTCTTGTCGTTCGGGATTGCCTTTGTTTCCGTGACGTTCCTACACGTCGTCATCGGAGAACTGGCACCGAAGACACTTGCGATTCAATACGCGGAAAAGATGACGTTGTTGTTTGCCCGTCCACTGTACATTTTCGGGAAAATCATGTATCCGTTCATTTGGTTACTCAATGGTTCGGCCCGCTTTTTCCTTGGATTATTCGGTGTCAAACCGGCTGGTCACGAACAAGCCCACTCAGAAGATGAATTGAAAATCATCATGGCACAAAGTTTTCAAAGCGGAGAAATCAATCAGACGGAACTCGCACTGATGCAGAACGTGTTTGCGTTTGACGAGCATGTCGTCAAAGATTTGATGGTGCCGCGGATGCGGATGGCGACAATCTCAGAACGGTTGTCAAAAGACGAGCTGATGGAAATCTTCATGGATAATCCGTTTACCCGTTATCCGGTGACGGAAGAAAATGATAAAGACCGGATTCTCGGTTACATCAACGTCAAGGAGATGTTGACGGATTTCGCCAACGGAAACAATCATCCGGTTACACATTATGTGAAGGATTTACCGGTCGTCTCGGAAGTCACGTCGCTCCAAGATACGTTGCGGAAGATGAAGAAGACGCGTTCGCACATTGTGCTTGTCGTTGACGAATACGGCGGAACGGCCGGAATCGTCGCGATGGAAGACTTACTCGAAGAAATCGTCGGTGAAATCCGCGACGAGTTTGATACGGATGAAGTCGAAGAAATCCAGGAGTTGCCGAACAATGAATACCTCGTTGCCGGTACCGTGTTGCTTGAAGATCTCGAAGCCCGATTCGGTCTGACGTTTACGAACGATGAAGACGTCGATACGATCGGTGGTTGGATTCAGATGCACAACATCGATCTGCAACCGGGAGAACACATTGATACGGAATCCTTCTCGGTCGAAGTGATGGAGATGGAAAACTATCAGATCAATCAAATCAAATTATGGTTACATCCGCTCGAACGAGCAGAATAATCTGAAGTGTCTTTCGTCTCGTACGAAAGACGCTTTTTTTTTCGGTAAGACGTCGGTCGGAAAATGAAGTTTAAAACGAATGTGCAAAGAATGAACACGTTGGTAGGGAAACGGGGGCGGGAGCGGGAAAGAGTAAGGAGAGGAAAAATTATTTTTTTGAGAAGGGAGACGTCCAGTGCTCGAGCAAATCCCGTTTTTACTCAGCCGCTTAGGCATGTTAGCCTTATTGGCTTTTTTATTGTCACAATGGCGCATATCACGCCATTTGTTTCAAACGTCGTCGCGCCGCAGTCATCGTTTTATTTTACTGAGTGTGTTTGTTGTATCGGGTATTTTGATGAACTATGCCGGAATTGGTCTTTCGGCTGATAAAACGATTGATCCGTTACTCGGGTTAGCCGTTTCACCGGAGCAATGGATTGTCGACACCCGATTGACGATCATCGTCACCAGCGGTCTGCTGGGGGGACCGCTCGTCGGTGGTTTGACCGGTTTACTGGTCGGATTTCACCGCTATTATCTCGGTGCATCCGGTGCGGAATCGGCTTGGATCATTGCGGTCGGAACCGGATTGTTGAGCGGGGTGTACAGCCGCCAGTGGCGCAGGAAAGACGGTTATTCCCTGCTCCAACCGATCGGCATCGTCTTAAGTGCCGTCATTCTCGATATCGGAGTCGCATTGATTTTGGCACCGGACCAGGCTCGTGTTCTGGAGCTGACGCGTCAAGCTGTTTTCCCGATGTTGTTTACGAATGCAGTCGGAATCAGTGTCTTCATCGCCATCTTACGGACGCAATTGAAGCTCGAGAACGAATTGTTTGTTCGCGAATCCGCACGTTCCTATCGTTTACTGGATGCGATTCGTCCGCTACGTAAAAATGGCATGACGGTTGATGTCGCTCGGCAAATCGGATCGACCATCCTGGAAGAAACGAAAATCAATCGGGTCGTTTTGCTTGGACCGGATGGGATTTTGGCTGATGTCCGGACGGGACACGATACAGCCGATTTGTTCCGGCATCAGACGATTTTGGACTGGGTGGAGACAGCTGTCGTTTACCGGTCGGAAGATGAGTTGACGCGTCAAATCGTTTCGTTTCATCCACTACTCATCGAGGGGAAGAAAGCGGGCATCGTCTGTTGGTTTCCGGCCCATCTGTTCGATGATACGATGGAGCGGACGATGGAACAGTTGGTGGATCTCCTGGCACGCGAACTCGTCGTTCACCAAGAAGAGCAACTGAATCAATTTCCAAACACCAGCATCAAACCGATTCTGAGTCCGAACTACCTGCTCGGTATCGTCGATGAAATCCATCAGACAGCGGATCCGGATAGCCCGGTCAAACATCAGCTCGGTGCTTTGCGGCAGCTGCTCACGACGGCACGGCGAATCGATTTGTATCCTTTGCGTGAAGAATTACTGACCTTAAAATCGTACTTGTCGTTAGAAGGAATCCGCCGCCACCATCCATTGACACCGGCAGCGGTCACGATTGATTTAGACATCGAGACGACCGTTGAAGAACATTTTGTTTTTCCGTTGCTCGTGACACAGCTGGTCGATAATGCATTACGTCATGCTTTTCCACAAAACGGTCCGTATCACCGGATTGATGTCCGGGCATTTCAGGAAGACACACACTGGGTGCTTGAAGTATCGGACAACGGAGTCGGCGTACCGGCTGAATTCCTGAAGCGCTGGGAGCAGGATAAAAAAACGGATACAAGTAATTTATTTTTATTACGACGTGCCCTTCACCGGCGATACGGTGAACAGGCGAGTTGTATGATTCATTCCCGTCCCGGTGGAACACGGCTGAAACTAGTGCTGCCTCTTACGACTGACCAGGTGTAACAATCGTTTGATTCGGATTACCGGAATTGAACGATTGTTTTTTTTTAGCCAATCCTGGGTAAAAATGAAAGCAAGAGTAGATCGATACAGGAGGATAAGCGCATGATTACAACAAAAGAAGTCGGTTTTTCCGGCGAACAGCCGATCATCGCTTTTACATTGATGAATCGTAACGGACACAGCGTGGAATTACTCAATCTGGGCGGGAAAATCACGGCAATCCGTGTTCCGGATCAACACGGGACAATTGAGAACGTCGTCTTGGCCTTTGATGATATGGAAGAATATTTAGAAGATCCTCACCATTTGGGGGCAACGATTGGTCGGGTCGGCGGCCGGATCGCCAACGGTGCGTTTGCATTAGAAGGGATGAACTACATCCTGGAACAAAATGAAGGAGAACATCACCTTCATGGAGGAAGCGTCAACTGGTCGAACCGGTTTTTTGATTATGAAATCGATGGTGAACAGTTACATCTGCTCCTGACGAGCCCGGACGGAGAAAACGGTTATCCGGGTCAACTCGATGTCCGGTTGACAATCGACTGGACGGATGACGACGCTTTGATTATGACGTACCAGGCGACGACGACGGCCTCGACACCGTTCAGTCCGACGAACCACACGTATTTTAATTTGACAGGAAATGCGAAAACAACGATTGAGCAGCACCGTCTCCGGATGGATGCCCCGTTTTACGTCCCGTTAAATGCAGAGTCTGTTCCGACAGGCGAGATTTTATCCGTTAACGAGACGGTCTTTGATTTCCGGACAGCCCGCTCGTTGTATGAAGTGACACATGCGAGTGACGAAGCGTTGCGCCAGGCAGGCAGCGGTGTTGACCATCCGTTTTTATTAAAAGAAGGCGGTGAAATCGTCTTGGAGGAACCGGTCAGTGGTCGGATTTTACGTGTTGAAACCGATCAGCCGGGTGTCGTCGTCTATACCGGAAACCATTTGGCCGGTGAGTTTACGATTGCCGGGCGACGGGCGACACCGTATCTCGGAATTTGTCTCGAAACACAAGGATTGCCGGACGCCATCAATCAGCCCGATTTTCCGTCTGTTGTTTTACGTGCCGGCGAGGTCTATGAAAAACGGACGACGTTCCAATTTAGTCGAGTGCAGTAACGTTTTTTTGCTGACATCCGAAGCGAATGTGGTAGGATAAAGCGAGAAGAATCTAACGGAGGCATAGGAAAATGACTAAAATAGCATGGGTGACCGATAGTATGGCCTATTTCAAAAAAGAAGAGGCGGAAGCAATCGGTGTGAATGTCGTACCAATTCAAATCTTGCTTGGTGAGACAGCCTACAATGAAGATACGATTACGGTCGAACGGTTGTTTCGGGCACTGGAAGCAGATAAAAAGCTGGTCGCCAAAACGTCACAACCGATTTTCGGGGAATTCGTCGGGACGTATGAACGCTTAAAAGAAGAAGGATACGATTGTGCGATTGCGGTCCACTGTACGAATGGTCTGTCGAGCACGGTCCAAAGTTCCGCTTCAGCAGCGGAAGCGGCGAGCTTCCCGGTCCACATCATCGATTCGCATACGGCGTTTGAAAACCAGCAGGAGTTCATCCGTTACGGGATGGCACTGGAAGCGGAAGGTAAGTCGGTCGAAGAGATTACGGCGGCTTTACAAGCGTTAGCGAAAAAAACGCACTTTTATATGATTGTCGGGAACATGGAGACGATGCGCCGCGGTGGACGTGTCTCGTCCGGTGATTTGTTCCTCGCCAACCTGCTCAGCATTAAACCAATCATCACGACGGATGAATCGGGAAAAATCGTTCCGTTTAAAAAAGCCCGTTCCCTGAAAAAAGCCTACATCGAAATCATCAAACAGGTCGAAGAAGCGATGCGTCAGCATACGTTTTATAAAAACCGGATTTATGTCGCGACGACGATGGCACCTGAGATGGCAGCGGATTTACGGACACAGGTCGCAGCTAAATTCCCGGAACTGACGGTGCTCGACGGCACGTTTGGTCCGGCGATCGGCACACATGCCGGTGCAGAAACGGTTGGCTTGTTCTGGCTGAATGACTAAAAAATAAGAACGAACAAGAACCAGGAATTGTTCCCGTGTGCGGGGGCAAGTCCTGGTTCTTTTTAGATGTTCAATGAAACAATGATTCCTAAAAATGCGGCACTGATGCCAAGGAGATAGCTGAATCCGAGGTAAAGGACCAGCGTGTTTCTGTTTTGATTCTGAACGAGTTGCAGCGTCTCGAGCTTAAACGTCGAAAACGTCGTAAAGGAACCGAGAAAACCCGTTCCGAGCAATAACATCCATGTCGAATCCAGATGCGAACCGATGACGAGACCGAGTAAAAAAGAGCCGAGGGTATTGATGACGAATGTCGCGAGCGGAAAATCCTTTTTCCAAAATGTTTTCATCCACTGGCTGACGGCAAACCGGCTGATGGCGCCAAAAAAGGCACCGGTCGCAAGAGCAACAAGATTCATGAGGCGTCCTCCTTCTGAAACAGACGTAACCGTCTTGTTCCGAGGGTGTAGCCAAGATAAGACATCAACAAACCGCCGAACAAACTGATGCTGATATAGGCAAAGGCATAACCGTAAAACCCTGCCCGTAACAGTTCGACCGATTCGACGCTGAACGTTGAAAATGTCGTAAAGGAACCGACGAAACCGGTTCCGAGCGCCGTCATCGCGTATTGATGAAGCAACGTCGTCTTAAATAAAAAGTGGGTCGCATACCCTAAGATAAAACAGCCAATCAGATTAATGCTTAATGTCGCCCACGGAAACGTTCCGACGGCAAAATGAGTGACGAGAAGGCTGAGACCATAACGGGCGGAAGCACCGAGGATACCAGCCAGTCCGACTAATATATATAACATCAAAAGCCGCCTTTCTGTCAGTTTTATATTCACCATACGCCTTTCTGAAAACAAGCGTCAAGTTATGAAAGTTAGCGGGAACGCTTCACGTCTTCTCTAAAATGGACGATAAGAAAAGGGTACGAATCCAACAGAAGGAGTTTTGCAGATGGTCTCACCCCTTGAAAGACTGAGTACGAAAATTCTCTCTCGTCTCATTGCCTCATTAATTACAATCGCGCATCCCTTGATTTTTATTTTTGTTCAACTGGACTATGTGCCCATGAGTGTATTTTATCAATTTTTGCTTGGCGGTCTGTTACTGACGGTCGCTTTGCTGGCCGGAAATCGGTTTTTTGGCGATCAGCTCAGCGGAAAATATATTCAAATCGTCTTGACCTACCTGGTGCTGGCACTTGTCCTTGTGACCTTACCGTCTCAAAGTATCTGGACGATTGCTTATCTGTATTTAACGATTTCAGTCATCTACCTCATTCCCCATTTAGTCGTAGTGGCAGGATTGCTCGGATTACTGGAATTGGTACTCTTTACGGTTTTTGGAACGATTCAGTTTTCAAATCTGTTTGATATGATTGTCGCGTTTGTCATCTACCTGATGGTCTTTTCCGCAGCCGCGTTTGTTGCTGTTTTCGGCCGAAATGTCATGCGGGAAGTCAAACGCCAACAGGAGAAGGCGGAGCATTATGCCGCAAGCTCGCAATTGACGCTCGAGCAATCAGCTGCGACAGCAACCGATGTCACGACGTTCACGGCAGGAATGAGTGAAACCGTCGATACGGCGAAAGGGTCATTTGAAAAAATTGATCAGGCGATGCAGATGTTAGCCGATAACTCGTCGAAAAATGCCCAATCTGTCCGGCAGATTAAACGGATGAACACGGATAACGTTGCATTAATGACGGATGTCGCGACAGCCGTCGACCGGGCACTTGCCCTCAGTTCTTCGTCGAAGGTGACGGCTGAACAAAGTCACGCGACCATCAGCGAAGCCGGTGAGTCGTTGCAGCAACTGACAGAAAGCATGGACGAATCGGTTACAGCGTTTGGTCAGCTGGCGGGACGTTTTAAAGAAATCGTCACCATCACTTCAAGCATCAATGCGATTGCGACGCAAACCAATCTACTCAGTTTAAACGCCTCGATTGAAGCGGCACGTGCCGGTGAGTTCGGGAAAGGATTCACCGTCGTCGCGCAGGAAATCCGTAATTTGTCGGCACAGACAGCAGCCGCTTCAACGGAAATCAATCAAATCATCGAACGGGTCGATCGTGATGTCATGCAGACCGGTAATTCAATTGATGCCAGTACGAGCTTATTACGGGAGCAGGAAGCCCGGATGCAACGGAGCCAAGACGCTCTGCAGACGATTGCAACGGATTCAAACGATTCCGTGCAAGCAATCAGTGGAGCGCAACAACAATTCGTGACGATTACAAACAGTCTGACGAATATCGCACAGGCGACCGAACAACTCGATGCCTTCATGGATCTTTTACTGACGAGCAGTGATCAACTGTCCGGTTTGACGCGTTCACAAGTCGAACAGATTAATGACCTGCAACAGGCTATTCACACTCTAAACGCAACTGCATTAACCCTTCAACAGACAGCTCATGTCTGACACAAGTGTACCGATTCTGACGAGTCGGTACACTTTTTTCGTTTGTCGCAAGTCTTGAAGGGGAACAACTAAGAGGTAAAACAATCAGAGGAGGAAATGACATGAAAGCAGCTTATATTGAACAGTATGGCGGATCGGAACAATTTAAAGTGGGAGAACTTGAGCGTCCGGTCGTCGGAGCAGATGATGTATTGATTGCGGTTCATGCGGCAAGCGTCAATCCCGTTGATTGGAAGCTCCGTGAAGGATACTTAAAAGAAATGCTCAGTTATGATATGCCGCTGATTATCGGTTGGGATGTGTCCGGTGTCGTCGAAGAAGTCGGGGCGAACGTGACGGACTTAAAAGTCGGCGATGAAGTTTTCAGTCGTCCGGATATTGCCCGTCAAGGGACTTATGCCGAGTATGTGGCAGTTGATGCACATCTGGTCGTTAAGAAGCCGGAAGCCCTGACATTTGAAGAAGCCGCGTCGCTGCCACTCGTCGCGCATACAGCTTGGCAGGTCATGTTTGAAGTGATGGATGCAAAAGCAGGGGATAAAATCTTTATCGGGGCCGGCTCAGGTGGTGTCGGGACAGTCGCCATCCAGCTCGCCAAAGCACACGGTCTGCACGTCATTACATCAACCAGCACCAAAAACGTCGACTGGGTCAAAGCGCTCGGAGCGGATGAAGTCATTGATTACAAACAACAAGATCCGACAGAAACTGTCCGGGATCTGGACTTTGTATTTGATACGATGGGCGGCGACGGACAAGCGAAGTTGTATCAGATGCTTAAACCGAACGGGATGCTTGTCTCGATCTCGACACCGCCGGACGAAGAACAAGCGAAACAGGCGGACGCGCGTGTGGCGTATGTCTTCATGCAACCGACAGGAGAACGTCTGCAACATATCGCACAAGCCGTTGAACGCGGAGAATTAAAACCGGTTGTCGATCGGATTTTTGATTTGGATCAAATCAAAGAAGCGCACGATTACGGCGAAGAAGGTCATGCGAAAGGGAAGATTGTCATTAAAGTGAAGTAAGACAGATGAAAAGCCGGTTTCCTTTTTGAAGGAGCCGGCTTTTAGTGTGTCGTCTAACAGACCTGTTCGGATTCGAGCAACCGGTCGAGTAACTGTAATGTCTCCGGGTGATCAATCAGCATCTGTTGGAGGTGTGACCGTTCTGCCAGTAAAAACTCCCGATAGAGACGTGCCGCCTCCGTATGTGTGTCGGGAACGAGAACGGCATAAATGGCTTCAAGTCGCATGCGCGGAGTTTCTGGTAAGGAGCCGGGAACCGTTTTTAATCCGAGTTGTGCCCGGTCAGGAACATACCGGTGCAACAGGACTTTGGCAAATTTGATCAGTGCGCTCCGTAACATCTCGACCGCCCATAACGCGTTCCCGCGACCGGCTGCTTTTTGATACTGGAACAGAAACCAGACGGAATCAATGGCTTCATCTGCAGCTTCTTGTGTCCCAAGTGCCAAAGAAGAGGTCTCGACGTACGCATCGAGTTGTCTTTTCGGATCATACAAGACACGAATCGTATCGGAATGGTTCAACGATTCGCGTGTTACCGTAAACAGATCAACGTGAAGAAGGTCGTCGTATACGACAATCAATTGCGGCGCAACGATAAAGATGTCATCTTTCCAGATAATCGGGCGATAGACGGACAGGTGCGTCAGTCGACGGGTTAGAAATTTCGCCATCCGCTCTTCGGATACTAAACAATAAAGGTCGATATCCGAATAGACATCTTCTTCACCACGTCCAAATGAACCTTTCAAAAAAATCGCTTCGACAGCCGGATCTTGTTTTAAGCGTGCTACTAACTGTTCAATCGCATGAAGTTGATGCATGGGTTTCGCTCCCTTATGTAGTCTATTCCGTCAGTATACGTGAAATAAGGGAGATTATTCCATGAAAAAGAGCGATTCATTTAAAATGAATCGCTGGTACTAGAAGAAAGTGTAGGAGTTACTGTTTGAAGCCGTTCCTTTTGTACCAAATGTTCGGCATGTTTTTCGCCCCAGGCGTTGATGGCGTTTAAAACAGGGATCAACGTTTTTCCGTAATCCGTCAGCGAATATTCAACACGCGGCGGGACCACCTGATAAATTTCGCGGTGGACGATATCGTTCAGCTCGAGTTCGCGGAGCTGAGCGGTTAACATTTTTTGCGTAATGTTCGGGAGATTCCGCTTCAATTCACTGAACCGGAGTGTGTCGTGTGTAATCAATTCGAGTAAAATCGAGGGTTTCCATTTCCCAGTCAAAATCTCGAGTGCCGTCTCGACACGGCAGCTTGGTGTCTTTTCCATGGCGGTTCCTCCTTCATGGTATCGTTTAGGATACTATACCACTTCTTTGTGCCTACTTCCGTTCCTGTCACTTCTGACTGATAATGAAGATACGAAGCGAACTTATGAGGAGGAAGCAAGATGAACATCAATCCAAACATTACATTAGGACCGGTCAGCTTACGGATTACCAATCTGGAACAATCGATTGCATTTTACCGGGATGCATTGGGATTAACGGTTTTAACACAAGACGAACAGACGGCAACACTCGGCGCGAAGACGACACCGCTCGTCATTCTGGAGCAACACAGTACGGCAAAACAACTTCCGAAAAATTCGGTGGCGGGCCTGTATCATTTCGCGATTTTATTACCGAACCGGAAAGAACTCGGGTTCGTCATCCGTAACTTGATTGCCCAAGGAATCGAACTCGGGCAAGGCGATCATCTCGTCAGCGAAGCGTTTTATTTATCTGATCCGGACGGAAACGGGATTGAAATTTATGCCGATCGTCCGCGTGATACGTGGACGTATGAAGCAAATGGGGACGTCAAAATGACGACGGACCCGGTTGATTGGCAAAGTATGCTCGTCGAGGCGGGAGAGGAAGACTGGTACGGCATGCCGGCAGAGACTGTCATGGGCCATGTTCACTTCCACGTGAAGTCACTTGAAGCGGCGCGGAAGTTTTATGTCGAGACGCTCGGGTTTGATGTCGCAGCGGACGCGTCCCGGATGCGGGCATTGTTCCTTGCTGCCGGCGGTTACCACCACCATATCGGAACGAACGTCTGGGCAGGGGTTGATGCACCGAAAACACCGGCTGATGCGGTGGGTCTGACCTACTGGACACTGATTTATCCGGATGCTGCTTCGCTTGAAATGGCGGTTGCAACACTTGAACAATCTCCTTACGAAGTCAAACGGCAAGAGGATGCAGTCTACGTCACGGATGATGCCGGCATTACTGCACGTTTACTCTCTAAAGAATGATCAAACTACAAAAAAAGCGATTTCGTAATTGAAATCGCTTTTTTGATGTCTATTAATTTTGACCGGATAAAGCTGATGGAGCATTCCCGTCATAACGGCTAATCAGTTCATAAGGCCGGACTTTATATAAGGCATGCGGGAAGTAGTGCGGGTCCATTGCATCGAGCGTCCGTAACTGGAAGTGTTCCCGCTTGATATACGTGTCGATGTTGTCCCGGTTCAAGTCGAAGAAGTCGACTTCTGCCGTTTCACCTTCTTGCGGCCGGAGTTCGCCGCCGGTATACGTACCGCGGAAAGCGACGCACAGGACGTGACTTGAGACGTTTTGATAGATACCGGTAATGCCTTCAATCGTGACATCCGCTCCGGTTTCTTCTTTGACTTCCCGTTTAACAGCATCGAGAATCGATTCGTGGTTCTCGACTTGTCCACCCGGCATTTCATACGTGTCACCACGATGGAGATTACGGACAAGCAGGACTTCGCCGGCTTCATTCGTGATATAGGCGGTGACGCTGACAATCGCACGCGGTGGAGCATAGACGCCGGTTGCCGTCAAAAAGTCTTCCGTTGATTTAATATAAAGGTTTTTTCCGAGACGGGCGCGTTTTTTCATTGCTTCGCGGCGTAACGTGCTGCCGCGGACATCCCGATCGACTTGTTCATAATGTTCGCGATCGCGGTATTCCCAGATGGCGATGACTTCATCTTCTGCTTCATTCACCCAGCGACCGACAAGACGGGCACCGTGACTGATTTGTAAAGGGTAGAGATACGTATGAAAGAACTCGGTAAATTCCTGCAGTCGTTCCGGGCGAATCGTATAGGTCTTCCGGCGATGTAACATGGAAATTCCTCCTCTATCTTTTAAGCAGTTAGGTTCCTTGACTACCTTCTCGCATCAGATGGAATATCCCTGCCTGTTCCCCCAATTCGACGTGCAATTTACGATAAAAGAAAAACTAAAGAAAAGAAGATGGCTCAACTCAAGGAAATTCGGGCATACTTTACTTATAGAGAGAAAAAAAGGATGTGAGAGAATGGTGGATTTTATGGCGTTGGTCCGGTTGGCAGGAGGTATCATGTTTACGCCGTTATCCGACGATGTATTGATGATGGGATATGCTGCGTTACGGATCCGTGAAGGCATGCATCCGATTTTAATTTGGTTAGCCGCATGGCCCGTTTTTTTCATTGCGTTTGCCTGGTTTTATTTATTAGCACGCTTTTTCCGTGAAATTCCACTCGTCAAACGGTTGATGAAATCAAAATTCCTGGAGCAGGCTGAATCGATTTTAGAACGCCGTGGATTATGGGCGATCGGTTTATCCTTTTTCCTACCTGGAGTCCGCCACCCAATCCATTATGTAGCTGGATTACTCGGTTATCCGTTACCCCGTTATTTGGTGATGACATTCGTTGCGGCAGGGCTGTACACCGGACTATGGACGTTCTTGATTGTTCGGATTGGTGAAGCCGTCACATGGTCGGAACTGGGAATATGGTTAAGTGAACATCCAAGTATGGTATTTCTAATTGTCGCAGCGTTGTTGACGATTATTATTTCAGGTGTCGTGCACGCGAAACGGCGCAATCGTTTAAAAAAAGAAGAAGAATTTGTCACGGAATAATACCGTTGAATGCTGTTCACATCCAGGATTCGACAGGGTTATTCTGTACATAACAATATCCCCTTCAGAAATGATTTCTGAAGGGGATATTTGTCGTTTAGGTGTACATTCTTATGCGTTTTGACGTTTGCGAGCGAGGACGATTCCGGCTGCACCGAGTGCGAGACCGAAGAGTGCGATCGCACCTGTTGTACCTGCTGTATTGTTGTCGCTCATGCCGCCGTTACCTGTGTTTGGCATAGAACCTGGTGTACCATCCATGAACTTCTCAGGTGATTGTTTGACGATTGCGTCACCGAGGTTAGCTCCTACGCCGTACATGTAAGCATACGACTCACGGAATGTGTCAGCTGATCCTTTGTAGTCGCCTTCGACATACTGCATGAACGTATCTTGGACGTATGTCTCATGACCAGAGACTGCTTCTTGTGCTGCTTTTGTCGGAAGGTTCTCTTCTGTTGCCGCTCCGAGGAACGCACCGAAGTCATTCGAGAACATTTTGAGCATGTCTTGTGCGTCACCCATCAATTTCTTGTCGTCGTTGATCGCTGCTGTGACGAGGTTCGCTTGTGCTTCGATGTGGTTTTTCGTCCAAACTTGCTCGAATTGATCCGCACCCGCTTGGCCGTAGACCGATTTCATAGCCGCTTTGAAGTCAGCTGTGTGCATGTCTTCTGCCCAGTTTGCTGCATCGTAGTCTTTCGCTTGATCGACGCCAGCTGTCATGCTGATGTTGGCAAGTGCCACGTGCTCAGCTGCAAGGCTATTGAGTGTTGACCGGAGGTCAGCGGCTTTTGTATCAGCTTTCGTGTTGTCGAACTTCTCAGGCATCTGTGTTGTGATCGCAACAGAGAGTGCTTTTGAGATATCATACATGCGGCTGTACCCTTCACGGAACGTGTTGTACGATCCTTCGTAGTCACCAGCTGCATATTGTTGGAATGTTTTATAGACGTCTGCTTCGTGGGCACGGAGAACTTCTTCTGCTGCTGCCTTCGGCAGTTTACCTTCTGTTGCAGTGTCGAGGAAGCTCGAGAGATCCTGAACGAACTCTTCTGTTTCTGCTTTCGACGCATTGATGCCGTCTTGATCGTCCGCTTTTACAGCTTTGACGAGATCCGTTGTGTATTTGTTGTGGTCAACGAAGATTTTTTCGAATTGTTTTGCGCCTTCGTCGCCGTAGACAGAAGCGATTGCCGGTGTCATGTCGAGTGCGTTCTGTTTAAGTGCTGCTTCATAATATTTTGCATCTTTTGATCCGTCATATTGTTTTTTCATGTCCATGACGGCAAGCACAAAGTGCTCAGAGAGTAACTGATCGAGTGTTGCACGGAGGTCAGCGGCTTTCGTTTTGACCGTGACGTTCTTCGCGCTCTCCTCATGTTTCATGTCGTCCCCGCCGCCGGAAGCGAATGCTGCCGTTCCTGGTAATACGAGTGCTGCTGCCATTGCTGTTGCTGCGAATTTTTTCGTGTTTTTCATCTTGTCTCATCCTCTCAAATTTGGGTGTTGTCTCTGTATATTTGGTAGTTGTTGTCTGCATCGTTCTGAACAGCATACGCGGCCGGATTGGAATTGGATTTAAAAAAGATTAAAAAATATGAAAAAAATTCAAAATCATCAAGTGGACTTATAGATAAACTAAGTACTTAATTAGAAGAACTACGAAATAACTGTGTAAACTTTACTGATGAAGTTACTTAATTAATACGCAGAGATATCACCGGATTGGCAAAAAATCGCCATAGTGTCAGCGATCCGGGAATTGTGTAACCGCTTATACTTAATGAGCGTTCACAAGGTCGACATATTTTTCGCGGATGTACGACAAACTAAAATCACTGAAGGAGTGGGGAGAGAAAAGAAAACGTAGAATAAGACAGCGGACTTATGACAAAACATGTGCCATTATTACTCATCTTACATACGGTCATGAGGACATTTACTTAATGAAGAAGCGGGGATAGAACATGAATCAACTTGAAACCGGGGGAACAGAACAGAAAGCGGAGAACCGTTCCGCAGCATCTTTTTACCGTACGATCTGGCGGTGGCACTTCTATGCCGGAATTATCTTTGCACCATTTCTCGTCATGCTGGCCGTGACGGGATCAATCTACTTATTCAAACCACAAATCGAGAACGTCTTGTACCAGAAATATTATGAAGTGAGTCCGCAAGAGGACCGGATTTCAGCGACGGAACAAATCAATGCCGTCAAAACGAAGCATCCGGATGCCAGTATCACAGCATACCGCCCGGGGGAGTTCGAAGACCGGTCGAGTGAAGTGAAGATTGCAACGGCCGAGGCGTCTTCGACCGTCTTCGTGAATCCGTACACCGGAAAAATCATCGGCGAACTGGCGGATGATGACCGGATCATGAATAAAGTCGAAGAGATTCACGGTGAACTGATGGCAGGGACAACTGGGGACCGGATTGTCGAACTTGTTGCTTGTTGGGCAATCGTCTTAATCGTAACGGGATTATTTTTATGGTTCCCGCGTAAAAAATCAACCGGTTGGTCCGGTGTCTTGATTCCGCGTCTGCGTCAAGGAAAAAAAGTCTTCCGGCGTGACTTACATGCGGTACCGGCCTTTTGGATTACAGCCGGGATGTTATTCCTGATTTTGACCGGATTGCCGTGGTCCGGTTTTTGGGGCACTAATTTTCAATCGCTTGCCACCAATCAAGGATTTGGTTATCCACCATCGATTTGGGGAGGGGATGCTCCGGTATCCGCCGTCCAAACGAAAGATGTGGCAGAAGTCCCGTGGGCAGCCGAGACGCTTGACGTTCCAAAATCAAACGTCGAAGGACTTGTTCCGGCATCGATTGACGATATCGTGTCGATTGCGAAACAACAAGGAATGGACCCGAGCTTCGCTATCAGTATTCCGAGTGATCCGGCAGGTGTCTATACCTTGTCGGCGTATCCGGCGAAAGCGGAAAAGGAAGCCACAATCCATCTTGATCAATATTCCGGAGCCGTCTTGGCAGATTATCGTTTTGATAACTATGGTTTTGTCGGTAAAGCGGTCGCGCTCGGGATTACTTTGCACAAAGGAACGGAATTTGGTCTGATCAATCAATTGATCAGTTTAGCGATTTGTCTCGGAATCATTTTAGTCGCGGTCAGCGGATTCTATTTATGGTTGAAACGGAAACCAGGCAAAGGGATGGGCGCACCAAAAGGACCGCCGGCGAAATCAATCAAGTGGTTTATTCTCGTTTTGATTGCGCTTGGCATATTGTTCCCGCTGGTTGGTCTGTCGTTAATCGTTGTCTGGCTGGCCGATTTCTTCATCATCCGACGGATTCCGGCTGTAAGGAGGTTTTTGAATGCGTAAGTCAATCAAAGGCATTTTACTAAGTGGACTGATTGTGACAAGTAGCGGTCTTGCAGGGTGTGCGGTCACATCGGACGCGGCCCAGCAATACGCTGTTGCCATCCCTTTATCGGTAAAATTTGAAATTCCGAAAGTACTGAAAGCCGATCAGGAAAAACAGTACCGATTCGGAGCGACACTGTGGCAGGATCAAAAAGCAGTCAAAGAAGCGGAGTATGTCCATTTTGAAATCTGGAAAGCAGATGGAACACTTCAGTACAGTATGGAACCGGCAGATGAAACGAAACCGGGAGTTTATTCGATTGAGAAGAAATTGCCGAAGGAAGGTCTGTATTACATCAAGGTCCATGCCAGCAGTAACGGAGCTATGATTATGCCGACACGGCAATTCATTGTCGGTCAACTGTCCGCCAACGATTTAAAAATCTTACAGGGCGGTGCCAAACCTGCCGGTGGAAGCAGTGGGCATCATCATTAAAAAATCATTAATTTAAACATCCGAAACGGGTGGTGGACAGTGTCCATCATCCGTTTTTTGATGTAAACAATATTTTTATTTTCTGTGTAAAAATATTTTTTATAAAAAATGTGAAAAAAGAAAACTATTTGTGAACTGCTTACGTTATCTGTGTGTAGTTTAAAAAATCAAAGGGGTGTTCATAAGATGAAGATGAAAAAGTCGTATCTCGCCGTCCCACTCAGTGCCGCATTATTGATTCCAGCAGCAGGCGTCAGTGCCCATGGTCATGAAGATCATAGCAAGATGTCCCACAGCTCGGGCAAAGTATCACTAGATGTCTCGTCTCCCGCATCGGATTTGCGAGCGACGCTTGATCAGCTTTTATCTGAACATGCTTATTTAGCAGTCGTCGCCATGCAAAAAGGCATTGACGGCAAAAAAGATTTTGATCAAGCAGCCGCTGCGTTGAATCAAAATACGGATGATTTATCGGCAGCAGTCGGATCCGTCTACGGGGATGAAGCCGGCGAAGCGTTCAAAAAGATTTGGTCAAGTCATATCGGTTACTTTGTGGATTATGTCAAAGCAACAGGCGCTAAAGATGAAGACGCTAAACAAAAAGCGTTAAAAGAACTGGATGAGTACCGCGTCGAACAAGCCGCTTTCCTCGATCAAGCAACAGAAGGACGCTTGAAAGCAGCAGATCTAGAAGCCGGATTAAAAGTCCACATTACGCAATTGTTGACCTCATTCGACAGTTACGTTGCCGGTGATTATGACGCCGCCTACAGCAACATGCGAAAAGCGATCGAGCATATGTACATGGTCGGAGAAGGATTATCGGGCGCCATCGTTACGCAGTATCCGGATAAATTCAAAAATACGAAAGTCGATACACCGGCTGCCGACCTCCGTGCCGGATTGAACCGGAACTTCTCGGAACATGCGGCACTCGCTGTCCTTGCGATGCAAAAAGGAATCGACGGAGCGAAGGACTTTGATGCGGCAGCAGGAGCACTTGGTGAAAACACAGACGATCTGACAGCGTCAATCGGTTCTGTCTACGGCAGTGAAGCCGCGCAACAATTCAAGAAAATCTGGTCGAGTCACATCGGCTACTTTGTGGATTACGTGAAAGCGACAGGTGCGAAAGACGATCAGGCACGTGACATGGCCGTAAAAGAATTGGATGAATACCGTGTCGAGCAAGCTGCTTTCCTTGATGCCGCAACGGAAGGTCGCCTGAAATCAAAAGATCTCGAAGAAGGACTGAAGGTCCACGTCGATCAATTGTTACTGGCCTTCAACAGCTATAATGAAAAAGACTACGACAAAACGTACCCGGCAATCCGCGAAGCATACGGTCATATGTACGGAGTCGGTGAAGGAACAGCGACCGCAATCGTCGATCAGTTCCCGGATAAATTCAAAGGCGCACCGGCCGGTATGCCGAACACCGGTCTTGGTGGAACGGCTGAATCACAATCATCCACATCAAACGGTATCCTTTGGTCATTACTTGGAATCGCAGCCGCTTCGATCCTCGGATTCTTCGGACTTCGCGGACGTCGCTCACAACACTAATCGGACAACCGAACCCGCTGGAAACAGCGGGTCTTTTTCTACACATTTTCGGTCAAAGGAGGAGTTTACGATGAAGATCAAATGGTTTGTGCTGTTTATTCTGGTCTTGTTCGTCGTTCAGCCGTTTTCAGTCTCAGCTCACACGAGTCTAACGAATTCAAATCCGTCAGAAGGTGAAGTCATACAAGGCGACTTGGAAAAAATTCGTTTGAATTTCGATACGGCGATTGAAAAAACCAGTACGGTCGAACTGAAAACAGCTCAAGGTGACGCGGTTCCGCTTGAAAAGCCCTTGATTATCGGTAATGAATGGAGTGCAGCCGTTCAACAAAAACTTGAGAGCGGAACGTATCTCATCCGCTGGACATTGATTTCGGAAGACGGACACCCGGTCGAAGGAACGATTCGATTCGACGTAAAAGCGGCCGTTTCTTCCACGCAGGCTTCTGATGACAAAGACGTCGAGCCGGCGGCACCGGAACCGCAACAAGCGAGTATCGTTCCAACTGAATCCGCAGAAACTGTCGAACCGGGACTGTTTCCGACTTTCTTACCTTGGCTTGTGGCAGTCCTTGTACTTGCGATCGTCATCACACTGTTCCTACTCCGTCGCCAAAAACGATCATGAGTGGCATCGTCAGTGAACTGCTCATCTATATCGGCGGGGCACTTTGGGCAGGGCGGCTGTTGCTTTTGTTTATTTCAGAAGATAAAAAACCGGCAGTCGGTCAATTGGATGGTCTTGCGTGTGCAGCACTCGTCAGCATCGTTGCAGGAGCCGGCTTTCCGTTATGGCGTGTAGTTTCTTACTTTCAGCAGGAGATGGACTTATCCCTCCGTGAAGCGTTACAGGCTGGTCTGTTTGAAGTCCGGATCGGCCAGTATTTTTTGATGGTGTATTTTTCAGCACTCGTGGCACTCATCATCGTGTTTATGAAACGAATCCCGCTCATCAAACGGTGGTTGCTGCTTGGTATAACAATCCCGCTCTTTCTTGGGCTTTCCGGAACCAGTCACGCCACAGCGAAGCATGGCCTGCTGGGGATTGTGTTACAGACCAGTCATTTTAGCCTGATGGCGTTTTGGGTTGGAGTCGTATTCGTCATCGGTTGGTGTGCCCGGGACTCTAACCAATGGTTGTCGTTTTTACGCTGGTTCAGTCCGTTCGCCCAACTGACGTTTTTAGGGGTCATCGTGACCGGATTTTTCCTGATGCGTCAAAGCGTTCCGTTAAGCGAGTACCGCAATGCCTGGAATGTCCCGTATGGCCAGGCTTTGCTCTGGAAACACCTGTTGTTAATCCCTTTGCTTGGTTATGCATTCATTAACGGGACACTCGTCAAACGGCGGTTACAGAAGGAACCGGTCTTTGATCCGCGGCGTGGTCTGCGTTTTGAGAGTCTGATTCTCGGTTGTATCTTTTTTGCGACAGCGACCTTGAGTAATCTGGAACCGCCGGATTTGAACACTCTTGGAGCAGTCAAGCCGATTCTTTGGTCAAACATCGTTCTTCTCTTAACAGGCGGTGGAAGTATCGGACTGTTGCTGTTGGCCTATCAGAAACGCCTGCCGTTCCTGCTTGGCAGTCTGTTCAGTCTGCTTGGTGTCAGCCTCATTTATATTGGATTGGTATATACGCCTTAGCACAGTCACCTTCGGAATCCGGGAATGGTGGCTTTGTTGCGTCCGGAGAAGTGACAGAGCGATCATTTTAAAAATTAAAAGATAGTTTTTCTGAAGAAAACATCCGTGCCTGATTTTCGGCGACATGCAGGAGTGGAAACTCGGTATACTGAGGAAAAGAAGGGGAGGGACACGTGATGAATACCTTACCGGAAACGGATTATTATGAAGCGCTCGTCCGTCGTGATGCCTCGTACGAGGGGACATTTTTTGTCGGCGTCAAGACGACGGGGATTTTTTGCCGGCCGACCTGCCCGGCTCGGAAACCGAAGCAACAGAACTGCGAATTTTTTGAGACGGCGAAAGAAGCGTTACTCGCCTCGTACCGGCCGTGTTTACGCTGTAAACCGCTCGCTTATCCCGGGGACAGTGATGTCATTAGCCGCTTGGTTGCTGCCGTCGAAGCGAGTCCCGAGAAACGGTTCAAAGATGCCGACTTCCGGGAACTGGGGCTTGATGCCTCGACCGCCCGGCGACAGTTTAAGAAACGGTTCGGGATGACGTTCGTTGAATATGCCCGTTCCCGCCGGATGGGACTGGCGATGAAGGAAATCCGCAAAGGACAACCGGTCATCGAAGCCCAGTTGGCGAGCGGTTATGAATCAAGCAGCGGCTTCCGCGATGCGTTTGCCCGCATCATGGGCGAGACACCGAAACGCTGGGACGGAACATACCTTCAAGCGAAGTGGCTCGACACGCCACTCGGACCGATGCTTGCGATTGCCGATGAGCAAGGACTGCATTTACTCGAGTTTGTCGATCGTCGCGGACTGGAACGGGAAGTCGAACGCCTGCGGCTCTCAGCCCGTGCGGTCATCATTCCCGGTGACACGCCAATCTTCGAGCAGGTAACAGTTCAACTGGAAGCATACTTTGCCGGCGAACGTGACCGGTTCGACCTTCCGCTGGTTCTGTACGGGACGCCGTTCCAGAGACAGGTCTGGGAACAGTTGCAACAGATTCCGGCGGGTGAGACGATTTCCTATCAGGAACTGGCCGTCCGCGTCGGGAATCCGGCTGCTGTCCGTGCTGTCGCCCGGGCAAACGGCGCCAATCAACTGGCGATTTTGATTCCCTGTCACCGGGTCATCCGCTTGACGGGCGATCTCGGTGGATATGCCGGCGGCTTGGCACGAAAAGCGGCCTTATTAAAATTAGAACGGACGAAGAGAGGATTGAATCACGTATGAGTTTGATTAAAGATGTGTTTACGGATGACTGGCTGAATCGATTGGGGAAAGCGGTGCAGGCACCGGACTTCAAAGACGTCGTCCAAGGGGAGGACTGGGAGGAACTGGCGTTTAAACAACGAGTCCGTCGGATTGCGACTGAGCTTAACCGTTATTTACCGGCTGACTTTGAGCAGGCGGCGACGCACCTCGAAACGATTGCCCCGGAGTTTCCGGGGTTGCCGGGCATCGTTTTTCCGGACTATATCGAAGTCTATGCGCCGGATGACGCCTGGGACCGGGCGATGGTAGCACTGGAACGGCTGACACCGCACTCGACATCGGAATTCGCTGTCCGCCGTTTTCTGCTGGCAGATCAAAAACGATTTTTAGAGGTCGCGACGCAATGGAGTCACTCGAATGACGAGCACATCCGGCGCTTGGCGTCAGAAGGAACCCGTCCGCGTTTACCGTGGGGACAGATGATTCCCTCACTGATTGCGAATCCGCGACCGGTCTTGCCGATTCTCGATGCACTGCTCGAAGACGATGCGTTATATGTCCGGAAAAGTGTTGCCAATCACTTGAATGATATCGCGAAGACTCATCCGGAACTCGTCATTGAACGGTTGGAGCGGCTCGGAACGCATCCGCATACGGATTGGATTTTACGTCACGCGTCACGAACTCTGTTGAAACAAGGCCACCGGGATGTCTTAAAAGCCTTTGGACTCGTTACGCGTGGAACTGTGACGGTCGACGAACTGACGGTCACACCGACACTGGCAATTGGCGGAGAACTGGCTTTTTCCTTTCACGTAACGACAACCGAACCGCAAGTGTTGCGAATCGAATATGCGATCGACTATGTCAAAAAGCGGGGGACGAGTCAAAAAGTCTTCCGGATCAGCGAACGGCAGGTGACGGGACGGGAGACGTTTGCGAAACGGCAGTCGTTCCGGAACTTGACGACGCGCGTTCATTATCCGGGTACGCACCAGCTGACGATTCTGATTAACGGAGAAGCCTATGCGACGACGGAGTTTGATGTCACGAAGGAGGAAACAATATGAACGGTCGCCATCCGGACTTTACGACATCCCGGTTATCTGTTGAGGCAACTGATACGACAAACGGTTGTGTCTGGACATTACAGACACGGGATAGACAACAGATTGCAACGATTCAGTTCAGCGGTCAGCAACTCAGCTATGACGCAATTGATCCGACCGACCGGGCGGGCTACATCGAAGAAGCATTGACGGTCATCGTCGCGTATCTGGCGCGGACGCTGTTGTTGCCGTTCGTGACCGGACGGGATGGAGAAGCAGTGGTTTGGCTCCGAAATGGGTTTCATGCTGACGGACCGGTCTTTCGGCGTGACTTGATGCATTGAAGTGGGGAAAATCATGAAACAAAGTGAGCCAAGAATCGTCTTTCCTCCACTCGCTTTTCTCAGGCGGAACGCAAGCCGCGGTCGTCCTCGGACGACCGGGTCTCGCCTGTTCCTGACGGAAGCACGCTTCCTTTTCCTGTAGAAGTCGAGTGGAGTCGACGATTCTTTTGAATAAACAAAAATAAAACCGTCTCCTCAGAAACCGTGCTTCTGAAGAGGCGGTTTTTCGTGTTGGGATTACGGTTCTGAGATGCCGTTCGCGAGCAACAATAAAAAGGTGATGACGGATAACGACAGTAAAAAGGCAATGTTAGCCAAGATACTGAACCATTTGACGTACTGATTGGTCGAACGGAGACCAAGCACCAACGAAACGATATAGCCGAGTCCGACCAAGACGTTGAGACCAATCGGCACCCACAGGCTCAGGTTCGGAAAAAAACGTCCGCTCAGTAAATAGGACGTCAGCATGTTAAACAGCAGCAAACCGAGCGTCAGGAAAACCGGAAAATACGTCTGCTTGGATTGATTCATCGTTCGACCAGATTCGTTGACCAGTTAAAGTGTTGGCAAATGGCGTCGGCACTATCGGCGGCTGAGCGTCCCTCGGTATCGAGCCTTAAGTAATTCGGATACGGCAGTTCCCCCGGAAGTGAATGCGTCCGGTACTGTTCGGCGGTTTCAAGCAGGTTGGCTTCCGACGCAGCGATGTCCCGTTTCGTAAACTTATGTAGTAGGCGGTTCTCGGTCTGATTCCGGGCAAGACGGGTCGACAGGGCAGCTTCAAGTTCAATGATGAAGACTTCGGCACCGGCCTCTTCAAACAGTTGTACGGTCTCTTCGATAAATTCGATACCTCCGCCTTCGACGCCGAACAGGCACAAAAACGTAAAGATCACGCCTTCCAGGTCACTGACCGCCATCTCCTTAAACATCTCCCGCCGGATCAAGTCCTTCAGCTTATGGTGCGCCGGCTTCGTAAAGTCAAAGTACGGATGTAACAGGTCGATCGTCTGATGGTTGTGGAATAATTTCATGCCCGTTTTTTGTTCGAGTTCCTGACCAATCGTCATTTTCCCGACGGCTTGCGGCCCGAGTAACATCACAAACTTCATCCGTGACACCTCTTCCTTTTTTTGTTAATACTAGCACAGAAATTCGGAGTGTTCATATTAGAACGTTTGTTCGTAAAATGGTATAATAGCAATAAGAAATGTTGCTGTTTTTTCGACCGAATGGAGGTCATTGATTATATGGAACACTGGAAGATGGTAGACGGTTATGAAGGGATGTATCAAATCTCAACAGCGGGGAACGTCCGGTCGCTCGACCGGATCATCGAGACGAGCCGTGGTGTTAAACAACGTCGACATGGCGTTGTCTTGCGATCGCGGATCAATCAGGAAGGCTACCGGAAAGTCACGTTATACAAACAAGGACGGGGCGAACGGTATTATGTCGGGGAACTTGTCGCGAAAACATTTATTGACAGTGAAGCGGTGCAGGAGCGGGTTATCCGGGCAGACGGTAATCGACTGAATGACCAGATCGACAATCTGACGGTCAAACCGTCCGTGAGTCAAGCGTATGCATCGCTCCTTGACGAGTTCGAGTCGCTACTGAGTCAGCACATTGACTTGTCGCCACGACAGATTCGTGACATCCGCTACCGCTATCAAGCAGGTCAGTCGATTCGCCGGTTAGCGATGGCGTATCAGGTGACGGAAAACCGGATCCGTAACATCATCGACAAAAAGGAAGCCCAGTATATTAGTTAAACGACGAACGGACCCTGTGCTTGAGGCACGGGGTCTGTTTGTCTTTAATGGGACGGACCGACAATCGTCCGGTTGAGGGACTCGATTTGTTCGCCAATGATGTGACCGTGCTGTTTCAGTTCCTGTTGCCGGGCACTGTTGGCCTGCATGTTTGCTTCAAGTGACTGACTGTAGTGGGTCAGTTCAAACAGAATCGTTTCAATCAGTTGAAAATGTTCTCGAATCCGCGGTTGGACCGAATAGACGAGCGACCGGTCCGTCTCGACCTGGACGAGTGCGGATTCAATCTGTTCCGCGTTATCCAAAACGGAAGCAATCCGTCGGGTGCTCTGTTCAAGCTGTTCGTGTGTTGTCTCGATTTGGGTCGTCATCTGGACAACATCTTGTTCGATCTGCCCGATACTCGCCGTCAAATCCCGATTCGCCTGGTTGATGTGATCGATACTCCGCTTGATGTCGAGCGCAAGTGACTCGACCTCCTTGGCGACGATGACAAAACCGCGGCCTTCGTCGCCGGCGCGTGTTGCTTCGATTAGGGCGTTGAGCGATAAGCGGCGTGTCGCTTCCGCCACCTGTTGGATGTAGCGGATCGAGGCATGCATTTGTTGATTGCGTTCAGTCGCTTCTTCCAGTGACTGTGACGTGTTGACAGACAGAGTCCGTAACAACGTTGTATCCTGTTGCAATGAGTCGAGGATTCGATGACTCGTCGTCGCTTCGTCATTAAAGGAGCTGACCCGTTGATGGCTCGTTTGGATCGACTCGTCCATCGTGGCGAGTGCTTCAATCGAGGTCGTCAACAGTTGCCCGGATTCCATGATGATCTGTTCCATCTGCGTCGACTGGTCCGTCAACGATGTCGCCACTTGATGGACATCAACGATAGATTCATCAATCGATGCGAGTTGGGACGAAAAACCGGGTTGAGTTGCCTCCAGCCGTTCGCTCGCAATCGAAATTTCTTGCGTCAAGTTCCCGACTTGTTGCATTAGTTGGTTGTATTGAAACGTCAATTGCTGTAATTCAAACGTCGTCGTCTTGATGCTAATCGGCTGATAGGTCCGTCGTGCATAGGCTTCTTCAATCTTTAAGGACAAGACGGACAGCGGAGCAAGTTGTTTTTTGATGCGGGCCCGGATCAACAGACTGACAAAACAGAGGACGATGATTCCGAGCACACCGAGTTTCAAGGCGAGTGCCTTAGCGGGTGCGACCAATCGTGCTTGATCGACCGATAAGAACAGGACATCATTCACTTCTGGAATCGACATCGCGAGAATAAACCGGTCGTTGCTCGTAAACGTCATGACGCGTGTTTTCTTCAATTGTTGCGTCACGTCTTTTTTCTGTTGCGCCGTCAACGTCAACGGTTGAAGGGCTACGTTTTTGGTTGCAAGCGACTGAATCGCCGCATCGTACTCGTCCCGTGCCATATCGGCGAGTTGCTGATTTTTTAGACGTTTGATGGCGCGTGTCCGTTCCTGTTCGTCTTCCGGATACGCCAAGTAGATGGAGCGGATATTGGCATCGAGCATCGTCATTTCGCGTTCGAGCCGTTCGCTGACGGATTGCGTCGACGCGCGGTAGAGTTCTTCAACGCTTAAGGCACTGATCAGTAACAGACCCACCGCGACGATTGGGATCAGCCAGTTGTTTAATTGTTGGGCCAATAATCTTTTTTTCTGTGTAGGTTGCTTCATTCGTTTTATCGCCTCCATGCTTCCTATCGGAAAGGAATGAGGCATAATTTATGAAGGCAACGTAGCGTTCTTGTAAAGGTTCAGTCCGCAAAAAAAGACATCCGAGGATGTCTGCTGTCAGCTGGCATGGGGCAGATAAGCCGAGACGAAACTCGTCGTCATCTGCAGGAGCTGTTGTGTTTCTTCTTTTGGTTCTGACGTGACATAAATAATCAGGGCAGCGGCGACGGCGACAAAAATAATGATGACGAGAATGACGAAGAACGGCATCTTGCTTTTCTTTTTTTCCTCTTTCATATCCATGATGCGATTACCCCCTTATGAAGTAGAAACAGTCTCTTTGAACTGATTCCCTGATGAAAAAAATGGAAACCTGTCAGAGTGCTTGAAACAGGTAAGAATTAGTCCGATAAAGAACTATAACGTGTAGGGAATTAGTTTTACATAAGGGGCGTGCAGCATGTTGAGTCAGTTTAATCAGTTTCTGTTGAATTTTTCGTTATTGATCACGTCACTGTTATTTGCCTTTTTACCACTTCGACACGTCAAACGCATTTCACCGGCGTCACCGGTCAAGCTTCGTATTCTGGTCGGATTCATTGCCGGGTTTATCAGTGTCCTGCTTGTTCTGAACAGCATTACGTATGATGGCGCAAAAATTGATTTACGGCTCGTCGCGCTTGTCACGGCGTTTTATTACGGCGGCTGGGTCAGTGCCGGCATTACGACGCTCGCGATTCTTGGCGCCCGGTTTGCCGTTACGCCGCCGGGGGCTTACGAAGGGTTGATCCTGACCGGTTTAATTTGTATCGCTTTACTCATCACGGCAAGTATTTACCGTCGATTTGCGTCGCATACACTCAAAGATTATTTAGTCTTAATCGGTATCGGGATTGGTTACAGTTTACCTGCCCTTTATCTATTAACGGAGACATTTAACCGATTTCTTGAAATCGCCTTGGTCTATATCATTTTCATTTTACTGGGCGGTTATGTCACGTACCGTTTCCTGCAGGAACTGCGCAAACATTTCCAGTTCGTTCAGACCCAGCAGGAGCTTGCTTTGACGGACGGGCTGACGAATCTCGCCAACCGCCGGAAACTGGATGAGACGCTGGCTCACTATGATCAACACGGCTATGCGTTTTCCGTTCTGATCGTCGACATCGACTTTTTTAAATCGGTCAATGATACGTATGGACATGACGGGGGGGATGTCGTTTTGCGACAATTAAGCCACCTGCTCGAACACTGTTGTCCGAATCAGGCGCTCGTCGGACGTTACGGCGGGGAAGAGTTTGTTGTCTTGTTGCCGGACATGCCGCTTAAAGAAGCCGTCCGCCTCGGGGAAACGATTCGCTTGGCCTGCGCCGATCAACATTTTGTCTTCAGCACGTATCCGGCATTCCATGTCACGTTATCGATCGGGGCGGCCTCATCGGATCAAGGCGAGACATCGTTTGAAGTCGTCCAAAAGGCCGACCAGTCCCTTTATCAAGCGAAACAGACGGGACGGAACAAGGTCGTCGGTTACAGCGAAGAATAATCCAACACCAACAGGCGGGCTCCTCGGAGTCCGCCTGTTTCATGCTGCATGTAAAACTTATTCGCCGACCATCCCGTCATGGTCATTGTCCCGCATATGCGGATAGAGCCAATGGTCCTCCGTGATCGGCATGGCGAAACCGGCGTCCTTCGCCTCTTGGATCGTGACTTGTCCGTTGCCGTCAGTGTCGACGGTTGAGACATCACCCGTGTCCGGAGCAGGTGCCGTTTCAACAGTGGCTTCTGCTGTCTTGTCCTCGTCTTCTGTCAAACCGAGTGCCGCATTGACTTCATCCGGACTCACATTGTCGAAGTCATCGACGATGACATTGCCCTTTAACGTGTACGTGTACCGATAATGGGACGGAATTTGCGTCTTGCTATCGGGGTAGGTGATGATCGCCTCAAAATCCGTCACGTCACCGGCTTGGCGGATACTGTTCTCCATATAGGCTTGATCGCCGTGGCGGTTGAGTGTGCTGTCCTGCGGCGTGATGTTGTAGGCGTTCGAGACACCACCGAGCGAATCAGCGATGACATGTCCCTCGTCTAACTGAGGACTTTCGACACCGGGGACTTTCGCTTCGTCCGAATAATAGCGACCGGATGACGTCACGTCTTCCGTATCCTGCTGGAGCGTGATTTTTTTAGCAGTGACTTTAACGAGTTGCGCGTGTTCATTCGTAAAGGCCCAGTACTCGCGGTCGCCAAAACCAATGTTGACGACGACATTGGGTTCCCGGTCACCGGACAGATCGCCGCCGTCGACTTCAATCGGTGTATAGCCGGGGAACGACTCGTTCTCGGAAGAGACGGTCGACTTGTTTTCCTGAACCGATTCCGTTGCCTCTGCCTCGGCCGTTTCTGCGGAAGGGGGATCAGCAGGTGTTGTCTCTTGCTGTTTTTCTTCGGTCTTCTCTGCGGAAGGCGTTTCTTGAGACGCCGCCTGGTCGACCTTTGGTGCCGGCGCAGATGATTCTTCCGCAGCACATCCCGTCAACAGCAGGGCGGCTAACGGGAAAGCAAAATAAGTAAAGGATGATTTCATCAGTGGACTCCTCGCGTGTCATGACATACTTGTCCATTGTAGAAATCTTCCAGTCCGAATACAAGGTGATTTTTAATATCTAACTAATTTCAATATATCGTAAGACACCTTTCGGAGAAATCGCCATAAAAAAACACGCCACAACGCGTGACGTGAGAAAAATCGTATGCTCGATAATGCACCTCTTCTTCAAGCGAAGGCAAGCTGCTGAAAAATCTGATGCCGTTCAAAGGCAGTTAAGATGCTCGGTGCAATCTGTTGCCGAATCAGTTGTTCATCTGCCCATAAATAGGCGTCATGTTCTTCTGATAACATTACACTGCTGGTCACGGCTGTACAGAAGTAGACCAGCAGGATGACCTGGCGATTGGGATGCGTCAGAATGCTCGAGGCATAAGCAATTTTGTCGACCGTGACCGTCAACCCCGTTTCTTCCCGGATTTCACGAATCAGACTATCTTCCGGTTGCTCCCCAAAATCGATTTTTCCACCCGGACATTCCCACGTCCCGCCATCCGAATCGCTAGCAGCACGCTGAACGATCAAAATCCGGTTATCGTGCCGTACGATCCCTTTGACGGCCGTTACGATGGTTGACATGTCATTTCCTCCTTTCGCTTTAGCACAACCGCTTCCGGTCCTTCTTGTTGAATCAACTGACCGTCTTGCAAATGAATCCCGGTGCGTTCCGGTAAGCCGTAACCGAAACGACTCTGTGTTGCTTCAAATGCCTGCAACAAGTTCGTCTCTTCCTGCCACGTATCATAGGACGGAAATCACGGCGTCCATTAGACCGAGTCCTTCAAGGACAAGCGCCTTGCCCGCCCGTCGATCGATCGCGGGAATCCGGCATTCATTTGGTGTCAGTAAGGCGCCGGCGGAAAATCCGGCGACCGGAACACCGTGTTGAAACCGGTCTTGAATGGTGGCTCCGATTGGCGTCTGCACGATGAACTCTTGGTACAGTTCCGTTTCCCCACCCGAGATGATGATGCCGGCGCAGGTACTCAGCTGCTCGAGTTGGTCGTCTGTTGGACTTGCGGACAACGGCAAGTGGAAAAATGCTGTCGCACCACAAGCGGTTAACATCTCCGTATAGATCGGCGCGTAATCGGACCAGAACGAACCGGGACGCGGCACATACAGTAAAGCGACGGGACCTGTCCCGTTCAAACAGGAGACAAACGTTTGACACAAATTCGGCGTAAACGGGGGACCACCGCCAAATAAAAAGAGTTGTTGGGTTGCCATCAATCGGACCTCCATTTCATCCGATAATTGTCATTATTCGATTGTATACTGATTGATTTCTTCATGCAACTCACGGGAAAGGGTGTAGATTTCTTCCGTTAACGTATGGACAACATCCATCCGTTCGCTGAACGTCAACGATTGTTCGGATGCCAGTTGATTGTTTTCGGCTGCGGCCAACACGCCGCTCTGCAAGTGTTCCGCCTGTTGGACGAGATGGGACGCCGTCTCCAAGACGTGACGGTTGGCATGAGACAGGGAGGTCATCTCTGACGTGACACCTTTGGATTGCGTCACGATCGCATCAAACGAACTGGAAGCTTGAGCGACCCGGCGGACACCGTCTTGCGCGGCTTCCGTTCCACGTTGCATCGCGTCTTGCAGGTCCGTCGTCTCTACTAAAATCGAATCGATCGTTTTCTGAACTTGGACCATCGCCTGCTTTGATTGCTTCGCGAGATTCTGGATTTCCCGTGCGACAACGACAAATCCTTTCCCTTGTTCACCGGCCCGTGCCGCTTCAATCGATGCGTTGAGTGAAAGGAGATTCGTTTCACTGGCGATCGCCTCGATGATACTGATGATTGCCAGAACATTTTGTGACGCATCCTGGACGCGGTGTGACTTGATCGAAGCTTCCTGCATCGTCTCTTGAATCACGTCCATCTGTTGGTTGACGTCCTGTAAATCCGTTTGTCCGTTCGCCGCCAATGTCTCCGACTGCGTCGTACTTGAGACGACGAGCAAGGATCTCAGCCGTCTGTTCGATCGTGACCGCAAGGGACTGTAATTCGGCTGTGTATTGATCAAAGGTACAGGACTGAGTCTGCGCGCTAGTGTAAAGGAACGATCTTTGGAGATGTATGATATTTACTTATAATTTAAAAAACGAAACAATTTTAGTTTGAATATCAATTATATGTTAAATTATTCGCTGGATAATTGTAATATGTGGTTATTTAATGATAAAATATGTATGAAAAAAAATAAGTGTTTGTGAGGTGACGAAGTGTCAATTAATCTTTTAAAGGGACAAAAAATTGATTTGACAAAAGGGAGTAAAAATTTAACGAAATTGGTGGTTGGTTTAGGATGGGATCCAGTTAAAACAGAATCATCGGGTTTCTTAGGTTCTTTATTCGGCAGTTCTACAAATAATATTGATTGTGACGCTTCAGTACTGATGCTCAATGAACAAGGAAAACTACCTAGTCAAAATCATGTGGTTTATTTTGGAAATTTATCCAGTGCATGTGAAAGTGTAAAGCATGCAGGCGATAATTTAACGGGTGAAGGTGAAGGTGATGATGAACAAATCTCTATTTCATTAGATCGTGTACCATCATCAGTTCATAAATTACTTTTTATAGTAAATATTTATGATTGTGAAAATCGTAAACAAGAATTTGGAATGATTCAAAATGCTTACATTAGAATACAAGATGCATCTACTGGAAGTGAACTGTTAAAATTTAATTTAACTGATAACTTTAAAGGATTAACTTCTCTTGTTACAGGAGAAATTTATAGACATAATAATGAATGGAAGTTTAATGCTATCGGCGACGGAACAAAAGATAAATCATTAAGTTCAATTTTATCAAAATATATTTAAAAAAATCATTTTTTTAAGGAGAGATTATTATGACAGTTTCATTATCAAAAGGACAAAAAGTAGATTTAACAAAATCAAATCCTGGTCTAACTAAATTAGTAGTAGGTTTAGGATGGGATACAAATAAATACGACGGTGGAAAAGATTTTGATTTAGATTCTTCAGTGTTTCTTCTTAATAAAGACGAAAAAGTCAATTCAGAACGTGATTTCGTGTATTTCAACAACTTAGTTGGTGGAGAAGGTTCTGTTGAACATAGTGGTGACAACTTAACTGGAGAAGGTGAAGGAGACGATGAACAAGTCAAAATTGATCTATCATTGATTCCTCAAAATGTTGAAAAGATTTCATTTACAATTACAATTCATGAAGCAGATTCGCGTAGTCAAAACTTCGGTCAAGTTACTAATGCATTTGTCAGAATCGTTGATGAAGCTACAGAAAAAGAATTGATTCGTTATGATTTAGGAGAAGATTTTTCAGTAGAGACTGCAATTGTAGCAGCAGAATTATATCGTCATAATGGCGAATGGAAGTTTAATGCAATTGGTAGTGGATTTAACGGTGGCTTAGGAGCTTTAGCTAAAAACTTTGGTTTACAAGTAGGTTAAATAAGAATTATTAGAATAATAAAGAGCGCTTTTAGCGCTCTTTATTATTGACTGTACATTTAGTTTTTTCAGCTTCAAATAAAAAGTTGAGAAAGAAAAACTAATAACTAACTAAAATATGAAGAGAATCATCGTATGAAATCTAAAAATGAAATTTCATAATTCTCTTATGGAGAGGAAAAACAATGCAGTATTTTTCATACTTAGAAAGCAAAATAAAAGATGATCTCTTTTATCAATTACCTGTATCTTTCAATAAATTTACGCATAAAGAGTTGTTGGCACATTCGTTAGGCGCGCTTCTTTATACACCAGGAACTCGACAAGATATATCAGATATTATTATAAATAAAAAATACGAGGGTTTACTATCAATTGCTATTTGTCTAGAAGATAGTATCGGAGAATCTGATGTGGAGTCTGCAGAAAAAAATGTAATTGATCAACTAAAAAAATTAAGCCAATATTATAATGGAACTTTAAGTGATTTACCCTTGATTTTTGTGAGACCAAGAAATTACGATCAATTTGATAAAATGCTAAATAAGTTAAATAAACTAGAGTTATCAGTTCTTACAGGTTTTATATTTCCAAAATGTTCGAAAGATTCGCTAGAGAATTACTTTAACTTAATAAAAAAAATCAACTTAAAATTTTCAATACACCTTTATGCTATGCCAATATTAGAAACAAAAGAAATCATTTTTGTAGAAAATAGAATAAAAACTCTGTTAGAAATCAAAGAGGTTTGTGATAGGCACTCTCAAATCATATTAAACGTAAGAATAGGAGCTACTGATTTCTCAGGTGTCTATGGATTAAGAAGAAAACCTTATCATTCAATCTATGATATTTCAGTTATAAATGCATGCCTTTCAGATATTATAAATATATTTGGACGGGTAGAGGCTCAATATACTTTATCTGCACCAGTGTGGGAATATTTTAGTAATGAAAAAAATGGGAAATCGACGTTCGGTGAAGTTCCCTTAAATATAAATGATTCTGGTTTAATTAAAGAGCTACTCTTAGATAGACAGAATGGTTTAAGTGGAAAAACAATAATACACCCTTCTCATATTTCACCAGTTAATTTTATGCAAATAGTTGAAAAAGAAGATTATCTGGACGCTATTATGATTCTAGACAGTTTAAAAAGCGGTGGAGTAAAAAAAAGTACATATGAGAACAAAATGAATGAGATTAATCCTCATAAAGAATGGGCTAAGAAAATTATTGCAAAATCAAATTTATTTGGGGTGTTTGAAGATGGATACAGTTACAAATCAATATTCGAAATCGATATTGAAAAAGCAACGCAATTATAATGAACAGATCGAAGTTGAGATCACGGAAAATTTATTTGATATTCCGCTCAATGATGTTTTTCTTTTAGCTGAAAGACAAAATAAAAAGCGAAAATTTTTATTTGTGAGTCCGTTGTTGGGAAAACACCTTGCGATTAAACCCCAAGTACTATTTACAGTAGGACAAGCCCTTGCCTACTGTTTAAATTTCACTATAGGATCGTTTAAAGATATACAAGAAGAAAATCGATTAGAAAAAAAATTTAATAGAGAAGTGTTTTCAACCCTTGATACATGTGAAATAACTAATAAATATGAAGGTGAATCATTATTATTCTTAGGGTTTGCTGAAACAGCAACTGCACTAGGGCAAGTCGTGTATCAGTGCTTTACTAATACACAGTATGTACATACTACGAGAGAACATATTAAAAATAAAGAACCGATATTTACATTTGAAGAAGAACATTCTCATGCTGTTGATCAGTTATGTTATTTTGATCAAACTTATGTAAATAATAATAAGACTATTGTTTTAGTTGATGATGAAATCACTACAGGTAAAACTGCTTTAAATATAATCAAATCAATTCATAAAATGTTTCCTAGAAAACGTTATATAGTGCTATCAATTTTGAATTGGATTTCTGAGGAAGCGCAAAAAAGTATTAATTCTTTAGAAAAAGAATTAGATATAGAAATAATCTTTTTATCTTTAGTAAAAGGAAATATAGTTGGTGAAGATACCCTTTTGATTGAAGAAAATCATTCTTATTCATTACAAGAAAATGATGATAAAAATAAAAAAATTTCATATCATTCTATTTATGAAAAATTCACCAAAAAAAATAATTTTATTTACACTGGGAAAAGTTCTACACACTTGAGTATAACAGGACGTTTTGGTATTAAAAGTGCACAAAATGATAATATTCTTAGCTATGCCAAAGAAGTTGCTGAATATATATCTAACAAAACTTCATCTACTAAAACGCTATGTATAGGAACGGGAGAATTCATGTATTTACCACTGCTTGTGACTAAGCATTTAACTTTTGACTGTCGTTTTCAAGCTACTACCAAAAGTCCTATTATCCCAAAACGAACTGAAAATTATCCTATTAAAAGTAGACATGAATTTAAAAACCCTGAAATATCTAGTGAAACAAATTATTTGTATAATTTAAAAAACATTGAAGAGAAACAAGTAATAGTATTCTTAGAAAAAAATTTAAAGGATGTAGATTTAAAAGGACTTTCTTCAATTTTAAAAACCTTAAATTTTGTAGAAATACATTTTGTGTCATTTATGTAAAGGAGTTGTGACAATGAAAAACATGCAAGAAATAAAATTCTCAGGAAGTTATTCAAGCAACGATGTTGTTTTTCTACTGAAAAATTTGAATGGATTAATTGAAGAAAGAGGAAACTTAGATCGTGAACATGCAGTAAAGTCAGGAGCTCATTATTCTGAAATGTTACCAATAGAATATGAACCTCCAAGTTCTTATATAGAATTGTTTCATTTATTACTTCAACAAGAAAAAATAAATATCGCTAATCATGTTGCACGAGTTGCTGAAGTTTTATTTTATTTACACGGTAAAGATATTGTCTTAGTATCTCTGGCAAGAGCTGGTACGCCTATTGGTGTATTAATAAAAAGATACCTTTTACAAAAGTATAAAATTGAGGTTCCTCATTACAGTATTTCAATAATACGCGACAAAGGTTTAGATTTAAATGCAATTAAATATATTGTAAAAAAACATCCCGATTACGCATTAAGATTTATAGATGGGTGGACAGGAAAAGGTGCTATTTCTAAAGAATTAATTAAATCTTGTAGAGATATTAAATCAATAAATGGCATCGAATTAAATGATAGTCTCGTGGTTTTAGCTGATCCAGGAAAATGTGCAGGTATCTATTCAACACGTGAGGATGTTTTAATTCCAAGCGCGTGTTTAAATGCTACAGTTTCAGGTTTAATTAGCAGAACAGTTTTAAATTCTGAATTTATCAAAGACGAAGATTTTCATGGTACAAAGTACTATGATGATTTGAAAAACAATGATCTATCGTGTCTTTATATTGAGCAAATCCAAGAAATGTTTCCGAAAGTGATAAGTGAAAATGAAATTAAATTATTAATAAAAGAGCTTACTATTTCAGAAAGAACGTTTAGTGGTGTTAAGGACGTTTTGAAAATAAAACAAAATTACAAAATAGAAGATTCAAATTATATTAAGCCCGGAATTGGTGAAACAACACGTGTACTTTTAAGAAGGGTGACATGGAAAATATTAGTGAAAGATATTACTGATAAGCGATTAAATCACATTTTATTTCTTGCAGATGAACGTAATGTAGCAGTCGAAGAATATAAAGATATGAGCTATTTATGTTGCGGACTAATAAAAAATGTTTAAAGGTGTTGGCAAAAATGATTTTTGCAAGCGATCTTGATCGAACGTTAATATATTCAAAATCTTCTGCTGAAGATCATTTGAACGATAGCACACTTGTCGAGTATTATGATAAAAAGTCAAATAGTTATATGAAAAATAGTGTAATAAAAGATTTGATGGACTTTTCTGAAAAAAATTTGTTTATTCCAGTAACGACTAGAACGATGGAACAATACGAAAGAATTTCTTTTTTTCAAGAAAAACTAAAGCCAAGATTTGCTATTGTGGCAAATGGAGCAGTTTTATTAGTAGATGGAAAGCGAAGTCAAGAATGGGATGAAATAATTTTAGCAGAGCATCATAACTATAAAGAGAAAAAGAAAGAACTAATTCAATTTATACTATTCAATATTGAAAAGAAATGTATTATAAAATTAAAAGAAGCAGAAGAATATTTTTTATATTTAATTTTGAATATAGAACATATCGATGATAAGAAAATAACTAAAGTATCTAAATGGGCAGAATCTCAAGAGTGGATCGTATCACAACAAGGAAGAAAAATTTATTTTATTCCAAGGTACATCAATAAAAGAGCTCCGCTTCAATATCTAAGAGAAAAACAAAATATTGTTGGTGAAATATTTGCTTCAGGTGATTCAATACTAGATTATCCATTAGTAAAGTATGCAGATTTTTCTATGGTTCCTTTACATGGTGAAATAATTTGCTATGACTCGACGTTAAACAAAACAAGTGAGCGAGGAATAAAATCCTCTTTGGAAATTATGAAGAAAGTTAATGAATATAGTAAAAAACTTAATTGATGAATTTAAATAAAATATTACAATGAAATATAAAATTATATTCTAGGGTCATATGTTTGATTCTAATAGCTTGTTTGAAAAAACAGAATTTACAATCTATATAGCTGAACTATGCACATTTTTTAAATCTTTTTAATAAATTAGAATAAAATCTATTTTTTATTGTATAGAATATACAATTTGAAATAACAAAGCCCGCATAACAATAGTCAAATTTATTTCAAGTTGACTATTATTATGCGGGCTTAATTTTTTTAGGACATATAAAATTATTTACTTCCTGCAGTCCATCTCATATTCCAATCGTATGCGCGATCTAACTCTTTATGACCACTGTAGTACTTGGAAAGCTTAGTGATTTTTAAAGTATTATTTTTAGTGCGTTCAATCATTGCAATAGCACACATATTTTTATTATTAGAATGGTTATCGAGTTTGACAATTATGTCAGGACCTTCTATCTGCTTCACTTTTACTACTCCATCTACTTCAGACCAGTTAGCTGCACCATCGTAAATATAAGCAAAAATAAGAATTCTTTTAAATTTACTATATTCCTTTCCATTTATATTTAAATTTTCTCCATTCAAAGAATTACCTGAACGATCATCTTGGTCTAATTTAATATATGGTCGATTATTAAAACTACCAAACATGTTACCTAAAGCTTGAACAACGCCTTTTTCTCCATCATTTAATTCATAAAGACAGCCTAAATCTAAATCTACCGAAGTGCTTGAAAATAAGGAACTAAAAAATCCTTTATTAACATTAGAATTACCATTTTGATTCCAATTCAAGTTTACATTTAATTTTCCTAATTTATCATCTACTTTGCTTAAATCGATTGAATCACCCGATTTTTTTAATTCAATTTTTGATAATGAAATTTTTGAGTTTTTATTGTAAGTCGATTGATTATTATTAACGTCGTTATTTGATGTTTTTAAAAAATCTTTTTGATTCATAGCAAATCCATATTGTAATAATAAGTTACCAAGACCACCATTAACACCTCTGCCGACCGCACTAAACTTCCATTCCCCGTTATGACGATATATTTCTCCTACTACTAACGTAGAATTTTTATTGAAGTCGACTTCTAAATTATACCGATAAAGTTCTGAATTTGTGAGATCATTTTTAATAATCGCGAAAATTTCTTTAAATTGATTGAAATTTTGTTTTTTGTTTATAGCTTCATAAATATCTAAAACAATCAATACTTTGTTAGTTGTTATAGGGAGATCATGAAGAGTAAGCTTCATTTTTTTTTCTGTAGAGATTGAAATGGAGTTATTTGAAGATTTTTTTTGATTATAATAAACGATTTGATTTTTGTCTGAAATTTTCCCACTACTATCTAAAGAAATTGCCATGATATTTGTATCGAAATTTTCTGTGGAGTTTATAAACCATTCAAAATCAATACTGATGTTACTTAAAGAAGGGTTATTTTTTGTTAAATCAATTTTTTGTCCTCGAATCAAAGTATTCAATTTATTCGCTCCTTTAGCATGTGATTAGTAGATGAATCTTTTTGAAATTTCATTAATAGAAGTATCATGTGTTCCATCACCAATCGCATTAAATTTCCATTCATTATTATGTCGATAGATTTCTCCAGCTATTAAAGAAGTCAGACCGTTAAAATTGCTAGATAAGTTGAATTTTAAAAGCTCTTTTTTATTTGTACTATCTTCGATACGGATATATGCATTTTTGATCATACCAAAATGCTGGTTTCGATTTATACAATCATAAATATTTACTACAAATAGCAAGCGATGAATATTAGATGGTATTTTATTAAGTGAAATCAAAATCTGCTCATCATCACCATCACCCTCACCTGTTAAATTATCTCCGGTATGAACAACGCTATTGCAGTCACTTTTTAATTTCCCGAAATATATAACATCTTCAGATTTCTTTATTTGTCCATTCACATCGAGCATGAAAACAGTAGCATCACAATCAATTTCATCGTTACTACTTCCTAAAATTTTACTTAAAAATCCTTTGGTTTGTTGTTGAATAGGATCCCATCCAAGTCCCACTGTCAAATTTTTTAAGTTGCTATTTCCTTTAGTTAAATCAATTTTTTGTCCTTTAATTAAGTTGATTGACATAATAAACACCTCAAAATTTAAATTTAAATCACTCTTTAAATATTACCATTAAATTACTTTTTTAAAAAGATAAAAGTAAAATAAAGAGTTAATAAACTTTTAATTGAAATTAAAGTATAAAAAAACATTAATTAAAAATATTGATATTGATATTTTTGTATATAACAATTAAAGTATAAATAGTGGTTTAAATAACACATTCTTACTTTAATTACATAATATTATTTAGGGGGAATTAAAAATGGCAATTCAATTATCAAAAGGTCAACGGATTGATTTAACAAAAACTAATCCAACGTTAAAAAAACTTGTTGTCGGTTTAGGATGGGATGTTAAACAGTATGATGGTGGGCAGGATTATGATTTAGATGCGTCTGCTTTTGTACTTAACACGATGGGAAAATGTCGTACGGAATCTGATTTTATTTTTTACAACAATTTAAACAGTCCAGACGGATCGGTTACACATACTGGCGATAATAGAACAGGTGAGGGTGATGGTGACGATGAGCAAATCAAAATTGATTTGACAAAAGTTTCACGCGATGTGGATAAAATTGCCATCACAGTAACGATTCATGATGCAGTCGCCCGCAGTCAAAACTTTGGGCAAATCGCAAATGCTTTTGTTCGTTTACTTGATGAAGAAACAGGAGCAGAAATTTTACGTTACGATTTGGGTGAAGATTTTAGTATCGAAACTGCAGCAGTTTTTTGTGAAATATATAGACACCAAACTGATTGGAAATTTAATGCAGTTGGAGCTGGATACCAAGGTGGATTACAGTCTCTGATCAACTCTTACGGTTTATAAAATAAATAATTATAAAATGAGAGGTATGGAAGGCATATGTCCTTCTATATCTTTTTCAATCACTAATTAAATAAGGAGATATATTTATGAATGATGTAATTCAACAGATTTTGCATACATATTCAATGTTTTTTGATTTTGAAATGTGGGGAGAGGTCCTTACAGATCCAGTAGCATGGGGATTAATTGGATCATTAGTTTTAATTGAAGGTTTATTATCTGCTGATAATGCCTTAGTATTAGCTGTTTTAGTAAAACATTTACCAAAGGAAAAACAAAAAAAAGCATTATTGTATGGAATTATTGGTGCCTATGTATTTCGATTCATCGCTATTGGGGTAGGTGTTTATCTAGTCAAGTTTGCAATTGTAAAAATATTAGGTGCAGCATATCTTGCCTGGATTGTAATACAGTATTTCAAAAATAAAGGTGAAGATGACGAGGCTAAAGAGTTTAATAAAGCGAGTATAATGGTGCGGATTTTTGGGACTTTTTGGGCAACAGTTATTTCTGTAGAAATTATGGATATTGCATTCAGTATTGATTCTGTATTAGCAGCATTCGCAATTTCTGATCAAGTATGGGTGCTTTTGTTAGGTGGAATGCTTGGAATACTAATGATGAGAACTGTAGCAGGAGTATTCTTGAATCTAATAGAAAAATTCCCGGAATTAGAAACAACAGCATTCGTATTAATTGGAATTATCGCTGCGAAGATGTTTGCTAGCGTCTTTGGGTTCCATTTACCTCACTTGGTGTTCTTTGCAATTTTGATTGGTGCATTTTTAATGACATTTGTAATTCATTACGTTGAGAAAAACAAAAAAAATAATGCATCTGAAAAAGAATCAGCAGCTGGAAAAAAATAATTATTTAATAATGAATTTTAGATAAACTAAAAATGAGAGGTTACTTAAATGTGACTTTTCATTTTTTTTTATTTCTTGAGTTGTTTTCTTTTACGTTCTCATTAAGCATTGCAAAAATTACCGCATATTAGAAAACACGCCACCAAAAGTGACGTGTTCCAAAATATTAAACTAATCCTAAAATCTCAACCTCGACTAAAGCACCTTTCGGCAACTCTTTGACGGCGATACAAGATCGTGCCGGGAAGTGATTATGCGGAGCAAAGTAATCGGAGTAAATATCATTAAACGCAGCGAAATGATCCATGCTCGTTAAGTAACACGTCGTCTTGACGACACGGTCCGGTGTCAGACCGGCTTCTTTTAAGATGGCATCAACATTTTTCATGACCTGCTCTGTCTGTTCCGTAATGCCACCGACAACCATTTCACCCGTTGCTGGATTGATCGGGATTTGACCGGATGCATATAACGTACCGTTAGCGATGCAGCCTTGCGAATAAGGACCGATGGCAGCCGGGGCGTTAGTTGTTTCGATTTTCTGAAATGAACTCATAAAAACTCCTCCTCTAATCTAAAATAAATCGTATGTAGAATGTGCTATCTGCCTTGAACTATAGGATAATTTTTACAACACCATCACCATACTTACAAGGAGTGAATCCAATGCCTCTTTATCATAAATTAGTCCGGGATCAGATTCCAACTATCATTGCTCGGAACGGAAAAAAAGCAACGTTCCGGACACTTAACGAGGAAGAATTCCTCTTCGAAGCGAAACGGAAATTGCATGAAGAAGTAGCCGAATATGAAGAAGCAACGGAGACCGAAGAAGCGGTGGAAGAATTGGCCGACTTGCTGGAACTAATTCACGTGCTGGTTCGGACGCACGGGACAACACCGGAACAACTGGAAGCAATCCGGCTTGCAAAACACGATAAGCGCGGTGGCTTTGATGACAAGCTGTATCTGATTGAGGTCGAAGATTGATTCCGGCCGCAAAACTGACGACACACGATTTGTATGCGTCGTTGGTCGATGCCATTGACCAAGCTGATGAAGTCTATATCGTTGCCGCCTTCGCACAACGCTCGGGTGTCGAACTGTTGTTACCGGCGTTACGTCGCGCCGTCGAACGGGGCGCTGATATGCATTTTTTGGTTGGCGACTACTTACATATTACGGACCCGGAGGCGTTGGCAGAATTATTGAAACTGGACGGTCTGTCGATCCGGTTTTATCGCTCCAGCGGTCGGGCGTTTCATCCGAAAGCCTATCTGTTCCGCAACGCAGAGACCGGTCTGTCGATTGTCGGCTCATCAAATATCTCTAAAAGCGCGTTCAGGACCGGTGTTGAGTGGAATCTCCATTTGCCGCAAGCCGTCGCACCACATATCTTGGATGATGCGATTGAGGCATTCATGGATCTTTATTTAAGTGAAGCATCTCAAGACCTGAATCCGATTGTCCTCGAAGCGTACCGGCAAGAACATGACGCACGGCAATATGTTGCGGAACCGGAAGTTGATTATGCGGAGCAACAGCTCGTTACGTCCGAGGAGATTCTGCCGCACCGGGTGCAGGAGGAAGCATTGCGGGCACTTCAGGACACGATGGAAGAAGGACGGGCGCGTGCTTTGACTGTGCTTGCGACCGGACTTGGGAAAACATATCTCAGTGCATTTTTTGCGCGTGATTTTAAGCGGGTACTGTTCCTCGCACATCAACGCGAGTTGCTGGAACAAGCGGAACGTTCGTTTCAAAAGGTCGAACCCAATTGGCAGACAGCTTTGTATATCGGATCAGACCGCACGAACGATGAACAGACGGATGTGCTCTTTGGATCAGTCCAGACGTTATCCCAAAACCGGCATCTCGAACGGTTTGCAAAAGACCATTTTGATTTGATCATCATTGATGAGTTTCACCATGCAGCAGCTAAAAGTTATCAAAAGGTCCTGGCGCATTTCGAACCGCAGTTTTTGCTGGGACTGACAGCGACGCCGGATCGGATGGACGGAGCGGACGTCTATGCACTGTGCGACAATAACGTTGCCTTTCAAATGCACTTCACGTCAGCAATCAACGAAGGATTTCTGACACCGTTCCATTATTACGGGATTCATGACGTCATCGACTATTCGCAACTACGGCGGATGGGACGGAAATATGATGCGATGGAACTGGAACAGGCCCAGATTGATCGGGCAGTCTCAGAAAATATCTATGCCGCTTGGTCGAAGCACAGGCAGACGAAGACGATTGGCTTTTGTTCGTCGATCCGCCAAGCCGAATACTTGGCACAAACGTTCCGGGAAATAGGCCACCAAGCGATTGCCTTGACCGGACAGACCATTAATCGACGGGAGCGGATCCAAGAGTTTGAACAGGGAACGTTAGAGATCGTCTTTACGGTCGATTTATTTAATGAAGGAGTCGACATTCCGAAAGTCGATACGTTACTGTTTTGCCGGCCGACGGAATCGATTGCAATCTACACCCAGCAAATCGGACGGGGCTTGCGCTTAGCAAGTGATAAGTCGCATTGTGTCATCATCGATTTGATTGGGAACTATAAAAACGTCGAAACGAAGCTGATGTTACTTGGAACAGTAAAAGACAAGCTTACAAGAAACGATTGGGAACCTATTATCCCCCCAAAAGGATGTATCATCGAGTTTGATATACAAGCGTTGAATATCATTCATCGGATGCGTCAACCGAATCAGCGGAAACTACGTTTGATTGAGAGTTACGAACAATTGAAGCTCGATCTCGGGCGTCGTCCGACTTACGTTGAGATTGGTCAACTGACAGCCGTGCCGACTGGCTATAAACAAGATTGGGGATCTTACGTTGGTTTCCTGAAGGAACAAGGTGAATTGACGGCTGAAGAAGTCGCAACTTACGATGCTAACCGTGAATTGATTGAACAGGTCGAAAAAACGGTGATGAACCGGAGTTACAAGATGGTCGTCTTGCTGGCGATGCTCGAGCGTGGCGAAGAACGTTGGATGGAGCCGATCACGGCGGAAGAAGTCGCTCCGTTCTTTTATGAGTATTTGCATGCGGAGAAGTATCGAGAGTTAAAGGATGCGCAAACATCGGAATTAAAAGGAGCGTTTTATGCAACAAAAGTAGAAAAGTTATTGAAAAAGATGCCGTTTCCAAAGATGGGGAAGCCATTTGATTTTGATGGTGATACGTTATCGATTGAAGGGCAGACCTCGGGACGAGAACTATTTAACTTCATAAAAGACATTATTCATTTTCGGCTTCACTTGTACTTTTCAAATTAATTGATTATATAAGTTTTAAGCTTAGGATGAAAAGAAGCAAGGGGGAAGAGTGTGATTGGCTACATATAAGTATTGTGCAGTACTAGAGAAAATGGAAGAAGATGAGGTGTTTTATACAGGGAGAATCGTAAAAAAACACTGACATAAAACGAACAGAGATATAACTAATAGGTTCATAAATCAAATAAGAACTACAATTAGAAGAAAATAGTAACTGATTAATCTATAATGATAGTAGAAGAACATTTTTTAATAGAGCTACTATTGGTTGCTCATGGAATGGAGAGAACTACACATGTCAGTATTGAACCAACAGCTATTTAGCGCAGCGGACAGCTTGCGCAGCAAAATGGATGCTTCAGAATACAAAAACTACTTACTCGGATTGATTTTTTATAAATACTTATCAGATAGAGTCTTAGAAAAAGTGGTCACGTTAGCAGATAAATCTTTTGAGGATTATGATACACAAGCAAAACAGACGTTGTTATATGTAGAACTGCTCTCAGATGAAGACATCAAAGATGATTTAGTAGAAACGCTTGTCGATATGCTCGGTTATGAAATTGCACCGGCTTACTTATTTAATGTTTTGGCAGATCAAGCACAACAAAATACGTTCCAATTAAATGATTTAGCGAAAGCATTCAATGACCTTTCAACTAAATACATTCAATTCAATGGATTATTTGATGATGTCGATCTGCAGTCAAAAAAGCTTGGATCTGATGATCAGCAACGAAATATTACGATTACCGAAGTATTGAAGAAATTGAATCATGTAGAGTTACTTAGTCAAAGAAGAGATGTGATTGGCGATGCATACGAATACTTAATCAGTCAATTTGCATCAGAAGCAGGGAAAAAAGCGGGAGAGTTCTATACGCCACATGAAGTTTCTGACATGATGGCACGTATTGTGACACTTGACCATGAAGATAAGAAGTTGTTTAGTGTCTTTGATCCAACGATGGGGTCGGGTTCGTTGATGTTAAATGTGCGAAATTACTTAAATCATCCGGAGACGGTGAAATATCACGGACAAGAATTGAACACTACAACATTTAACTTAGCAAAAATGAACTTGATCTTACACGGTGTGAAAAGTGAAGACATGCGTTTACGCAACGGAGATACATTGAATAAGGACTGGCCAACAGATGAACCTTATACCTTCGATGCGGTGTTGATGAACCCTCCGTACTCTGCGCATTGGTCAGCAGATGCAACTTTCTTAGATGATTCTCGTTTTAATCGCTATGGAAAACTGGCGCCGAAAACAAAGGCAGACTTCTCCTTTCTTCTGCATGGTTTCTATCATTTAAAAGATACCGGAACTATGGCAATCGTCTTGCCGCATGGTATTTTATTCCGAGGAGCAGCTGAAGGTGTCATTCGTAAAAAGTTATTAGAAGATGGAAGTATTGATGCAGTAATCGGGTTGCCAGGCAACATGTTCTTTGGTACCTCAATCCCGACGACAGTTGTCATCTTGAAGAAGAACCGTGAGACACGTGATGTACTGTTTATTGATGCAAGCAAAGACTCCTTTAAAGGGAAGAATCAAAATAAACTTTCTAATGAACACATTGACCAAATCATCGAGACATACAAAATGCGAGAAAGTGTAGAAAAATACGCTCATGTAGCAAGTTTTGAAGAAATCAAAGATAATGAATTCAACTTAAACATCCCAAGATATGTGAGCACCTTTGAAGAAGAATTAGAAGTAGATATGGCTTTAATCGGAAAAGAACTTAAATCAATCCGTAGTAAGAAAACTGAATTGGAAGCGAGTTTGTTTGAAGCGATTTCTTCTCTTAAGTACGACAAAGAAAATGAAGAATGGATTCAAGGAACTTTAGAGGTGTTTAGAAGTGAAAAATAATAAAATACCGAGTTTACAATTTACAAGAGATGAAAGTGAATGGTCATGGAAATGTCTTAAGGATATTTCGAAAAAGGTTACAGATAAGAATAAATATAATGAATATTCTGAAACCTTTACTAATTCCGCTGAATTAGGAATTATTAATCAAAGAGATTATTTTGATAAAGATATTTCTAATAAAAAGAACTTACACAGTTATTATATCGTTAAACCTGATGATTTTGTTTATAACCCTAGAATCTCTACTTTCGCTCCTGTAGGTCCTATTAAAAGAAACAAACTTGGTAGGACTGGCGTAATGTCACCCTTATACTACGTATTTCGTACTAAAGATATTGAGTTAGCATATTTAGAATCCTATTTTTCCTCAGTTAAATGGCACTCATTTATGAAAGAAAATGGGGATTCTGGAGCGCGTTCAGATAGAATTGCTATAAAAGATGCTGTATTTGGTGAAATGCCTATTCCTTACCCATCAAAGAAAATCCAAAAAGAAATTGCTACTTTCTTTAATAATTTAGATGAATCCATCGCTCTTCATCAGCAAGAACTCTCCGCTCTCAAACAAACCAAACAAGGTTTCTTACAAAAAATGTTTCCTAGAGAGGGAAGTACTGTTCCTGAAATTCGCTTTGCAGGTTTTTCAGAAGAATGGGCTGTTTGGAAATTAAATGATATTACAGACTTAATTACTAAAGGAACCACTCCGAAAAATATGAGTAATAAGGGTCTTATCAATTTTGTTAAAGTGGAAAATATTAATCCGTCTTCTAGTCAAATTAAATCCTATTCAAAAATTTCTTTAGAAGAACATGAAGGGAATTTAAAACGCTCTCAATTACAAAAAAACGATATTTTATTTTCTATTGCAGGAACTTTAGGAAGAACAGCAATTGTTAATGAAAAGGATCTTCCAGCTAATACGAACCAAGCACTAGCTATCCTAAGATTGAAGAATAGAAATGTTAATTTTGTCGCAACTTATTTAAAAGGCAGATTAGTAAAGGATTACATTAGAAAAAACCCTACAATTGGAGCACAACCTAACCTTTCTTTGCAGCAATTAAAAGATATACTCATACTTCTTCCATCTAATCAAGAACAAATTCAAATCGGTAAATTCTTCAAAAATTTAGATGGATTTATTGAACTAAAAGAGCGAGAACTAGAAGCACTAAAACAAACGAAAAAAGGCTTTCTTCAAAAAATGTTTGTCTAATCAACTAATACGAAAAGAGGAATCGTGGTGAAACTGACATATGATGATGAACTGACTGTTGAACGGCGATTGATTGAGGTGTTGGGTGAAGGACACAATCAATGGAACTATCGTCCAGACTTAAAGTCTGAACCGGATCTATGGAATAATCTACGTCACAAGATTACGCGGAATAACTTATCGGAGATTGGTGAACATCCGATCACTGACGCAGAATTCGATAAAATTAAAACGGAATTATTGTCAAAGACACAGACGCCATTTGACGCTGCCCGATGGTTAAAAGGCGAAAATGGCATTTCACGTATTATGATTGAACGTGAAGACGTATCACTTGGGTCGATGTCACTCATCCTCTATTCGAACCAAGATATCGGAGGTGGGATTTCGACGTATGAAGTCGTACATCAAATCGCGAAACAAAGGTCGACGGAGGATGGACGTGATCGCCGCTTCGACGTTACGCTCTTAATCAATGGGTTGCCAATTGTGCAAATTGAGTTGAAGAAAGTCACAGCGAAGGACGGTGTCTTCCAAGCGCACCATCAAATTAAGAAATACGCAGAAGAAGGCTTGTTCCGTAACAACATTTTCTCGACACTACAGCTATTCGTCATCTCGAACGAACAGACAACACGTTACTTTTCTAATGCGCTGCCGAAGGACATGCACCGGAAGTTTATCTTCAGCTGGCGAACGACCAACAATCAGAAAGTCGACAACCTGTATGAGTTCGTCAAACAAGTCCTGAACATTCCGGATGCACACCGCTTGATCGCGAACTATACAATCGTCAGTGAAGATCAAGACAACAAAGCCTTGATGGTGCTCCATCCGTATCAGATTCATGCAATCGAGGCGCTGTTCACGGCAGCAATGCGTCATGAATCCGGCTTTGTCTGGCATGCGACAGGCTCTGGAAAGACGTTAACGAGTTTTGTCTCGACGAAGTTGTTAGCTCGGAAACCGGGAGTCGATCGGACAATCATGCTGATTGACCGGAAAGACTTGGATAACCAGACGACAAGTGAATTCACGAAGTTTGCTTCAGAATTCAACACGGGCATCTCAACCGGTACGGGTTCCGCGAATAGTTTGATCATTGGCACATCAAGTTCGAAAAAATTGAGTGAGACGTTACTATCTGATACGAATTCCAATACCGTCATCATCACGACGCGTCAAAAGCTCGAGGCCGCATTACGTTACGCCCAAAGACAAGAAACTGAAAAAGGAACGCAGCGGTTCCAAAAGCTGATTGGACAGCATATTGTTTTTGTCGTCGATGAATGCCATCGTGCTTTGAGTGCGGAAGGAATGGAAGGCATCAAAGGCTTCTTCCCGAACTCGACCTGGTTTGGCTTCACCGGAACACCCATCTTCAATGAGAATAAGAAGCAGGGACAAGGACAATTGGCACGGACGACACGGGATCAATATGGTGAAGTTTTACATACGTATACGATCAAGAACGCGCTCGAGGATGGATCTGTTCTCGGCTTCCAAGTCGAACACGAGGACACGATTGAGCCCGTCTCCCTCTACAACCATATCTTTTCGAATCTACGAGCAGACGCTAAGCATGCTGACCGTACTGACGAAGAAATTGGTACCTTGATCGAAGAGATGGATGAGATGACGAAAGAGGCGTATATCCCGAATGATCTATATGACCGAGACGCGCATATCGAGAAAGTCTTGCAGAAGATGTTCCGCCCGGATAACGCCTATACGAAATTTGACTTCAAGAACGGTCGACCACAAAAATCGGCCATCTTGACGACGAGTTCGATTGCGATGGCGAAGCGTTATTACTATGCCATTCGAGATATGAAGCAGGATCCAGAGTGGATGGAGACACACTTTGCAGGGCATCCCCTTCGAAAAGGACGCACAATTAACGATCCAGACTTCCCGCGGATTGCAATCACCTACTCGATGCAAGAGAACACGGAGAACGCTGCTGAAGTCCAAGAAGAAATGCGCCAGGTCATTCGCGAGTATAACGAATACTACGGAACAGCTTGGTCACTCGAAGACATCGAGCGTTACAACGGCGATATCAATAATCGATTGGCACGGAAAAAAGCGGAGTTCAAGCAATTCGGGAAGCATATCGACCTGGTCATCGTCGTTGACCGGTTGTTAACAGGATTTGATGCACCGACGATTCAGACATTGTTTGTCGACCGAAACCTTAGTTATGCGAACTTGATACAAGCGTTCTCACGGACGAATCGGACGTATCCGGACAAGACAAAAGGATTAGTCGTGACGTTCCGACGACCAGCGACGATGGAAGAGAACGTGCGAGCAGCGACTCGTCTTTATTCGAATGAAAATGAAGACACGAGCCTGATTTATCCAACATACGATGAATCGAAGAAGCGATTCAAAAAAGGCTACAAAGTATTAAAGGATATCGTTCCATCACCGGACGTTATTGATGAACATTTTCCGATTGACGAACGTGTAGAGTTCGTTAAGGCGTATCAAGAATTCAATCGAGTATTCGAAGCGTTGGCTACATACGATGAATACAATGATGATATGGAGAAATCAAAAGCTTTAGTGGATCAAGTACAGGTGCTTACGGATTTTGCTGGTATCTATGAAACGGTAAAAGGATCTCTGATTGAAGACGAAGATGACAGTGATGAAGAACGAATGGATTATTCCGAAATCGAGTTTTACGCAGCGAATTCAATTAAGCTGTATGACATCGATTCAACCTATATTAATCAATTATTAGGCACGTACTCTGCTAACAGTGAAGACATCCGCTCGGAGATTGAAAAGGCACTACAAAAACTCGGGAAATCCGAAATCGTGAAGACGGTTTATCATACGATTCTAGACGCGATTGATAACGAAGTCGTCTCACCGGATGAAGATATCTTTGGCGTGAAGCGGCGCTACTTTAAACAAGCCTATCAAGAAAAAATTGAAACATTTGCTTCAGAATGGTGTGTAGATGAGCAAGAACTTTATACCTCCGCTGTCCAGTACCATATCGGGATGGAGAAGATTCCGAACGTGGGACGTATTATCGAAAGTAAGGATTTTGCGCGTTACAAGGACACGCATCCTGAAGCGATTTTATTAAAGTACGGACCAGGTATGAAACGTTCTTGGCGTATCGTATTGGATGAGGAAATCATTCCGCTTGATCAAGAGCTTCGTTAATAATTTAAAAAGTCTTCCACATCTGTTTTTTCAGGTGTGGAAGACTTTTTTTGTTAGTTAATGCTAAATAGGTCGATGACGTGTTGTCTCTGCAATTGATCATGGAGGAATTGATTACGATACGAACGGAGGCATGTATAACAGCTTGTTTTCACATCACACGTACAGTGTTGGATACTTGTTCGCACATGATCCATGATTTCTGGTAGTTTACGACTGACGGCTTGGACGAATCCGGCACCGCCCGGGACATCATCGTATAAAATCAAATCATATGTCCCTGTGGAAGCTTCATAATGAATGACACCACCTAAATTGTCCTCATTGATCTGTAAGAGGAAACTTGCAGAGCGAATCAAAGCAAATAATAAAGAGTAGGATTTATTCGAATCATGAAGTTGATGTCCATTAGAAAAACGAAAAGATAACCGTAACACATCCGTCGTGAACTGATGACCGAGGGAAACAGGTGAATGATTCACCATCATTCGTTCTTTTGAATGGCATGTCCCGCCGAAAGGAGTGTTGTGTTTCTTCTTGTCCTCGACCTGTGTCCCACATGTCGAACAGATCCAGTACTGTTTTCCTTTATTATCATTAACGACTGAAAGAGTTCCGTAATGAGAATACGTATAGTCCAGCTCGTATCGATTACCTTCCATATGAACCTGCTCTGGCGTAGCTTTTTCGTCATATTCTGCGAAGAAGACACGCGAACCGTATGCTTTTTCTGGTCGACGTTCTGTACTCAGTGGCTTGGCTTTCCCGTAAAAACCAAACTTCGGAATAGCATAATATTTAACTCGAAGCGGTTCTCCGCATTTCTCACAGTCTATTTCTCGTTCATCATTGACTCCATATTTACCTACATAACTGTACTTATTGCAGTTATGACAATGCGTGTAGTGATGTACCGGCAATTGTTTTCCTTCGATTAGCTTTACACCGGTCGATTCGATCAGCATCCCATTTGCGACGAGTTTGCTACCTGGAGCATATTCAGATATCGCTAGTTTCAAGTCACGTTGTAGACGAAGTTTTGAGCGGAAGTTAGGGTCGAGTAATTTCATTTCAACCGTATCGACAGGGAATCCATACTTCGGTAAGAAGCCTTTTGTAGAGAGATATCCGATTAGCGGTTCTCCTTGAAGTGTCGTAATCATTTTTCCGTACGAATCTACTTTTTTCCGTTGCGCAGATTGTTCTTTGTAAATCATATTAAGATTATGAACATCTGTCTCATATTGAAGAGAAGCACTATGGAATGCTTCCGATGGGTCATCGACCGTGTTTACCCAGCTCCAATCGTTAATACCTAAATCTTGTTGAAGAGTTACTGGAACGATTGATAAAAGTTGACGTTTTAGGTGAGCCGGATGTTCCTTTAGCCAAGAGATAAATTCTTGATGTCCTTTCGTACCGCTGTCCTCAAATCGATAGAATCGTTCACAATTACCATAAAAATGTGATGATTCTTTAAAGAATAAGGAAAGGGCCGTCGCATGAATGTGTCGACGAATGATTTTCTCATTTTCAATAGAAAAAATAGGTGCCTTGATGTCTCCTGCAATCATGTTTTTAGGATTATCGAAGTACGTCAAATCATGTGATTTTTTTTGAGCAAATGTCAAAGCGAATGCTGCAGCAGATGAGCTTCGTCCAGCACGACCAGCACGCTGGATGTAGTTACTTGTCTTCGGCGGTACATTTCGCATGAAGACGGACTCCAAGCTTCCGACGTCGATTCCCATTTCGAACGTGGTGGAGCAAGATAAGACGTTAATGTCTTTATTAATGAATTGATTCTGATACTCTTGGCCAAGACGATTCGATAATTGGGCTGTATGCTCCTTGACGACCATATCAATTGGTAGCATATGCTGATACATCTCCCGATAATGTGCACCTTGTTCGAGTGATGTAATGGTAGTCTGTTCGAGGTGTCCCTTACAGTTTCGCGTCTTACAGATACCAGCATCATGCGTATGGATTGCTTTACAGAGTGTACAGACATACAACTTTTCAGGAATGTATGCTTCGAAATAATTGGCTTGTAAAACCCAGTACTCTGAGTGATTTTTTTCAGACTCGTAATAATCAAAGGCTTTATGCAAGAATGATCTTGGACTAACAAGTAATTTAGTGAACAAATCAAAAAGTTTACTTTTAATACTTTCTGACGTATAAGGAATCTCATAACGATCATAATAGCGCTCGAACCACTGGAAAAAGACATTTGTCCGTTCAGGCACGAAATTTTTTACGTATGTCGAGGGGGAACCGCCTGTGGCAACGATGCCGTAAACATGGTCTTTTGGTGCAAGTAAAACGTGTCTCCGGTCCAAGTCCTTTGAAATTCCAACAATGGCTTGAAGACGTAAATAATAGAAAATCGTCATCAAGAAAGACCAAGCATGTTCAGGTTTGATTTGCATTTGTTTTGAGATGATTGTTTCAAGCTGACTTTTTTGTTGTGGTTCTAATCGTAAATCAAATGCAATCATCCCGAGGTTCTCTAATGAAAAGTCATCATCACTCAAAATGAATTCACGGAACAGTCGTAGCTTGATTTCTTGATCAATCGTCAGATCTTCAAAAAGGTGAATTGAACGTGCACCGCTTAAATGTAAAGTACGATTTTTCCATTCTTCGATCAAAATGGGATGAGCGGTTTCTTGAATGGCACGCCAAAAGTAAGAGCGCCACAAATAATTTCGATACGTACGATCTAGAAAAGGAGCAAAAAAGGCAGCGTCCTGTCGAGAATCAGAAAAAACGATTAAATTTTGTGTTTCATAGGAATCTTTTGCGTCTTCTGGCGTGGCAGGTTCCTCATCCATGAACCAATCATCTCCTCGACTGATTATAGGTTGTTCAGGTTGTTGCTTAGGATTTCCAAGAACCAATTCTTGATACAGCTGTGCAGCAAGTGCCGAGGTCACCCCGTCCGCCCCTGTATAAAAACGACGGATTGCATCAGTCCGATGAGAAGGGAGTCCGCACGACATACAAGAAGGTGATTGCTCCAAGACGTTGATTGTAGAAATCCGTCGCAGTGGCACGTCGCATTCACAAGGTTTATCCTCCTCTGATGAAAAGCGTGTTGCTCCGCACGCGGGACACCAATCTTTTTGAGAAGTGACCACTGTTTTATCGTCCTCTAAGTCAGAAGCGAGTTCACTTGTAGTTTGAAAGCTAAAAATCGTATTGGGTTGTTTTCCATCTTTACTTTTCGGTAATAGTCGACCAGCATCCGGTGCATGACCGAAACAATGAACTTCTCCACAACGCCGACAGACACCCATCTCATAAATCGGATGACCAGACTCCGATTCATGTTTTGGAAACAGATGAAGCTTTTCGCAAGGATGAACTTCAAGGTAAGCCCCTTCTAGTGCTCGAAAGAAAGTATGATATTTTGCGGGTAGCAGCTTAGGACGAGCCTCATCGTTGATCAATGTTGCGATATCAATTAATGCAATTAAGCGCTCTATCGCTTCTTGTTGAACTAATTCCGGAAAAATTTCGTTAGCTAAATCGATTAATAAGTGGACTTCACTTAAATTTTTGCGCAAGGCATGGAGACGTCTGTCTTGTGCCAACAACTCGTATATGATATCACGAGGTTGACCAGAATAGGTTTGCAAGTAGCCGAAATGTTTCAAATCAGGTATTTGGTTTTGGTCATAGCACTTCTGTAATTCAACGTATACGTTTGAGTCAGGAAGTTCGATTGCTGGATAGAGTTCATCATAATCGATACGTTCAGACATGATGAGTTGCTCGTTTTCTAACGAGAACGGCTGATCGAACAATTTACTCGCGAACGACATGACCTCACGTTTAGCTTCATCAGACGAACCGAGTGTCGCAGAAGTAGCGATGAATTGTAAAGGAGTATTTTCTTCCACTTCTGTTTTTAATCGTCGAAGTAGCATGGCTACTTCTGCGCCTGTCGCACCATCATACGTGTGTGCTTCATCTAGCACGACGAAACGCCAGTTTTTTTTGAAAACACCTGAGAACAATGTGTTATCTTCCGGTCGCATCATCAAGTACTCCAACATCGCATAGTTGGTAATTAAGATATGTGGTGGATTTCGACGTATTTCTTCTCGTGACAAGCGCTCATTGGGCAGTGGATTTTCTTTGTGTTGTGCTTTATAAGCTTGAGCAGCGTTGATTTTCTTTTCTTCCGTTTCGCCCGTAAATCGACCGAACGTGATGTCTGGTGTATCTTTTAGTAATTTTCGGAGTCTATCGAGTTGGTCGTTTGCAAGTGCGTTCATTGGATAAAGTAAGAGCGCGCGTACCCCATCTGTTAGGATATTTGCCTGTTTTTGCTCCAAAAGATGATTGAAGATTGGTAACATGAAGCTCTCTGTTTTACCAGATCCGGTTCCAGTAGCGACGACAAAGGATGTTTTCGTTTTAGCTAGACGGATGGCACGTTCTTGATGACGATACAATCGAAACTCTGATCCACCAGGCAAAAAGCGAGAAATTTCTGGATGGACGATTTGTTCATCAATCAGTTCGGTTATCGTCTTTCCTGGCTTATAAGGAAGTGTCGCTTCGAGATAAGGACCTTTCAGAAACTGGTTGTTTAGACGAAGATTATGTTTGAACTGTTCGTGTAAATCGTAATTGTTGATCTTGAAGTAAGAAGTCAAATAATCCATGTAACGACCTTGAAGACGTGTAGTAGCATTTATCGGATGAATACTCATGTTTCTTCCTCCCAAGCATTTGCAAGATGATAGCCATCATGACTTAAGTCTTTGATAGGTAAGGCTGGCAAACTTCTCAACATACGGTTGATTTTTTGTTTAGCACTGATTTTTAGATGAGGTGAGAGACCTATCGCCAGAAGTTTCGTTCGCAAGGTGATATAAAACAATGTCGGAAATTGATTAGAGTTGACACTTAAAGGAAATTCTCGGTCTTCAATCAGCTTTTGTACCTGTTCAGGAATTTTCTTCTCTTTTTTCCACTTTTCGATTTTTTTATCTGCTTTCTGAAGTAAATCATCGACTTGTAATTTGTAAGAGAAGACTTCGTCTGGATTATGATAAAAACGATCATCAAGATAAGCGTTACAACCATCAAGGATATTAAAGTCTAAAGGGTGTAGGTTCTCAGGAGTAAACTGCTTGAATTGCTGTCTTAATGTACGTCGATCAGACAAATTCAATATTGAGAACGTTTTCAAATGACCGAATGCGTCATGAAGAAGCCTTGTCGTGTCGGTTTTTGTATAGAACAGTTGTTGATAGTTGAGGGACCAGAGATAAATGCTAAATGTATCTACCCATTGCTCCCATGCGACATAATTAGTATTTAGAGAGTCGACTGTTGATTCTGTTATCTCTGGAGATTCTAATACTCGTTGCAATAGTAGCGGTTGAATATCAACTAGTTGTTGCAGATATGTCGCACCATAATCGTTCAGCTTATAGATGAAGAAACGCCAAGTAGATTCATCTAACGAATGGAGTAAAATCGTTAGTTTTTCTTTTGATAACGGAACTTCAAGTTTTGGAAATGCGATGATGTCATCATCGTTTCCGAACCAGTCTGTTTCATCTTTGATTCCATTGATTATGACATCAGAATCAGAGAAGGGATGTAGACGAAGATGGGTAGAACCCTGAGATAAAGTGAAAACTTCTTTGTTCTCAATCAAACTATAAGGATGAAATACTCTAAACTTAATATCGTATTCGAGTGGATGATCTAAATGAACAATGAAGGATTCATCCATATGAAGAAGTGGGTGAAGTTCTTCTGTAAAGTGACAAATGAACTCAGATTGATCATTGATCACTAGGGTGATGCTACCTGATTTAAATCGAGTTAATACGTGATGACAGATGTTCAGTGAGACGACGTTAGTATGACGATTGCGCTTGAGTATAATAGGAATCTGCTCTGCCTCTCTAGAAGAATGCTCGATGAGTAGATGGGCATGAAGAATTTCTTGTGACGGATAGATTCTTGTAATACGAACAGATAGTTCATTCACTTCTTCAGGTGTGTATATTTTACTGTTACCTTTTTTGGAGAGGATTTCGTATTCAAAAAAATCCTTGCTGAAATCAGTCTTATAAAGAGCGTGTCCAGCAATCGTAAAAGTCAGCGGTATCGATGTCTGGAGAAAATCATTCGGTATAGTGATTGTTTTTTCTTGCGGGTTGAATATCTGATTTGCAATTCGTATTTTTTGAAGATGTCTTGATGAAAATGAAACATGGTCTTGACTGAAACGATAAGAAAAATCACTTGGGAAAAGAACGAATTTTAAACTATAAGAATATCCTTTACGTCGATCTTTTAAATGTAAAGCGATCGCTTGTAGAATATTTCGATGAATTTTTAATTGTTTTAAATCTAAAATCAAATCGTCTTCTTGTTGAATTAAAGCATCTGAAAATTGCTCGAACGTAAAGACTACTTCATTAATTGTTACAGACCATTCTAATAATTCCTGAAAACTATCAAGATCATGAAATCGTAATTTTGGTAATTCACGATAGTGTTTGGTGGTCGAATAAAAAATTGGTGCAGTATCGACAGTCAGTGTTACTTTCGATGTCGTGACGAATTGCTTTCTGATGAGACCAGATTCTGTTTGGAAATAGAATTCGGTTTCACCGTGAATCAAGAAACGTTTATATTCAAAATCACACCAAGAAGCATGTGTGACAGGACGATAAGCTTCATTTGTCGAGAAACTTGATGGTTTAACGACTACGATTTCTTGACCCACTTCAATGTAGCTGCCGCGTATCAAATCATAATGGTTTGAATCTGATTTCTGTTTGAAATAATAGGGCATCGTCGATGGTAGTTCATAGATTTCTTCTTCTGAATCAATCATCAACGTCAGTGTATGCTCATTTGGAGAATAATCAAGTTCGATTTCTTTAGGATGAAATCGAACAGTATGAGCAGCCACTTCACGCTGACAATAGACGATTCGTGATCCTACCTTCCAGTAGGCGTTCTGTGCATGTTCTCGTTCAATGATAGGTAACTTAATTTGTGGACGGTGAAGAATCTCATTCCAGAAAACAAATTGGCGCCGTGAGTGTTTCCTTCTCTCTGCTTGAATAATTGTTTGAATGGCCTTCAAGTTTTTATGCATATATGGTGGAAATGAGGTGAAGGTTCTCTTTTCCGTGAAAAACTCTTTTAGGCGTAGAAGTGGATCAGGGTTTCGCATACTTTGTTCAATATAGAGAAGAATTGGTTTTTTCAATTGATCGGTCCACTGCCATTGTCCATTAATGACTTGGCGAATAGCACTTGGTAATTGTCTTCTTTGGTCAATCACTTGGCTGATAAAATAATCATAGATATTTTTCAAGGCATAAATTGAAGTAACACCTGAATGAATTAAAGCTGTTAAATAGTAGCGACGATGAGTGTCAGTAGAACGATAAATTGAGTTTCTGGATAAAGCGATATCCATTTCTTCTTTCCATTCGTTGACGAAACTATCATTCACCGAATAAAAGTTAGCGAATAATGTCCAAAATCCTACATCTTCTTGATCTAAAGCTATGGTCGATGTAGCGAGTAAGCAAGTGAACGGATAGCGATACCAAAGTTTACGTATAATACGACGACTATAATCATGCCATCTACTTTGAAACTTCTCATTCAACCATTTTTGAAGTGCAACGATGTCTTCACTTTTTAAAGGAAGTTCATGTGCGAACTGGAGGTCATGATCCTGCCAGTAAGAAGACCACTCCGCCTCCTTCTGAGAAGCGTGAAATTCCATGATGAAATCCTCCTTCTCAATAAACTACATAATGTATATATATTTTCTATAAATATCTAAAAAAACCTCTTTATTTTCCATCCATAATTAAAAATCTAGCTAACACTTAATATACCATTATAATTTAAATATTGTAATATTAAGGTATTTTATATTGTGGTTGTTCTAAAATAACTAAGTGATAAAAAGCATTGACCTAAAGTTAGAAAATCATTTATTGGGAATTAATTGATAAAGTAATATTGAATTGTAGATATCTTTAATTTTGAAATCGATTCAAATTTCTTAAAAAAATAAAAATATGTAAAGAAGAAGGTAGAAAGAAAAATGATAAAAAAGTGGACTTCATATTTAATTTTAATTGTTTTAGTAATTGGTATTATTCCGATGGGTGTTGTAGAGGGGGCAGCTGATGTTACAAAGCCTACACTCGAGAGTCTTGTGCTGGATAAAACCAAGGTGAAGGTCGGAGACGTTGTGAACGTCTCGATCAAGGCGAATGATGAAGGCAGCGGAATCAAGTGGATTTATTTCTCTTACGAGGCGCCTCAAACAGGAAATGAGAGAGAAATAACCATGACGTATGATGCTGTGGCAGATGTATATCGAGGACAAATTCGGATGGAGGAAGACATGCCATCCGGAACATGGAAACCAAAGTATCTGTTCATCTATGATAAGGCGGGTAATGTCAAAGATTTTTATGGTAGAGATGCTCGTTTCACTGAAGAGACTCGATTTGAGTTATCAGGCACTACATTGGCCGATGTTACAAAACCGATACTCGAGAGTCTTGTGCTGGATAAAACCAAGGTGAAGGTCGGAGACGTTGTGAACGTCTCGATCAAGGCGAGCGATGAAGGCAGTGGAATCAAGTGGATTTATTTCTCTTACGAGGCGCCTCAAACAGGAAATGAGAAAAAGATAACCATGACATATGATGCTGTGGCAGATGTATATCGAGGACAAATTCGGATGGAGGAAGACATGCCATCCGGAACATGGAAACCAAAGTATCTGTTCATCTATGATAAGGCGGGTAATGTCACAGATTTTTATGGTAGAGATGCTCGTTTCACTGAAGAGACTCGATTTGAGTTATCAGGCACTACATTGGCCGATGTTACAAAACCGACACTCGAGAGTCTTGTGCTGGATAAAACCAAGGTGAAGGTCGGAGACGTTGTGAACGTCTCGATCAAGGCGAGCGATGAAGGCAGTGGAATCAAGTGGATTTATTTCTCTTACGAGGCGCCTCAAACAGGAAATGAGAAAAAGATAACCATGACATATGATGCTGTGGCAGATGTATACCGAGGACAAGTTCGGATGGAGGAAGACATGCCATCCGGAACATGGAAACCAAAGTATCTGTTCATCTATGATGAGGCAGGTAATGTTACAGACTTTTATGGTAGAAATGCTTTTTTCACAGAAGAAACTCAATTCATATTAGAAGATTATCAAATCGATAAGACAACTCCTATTTTTAAATCATTATCACTCAGTCAGACGTTTCTTGATCAAACAAAGCCTTTAAACATAAAGGTTATAGCAGAGGATGACACTAAAGTAAAAAGTGTTAAGGTGACATACCAACATAGTTCTTCTCAGAAGGAACAAGTCGTTACGCTTTCTGCTTCGACAGAATTAGATGAGTATCAAACTTCTCTTCAACTGACTGAAGACTTAGATCCTGGTGAATGGAAGATAAGTTCGGTTGAAGTAGAAGACATAAACGGGAATAAAACACTTGTTACCGAAGGCTTAAATAGCTATACGTTTATGGTATTCGAACGAATCAAACCGCTGGCTAAAACATTCTATACTGGAAATACATCTTTATCTTACAGAACGATTTCTGGGGATCTTTATATTGGATCAAAAGCTGTCGTGACATTAACCGGAACTACTGTTAATGGGAATATTTATGTACTTGGAGCGATGCGAGTAACTGGTGGGGTACGTGTCAATGGAACGATTTATGCTAATAGCTTTAGCTATGGCTCAGGCTCACTTTATCAAGGTGGGGTTGTCATGAGTGGTAGCAATAACGTATCGAGTATGACGGCAAGTAATGACCCTCTTAATAAAAAGTTACCATTTGAAATCTATAATGAGCCGCTCGTCGAAACAGATGGAAAAGTCACTTTTTCTGGTGCTACTGTTCCTATTGTTGATGTAACAGTAGAGGGCGAGAAATTAAATATTAATTCCGATGGAACATTCCGCGTCAAAGACTATCCAATTGGAACAAAGCGTCAATTGAACTTTGTATTCCGAGACATTTTCGGAAATACCTGGACTAAATCGTATAATGTCTTAGATCGTTCGAAGCCTGTTGTTACGTCTTCATTATCTAGTGGAATCTATGCTGAAGGAGAAAAGATTGTCTTGAGTGCAACGAAAGGTGCAAAAATTCACTATACGACAGATGGAACGCCGCCTACGGCTTCGAGTCCGGTATTTATCGATTCGATTCCGATTAAGGATGATATGCAGGTTAGATATGTTGCGATTGACGCACTGGGAATCCATTCAGATGTTGGGATGCAACAATTTTATGTGTATAGCATAGAGGCTTTCTTGGAGGAAGCAAGCATACTTAAAGGAAGTGGTACTCCTGGAATGAGTATCAATGTGTTGAAAGATGGAAAAAGTATCTCGGAAACGGTAATCAATGATTCAAAGAGATTTGAATTAAAACTAGACCAACAAAAAATCGGGACACGATTGACTGTAGTTGCTGAACTAAAGGGTTTAAAAAATAAAGAATATAGTTTCCTTGTTGAGGATCATACACCACCCGCAATACCAGTGATCGATCGTGTGACGAATCGTTCAACCACTGTCACAGGTCAAGCTGAACCTGGTGCTATGATTACGATGCTCATCGGGGAAACGAAAGTTGAGTTTAGGACAGATGCATCGGGTCGCTTCTCACATCCGATTTCTCAACTTCCGGCCGGGACGATGATTAGTCTCCGTGCAAGCGATGCTTCGAACAATCAAAGTGAAAAAGTAGAGCAGCGAGTCAGTGATGTCATCAAACCAATTCTTTCAGGTGTGACGAATCAGACGATTGCCTGGGGACAAGTCTTTAATCCGCTCTACAAAGTCACTGCGAATGATGAAACGGATGGAAACGTCACAAGTAAAATCAAAACGACAGGAACCGTCGATTCAAAACGATCAGGTGTGTATACGATTACCTATACTGTCGTTGACCGTGCAGGAAATCTGACAAAAGTAAATCGTCTGATTACGGTAAGAGATACGGTTAAGCCGACGATTAGTGGAGTAGGTAACGTCACTATTGGATTGAATCAAAAATTTGATGTAAGAAAAAATGTAACCGCTAAAGATAATGTAGATGGAACACTAACAAAAGCGATTAAGATTACCGGCAGTATCAATGTCAATAAAGTCGGAACCTATAATCTAACGTATAGTGTCAGTGACAAAGCAGGTAATAAAACGACAATCATCCGTAAAGTCACGGTGAAAGATTTGACGAAACCGGTACTCAGTGGTGTCGCGGCTAAAACAGTCAAATACAAAACGTCCTTTAATCCTATGGCAGGAGTAAGTGCTAAGGATAACCTAGACGGATCATTGACGAAAAAAATTAAAGTGAGTGGAACCGTCAACACGAAAAAGAAAGGTTCTTATTATCTGACTTATCGTGTAGAAGATAAGGCCGGAAATTTAACGATAGTGAAACGTAAGATTACCGTTAAATGAATGTAGACAAAGAAAAAAACACCTTTCAAAAGTCGCTTGAGTACTCAACTCAGTCGACAGAAGAAAGGTGTTTTTGTGATTGTTACGCATACTCGATCAATGCTGGTTTAATCTCCATCTCTTCAAGTGTTGTCCATAGTGATTCCATCGCACGATCTGCGTCTTGATAGAAATGACGACCACGGACACGCCAGAAGTTCCAACCCGCCCGCTCCAAGACTTTTTGCCGGAACATGTCCGCTTCATACGCATCTGGTCCGTGCCAACGTTCACCATCACATTCGACAGCAAGTCGGTTATGCTCCCCTTCGACGACAAGGTCGATGCGGTAGCCATTGACTTGTACTTGAGGCGTGACGAGGTATCCGCGAGCGACCAGACGACGGTAGACGGCTTCTTCGAATGGTGAGTCAAAGCGATGTTTGATGCTCTCGAAGGAAGCTTGATCACCGAGTGGGTTTTGACAATAACCGAGCAACTTGTAGCGCATGCAGTTGCTGTTGCCGATGTCGTTTAATGAGACTGAGTGGAACAGAATCATTTGATCGCGGGCTCGGCTCGCGGCGACATTAAAGCGTTGGCTGTCGGTTTCTTTCGTCATCGCCATGAAGCGTTTGTTTGGGGCGACGACCATTGAGAGTAACATGACGTCACGTTCGTCTCCTTGGAAGGTGTAGGCATCCCCGAAGCGGACTTGATGTTGCATCAACGTCTCGATCCCGATTTCTGCCGTCGCAATCCGTTCAATCTGATTAGCCTGGGCATTTCCAAGTAAGGAGACGACTCCGAACGTTCGATTTTGATAAAGCGGATCTTGCATCATGCGTTTCAGTTCAGCGACGATGGCACGTGCTTCCGGTAAGTTCACCTTGTCCATCGTCGTCTCGTCGACGTATCCATCACGAACAAAATGATTTTTGACAGCTGGATTCAGTCGTTCAGCACGTTGGGGCAAGCGGAGCGGGACAATCGTTCCGTCATAGACGTGAGCATTACTGAAACCAATGATTTCCGGTACACAACGGAAGTGTTCCCGTAAGCCGACTTTCGTACTGAACTTAACGGAGGCAAGGGAATAGAGACTACTTGTCCCATCAAACAAGGTCATCGTCGAATCATCCCCGAAATACGTTTTTCGCTTTTCTTCGACATTATCCCGGTTATCAAAACTTGTCGGACTGATTTGCCGATCATCCCCGACGATGATCGCTTTTCGTGCCCGGGACAGGAGCGAAATCGCATCCATCGTACTTTGCGAACTTTCATCAAAGATGATGACGTCAAAGAGATCGCTCTCAGCCTTAAAGGATTCAAGGACACGGTTGACCGGCATAATCCAGACCGGAATCGCGTCTTGAGCCTGCATCATTTGTTTGGCGGCTTCTTTCCGATAACGTGGTGCATGTTTACCCGTTCCTTTTCCGACTTTGCGAATCAAGGTCGCCCAACTGTTGAGCTGTTCTTGTTTCGAAGGCGTCATCCGTTTGAGCTGTTCTTTCCAAGCGAGTGTCGCGCAGAGACGAGCGACGGTCTGTCCTTCTTCCTGTTCGAGACGATGGAGCTGCTCGCGTTCGTCTGCATCACTCAAAGCTTCAAGTCGACTCTTGACGTAGGCGAGGTGCCACGCGTCACGAAGTTCGAGTGCATGAAACGTCGGGGCACTATTCGTTCGTAGTGCCGTGAGCCAGTTCGGGGCAGCTTGTTCTAGCATCACACTGAGTGCTTGTAAGCGACTTGCCCGATGTTCGTTCGTTTCCAGGAGTCGTAATTCTTCATAAAGTACTGTATAGCGAGTAACATCCCAATCACGAATCGCTTGCTGCAACTGAATAGTGATGGGGTGGGTGAGTTCTGCTACATCGAGTAAAGATAACCAGGTTTGCTGCTGCTCGTTCAGTTCATCTAGACGCTTTAGGTCAAAGAGTGCCTCTAGGGCATTGGTTTGAATCTCGAGCCAATCTGATTCATACGTGAAGTCATGATTTTCATAACTTGCGTGTAATGGACGGAGGACTTGCGTAAAGTGTTGCATGACACTGTCAAGTTGACGGAAAACATCGAGCGCTTTTCGGTACGTCGTTAAAGGACCGATTGGAATTTCAATTGAATGATGTTCGAAGCGATGCTTAAACGTCCGCTCGAGTTTCCGAAGTAATTCCGTATACGTCAAATGTTGCAAGAGTAATGTAACATCTGCGGTACTAGCCATCTTCTTCCCGTCAATCGTCACTTCATCTAAAAGAAGGGCGTATTTTTTTCGTTTTGTCCATTTAAAGAACATCCCATCGACCTTGTTTGCTTCAAACAGTGGCAAGAGTTCCGTTGCGAGTACAGATACATCTTGGTCTGTTGTCGGAAGAGCGAAATCATGCAACGAAACGGTCCGCTCGAGTTGTTCGATTTCGAGAAGTGTCTGTTCGAATGTCAATCGATCTTGCTCGAGCTCATCAAAATCAGAAGGATGCGCCAGCCAGTGACGATATAAGGCAAGCGTCCATTCTTCAAGTTTCGTATATTGCCGAACGGACTGCTGGAGCCAGTCGCGCAGTTGATGTTTGGTCTCATCCGACGCGGATTTCATCCATGCAACTGGTAACGCAGTCGGTTCGATCAGTCGGAGTGCTGTTACTTCGGCGACGTGTTCTTCGAAGATCAGTGGTTCCGCAAACGCCGTCCGTGTTGGTCGGCGACCGAGAATCTTGAGTTCGGCAAGTGCTTCTTGATCCTGCATCAATTCATACAGTTCCTGAATATCGACGGCACTCATCGGTGCTTCTTCAGACAAAAGCGGCGTCGGAATCTGTGTCGAAATCGTGGATTGACTCATCCATTTTGCCCACTCGAGTGGCGTTTTCGTTTCTTGACCAATCGTCAGACCGTCGTGTTCGATAATGGCTTGATCAAGCATCATCCGACGCGTCGACGCAATTTCGCGACGGATCGTTTCGAGATGATTCCGAATCGTTGTGGCACTTGCTTCTAGTTCTTCAGCTGACGTCTTATTCAAATAGCTTGAGATACCATGTAAAGATGTTTCCGTTTGTTTAATCGTCTTGGAATCAGCGCCTAAAACAGAGACCGCTAGTTCACGGATTTCAGCAGGCAACTTATCACGTAAAACTGTTAACGCATGTTCTTTTTCACTTGTGACAAGGACTCGTTTTCCGTGAGCGAGAAGGTGCGAAATCAAGTTTGAAATCGTATGGCTTTTTCCTGTACCCGGTGGTCCCTGGACGACGACACCTGCGTTGTTACTTAACTGCTGAAGAATTCGTTTTTGTTCTTCATTGTAAGGAAGCGGGAATAAAATCTCTTCGCCGACAGCCTGCCACTCAGAACGATCTTGTTGGTCGAGAGCAGCAATCGCGGCATCATCCGAAGTAAAGAACTGTTCAAGAGCAGGCGACAACGGTAAGTCCTGTTCGATCGCTTCCGCAAGGTGTTCATGCTCTTCGACCCAACTGTGATTGGATTTCGGACGCCGATAAAGGCGGACACCTGGCATAACGTAAACATCAGCTTCTTGCGCATAAGCATGGTCCGCGTGTAACAGCCGTAGAACCTGTTCGCTTCGTTCTTGGAGTTGCGTTTCGTCCCAAGGGTTAAAATCGAAGGCATGGTCTTCCTTGAAATCGAGTTCGTATTCCGAGAGCTCTGCTTTCATCCATACGCTGTCCCAGTTCAACATATCTAACTCAAGTTTCGGAAGTGTTGGTGTCGTTTCAATGCGGAACACACTTTTTTCAGTATCAAACTCAATGACAGCGGGTCGGACGAAAAGTGGTCGCTGAATAGATTGTGTTGGCCAGTGCAAGTGACCGAAAGACCAAACGATTTCATGGGTATCATTATCAGTCGTTTGGAACTGATACATTCGGTACATCAAGTCATAGAGCGCTTGTGCCTTTTCATGTTGGCGTTTTTTCTCTTTCCAATCACGAATAGCTAATTCGTAGGTCGTCCAAAGTGACGTTAATTCATCTGGAAGAGAAGCCTTTGGTGTCACGTCGTCCCCGGTCGTCACTGTCCATTCGCTTAATTTACTCGGTAGGGCAGGACGATCGATTGTGAAGGCAGGGTGAAACTTGACTTCGACGATGGTTTGCTGACTTTCATCGCTTGTTGAAGTAACGTTCGGAAAGTTCATTGTCGTCTCATCTAAAATCGTTGTATACGTTTTGGTATCTCGTTGTGTTTTCAAACCAAGCTTCTTGACGGAAGCCATGAATTGAAAAAGGTTGATTGCTTTTGAACGGGTAGTGCTCATTACTAGGTAGCTCCTTATATGTAAATTTAAAAGTTAGGAAATTAGAGGTGGTTTATTGAAAAATGAAGTACTTAATTCCTAGTTTTTAGGACACTATTAGTATACAAGGAAACAGGATGAAGAGAATAGTGTGAGCAGAAAAAAGACTTTCCGAATTAGTCTTCGGAAAGTCAATTTAGAGGGATAGTGATTGCATTATTGGTAGAAGAATCGACAGAGTTACCCGTAGCTGGATCGGTCGGTAAACCAATTAGAAAATCAAATGAATCGAGAGTATCTGCAGCTTCTTCCATGAAAACATAGTAGCTACCTCGATCTTTCGTACCTGAGCGAAGAAGTGGAAGGTCCGTGTTTGGATCGTAGCTTCGATTTAACGTAAATTTTCCGACGGGATTATACTCATTTGTTCCATTATTGATAAAGGTACTAGCAAAAGAATAGTAGTAGTCTTGTGGGGTATTATTTTGAACAGTCACAGATACTTTCAACACAGAGATAGGTTCGGCATCAAACATGAATTTCTTCACGAATGGTTCATAGGCAGTGACTTCGCCAACTTCAATTTGATTGATTTCATAAAAGAAGTTTGGAGCAAGTTCGATTTTTTCATTAACATTTTGAAGATTTACCGGGGTATAGGAAGCGTAATACTTTTTAGTTTGATCATAGACCTTTTCTTCTGGGTCTTCTGCTACATCGTCTGAAGTTTCTTGTACAGGTTCATCTTCTACCTCTTCTATGATAGGCTCCTCGACAGGTTCTTCAGAAATTATTTCATTTTCAGTGTCGGCATCAGTATCGGTAGAAGCGGGAGCTGCTGTTGATTCTGAGTTCGTTGTAGGAGGAGCAGATGAAATAACTTCGTACGAAAGTAAGATAAATAAAATACCGAAGGGTAATGCGTACTTCCAGATACGGGGCATTGCCTGAAAGGACTGATACTTTAATAAAAACAGTCCGCTAACAAAAATGCTAAGGATACCAAGACAGAGTACGATATAGAACATATTTTCAAAATGAAACAGAGTCGCAAATGCGGTTAGTAAGTATAGAAGAAACAAAATGGCTGCAGGAATGACAATCTGAGGTGAGAGGCGGCGTTTCGAATATTTATAGAGACAGTAAAAAATCCACAACGACAAACAGAAAACCGTTAAAAATAAGAAAGGCAGCAATATGATTTCGAACTGACCGTTTTGACGATAGAGGACGTAACCATTCAAGAGTGAGGTTAGAAAGAGAATGACACTTAACCAGAGTAGAAGCGTCGCGTCAGGTAATTTTTCAGGTGGTCTCTCACCTTTGACGACTTGCAGGCGATAAATGATAGTGGCAACGAGAATGGCTAAAGATATGGAGTGCAAAATCTGAACTAGGTACTGCATGCTAATCTCCTTTCTATACGGAAAAACAGCGAAGAACCATTAGTAATATTTCCCCGTATTTTACTAAAAACAATCGATTTAATTATAAAAAATAAATCATTTTATGATTAAAAGTGATTACATAAAACCTTATTGAGCGAAATCGGATGGAAAAGTTCGCTTAATAAGGTTTTCTGATTTAATCTGATGATTTTACTTGAAATATTAAAAAATGTCGGTGTTTTCTGTATAGAATTTAGATGTAATTTTAAAAAGAAATAAGTTCTTAATGGATTTTAACTCCATTTATTGGTAATGTAAAAAGTTGTTTGATACAATTTTTAAATAAGTGAAATGATATTTAATGTAGATTATCCCTTATACATAAAAGGAGAATGGACGAATGATTGATTTAATGGTTTCTGGCATGTTAACAGGGTTGAAAGTATACAAAGGAGTAAAAGAGAAAAAAGAAATCGTAGATAAGCTAATTAAATTAGAAGCTGACCAGGCACAACTATTTGATATGTTTACGAACGAAATTAAAGCGATTCAGGAAGGACCCTTTTACGTAGGGTTAACTTATCTGGAGCAAGCAATGGACGATCATCGAAGTCAAAAGGACTCTAAAAAGATGGTGGGAAGTGCTTTGAAAGAATTCATCAAAGCCTACGGTGTACAAAGAGCGAAATTTAGAAAGACAGCATTTGATGTCCATTTCATAGGATTCATTCAATCTTACATCAGTATTACTTGGCTCATGTTAGACTCTCCACAAGATGCAAAAAATTGGATCGAAAAATCAATTGTTTCATTACAAGAAGGACAACGATTATTCAAAGATGATATTTCAAATCTTAAGGCAGAAATCTCAGAAATTGAGCTGGAAGAGGATCAGCATAATCGTAAATTAAACGATTCAGTTGTTTATGCAGGGTTGGACTTCTTCTTTGGGAATGCTTCCTTGGCGGAAAAAAAGCGGAAGCTGCCTGAATATCATGAATTGGTAAACCGCTATTCAAAAGCCCAGTCTGAAAGTCATAAATATATGCTTGAAATGCAAGAATTACATAAGCAAATTGATGTTGAGTTACTCAATTATGAAGAATCTAAAAATGAAGCAACGAATAAGGTGAAGAGTTTATTTGGAACAGTAACTGGATTAGCTAATCCGGCTGATAATAAAGTGACGAAGGAAACATCGGTACTAGAAATACCTCTTGCGGCCGAAAAAACAAATCGGATTCAGGGAATGTTTAATAAATTTAAAAAGTGAAAACCGCGTCTACTGGTAAAAGGCGATTCAATTAATCCATAATGTGATTCGATGTCATATTTAAGTTTATACTTCAATAAATAAAAGAAAAACGGTTTGAGTCCATTGGAATGGAGAACTCAAGCCGTTTTATCTATGTATCGTTATATGTGACTCTTAAAAGAACAAAATTAAAAACTATATTTTTTTTACAAATATTCTAGTAAAGAGATTAGCAATGACGCTAGCAATAGCTGCTTCAAGAAGTAAAACTACGGTAGTTGTAAAAATATCTTTAAAGCCAGGTGTTCCTAGAAAGTTAATAAAATTTAAAAAGAAGGATTCCTGGATTATTCGATTTGTCTGTTGGAAACTCTACGTGACAAATGGCGTCGCCTTCAGACGTTTGGACGATGAGGGAGCTGAATCTTGAAGATTTGTCAGTCTTTCAACTGGATAACAATCTGTGCAAAGGTTAAGAAATCATCTATGTGCTTCTCTAAAATAGCCTGGAGAACATTTGAATCAAGTGACGGGTAGTCATGGATTGCGATAGTACAAAATCCCATCATATTCATTAGGCTAGTAGATAGGGAAGAATTGATAAAGTCTGCTTTCTCTAATAGTTTAAGTCCATCCTGACTTGCTTTAGGCAATCCCAGTTTTCGTGTACTTACGACATACATTGCCATATCGATAGAAGCTTGGCAGATCCGTTGCAAATTTAAGATGATGCTATCTTGTTTGGTTAAATCACTTAAGTTTTTGGAGTCATTACTATAGACTTCGTTCATTCTAATGATGCAACGTTTGATCGTCGCTTGTTTTTGTAAAAGGATCTCGTTCATTTCTTGCGACACGTCCTTTCTTACAAAATAGATAATGGTACATCTGATTTTAACCATTCTATAACACCTTGAAAAAAATCGGTATGATCTAAAAAAAGTAAGACCCGACGAAATCCGCCAGATCTTACTTTTTATCAGGAATGCATTCCCGTCACTCGACTAATGCAGGAAAAAGCGCAGGGATCTGCGCTGTTAGAGGCAAACAAGACCCGAGTCCGTGTCCGGAGGACAAAGGAGGCGCGGCTTGTGCCTCGCCTGAGGAAAGCGAGTGAAAGGGAAAGCATGACGCAGCGAGCAATTTACGCTGTTACTTCACTCACTTCGTGATTCAATTGCCACTGCACACCAAACGGATCTTCGACAATGCCGTAGGCTTCACTCCAAAACGTTTTTTGAATCGGCATGATGACGTTACCGTCTTGAGCCAGTTTATCGAACGTCTCATGAATGACTTGGATATCTGGCAAATGCAGAGCCAGCGTAACATTTTGTCCGATCGTCACCGGATCATGGGGCATGGCGTCGGAAAACATGACGCGTGTGCCATGAACAATCAATTGCGAATGCAGGACAAGCGACTGGACATCTTTTTCAAACGGTTGACCGTCCGGACCATTGCCAGGACCAAACTCCATGATGTCAGGAATGTCTTGCCCAAAGACTTTGGCATAATAATGAATCGCCTCGCGGGTATTACCGTTGAAAACTAGATAAGGGGTAATCGGCATAATAATGCTCCTCTCTATTTGAAAACGGCTGACTAATACTTATAGTATACCAAACATTTGTTCTTATTAAAAGGTTTCTTGAGTGAAAAATGAAAGCGATATCATTTATTTTGCAAATTCCGATTAAATTCTAAAAAAATGGTTGTATCTTTCCAAATCAACGTCTATACTAAATTTATCGAAAGCGCTTTCGGTGAAATGGAGTGGTTACATGGGTACAATTTATGATTTAGCGAAAATAACCGGTTTTTCGATCACCACGGTCTCAAAAGCCTTAAATAACTATTCCGATGTCAGTGAGAAGACGAAAGCAAAAATCGTTCAGGCAGCAGCTGATATGGGCTACTTACCAAACGCACATGCCCAGTCACTTTCGACGAAACGGTCCTGGACAATCGGGGTCATGTTCTCGGAAGCAAACGAAGTCGGAATGATGCATCCGTTTTTCAACGCGATCATCGAAAGTTTCCGAAAAGCAACAGAGCAACAAGGTTACGATTTAATCTTCGCCTCACGGAATCTCCGCAATCGCGACATGAGTTATCTCGAGCACTTCCGGCACCGGGCGGTCGACGGCATCGTCGTCATCTGTTCCGATCAAATGGACAAACAGGTGCAAGAGTTGATTCAAAGTACGATTCCGATCGTCGTCGTCGATATGGACAGTTCCGATTGCAGCGTTGTCTTCTCGGATAATTTATCCGGCGGTACACTTGCTGTGAACCATCTTTATGAGCTTGGACATCGTTTGATTGCCCACATTGCTGGAGATATGACGATTGATGCAGGTCTCGCACGAATCGAAGGTTATAAACAGGCAATGGATCGAATCGGCTTACCGATTCCTGACGGATACTTGATCAACGGAGGTTTTTTCTCAGTTGAAGAAGGAAAACAGGCGATGCAGACATTGCTTGATTTACCGAAACGTCCGACAGCCGTTTTTGTCGCAGGTGACCAAATGGCCATCGGCGCGATGGAAGCGATTCATGAAGCAGGTCTTCACATTCCACAGGATATTTCAGTCATCGGATACGACGACATCGAGATGTCAAAATACGTCACACCGAAGCTGACGACGGTCCGGCAAGATACGGAACGGATCGGACAGCATGCAGCAGAACTGTTAATCGAACAGATCGTCAACAAACAACGGGTCATGACGACGGATATCATTCCAGTCGAATTGATCGTTCGCCAGTCGACGGGACCTGTCAAAGCATAATTACTTTTTCGAAATCGCTCTCGCAGGTTGTCTTCGAGAAAACGCGAGAGCGGTTTCGAAATCCATACTATATTTTTTTGTACGTTTCCGAAAGGGCTTTCGGAACTTTTTTCAGATCATTTACGAAAGCGCTTTCGATATTTTTGAATAATAAATGAGACCGCTTACTTAGGGGACTACCAAAACACGAGAAGGATGGGATGACATGAAGAAGAAGTTAGTCAGCGTATTAACAGTCGGTGCGTTAACAGCAAGTGTTTTAGCAGGATGTTCAGGTGGCGAAGAAGAAAAAACAAGCGGCGGCAAAGAAGTTCTTAAAATCTGGTCGTTCACGGATGAGTTAAAAGAACCAATCAAAAAGTTCGAAGAGAAAAACGGCGTCAAAGTCGAATTGACAATCGTTCCGATCGCGGATTACCCGACAAAATTAAAACCTGCACTTGAGAGCGGCGTCGGTGCACCGGATATCTTCACAGGTGAGATTGCCTTCTTAAAACAATGGGTGGATGCCGGCTACTGGGCGAACCTCTCAGAAAAACCGTTTAACGCGGGTGACGTCAAAGATGACTATATCCCGTATGTCTATGACATGGGGAAAGACAAAGACGGTAACGTTCGTGCCCTGTCATGGCAAACGACACCAGGTGGCGTCTACTACAAACGAAGCATCGCGAAAAAAGTTCTCGGCACAGATGATCCAAAAGAAATCGGTGCGATGATGAACTCGATGGACGGCGTCTTCGAAGTCGCTGAAAAGATGAAAGGCAAAGGCTACAAAATGTTCCCGGATGAAGGATCAATCCGTTGGTTCGCACAAGGAAATGAGCCACAAGCCTGGGTCAACGACAAACAGGAACTCGTCGTGACGGAAGACAAGAAAAACTACATGGATTACGCAAAAGAATTACGGACAAAACAATACACAGCACTTGCGCCGGAATGGTCTCCATCATGGTTCGCAGGAATGGATAAGCCGGTCAAAGTCAAAGAAAATGGCAAAGAAACTGAAACAGAAATCTTCTCATATGTCCTTCCGACATGGGGCTTACACAGTGTCTTGAAAGAAAACGCGAAGAAATCAGCCGGTGACTGGGCTGTCACAAGCGGACCGAGCCCATACTTCTGGGGCGGTACATGGTTAGGTGTCTACAAAGATTCGAAGAAACAAAAGCTTGCGTATGATTTCGTTAAGATGATGACGCAAGACGAAGAGTTCCTGACAGACTGGGCGAAAGAAACAGGCGACGTCCTCGCTTACAAACCGGTTACGGACAAAATCAAAACAGACTTCAAAGATGAGTTCCTCGGCGGACAGAACAACTACGAGTTCTTCCTTGATCAAGCAGACAAGATCACACCGGGAATCGTGACAAAGTACGACCAACAGCTCGACACATTGTACGGTGCATCGGTCATGGAATATGTCCAAGGCAAAAAGTCGAAAGACGAAGCACTTGCTGAATTCTACAAAAAAGTCAAAAATGCGTATCCGGACGTGAAAGTACCGGAATAAGGAGTCTAGGTGGGGCGATCCTCGCTTCACCTTTTCTTATTTAAGAAAGGGGTTTGACCTGTGAAAAAACTCGACCGCCATGGTTATCTGTTCATCGCACCGTTCTGGATCGTCTTCTTGATCTTCAGCATCTATCCGGTTGCGCTGACGTTCTATTACAGTTTTACGAACTACACAGGCGCAGAAGGCGAACAACTCGTCGGACTCGCGAACTATACGCGTTTGCTTGGGGATACGTACTTCATTGAAGCGTTCTTCAACACACTGAAGATTTGGGGACTGAACTTCCTCCTGCAAATCGGGGGAGCCTTGATGCTCGCCTTACTGTTCTCGGATTTACAGCTCAAGATGAAAGGTCTCGCATTTTTCCGCGCGACATTCTACTTGCCGAACTTGATCACAATCAGCTCGGTTGCCTTGTTGTTCGGTATCCTGCTTGACTGGCAGCACGGTTCACTCAACATGATGTTACTCAAAATCGGTATCATCTCAGAGCCAATCAACTGGTTGACGCAACCGGTTACAGCACAAATTTCCGTTTCCCTCATCCTGACCTGGATGTGGCTCGGTCACTCGTTCATCGTCGTCATGGCCGGTGTATCGGGCATCTCGAAGGATTATTTTGAAGCGGCACTGATTGATGGTGCGACACGCTGGCAAATCTTCTCGCGAATCACGTTGCCGCTTTTAAAACCGATCCTGCTCTACATCATGATCACGTCACTGATCGGCGGACTCCAATTGTTCGATTTACCGATGCTGATCACGGACGGTGTCGGTGCGCCGGATGGTGCCCTAAACACGATGGTCCTTTATCTCTACAACCAAGCCTTTAAATACAACAACTATGGCTACGCCGCTGCGGTCGCATACGGATTGTTTGCCATCACGCTCGTCTTTTCAATCATCGTCTTCAAAGGGATGTTCCGAAAAGAACGTTCAGCGAAAGGAGCCTGACCGATGGAACGAAATGCAGAAGCACGTCGGATCGTGCCACAAACGGAAGATCAACCGGAGCGTTCAGAACGTCCGCTGAAATTGACACCACCACCGAAGCAGAAAAAAGCCTGGTTCGGGAAAAGTCTGATCTACGTCGGACTGATTGCCTTGACGATCGCCTGTATCATTCCGTTTTTGATGATGATCATCAACGCGACCCGCTCAAACGAAGAAGTCCTGTCTGGTTTCTCGTTGATTCCGGGAAACTCGCTCGCTGAAAACTATGCGGCTTTAAGTTCTTACGTCAACATCTGGTCCGGTTTCAAGAACAGTCTGATTATCGCCGTCCTCGTCACTGTCTTATCCGGTTACTTCTCGGCGATGACAGCATTCGGATTCGCATTCTACCAGTTTAAGGGAAAAAATGTTCTGTTCGTCTTCATGCTTGTCATGATGATGATTCCAGGACAACTCGGATTAATCGGGTTCTACGAACTCAGTAAAAATCTTGGATTACTCGACAGCTTCATCCCGCTGATCGTCCCGGCAATTGCCAGTCCGTTCACAGTGTTCTTCGTCCGTCAGTATTTACAGACGGTCATGCACCCAAGTTTGATTGAAGCAGCACGGATGGACGGCGCGAGCGAAATGCGGATTTTCCACACGATTGCCTTGCCGATGATGATGCCGGCCATCGCGACGATGTCGATCTTTACGTTCATCGGCTCATGGAACAACTACATCATGCCGCTCGTCCTGCTTTTCTCACCGGAAAAGTATACGTTACCGGTCTTGATGGGCTTCCTCAAAGGATCACAAGTTGCAGAAAACCTTGGTTCACTCTATCTTGGAATCGCGATTTCCGTCGTACCGATCATGATCGCCTTCCTGTTCCTATCGAAATACATCGTCAGCAGCATCTCCGCTGGTGCCGTCAAAGAATAAACTGTTAAAGGAGCTTACACCTATGAAATTTGCACCGAATTTCGTCTTCGGGACGGCGACGTCTTCTTACCAAATCGAAGGCGCACACGATGAGGGCGGCCGGACGCCGTCGATCTGGGATACGTTCTGCGACACGGACGGAAAAGTCTTTGAAAAACATAACGGGGATGTCGCTTGCGATCATTACCACCGGTTTGAAGAAGACATTCAACACATTAAACAGTTAGGCGTCGACACGTACCGCTTCTCGATCGCCTGGCCACGGATCTTCCCGAGCAAAGGGCAGTTCAATCCGGAAGGGATGGCCTTCTACAAGACACTCGCCACACGTCTCCAGGAAGAAGGCATCAAACCGGCGGTCACACTCTACCACTGGGATCTTCCAATGTGGGCACACGAAGAAGGCGGCTGGGTCAACCGCGACTCGGTCGACTGGTTCCTCGACTTCGCCCGTGTCTGCTTCGAAGAGCTCGACGGGATCGTTGACTCGTGGATCACGCACAACGAACCATGGTGCGCCGGTTTCTTAAGCTATCACCTCGGACAACACGCACCGGGCCATACGGACATGAACGAAGCCGTTCGCGCCGTCCATCACATGCTGTTGTCACACGGGAAAGCGGTCGAGATGCTAAAAGGAGAGTTCAACTCAGCGACACCGATCGGCATCACGTTGAACTTGGCACCGAAGTACGCGAAGACGGATTCTGTTAATGATCAGATTGCAATGAACAATGCGGACGGTTATGCGAATCGCTGGTTCCTTGACCCGATCTTCAAAGGACAATATCCAGTCGACATGATGAACCTGTTCTCGAAATACGTGCATACGTACGACTTCATCCACGCGGGAGACCTCGCGACGATCTCGACGCCGTGTGATTTCTTCGGGATCAACTTCTACAGCCGCAACCTGGTCGAGTTCAGTGCAGCGAGTGACTTCTTACACAAAGACGCCTATTCGGATTATGACAAGACCGGCATGGGCTGGGATATTGCACCAAGTGAATTCAAGGACTTGATCCGCCGTCTACGTGCCGAGTATACGGATTTGCCGATCTACATCACGGAAAACGGTGCCGCCTTTGACGATCAACTCGTCGACGGCAAGATTCACGATCAAAACCGGATCGATTACGTCGCGCAGCATCTGCAAGCTGTATCTGACTTGAACGACGAAGGCATGAACATCGCCGGTTATTACCTCTGGTCGTTACTCGACAACTTCGAGTGGAGCTTCGGCTACGATAAACGATTCGGCATCATCTACGTCGATTTCGATACACAGGAACGAATCTGGAAAGACAGCGCGCATTGGTATGCGAATGTCATCCAGACGCATAAGGCAGCACTTCCGCAAGAAGCGTAACGTCGTCGAACAGGCAAGGTCGAATTGATCGTCTTGCCTGTTTTTTCATTAAGAAGGAGGAATTACAGATGAAGAAATGGCTCGTAGTTGCTCTCGGAACGGGACTCGTCCTGTCATACGCCGGGACCGGTCATGCCGAGAAGGCGGACAAAAAAGATAATACGAAATGGAAAATGGTCTGGTCCGATGAATTTACGAAACAACAGCTCGACCGGACGAAGTGGACATATGATACCGGGAACTGGATTGTCGATCAAAATGGAAGCGCTATCAGTCCGGGCTGGGGAAACAACGAAAAACAATATTACACGGACAAAACCGACAATTCATTTATCCGGGACGGCAAACTCGTCATCCGGGCTCAGGAAGAAAAAACAACGGATGCCCTAGGAACGTACGACTATACATCAGCTAAACTGAAGACAAAAGGCTTATTCAGCAAGACATACGGCCGTTACGAAATCAAAGCGAAACTACCGACCGGCAAAGGACTGTGGCCGGCGTTCTGGATGTTGCCGGAACAGGACAAGTACGGCGCCTGGGCCTCGTCCGGTGAAATTGATGTCATGGAAGCGTGGGGCAGTCAACCGGACAAAGTTGCCGGGACGATCCACTACGGCGAGAACTGGCCGAACAATAAATACACCGGCAAGGACTACCACTTCCCGGACGGCGGACGGATTGACCAATGGCATACGTATGCGGTCGAGTGGGAGCCGGGCGAACTGCGCTGGTACGTCGATGGCAACCTTTATCAAACACAAAACGACTGGTACAGCAAAGGCAAAAACACGGCAACCAACTACAGTTATCCGGCACCATTCGACCAAAACTTCTATCTCGTGATGAATCTCGCGGTCGGTGGCTGGTTTGACGGCGAAGTCGATGCAACGACGAAGTTCCCGGCTGAAATGGAAGTCGATTATGTCCGCGTCTATGATTTACAGAACCGTGACTACCGCGAACCGGTCGAGCCGGTCTATGAAGACGTGACGTTACCAGACGGCGCGAAACAACCTTTAGAAGACGGCAACCTCGTTTATGATCAGGCGTACGAAAAAGCCATCAAGACGATCACTGACGGGGCGCAAGTCCTTGACCCAACGTACTGGAACTATGTGACGTTACCGGACTTCGGCGGCAAGGGATCGGTCAACGTGACGGAGCAGGACGGCACCCGCTTTGCGAATGTCACGATCGACCAACCGGGCGCTCAAAACTATGCCCACCAGTTGATTCAAAAGATTTCCCTCGCTCAAGGCGGACGCTATGAAGTCAGCTTTGACGCCAGCAGTGAAGAAGCACGGACGATCGTCGCGAAAGTCGGCGGCGGGGCAGAACGCGGCTACACAAAATATTCGAATGAAGAAGTGATTGATTTGACGCCAACCGTCAAACGGCATACGTTTGCGTTCGACATGGCAGCAGAAACGGATCTTGCGGCACGTCTCGAATTCAACCTTGGTCTGGCGAAAGCCGGCGTCAAAATCGGCAACGTCCGAGTTGAACAAGTACCACGCGGTGAAATCGATGAAACAGCAACAAAACCGGCACTGCCGGACGGCAATCAGATTTACAACGGGACGTTTGACCAGGGCGCGATGGACCGTCTGACGTACTGGCAGTTTGATGACGGTCAGACCAAAGGCACAGGAACGGTCGACCCGGTGACACGTGACTTTACGTTCAAGACCAATCCGGCAAAAGGACAGGCCGCGACTTTGACACAACAAGGTGTCCAGCTAAAAGAAAACCATCAGTACGTCTTACGTTTTAAAACGAAAGCCGAGCGGATCAAGCAGTTGCAAGTCAAGCTGACTAATGCGGACGGAACGGTTTCGTATTTGCCGACGCATGAAGTGCCGCTGACAAAGCAAGTGACGACAGTCGAAGTACCGTTTACGATGACACAAGCGACTGATTTGAACAGCCGACTCCAGTTCGATTTCGGGACGGAAAAAGGTGAAGTGACACTGGATGACGTGGAGCTGGTTGATGTCACACCGGTCGAAGTCGACCGGTCGCCGCTCAAAAACGGTTCGTTTGCGGACGGACTGAACTTCTGGAGTTCGTATGTCCATTATGACGCGCAAGCCGTCGTTTCGAACGTCAATGACGCAGCGAAACTCGCCATCGTATCAGAAGGACAGGAACCATGGAGCGTCCTGCTTGAGCAAGGCAACTTACAGCTTGTCAAAGGGCAGACGTACCAACTGACGTTTAAAGCATCGTCAACGGTCGCCCGGCCACTTGAAGTGACGGTTGAAAACGCAGCGTATACACGTTACTTCAGTGAAATCGTCGAACTCGGGACGGAAGCGAAAACATATCAGTTTGACTTTACGCTTGGCCAGGATGATACAGCCGGACTGAAATTCCTGCTCGGGAAAGCAGTCGGTTCACCATTCGCGGCACACGACGTGACGATTGATGATGTGAAGTTAGAAGTAAAGTAAGAGAACACGGAATCAAGAATAAAAGCATCCAGGACTACCCTCGTTTTGATGTACGAGGAGAACCCTGGATGTTTTATTTTTTTGTGTTAAAAGGGATTTAAAACCAATTAAGAGAATATGACACTAATACAATTTCATACTTAGGAGGAACACCATCATGGTTCGTTCGACAAAACAGTATATCGTTTTATTTATCGTGCTTTTGCTTGCGACAATCGGTATCAATGCCTGGCCGGCGAGTATTCATCCCGACGGTACGATTGGTCTGCTTCAAATCGTGTCTTCGCTTGTCTGGCTGGTCTTTTTAATTGGTTCGGTAATGCTCGTCCGCGAAGAAAAGACGCTTTTGTTTGTGTTCTATTATCTCAGCTTCGGGTTTGTTGCCGGCACCGTGGTCTATTTAGTCACGTTCTTTGAGCGGTATTGGTTAGGGGAGCTTTGGTTTGATCTCGTCTCCGGCATTCAATATCCGTTTTATTATTTATTTGCGGTCCCATTGTTTGGGTTCAATGCCTGGTTTGACGTCTTATACGGACAGTTTGCGCTGTTTGCCGGGTTTGCCTATGTCGTGCTGGCGATTGGTGTCAGTGTCCGATCCAAAAAGCTCGAAGCAAAACGACTCCGGTACTGATTGCCGGATAGTTGAAAAGCGCGCCGCGGCGCGCTTTTTTCGATGACGTCTGGACGATACTCAAGTACGAAGCGGGATGAGCTGATGATGCAGAACGGATTCAATCAAAGCGACTGTCTCAAACGTCGCTGCGTAATCAACCGTTTCGTGTTCGGTATGCTCATGCATGTATCCGACAGACAGGTTGACAGAAGGGATGCCGAAGCCGGAAAATACCTTGGCATCACTTGATCCGCCGTTCGTGGTCGTCTGCCAATCGGGCATTCCGGCCAAGCGTCCTGCTTCTTCAAACAACGAACCGAAATTGGACGGACAGAACGGAATCAGGTTTCGGCAGGCTGTGACGATATCACGCGTTCCCCGGCGGTCGACGACGATGGCAGCATCCACATCTTGAATGAAAGCGGGATCGATGCCTGCCGCGCCGCGACATCCGATTTCTTCTTGAACGGTAAAAGCGAGTTTCAGAGTACCGGAGAAGTTTGTATTTTGCACACGATCGACGACTTCGAGAATCGCCGTGATGCCGGCTCGATCATCTGCTCCCAGAGTACCGCTTGAGCTGCGCAGTGTCGTCCCGTCTTCGAAAATGGTCCGGTGTTCGTCCTTTGATTCAAACGTGTCCATATGAGCTGATAGCAAAACGGTCGGTCCGACACCACACTGGATCGTCGCCAAAACATTTCCCTGCTTATCGGTATACGAGAAATCCGTGCTCGATTTTAAGTGATTTCGTAGATGCATCGCGACCAGTCGCTCCCGTTTGCTAACACCCGGGATATCAAGCCATATCAGCAATCGATGTTTAAATTGTTCTAGTTGTAAGGTATGGAGATAGCTCCGGTCTTCGGACAACCGGTAAAGACGCTCCGCTAAGGATAGTAAAGAAGAAAATCCACTTTTCCGGTAATCGAGTTGTAACGTCAGACGCGTCAAATGCATCGTCATTTGGTGTGGCAACGCAAGGTTAAGCATCTGCCACTGTTCAAGGGATGGAAGTTGTTTTAACGTAACGGAAGCCCGTCCGCGGCCATGTCCGTCGCAACAAGACAACGTCGCGATGTCGAGAGAGTTCAGCCAACGGACGATGCCCCGAATATATGGATCAAAGGATTGATAAGGCAAATCATTTGTCGAAGGATCAAGCATCGCTTCACGACCCGGTAAATCATTAAAAGGAACCTGCTGAATCCACTCGATCAGCCGACGATCGCTCCAGTCTTCAACCGGATATTGTAAAATGGAGTCAGTCAAAAAGGCGACGTGCGTTTTGCTGAATCGGTCTTCCCGGTTTAGACCGTGTCGTGCTAATAGAATCGTTGAATTAGTCATTTCAAACAGCTCCTTGTTTTGTAAGTTGTTTTTAGTTTAGCAAGGGAGCTGTGACAGGCTGTCACACGTCAAAAATGAAGGAGTCACAGGGAATGGAACTGTCAGGATATTTGGAAGCGCAACGAATCCGCCGGGAATTACCGAACGAAACCCAAGAGGAACGGGCTATCAAGCGTCAAGCACACCTTGACTTACTTGTTCGTCAGGCAGAATTCTACAAGCTGTCGGACACTCCGGATTATCGTCAGGCTAAAAGGTGGTTACTGGACGCCATTAAAATGGAGAAACATCATCCGATTGCAAATTACCGATTAGGTTATATTTTGTATCGTGAACGTGAGTATGAACAAGCTGCCTATCATTTAAAAATAGCAGTCGATGGAACACGGACAGACATCTTAAGTGATACGCAACTGATCTTAGCGAATATCTTTCTCGTGAATTGTGGAGTGGCGATAACACGGGAGGCGTTACAAAAGCTTGAAGATTTGGAATCGCAAATCGAAGGTGATATCGATCAAATACGAATTGACCGTTATCGCGCAGAAATGATCGTGCAGGATGAGTATGTACTGGACCGAATCTACTACCGGAAAATCTCGGCAGATCGTGAAACGATTATCAATGAAGAAACGTTTCATGAGACGAAACCGGAGAAGGGTGAACTATTACTAAAAAGTTCGGATGCCGGGAAAATGTTACATGTAGCCGGTCAATCAAGTGAGATGTTAAATCAACATATGTTTTTGACCCTTGTATTGTTAAATCAATCCGTGTTTCAGACGTATCCCGTCCTGCAAGCTGCCTTGTCTGAGCTAAGTGGACAAGATATCACGTATGACCATATGCGGCAGTTGATTCGAAGAGTCCGTGAACGTTTTGGAAAGCTTGATCTGATTGAAGCGACAGCAGTGATGCTTCCGGAATCACCACGTTCTGTCCAAGGATTTCGAATTCATCCGAACTGGGCGGTGACCATCCTTTGTCGAGCGGATGATTTTATTTCAAAATAAGCAATTCTACAATTACATTACTAAGAAAACTCTATGAAAAAGACAGAATGGTTTTAGATAAACCAAACTGCAATTTCATAGAGTTTTTTTGAAATACATATAAAGTTAGATTATCGCTCGCAAGCAAAATTGTCTTTATCCCGATCCATTTTTGATTGGTAAGCGGGGTGAGTTGAGGGAACACCATTTGGATAGACCTGGGTCAGTTCTGTACAGTTCGCAAAGGATGCATTAGCTCTGGCTTTAGCGTCAGCTCTGGCTTTAGCGTCAGCTCTGGCTTTAGCATCAGCTTTGGCTTTAGCATCAGCTTTGGCTTTAGCATCAGCTCTGGCTTTAGCGTCAGCTCTGGCTTTAGCGTCAGCTCTGGCTTTAGCGTCAGCTCTGGCTTTAGCATCAGCTCTGGCTTTAGCATCAGCTTTTGCTTTGGCATCAGCTTTCGCTTTGGCATCAGCTTTCGCTTTGGCATCAGCTTTCGCTTTGGCATCAGCTTTCGCTTTGGCATCAGCTTTCGCTTTGGCATCAGCTTTCGCTTTGGCATCAGCTTTGGCTTTAGCCTCGGCTTTGGCTTTAGCGTCGGCTTTGGCTTTAGCGTCGGCTTTGGCTTTAGTGTCAGCTTTCTCCTGATCATCATCTTTCTGTTCAGTCGTTACTTCATCTACATTTGATTCATCAGGTTTTTGAATTTTAGCCGGAGCAACCGATTTTGAAAGTGTATTAAGATCATTGGTTTCAGCCATGTCCGTACTAGGTAATTCAAAGGCTAAAACAAAGAATGCAATTAGTGTAGTAAGAATCATCCAAAGTAAGGGACGTTTTATAACAAACCTTTTATTCCGTATTTTTTGGAAGAATTGATAATTAAAAAATAAACTGACAATAAATAAAATACTAGAGAAAATTGAAGTGGTCGTAATAGATACTATTAACAGCACGACAGTAAGAAGTGTAGTTAATATACCAAGTAATATGAGAAAAAATTTATTCATCCTTTTCACTCCTTTAATAATATATTATGTAAAACATAACATATTATTAAAAAATGGTAATCTGATTTTAAAAAACTAAACAAAATATGTGTTCATAAGAAATAAATGTTAAAAACGAGCCGTATATTTTAAACGAATCCTCTATAATTAAATTATCACTAAAATTTGGTATTTTAAAAACGAGGAGGAATGGACATGAATAAAGCAGTGAAACTTATCATGACCGGTGTACTTAGTCTTTCATTGATCAGCGTGACGTCGGCAGAAAGCCATGCAGCAACGAAAGCGAAGACATTCAAGAATTGTACAGAAATGCAGAAAACCTATAAAGGTGGCGTCGCCAAGAAAAAAGGTCTGAAAAACCGGACGGGATACGATAAGAACGGCAAAGCAATTTATAAAAAAACACAACATGCTGCCCACGTCAGTTTGGCGACCTATAACCTTAATAAATCAAAAGACCGTGACAAAGACGGCATCGCTTGCGAACGCTAAAAAAGACCCGCTTCCGAGTTTTTCGGAAAGCGGGTCTTCGCCTGTTTAGTTGAAGTTTTTCTTGAGGAAGTCCGTGACTTCTTCCGGTGTTTTTGCGTTGGCACTGTGCAAGTGACCGAGTTTCTCGTTGTTTTGGAAGACGAGTAAACTTGGAATCCCCATGACGACATTGTCAGAAGCGATTTCCGGGAATTCATCTTTGTCGATCGTATAGATCGGCAGTTCGCTGAATTGTGATTCGACATCCGGCATGAAGTAGTCCATCCGTTTGCAGTCTGGGCACCAGTCGGCTTCGAACTTGATAATGACCGGTGTTTCGCTTGCGATTAACTCTTTGAATGTATCTTCACTCTTAATGTAGTTACTCATGTGTTAGTTCCCCCTGTTGTTGGTGTGTATCTTTAGTCTACTGATTCCAAGCACAAGATGCACGGATTATGATTGAAGAAGGTCCGCGTTCTGCAAAAATGTTGTAGAAGAAAATAACTAAAGTATGCGCAAATTGCACAAGAAGCATCAATAAACGATTAAATATGATTTGCCTTAAGTAAAAACTATTGGTCTTTTGTTAATTAACTAGTTTTAAGCAAAATGATTTCTATAGACCCACTTGATTTTGACCTGTTACGATGAGGTTTGCTAATCGACAGAGCGAGTGGGGGCGACAGAAATGGATCAGCAAAAATATGATAATTTAAAGCTTGGTGAGCGTGGTGCGATCATTAGTATCATTGCCTATATTGTTTTATCAATTGTTAAATTGGTTGTCGGCTACACGGCGGATTCAGCGGCGTTACGAGCGGATGGTTTAAACAATACGACCGATATCATCGCGTCGATTGCCGTCTTGATCGGGTTACGAATTTCAAGACGTCCGGCAGATGACAACCATAAATACGGACACTGGAAAAGTGAGACGATTGCCTCGATGGTCGCTTCCTTCATTATGATGGCTGTCGGACTACAGGTCTTGATCGATACCGTTTCGACGTTGTTCGAAGGAAAACAGGAGTCACCGGACATCGTCGCGGCTTATGTCGGAATCGGTTCCGCCGTTGTGATGTATTTCGTCTATCGTTACAACCGGAACCTGTCACGAAAAATTAACAGTAAAGCCGTTATGGCGGCTGCAAAAGATAACTTATCCGATGCCTGGGTCAGTATCGGAACAACGATCGGGATTATCGGTTCCCAGTTCGGGATGCCGTGGCTCGATATTGTAACAGCGATTGTCGTCGGATTCTTAATCTGTAAAACGGCGTGGGATATCTTCTCGGAAGCCTCCCACGAATTGTCGGATGGGTTTGATGAACAGAAGCTGAAGATGTATGAAGATGTGATTTTTGATTTAGAAGGCGTCAAAGGAATCAAGTCGATCAAGGGACGGAATTATGGAAATAATGAAGTCGTGGATGTCGTGATTCTCGTCAACTCGCAATTGAACGTCCATCAAGCACATGATATCGCGACGAAAGTCGAAGATACGTTGACGGATGAATATGGTGTCTATGATATTCATGTCCACGTTGAGCCGGAATGAGTTTCTGCCGAACTGATCAGGCTGAACAACCATTTAACAGTCCAATTTCGATTGGACTTTTTTTTATGGAATTCCTAAAAAAACTATGTGCATTTTCACATTGTTTCTGCGTTGACATTCAGTCTAAATGGGCGTATTTTAGTTTACATAGGTAATCGTTCGATATGGAACGATTCAATATGGAACATGGAGGTGGAAGGATGGAAACAGAGCAAAAAGAGCCGGTTCGTTCAACGGCCATGATGCAGTCGTTTTGGAATGTGCAGCGTCATCTTGTCCGCGCGGCGCATCAGACAGCGCAGGAAAATGGACTCAGTTTACCGCAATTTCACAGCTTGATGACGATTGCCCCACGAAGCCCGATCACGCAAAAAGAACTGGCCGTGCATACGCATTTACCGAAAAGCACGCTCAGTCAATCGATAGAAGGATTGGTGCAGTCGGAGTGGGTCATCCGGGAAACGAATCCGGACAACCGGCGGGAAGTCGTCTTACGTTTAAGTGATCACGGACGGCAATTCGTCGAGACGATCAAACGGCAGGAAGCGGGGATGCAACAACGGCTCGAGCATATCCTCGATCAAATCGATCCTGCCGTCTTTGAGCAGATGTTGCAGACGCATGCACAGATTGCAGAAGGACTAAAAGAAATTTTGGCACCAGGAAACGGAGGCTGTACAGATGATTAAGTTACTCAAAAATCTGACGACCTATAAATGGGCAGTCTTGGCCGTCTTGATCCTTGTCTTCGCCCAGTCGATGTCGGATTTATACTTACCGACTTTGATGGCCGACATCATTGACAAAGGGGTCGTGACAGGGGATACGGCGTACATTTGGAAAATCGGGGCTGTCATGCTCGGGATTACCGGACTTGGCGCACTCGCGGCGATTGCTGCCAGTTATTATTCTTCGAAAGCCGCGATGGGACTTGGCCGCGACATCCGCCGAAAAGTCTTTAACCACGTCGAACGCTTTACGTTACAGGAGTTTGATCAAGTCGGAACGGCTTCATTGATCACACGGACGACAAACGATATCACCCAAGTCCAGCAGGTCGTCATCATGATGTTGCGGATGGTCGTCAGTGCGCCGATCATGTTCGTCGGTGGACTGATCATGGCGGTCTCGAAAGATGCTAAATTATCACTTGTCATCGTTGCGGCGATGCCGGTGTTGGTTGTCTCGATTCTGTTGATTCTCTGGAAAGGAGTCCCGTTGTTCGGCCAAGTCCAAAAACGGCTTGACCGCTTGAATCTCGTTTTACGGGAAAATCTGACCGGGATTCGTGTCATCCGGGCCTTTAACCGGGAATCCCAGGAGAAAGTCCGGTTAACAAAAGCAAATGCGGATTTAACGGATGTCTCGATCAAGGTCAATAAAATCATGGCCTTTTTGATGCCGGTCATGATGCTCGTGATGAACTTGACGGTTGTTGGTGTCATCTGGTTCGGCGGTATCCGGATTAACAACGGCGGAATGCAGATCGGAGATTTGATGGCGTTCATTCAATACGTCATGCAAATCATGTTTGCCCTCGTCATGGCGTCTGTCATGTTCGTCATGATTCCCCGGGCGGCGGTCTCAGCGAAACGGATTAATGAAGTCCTCGAGATGGAGCCGACGATGGTCGACGCCGGAACCGCTTCTGCGGATAAAGAACGCGGCACGCTTGTGTTTGACGGGGTGACGTTCAGCTATCCGGGAGCCGAAGCACCGGTCCTGTCTGATATCAGCTTTACTGCCCGACCTGGTGAAATTACGGCCGTCATTGGTGGAACGGGTTCCGGGAAATCAACGCTCGTCAATTTGATTCCCCGCTTTTATGACGTGACGGAAGGCAGCATCCAAGTCAACGGCGTCGACAGCCAAGCCGTCCCGCAGGAAGAACTGCGTTCGAAAATCGGTTTTGTCCCGCAAAAAGCGTTGCTGTTTACGGGAACGATCGCGGAGAACATCCGGTTCGGAAAAGAGGATGCGACGGACGAAGAAATCCAGCATGCGGCCCGTGTCGCTCAAGCAACGGATTTCATTGAACGGATGCCGGACCGATATGAATCGATGATTGAACAAGGCGGTTCCAACGTCTCCGGTGGTCAAAAACAACGCTTATCGATTGCCCGGGCACTGGTCCGGAAACCGGATATCTACGTCTTTGACGACAGCTTCTCGGCGCTTGACTTTAAAACGGATGCAACGTTACGGAAAGCTTTAAAACAGGAGACACAGGACGCAACCGTTCTGATTGTCGCGCAACGCGTCAGTACTGTCATGGATGCCGATCAAATCATCGTTCTCGAAGAAGGTAAAATTGCCGGGATCGGAACGCATGACGAACTGTATGAAACAAACGACGTCTATCAGGAAATCGTCAAATCCCAACTGTCAGAGGAGGAGATCGCATGAGTACCAGTAATCCAAAACGACCTGCCGGCGGCCCTCCCGGTGGAGGTCCCGGCGGCGGGAACATGATGATGATGGGCGAAAAACCAAAAAACTTCAAAGCGACATTCCGACGGTTGCTCGGATATCTGAAACCACGCCGAAATGCTCTCATAGCGGTTTTTGTCGCAGCGATTCTCAGTACGATCTTTATGATTGCCGGACCGAAAATCATGGGGACGGCGATCACGGAACTGTTTGAAGGGGCATACGCCAAGTTCCAGGGCGTACCGGGAGCAGCAATCGACTTTACGAAAATCGGACAGATCCTGTTGCTGCTCGCCGGACTGTATGTCATCAGCAGTCTGTTCAGTTACCTGCAACAGTATCTGATGTCGGGGATTGCGCAAAAAACCGTCTATGATTTACGGGAAGATGTCAATCAGAAGCTTGAACGGTTACCGCTCAAGTATTACGATGGCCGGCCGAACGGAGAGACACTCAGCCGGGTCACGAATGACATCGATACGATCGGGAGTACGTTACAACAAAGCGTGACGTCGTTCATCACGTCAATCGTGACGATTGTCGGGATCTTAATCATGATGTTGACGATCAGTCCGCTGTTGACGTTGATTTCGCTCGTCTCGTTACCGATCTCGATTTTTGCGATTCGTCCGATTTTGAAACGGTCGCAAAAATACTTTGCCGATCAACAACGGACACTCGGACAACTGAATGGTCATGTCGAAGAGATGTATACCGGTCATCCGGTCGTCAAAGCGTTTGGTCATGAGCGCAGAGCGGTCGAACAGTTTGATGCAGTTAATGAAGAATTATATGAAGCGGGACGAAAAGCCCAGTTTATTTCCGGAATCATCATGCCGATGATGATGTTCATCGGGAACATCAGCTATGTCCTGATCAGTGTCGTCGGCGGGATTTTAGTCACCCAGCGCAGCATCTCGATTGGGGACATTCAGGCGTTCATCACCTATACACGCCAATTCACACAACCGATCACCCAAACGGCTAATATCGCGAACATCGTTCAGTCGACGGTCGCCGCTGCCGAACGGGTCTTTGAGTTGTTGGATGAAGAAGAGGAAGTCAAGGAAGTAACGACGCATCACCTGGCGAAAGCCGACGGAGCCGTTGCATTCGAGCATGTCGACTTCGGTTACGGCGAACAGCTGTTGATTGAAGACATGAACATCGACGTCAAACCGGGACAAACGGTGGCGATCGTCGGTCCGACCGGTGCCGGGAAAACGACGCTGATCAATCTGTTGATGCGCTTTTACGAGTTGAATCGTGGTGTCATCCGGATTGACGGGATCGATACACGGAAGATGTCACGCGAAGATTTACGGACGACGTTCGGCATGGTCCTGCAGGATACGTGGCTCTTTAACGGTACGATCCGTGATAATCTCGCGTACGGAAAAACCGGGGCAACAGAAGACGACATCGTCGAAGCCGCGAAAACAGCCCATGCCGATCACTTCATCCGGACTTTGCCGGACGGTTACGATACTGTTTTAAATGAAGAAGCATCGAATATCTCACAGGGGCAAAAGCAACTGTTGACGATTGCCCGGGCGGTCCTCGCCGATCCGCCAATCATGATTCTCGATGAAGCAACGTCAAGTGTCGATACGCGGACGGAAATATTTATTCAACAGGCGATGAAACGATTGATGGAAGGACGGACAAGTTTCGTCATCGCCCATCGTCTGTCGACGATTAAAGATGCGGATTTGATTTTGGTCATGGATCAAGGGCGGGTCATTGAACAGGGCACACATGAAGCCTTGCTCGAAGCGAACGGCTTTTATGCCGATCTTTACAACAGTCAGTTCTCGGAAAAAGAAGTCGTCTGAGGAAATGGCAGTATCCGATCCGGATGCTGTCTTTTTTTGTGCAATCTTTTTTCTTGCACTCATATACCTAAGGGGGTATATTAATGGCAGAAACTTATTCAGTAAAGGAGCCAACAAGATGAAAAACATGTCAACAAACGAATTAGAAGAGATATTGCAACAAGAAAAAACGATTCAACTGATTGATGTCCGTGAAACGGATGAATACGCCGGCGGTCATATCCGGCAGGCGAAAAACCTTCCGTTATCCGAACTGGCGGAACGGACAAATGAACTGGATGCAGATCGGCCGTTACACGTCATCTGTTTAGCCGGGGGAAGAAGTATGAACGCTTCAATCTATCTCGAACAAGCCGGTTTTGATGTCACGAATGTCGACGGCGGCATGATGAACTGGCAAGGCGACGTCTCGAAATAATCAATCACACTTATCCGAAGGGGGAACTTCCATGTTATTACGTTACTTTTACGATGAAAAATTAGCCCAAGCTTCTTATCTGGTCGGTTGTCAGAAGACAGGGGAAGCAATCGTCATTGATCCGGCGCGAAATATCGAAGGATATCTCAAAGAAGCGGCCAAAGAAGGATTACACATCGTCGCGACAGCAGAAACACATATCCATGCGGATTTTGTTTCCGGAACACGGGAGTTTGCCGAACGGTTTGATACGACGGCGTACTTGTCTGACGAGGGCGATGCTGACTGGAAATATGAATTTGCGGCGGACATTGAAGCAAAACTCGTGACGGATGGAGATCGGTTCAAAGTCGGAAACGTGACATTTGAAGTCATGCATACACCGGGACATACCCCGGAGCATCTGTCATTTGTGCTGTATGACCGCGATCAGACGGTTCCGATGGGGATTTTCACGGGCGATTTCGTTTTTGTGGGCGATATCGGGCGTCCGGACTTACTTGAAGAAGCAGCCGGCATTCAAGGGACGACGGCCGTCGGAGCAAAACAGATGTTTGCGTCACTGAAACGGTTCAAAGCATTACCGGATTTCGTGCAAGTCTGGCCGGGTCATGGAGCGGGCAGTGCCTGCGGGAAAGCACTCGGTGCGATTCCGACGACAACGGTCGGTTATGAAAAACAAACGAACTGGGCTCTCCAGGCAGAAGACGAAGCTGCATTTGTCAAAGAGTTGACGACGGATCAACCGGAGCCGCCGAACTATTTTGCGATGATGAAGCGGGTCAACAAAAAAGGAATTGTCGCCACACCTGCGCTTTCGAAACCACGGGTCGCCGATGCGACTGAACTGGAAACCCTTGTCGAAACGATACAGGTCGTCGATACACGTAACGGAAAAGTATTTGCCGCAGGACATGTACCGGGGACACTCAACATTCCGTACAACTCAAAATTCGTCACATGGGCCGGCTGGTTACTGGACTTTGATCATGATATTGCTGTGATTGCCGAGTCCCGTTTACTGGAAGAAATCCAGACCGATTTACAGTCGATCGGTCTCGACCGGTTTGTCACATTGGTGGATATAGCGGATTTGTCACCCGAACAATTGACGGAACAGTATCCGGACTGGAGTGCCGAACAAGCAATTGAAGCAGCGGAAGCCGGTGAGGTGTCTGTCCTCGATGTCCGCAATAAGACAGAATGGGACGCGGGTCATTATGAGCAGGCGAAGTGGATTTTACTCGGCAAATTGGCTTCCCGTTACGAAGAAATCCCGGTCGATCGTCCGGTCGCCGTCCACTGTGCATCCGGCGTCCGTTCCCGGATGGCAGTCAGTGTCTTGCAATCACTCGGCATCAAGGACGTCATCAATATCGACGGCGGTTATGCCGAACTTCAACCGGTTCTTGACCGACAGGCTTTAGTGAAAAAATAACAGTGGGATACTAAAAATAAATAGCTTTTCCAAAATGGATGGTTCTAATCAGAATCATCCATTTTTTTAAATACTATTCACAAAATGCCACTATCAGGCTAAATGTGGTTTAGTAATTCCTTTAGCTGGGGAAATTAAAGAAGTGTCGGAAATATATTATTTAGAGATGAAGGAGTGTGGCAGGATGAACAACTTTTGGAACACGACGTCATTTGACGTCAACGGGATTCTAGGAACTCTCGGAAATATTTTAGGAGCACTTATCGTCTTCCTGATCGGATGGCTGATTGCGAAGCTGATCGCAAATGGCATTCAAAAAGCATTAGAAAAATCGGGTGTCGTTCATAAGTTGTCACCACAAAAAGAAGGTACACCACCACAAAAGAAAAAGTGGACACCTGAAAAAATCATCGGAACTGTGATTTTCTGGATCTTGATGGTATTTGTTCTTATCCTAGTCTTTAACATCTTGAACTTGAACATCATCGCAGGACCACTTGCGGATACGATGGGCACATTGCTCGCAGCAATCCCGAATATCCTGAAAGCCGCATTGATTCTTCTTCTTGCTTACGTCATCGCGGTTGTACTCCGCATGGTCATCGTCAAAGGCGGAACGAAATTGATGTCGAACGAAAAAGTTCGTTCGAACAAAATGCTTCAAGGTCAAACGGATCTTTCAAACTATCCGAAGATTGCAGGCGAAATCGTCTTCTATCTTGTCTTGTTATTGTTCCTACCGGGTGTACTTGGTGCACTTAACATCGAAAGCGTTTCTGAACCGTTCAGTCAATTACTCTCGTCGTTCCTTGGTTTCATTCCACGTCTGATTGCTGCAGCAGCAATCTTCTTCGTCGGATTCCTCGTTGCGAAAATCGTTCGCGATATCGTCACGAACTTCCTGCATGCAGTCGGTACAGACAAATTTGCTTCACGCTTCAACATTGGTACAAACGAACAAAAAGATACAAAATCACTTTCTTCAATCCTAGGTACAGTCGTCTTCATCCTGATCTTAATACCGATCACGATTTCGGCACTTGACCAACTCAACATCAAAGGCATCACAGGACCAGCCATCAACATGTTAAATGATGTTCTTGGTATGATTCCGAACATCATCGTCGGTATCGTCTTGATTCTTGTCGGTCTTTATGTCGGACGTTTCGTTAAGAAATTCGTTGCAGACCTCTTGTCACGCCTCGGATTCAACAACTTAACACGCCACTTGAAAATCGGTAACTGGGATGCAAACAATGCTTCGACATCACCATCATCAATCGTCGGATCACTCGTTGAAATCGTCATCGTCGTCTTGTTCGTCGTTGAAGCCTTCAATCTGATCGGTCTCAACTTCATGGTTGATCTCGGTCGTGCGGTTCTTGCTTTCCTACCAAGCGTCTTGACAGCGATCATCATCCTGGCGATCGGTATCATCATCAGCAACTTGGTAAAACGTACGATGGACAGCCTGTTTGCTAACTCAGATTTAAAAGTTCTTTCAAGCGTCGCGAAATATGCCATCCTTGCTCTTGCTGTCTTCATGGCACTTGATCAACTTGGTGTTGCCGCTACAATCGTCAACTCAGCGTTCATCTTGATTCTAGGTGCTGTTGCTCTTGCTTTCGGACTGGCGTTTGGTTTAGGTGGTCGTGATAACGCATCACGTTACCTCGATCGTCTCCAGAAAAAAGCCGAAGAAGCAGATATCGACACATCGAACCTGCCGTCAAACAACACATCGTCTGCTTCAACGAAGCCTAGCTTAAAAGAAGCAGCTAAAGGTGCCGCGTCTAAAGCAACAGATGACGTCACACCAGATCAAGCACCAAAAGCTTCTAAACCATCATCTTCTACGAATGTGAACCCGACACATGGTACGCCAAAAGGTGCACTTCCTGAAAATGATTTAGCACAACAAGACGATTATCCGATCGATCCGGATGCCCACCGCGGTCCGAACTTAGATCACCCGAATGATCGTCCGTAATTGATAAGAAACTCCTTCACCGATGGGTGGAGGAGTTTTTTATTACGTTAATACATGGCTGCATATTTGTATTGTAGTGAAATAACAAAACTGGTTTGACCAATTTGTGAAAAAAAACAGAAAATTTTGCTTATAAAAGCTGACATGGTTTGTTATGATGAAAAGGTCAATTAGAAAAATGATTTGAATATTCAGAAAAAAGAGAAAGTTCGGAGGGTGTTTTATGAGTTTGCTTCGTAAGAAAGATGTCAGTGTAATGATGGATCAAAAAAGCCATTCTAAGCTGGCACGGCATTTATCAGGCTTTGATTTAGTTTTACTTGGGATTGGTGCAATTATCGGAACAGGGATTTTTGTCCTGACCGGAACAGGAGCGTTGTATGCAGGACCGGCATTACCGGTCGCCTTTATTGTTTCTGCTATCGTCTGTGCATTAGCGGCTCTCTGTTATGCGGAATTCTCATCGATGATTCCCGTCTCGGGTAGTGTGTACACGTACACCTACGCTACGATTGGTGAACTCGTTGCCTGGATCATCGGTTGGTGTCTCATCCTGGAATATGGTTTGGCATCAAGTGCCGTAGCGACAGGTTGGTCCGGTTATTTCCAATCACTATTATCCGGATTCGGTGTCAGTCTGCCGACAGCGTTAACGGCAGCACCAGGTGCTGTACCGGGAAGCGAAACATTCTTCAACTTACCGGCGTTCTTGATCTTGATGGTCATCACGCTGTTGCTCTCAATGGGTATTAAAGAAACAAAACGTGTCAACAATATCATGGTTCTTGTAAAAGTAGCGGTCGTTGTCTTGTTCATCGTCGTTGGGATCTGGTACGTCGAACCGGGTAACTACACGCCGTTCGCACCGTTCGGAATCAGCGGTGTCTTACAGGCATCAGCCATCGCCTTCTTTGCTTACCTCGGTTTTGATGCCGTTACGTCAGCAGCAGAAGAAGTAAAAGATCCAGGCCGTAACTTACCAATCGGTATCTTAGGATCACTTGCCATCGTTACCGTATTATACGTCGTCGTATCCGCCATCATGGTCGGAATCGTACCATTCAAACAGTTTGAAGGGGTCGACAGCCCGGTTTCGTTAGCCTTAAAAGTCGCCGGTCAAGACTGGGTCGCAGGTTTCGTCGACTTAGGTGCCATCGTTGGTATGACAACGGTTATCCTCGTCATGACATTTGGTCTGGTGCGTCTCTTGTTCGCGATGAGCCGTGACGGATTATTGCCGAAAATCTTCTCGGACGTAAATGAAAAATCACATACGCCTGTCAAAGCAACATGGATTCTTGGAACAACAGCCGGTTTAATCGCAGGTTTCGTGCCGCTCGGTACATTGGCAGAATTGATCAATATCGGGACACTCGCAGCATTCGCCCTGATTTCAATTGCTGTCATCATCTTACGGAAAACGCGTCCTGATTTACAGCGGGCGTTCAAAGTTCCATTTGTTCCTGTTCTACCGATTTTGTCCGTTCTTGCCTGTATCATGTTGATGTTGAACCTTCAGACATTCACATGGATTGCTTTCTTCATCTGGACAGCAATCGGTCTGCTCGTCTACTTCGGATACGGACGAACACGCTCGAAACTCCATCAATGAAAAGAAAACCATCCAGAAGCGTTTCTGGATGGTTTTTTGTTTGCAACTGGCAGGAATGAACATCAGAAAAGGCGAACGATTGTAGAGAAAGGGGCGATCCGAGATGATTCACATTAAACGGGCACCTGATGCAGAAACAGCATATTTAGTCATGAAGGAAGGTTTCAGCGATTACATAATTCCACTAGGTCTTTCACCTGAAGTATTTCAGCAACGAATCTTAGAACGTGACGGCAACCAATTGGAGCATTCGTTTATTGCCTATCACGGGGAGCGACCGGTCGCGATTTGGTTGAATGGATTGAAGACGATTAAGAAAAAAACGGTCATGCGTTGCGGGGGACTGGCAGTCGATCCCCAGTACCGTCGGCTCGGGATTGCAAAAGCCTTATATGATGCACAACTCAGTTATGCCAAGTCATTGAATATCGATTGTTTGATGCTCGAAGTCATTCAAGGCAATCAGCCGGCGATTACTTTATACAAGAGTTTCGGTTATCAAACCGTAGGCGAAATCGGATATTTTCAAAAAGATGAAGCGGAACAAGTCGAACCACTCGTCGAAATCGATCAAGTCGCTTTTGAACGGCGGTACATACAGCAGGGCGAATACATCTGGCAACAGGATCATACCGTCATGAAGCAGGCGGAAGCCCGTTATTATGAACTGGACGGTGCTTTTATTGCCGCAGTCAACGGATTAATTTTTGCCATTTTGACAGAAGAGGAAGAGATCGCCCGTGTGGCAACCGAAGCGACGCGCCGGTTGGCAGGCGAACAGTATCATCTGCAATCAACGAAAAAACAGGTGTGGGAAGGATTACGCGAAGCCGGTTGGCAACAACGGGATCTCAAGCAATTCATCATGCAAAAACCAATCAATGTCTAAACAAACGGGATCTACAGAACGGCCCTTGAGGCAATTCTGTAGATCCCGTCTTTTGTTACATCCATAAGCTGATCATGACGATGACGGCAAAGATCACAAATAAAATCCCTGTGCCACCAAGCATGACGAGCATGATTTTGTTCATCATGGAATTACCTCAAGTCTGTAGAAGGATACGATTTATTTTACGAAGTAATTTAAGCTTGCACTATATTTCTCCCATTCGTCTAGTCCTTTATCGTATGTTTTACTATTAAAGCTACGTGAAAGGTAACTGTGGGATTCCTTTTCAACTAATTTGTTTTTTACTAAAGAATAATCATGGAAAATAAAGCCGACTTTTTCACCGCCGTTTACATAGATGGGTGTCTGAAGGAGTTTTTTGTTCATTTTAGGACGCATACCGTAAGAAACAATTGAACCAGGATGACGCACTAATTTTTTATCTACAATTGAATAAGTTTTTAAACTAATCAGTGATGAAGTTTCTCGAGTGGACAAAGAAAACACGTTGGGTGAACCTGTCGTATTTCTTAATTTTGCACCCGTTCTGAAATCATGTGTTGCTCTGACATAAGGATTATCTTTTGTATATTTGTAGGAATAGTTGGTTGCTTTGCCATTGAGGTATAACGTGAACTTTCCGGTGCAAAGTTCATCTTTTCCTTTTAACCATGAGTAATCATTTGATGTAGCTTTATGACAAGATGCTTTTGTAGAGCGGACAGAAACGGTGTACTTTTTATTCTTAGTGTCCACGATTGTATAAGTTTGATCGATTTTCTTTGAAGTAGTTGCCGCTTTAGTATAAATTGGCAAGAAATTAATTAAAGTTACGACACATGTGCTAACAAGTAGTTTTTTCAAAGTATAACCTCCTTTTTATAGTATGCCTTACTTCCATTTTATAACATTTAAAAGGGGCTCAGTTAAAAAGATAAAAAATAAAACCAAAAACGCCTTTCTTTCGTTTACTGAAGAAGGCGTATGGTCATTTACTTTATGAAAATCTAAATTAATTTTGGTTCAAATAATCTTCAATCATCACCCGATGCGAACCGACGATATTGGGTGGTAAATCGTTCAGAGGAAAATAGGTTAAAGTAAAACTTTCTTCGCTGATCCGCAAGACTCCGGTTGTTTCGGAAGCAATGTAAGCCAGCGTGACACTTTGAAAGACGTCACCGTTCGCAAGCGTCGTGACATAGTTTTTACCGGAATAGACACCAAGTAAAGTCAGTTTTTCGGCGACGAGTCCGGTTTCTTCCAACAGTTCACGGCGTGCGGTTTCATCTGTTGATTCCGCCCATTCCATCAGACCGCCCGGCAGTCCGAACCGGGCCTGTGTTTCATTCCGTTGTTCAAGTAAAATATGTCCGTCCTTGATGACGAGAACGACGGCGCCGACGAGAATCAGCGGGGTATGTCCGATCTGTTTGCGGAGTGTTTCCACGTAGTTCATCGGGACACCCCCTGATGAAACGGACAGCCGCTTGGAACGCTTGGTTCTTCCGCGGGAGCAGAACGAGCGAAGAAATTTGGTCGCTTGACGGTCGGATCAAAGTCTTTATGGAAGACATGCGTCGCGGCACCACTCATCGGCGGCACAAGCCAGGACCATTCTCCGGTCACGTCCCGTTCACAGGCGACCTCATTTTTTTCGAACCGGGCAAATTGTTTCGTTGCCGTATGATGGTCGACGATCGTCACGCCGGTTCGTTCAAACGAATCGAGGACGGCATAATTGAGCTCGACGAGTGCCCGGTCTTTCCATAACGACCGCTCCCGTGACGTATTCAGTCCAAGTTGTTTGGCGACCAGCGGCAAAAGATCGTAGCGATCGGTATCGGCCAAATTTCGGGCCCCGATTTCCGTTCCCATATACCAACCGTTAAACGGAGCACATGGATAGGAAATACCGCCGACTTCAAGCCGCATATCGGAAATCATCGGCACGGCGTACCATTTGATTGTCCGGTCACCAAACAGATTTTGATCGGGATGTTGAATCGTGACTTCCAGTACCAGTTCATCCGGAATCGGATGCAGGCTGATCTGTCCGTCGAATTCAATCAATAACGGTAAGACATCGAAATCGGTTTTGGATCCGCTCCATCCGAATGACTCACACAACTGAGTGAAAGAGATTGAAGCCGGATCCCCGACGATACCGTCCGGGGTGTCATATCCGGCATAGCGAATCAATTGATGGTTCAAGACACGGACCCGGTCGGGATCGAAAACCGTAATGGTTGAACGGATCCGGCCTTCGTTGGTCGCATACGAAATATGACGGAACAAGGCATCCCGGATCGATTCGACTGTCAACGCATCGCGGGCGTCCATGACGTGAAGTTGATCCCAAAAAAGACGTCCGATACAGCGGTTACTGTTGCGCCAGGCGAGTTTTGCTCCATACGTAAGTTCTTGAAGCGTTTGCGTATACGTACCTGTCTGCAAAATTTCTTCGCGTACTTCCTGCAGGCGATACGCCTCTTGCGGGTATTGTTCTATATAATCATGAAAAAAGCGTTCGGCTTCAGTGAGTAAAGTAGACACGGCGTAAATCCTTTCTTCATCCAACACTACGAGGGTTCTTGCTTCAGTGTACCGTTTGCTTGCGCTTTGTGCCAAATGATAATCGTCAAACGATTACTTACAAGTTCAAAAGACGTTAAAAGTTTAGAGAGTGTATGGAAAGGGGGATAGAGGAAAGAACTATTCGAAAGTGAGGAAATTGTTATGTCATTATTAAAACCTGTATTTGCCCGATTTTTTGGTGAAGCCTTTTTTGATAAATCGGCTCAGCTTGCTTATTATCTGATGTTGTCCTTATTCCCGTTTTTATTATTTGTAGTTGGTCTTGTCTCTTTTTTACCGTTCACATCGGGTGACGTACTCGATTTGATCCGTCCGTTTGCTCCGGCGGAAACGTATGATTTAATCCGGAAAAACGTCGTCGGGATTTTTGATGACGGAGGTCTGAAACTCGCCTCAATCAGTTTCCTGGCAGCCTTCTGGCTCGCTTCGATGTCGGTCCAGTCACTGGTTCGTTCCTTGAATGATGCGCTGGAAGTAACGCGGAAAGTTCCGTTTTGGAGAGGATTACTGCAGGACTTCGGTTTTACGGTCGGCATGATGGTCATTTTACCGATGTCGCTTCTCGTTCCGGTTGCCGAAAAGTTAACGCGGCGGTTTATTACACATTTTGCCATTGTTAATGATGTCGTCACAAATTATTCCTGGATTTGGTTTTTATTCCGTTGGGGACTCGGATCACTGTTCCTGTTGGTCTTCTTTATCCTGTTGTACCGTGTCTTGCCGAGTGTCCGGCTGACCGTCCGTCAAGTTTTGCCGGGTGCTTTATTTGCGACGATTGCCTGGCAGGCTGTGTCTGAATTCTTCTCGTATTACGCAGAATTTGGCAGTTACGACCGTCTGTACGGACAACTGGCCGGAATCATCGTTTTGATGACATGGTTCTATCTGTCATCTGTCGTCCTGATGCTCGGTGGACTGATGAACGCTGAACGGATGCGTCAAAAGAAAGAAGCCAAGGTCTTAAAACCTGAAAAAATCAAACAAGAGACTGTCCGTTAAGGGCAGTCTTTTGTTTGACGTTGCGTCCATTTTTGATAAAGAAACATACCGAGCAGACTTATAGTGAATGCACCAAGAAGAATCAGCGACAGTGTCGTGAAGCCTAAAACTTTGGCGATGACACTGAGGGCGACAACGGCATAAAACCGACCCAAATTTTTTCGAACGAACGCATTGTCGAACAGATTGAGGAACGAGGCACCCATCGGAGAGCCGATTAAAGCACCGATAATCAGAGCACCTCCGAGATAAAGCGGGGCGTCTGCACCCGAAATGAAGTAACTTGTGACGCCACCGAGAACAATCAGTGTTGCTGAAGCGATACTTGTTCCGATCGCTTGTTTGAGTGGAAAACCGACCCATCCAATCAAAAGAGGTGTCAATAAAAACCCACCACTGACGCCCATTAATGAAGATAAGATTCCGGCAGCAAAACCGATCAGAACTAACTTCAGGAGGGGAGCATCGGTGACGTGATGTTCACTTTCGGTTCGTGTGGCCGGTTTTAAAAACTGAATAGCGAACCAGATGAGCAAGATGATATACAGACCTGAAATGATGGCGTCTGCACCTGTGTGCTGTTCCATCCAAAAGACGACCGGCGTAATGACCGCTGAACCGACAATCCCGGAAATTCCGACCGTCAACGCGTCACGCAGATGGAAATTTTTAAGACGGAGATGTGAAACCGTTCCGGTCATCGTAGAAGCAAGTGTCAGCAGAAGACTTAAGACGATTGCTGTGCTGGGCGCATAACCAAGTATCAATAAGAGTGGGGTCAAAATGATGCCGCCGCCAATTCCGAAAAAGCCGGATAAGATGCCGATGACGGCACCGAGTAAAATAAATAGTACGAATTCCATAAAATCCCTTCTTTCATATATCGTTATTTATCTAGTGTAGTCGAAGAGAAATTATTATGAAAATGAATTATAATAATGATAATGATTATAAAAATTAATTAAGGTGGTAGATAGAATGAAACTTCATGAGTTAAAAACGTTCGTTACACTTGTCGAGACAAAACACTTTACACGAACGGCTGAACAATTATTTATTTCACAACCGACTGTCAGTGTTCACTTGAAACGATTAGAAGAGGAAGTGGAACAGCCATTATTGTTGCGGCATGTATTTAATACGTCGATTGAAGTATCAGATGCAGGATGGGTCGTCTATCATCATGCAAAGGAGATGTTGTTTCAAGCAGAACAAATGCAATTAGAGTTAGACGAATTAAAAGGTTTTGTTCGGGGAACACTTCGTCTTGCCTCTACACATACGATTTATGAAACGATGTTAGAAGAGATGATTCATGATTTTTTGATTGCCTATCCGGATGTCTCGATTGATGCAAGAATCATGAACCATGATCAAGTCGAACAGGCGTTGTTACATCATGAGATTGATATCGGACTCGTTGAAGGGGATCCATTGATTCAAAACATCAACTGCATTCCGTTTGCAAAAGATCAGCTATACGTTATTGGAAGGACAGGATTGAACATGTCAAAAGCTACATGGATTTTTAGGGAAGAAGGTTCTGCTGCACGTACCGCCTTAATCCGATGGTTGGATGAGCAAAAAATCGAACCTCACAAAACGATAACAGTTCACTCTAATCATTTGATTCGACAATTGATCATGAATGGGACAGGCATTTCGACTCTGTCTGAACGATTTATTCAACCCTTAAAAAAGTTGAAAGAGTATCAAGTCTATGCGGAAGACATCGAAAATCGAACATTTCAATTTGCGATTCCGAAAGAACAGCCTTCTCGACTCGCATTAAAATGGATTGAAGAGACCATAAAAAACAAGTAACCGAATAAAATGCTTAAAATTAGCTATTACGTTTCTTTATTTGTTTGATTAATTAAACCTATAAGGAACGGAGAAAAGTGGGTGGTATAATATGGTAGATTCGTTTCGGAAATTGATAGTAGGGGGGAGGGGTTCTGATGAAGAAAGAAAAATGGATTGTTGCAGTGTCGGTACTCTTCATTGTTGGTATTTTAATATGGGCTAGATTCTTGGCTCCAACAGAAGAAAAAGTCATTCAGGCAGCACATGGACCTAGCTTAAATACATTAACACAAGAAGCTAACGGGGACGAGATTAAACGAGGACGAGATTATATTAATCACACAAGCAGTCTGCTTCCAGATCATGTAGGAAGTACAATGTCTTGCGCAAGTTGTCATGCGACAGGAGCAACAGGTGGGTCACTCGATTTAGTTGGAGTGACGAAGGAATATCCACAATACAATAAACGTGCGGGGAAAAATGTGTCAATCGAAGAACGGGTCAACGGATGTTTTACCCGAAGTATGAATGGAACAAAACTCGACTTAAACGGAAAAGAAATTAAAGCTATTGTAGCGTATTTAGATTTTCTTTCTAAAGATATACCGGATGGAATCAAAGAACGACCGTGGACAGAAGTTGCCATGAAAGGTGACTTACCAAAACCCGATTTAACGAATGGTAAGGAAATCTATTCGAATTCGTGTATGGCCTGTCATGGTTCCACGCAAGCGGAGTCTCATGGTCTCGCGGTATATGGTGAAAATTCCTATAATGATGGTGCCGGAATGAATCGACTACGGACGACAGCCGGATTCATTCAAAACTATATGCCAAAAGAGCCAATGGGCGGAGTCGAGACGGGAGGATTGACGAAACAACAAGCGATTGATGTTGCTGCATATATCAATTCTGTTGGTCGTCCGGTCATGAAAGGAAAAGAAAAGGATTATCCTAATGGAGATCCACCAGATGACTTGTCCTATCCGATAGATTCTGTATCGAAAAACTAAAAAAGTAATGCAAATAAAAGTAGGCTCGCGTACGTGAGCCTACTTTTATTTGCATTACTAGAAATTGATTTACCTGCTTTCGAGCACTTACAGTTTATCCGTGTGAGGTAATCAATTCTTCCATCATTTCTTCGTTCATCGGACCAATTATTTTTTGTTCAATGAATCCATCTGCATCAATCAGGTAACTTGTAGGGATTGTGTATGCTTTATACTGGTTACCGACTTCACCATCCCTATCTAAAGGAATGGTGAAAGAAAGTTTGTAGTCCTGAATGAATTTTTCCAATGCGGCATTTCCATTATCTAAAGATGTTAAATTAACAGCAATAACTTCGACTTCGTCATGATGTGCTTCGTAAAATTTTTGCATATGTGGCATCTCGGCCTTACATGGTGGGCACCACGTTGCCCAAAAATTTAAGATCACTTTTTTTCCACGATAATCGGATAAACGGATGGTTTTTCCATCAGTGGTCTGTAAGGAAAAATCTGTAGCGCGTTCTTTTTTTTCCTCCGTTTTATCCACTTGGGTTTTTTCAAGTATAGTCGTTCGCTGTTTTTCTTGAGCGGCTTGTTTTTTTGCTTGTTGGTTGTCGTAAAGATTGATTCCGATTAAGCCAAGTGCCAATAAAAGTATTAGTACAGCGGCAATTTTTTTATGTCGAGGCATCGTAAGCTCCTTTCGATTGTTTTAGTTGAGTAACGACAAAGCTAGTTCCGACTAAAAGAATTTGAAATGAAATAGCTTTCCAATCGATCACACTAAATATACTTTGAATACATAGATGAAGTAAAAAAGCGACGATCAACCATTCAAAGGGAATGAATGACCAATATTGATAACTGATCAGAATGAATGAGAGAGTCAAATACATCATTAAAAGTAAGGGACGCCCGTAAAGTATCGCTAAAACAAATTCAAACTGAAGAAGATACGAGATAGAAAAATAGGGCAGGAATTTTGCAGTTTCATACTTCATTACCTTAAGCCAATAAATCAACAGTCCTCCTACAGCAAGCAATTGTCCTCTGTAGCCACCATGGAAAAATAGCAGAGATCCCGGCATATCAAGAACGAGGGATAGATGGAATAATGCATAACTTCCTTTCCAAATCAAAATGTACAACATAAAACTGTTAAGCAGCCATTCTCTTGGAAGGTGTCGAAAAGATAGCCAGCCTAATCCTGCAAGTAAGAGAAATGCTAAAATAACTGCTAGCCAAATATAAGAAATCGAAAATTGTTCCACTTGGAAGTATTCATTGTTCATCAGACGGTTCAATCATGAACGTGATATCGATACTATCGATGACAGACTGAATCATGCCGCAGTTATTCAGAACAAGTGGAGATAAAGTAGCACATTGTTTTGGTGTGATTTCCCCCTCTACAGTGACTTGAAAACGGAGGGAGGAGATTCGATTGGCGCGTTCTGGATCCCGTGTGATCGTGACGTCCATCATCAGCTTGGTATAAGCAATTCTTTTTTTGTGAAGTAAATTTCGGAGTAGCGTTCCGCTGCAACCGGCAAGGGAGGTAACGAAAAGCTCAAGTGGCCGAAATCCTTTCTCCGGATCAGACGAGACGGATAACATATCATTCGAAAATTGACCTTCAACTGTTTGTTCCTGAATGACAAAGTGCATTTATAACACTCCTTTCGACTCCTAGTGTTCAATTTGATTGTTAAGCAACGATGAAGTTAAGAAGAAAAAAGCCATTCAATCTGAAAGTGATGTTGATATCCATCAGTCTCCAATTGAATAGTGGCATGTTGAGAATGTAAAATCCGCCGAGTAATTGCAAGTCCTAATCCTGCACCGGTTGTTCGTAGTGTACGGGAAGTGTCGCAACGATAAAAACGTTCAAAGATACGTTCTTTTTCTTCAGGTGCAATGTACTGACCGGTATGCGAAAAAATCAGCTGATAAGACAAGTCTGTTTTTTTTCCTGTAATTTGAAACGTGGATCCTGTATTGTAATCTAAAATATTTTGGATGACGTTTGCGAATATTTGAAATACGGCATCACGATCGATTGATAGTTCGGCATCCTCAATGGAAACGGCGATATCCTGAAAAATTTGTTGTAAAGGAAGTTCATAATGGAGCAATGTTTCGCTGAGTAGTCGGGCCATCGAAACAGAATTAGAAATGATATGGGAAGACGAACGTTCCCAGTGCTCTAATTCATTCAGTTGATTCAAAAGACGTGTCATCCGTTGAGATTCTTCTAGTAAAGAAGCATAAAGATCAGGTGTCCCTAAAACGGTTCCTTGTTTTAAAGCCTCAAGATATCCGTTTAAATTAGTGAGAGGCGTTCGAAGTTCATGAGCTAAATCACGTAAAAATTCCTCCTGGGTTTGTTCCGCTTCTTTAATGGTTAACATCATGTCTCTAAAATTATGAGAGAGCAGTTGAATATCTTGACTTGCAGAACCTGGAATCGAAACAATCTTTCGTCGTTCCTTAAACTGGAGAACCGATTGAGACAAAAATCGAATCGGTCGCAATAAACGACGAAGAGACAGAAAGTGCAAAAAGATACCAAATGAGATTAAAGCAAAACTGATATAAAAGAAAAATGTATAGAGTTTGGAATTAAGAGATGTTCCAGACAAATGTTGTTCGGTGACCACATAGCAAGCATATTGAGTCAGCGACAAACCGGCGATGAAAACGGTGAGTACTAACAATAATGTGTTTAAAGCGAGAACGCGGGATAATAAGGAAGAAGCAAAGGATTTAAGAACTGACAAATTTATACCCCATTCCCCGGATGGTTTGAATATAAGATATATCTGTTTTTTCCTGAATTTTATGACGTAAATTTCGAATATGAACATCTATTGTTCGATCATTCACTTCTTTTTCATGGGCCAAATAAATATGATCGAGAAGTTGGGAACGAGTCATGATTTGGTTAGGGTGCTGCATCAAAACATGCAAAAGCTTAAACTCAAAAGAGGTGAGATGGAGTTTATCCCCATTAATAAAAGCTTCCCCGCGTAACGGTTTAAGTAAAAAACCTGTAAAACTTAACTTACCGCAACGACTTGCTGTTCTTCTTAAGACAGCTGCAATTCGACTCATGACTTCTGCAGGACTAAATGGTTTAACTATATAATCATCCGCGCCTAAATCAAAACCGTGTAGCTTACTTTGTTCAGACACTTTTGCTGTAATCATGATGACGGGCATCAAGCTTTTAAAATCTTCACGAATCCACTGACAAAGCGCTTCCCCGTTCAGCTTAGGCAACATGAGATCCAACAAGACGATGCAGGGATCATATGATTCAATCATTTGTTTTCCCTCGATCCCGTCTCCTGCCTCCAAAACCTCATACCCTTCCTGAAGTAAATAAATTTTTAATAGTTCCCTAATTTTAATATCGTCCTCTACAATCAAAACGGATTTTCCGACTAACATTTGATTTATCACAAATATCTCCTTTTCTTCATTCAAAATAACGAATATTGAGCTAACCACGCACTGATTTTTTGTAATTGTCCACTTAAGACAAGAAAACCTAGGGCCACCATCATTATTCCATTGATAAGAGCAATTTTACCCAGCTGTCGATTCATTAATCGTAAAAAGCGAAGTGAATAGGATACGACAAATGAAATGATGAGAAAGGGAATAGCCATCCCGGTTGAATAGGCAATCAACAAAAACATACCCTGTTCCAGCGTATCAGTGTTTCCCGCCAACAGAAGAATAGTTGAAAGTGAAATACCGACACACGGTGACCAACCACTCGCAAAGGCCATTCCAATCAGTGTTGAACTGAAAAATCCTTTTGACGGCTTTTCGACATGAAAACGTTTCTCATACATCAACCATTTAATCTCCAGCCAGCCGGCAGTATGAAGACCGAAAACAATGATGAGTAGACCTGAAAACTGCATCAACCAAATACGATAGTCGGTCAATAATTGTCCTAAGTAACTGGCGGAGGCCCCAAAAACAATAAAAATTAGACTGAATCCAGAAATGAAGCCGATGGAACGGACAAATAAGATTTTCCGATTGACGATAAATGTTGTTTGTTTGAGTTGACCTCCCGTTAGATGACTGATGTAAGCCGGTAACAGTGGGAAAATACAAGGAGAGAAAAACGAAGCGACTCCTCCGAAAAAAGCAATCCAGATTGTGATATCAGACATTTTAGAACCCCTTTCTCTCCATAAGGTGTCTCTTGTATGTTAAGGGATGATGAAGAAGGATGAAAACCTATTTCTTTTTAAGCAATCGAACTTAGGGGAATCCCCCTATATCCTCAAGATAACGTTTTCATTAAGATGAAAGTGTACTGGAACATATTTGAAGGGGGATACGATAATGGGTATGAATCAAAGCGCAAAAATTGTTGTTGTCGGAGCAGGTTCAGGAGGTATTACAGCTGTAGCGCAGTTGTTACGAAAACGTCCTGCACTTAAGGGACATGTGTTATTGATTGATCCAGCAGAACAACATTACTATCAACCGTTATGGACCTTAGTCGGTGCCGGAGATGTGAAAAAAGAGTCGACTGCCCGTCCGATGGCTTCTTTGATTCCGGAAGGTGCGAGTTGGTTGCAGGAGAGTGTAACAACTTTTATACCTAAAGAAAACCATCTTGTGACAGAAGAAGGGACGGCTGTTCAATATGAGTATCTTATTATTGCCGGTGGGATTCAGTTGAACTGGGAAGCGATTCCGGGACTGCGTGAAACGATTGGAAAAAATGGTGTATGCAGTAACTACTCGTTTGATACCGTCGCTTCAACCTGGGAGGCAATTTCTAATTTTAAAGGTGGCGAGGCACTATTTACAATGCCGAGTACACCGATTAAATGTGGCGGGGCTCCACAAAAAATCATGTATTTAGCAGAAGAGTATTTTGAAGAACACGGTGTTCGTCGTCAGTCAAGTGTCCACTTCATGACAGCACTTCCGAATATGTTTGCGGTTCCCCGATATGAGAAAACTTTAAATGAGGTTGTTCGCCGAAAAAACATTCAGACTCATTTTAAAACAGAACTGATCGAAATCGATGGACCAAAACAAGTAGCAACGTTTGAAAATTTAGACACAAAAGAACGGTTTATCCATCACTTTGATTTAATACATGTCACGCCACCGATGGGACCGATGGATTTTTTGAAAAATAGCCCGATTACGGATGATACAGGGTGGGTCGATGTTAATGCGAAAACCCTGCAACATGATCGTTTCCCAAATGTATTTGCATTAGGGGACTGCTCCAATCTGCCAACTTCGAAAACCGGAGCAGCAATCCGCAAACAAGCACCGGTTGTCGTAGAAAATTTGATCCGTCTTATGGAGCATCAAAAATCTGCGGAAGCAGAATATGACGGATATACATCTTGTCCACTCGTTACAGGATATGGAAGCTTGGTAATGGCGGAATTTGATTACGATAAACAACCGGCAGAAAGTTTTCCGATTGATCAGTCAGAAGAGAGGCTCTCGATGTTTTTAGTGAAAAAACACTTTTTACCTATTTTATATTGGGACGGCATGCTTAAAGGCTTAATGTGAGGAGGAGAGACATGGGAATCGAGATGAAAGATCCGAATCCGGTAGAAACCTTATTACAGGAACCGGAACAACAAGCAGCATTGGCACAACTCTTGAGAGATTTACCGGTTCTCGTTTCACGATTGGAGCAATTAGAGAAAAGTGTCAGTTTTGCTGAACATGTCATACAAGATAAAGAATCCATTGTACCGCTTACGAAAGAAGTGGAACGGAGAATAGGTCAAACTGGACTAACAAAAGTGCATGTTGACGCCTTATTGGATATTGCACGTCTTCTTCCGGAAGTCGCCCCGCTTCTAAAGCAAGGAATGACAGGACTGCTCTTTGCCAAGTCTGTACTCGAAGACGAACGGACCATGCAAGAACTGTTAATGGCTCGGCCGAAAATTCCGCTTTTAGAAGAAACAAGACTCCATTATGAAATGAAAGAAACTCGGAAAAAGCGAATTTCTTTACGGCGAATCTGGCGATTAATCAAACATCCGATGTGGAAAAAAAGTTTTATATATATAGAGAGTTTTATGGACGTAGTGGATTTAAATCAAAAAAGAAAGGGATGACAAGAGATGTATTTCCGCTCATGTTTTGATTCAAAGCTCGCTCAATTTTCGTATATTGTCGGATGCCAACGGACAGGAGAAGCAATCGTGATTGATCCGGCTCGCGATATCTCGCAGTATCACGAGATTGCAAAAGCAGAAGGGCTACGCATTACAGCTGCTACTGAAACACACATTCATGCAGATTTTGTTTCGGGTGCTCGTCAACTTGCGCAACATGATGTCCAGCTTTATCTTTCAGATGAAGGCGGGAACGATTGGACTTACCAATACGAAATGCCACAAAAAATAGTGTTGCTGAAGGATGGAGATACCTTTTACGTAGGAAATATACGGTTTGATGTCCTACACACACCCGGACATACACCAGAACACATTAGTTTTGTTGTAACGGATGAGGGTGGCGGTTCATCTGTACCTATGGGTATATTCACAGGAGACTTTGTATTCGTCGGTGACGTTGGACGTCCAGATTTATTAGAAAAGGCTGCTGGAGTCCAGGGTACAGCTGAGAGCGGGGCGCACTCAATGTATCAGTCACTGTCCCGATTCCGCGAGCTTCCTGATTATCTCCAAGTATGGCCTGGGCATGGAGCAGGAAGTGCCTGTGGGAAATCATTAGGTGCCGTTCCAATGACGACTGTAGGATATGAAAAAATAAACAATTGGGCTCTGAAAATTGATAATGAAGATCAGTTTGTGCAAGAACTTTTATCAGGTCAACCAGAACCCCCGACATATTTTGCAGTAATGAAACGGGTAAATAAAAGGGGACCAGAACTTGTCGATGAGACGGAACAAATTCCGAAACTGACGCACGGGGGACAGGATCATGTCATCATCGATACACGATCAGCTAAAGCGTATCAAGCAGGATTTAAAAAAGGAACGTTGAATCTTCCGTACAATAAATCATTTGCGAATTGGTCAGGATGGTTGTTGCCTTACGACCAGGATCTTGTATTGATTGCATATGAGGATCAAATAGAAGATATTCTAAAAACCCTTCATTCGATTGGTGTAGATCGAATCGCTGGATATTTGGATGCTGAGAAAGTGTCCTTTACAGAACAATATCCGGAAATCGACGCAATGACATTACAAGAGCACCTCAATAAAAATGACGTTTATTTGATTGATGTCAGAAATCAGTCTGAATGGGATGCGGGTCATATTGAAGGGGCTCATCACATCATGTTAGGGACGCTTGAAGATCAACTTGAACAGGTACCGAAAGATAAAAAAATCGTGATGCAGTGTCAATCTGGGGCACGTTCTTCCATTGCGACAAGTCTCATGAAACGAGCAGGATTTGAACAAGTTTATAATTTAAATGGAGGATATCAGGGGTGGAAGAAAGCTGACAAACCTGTCGTTCAATCGTAAGATGAAAATAATTAACGGCTGTGTCTTACGAGGCATGGTCGTTTTTCAGTAAGGAGGTATTAGTATGGAAATTGATCAACTTGGGCAACAGATTTTTCAGGTCATTCAAGATGGAATCATCGTAATGGATCAAAAACGGAATATTGTAGCGCTAAATCCATCTGCTGAAAAATTGACAGGGTGGCGGTTAGGTGGACTGGTTCCCTATTGTTCGTTTTGTCAACACCGGCAAATACCGTCAGGACAAGAACGCTGTTATTTAGTGACACATGAACAGTCGCCTTATTTTTCTTCTGAGATGCCCACTTACTCAGGAGAACTGGTGGATGTGGAAATGAGTACTGCAAAGATTCTATACGATAATCAAACCGGGGCGACTTATTACCTGTTAGTACTGCGTGATTTTTCCGAACGAAAAAAACAGCAGGAGCATGAAATGCGACAACAGATGGTTCAACAACTGATTGCTGCCCGTGAAGAAGAGCATAAACGTTTGGCGATGGAGTTACATGATGGAGTAGGACAATCATTGTTTGGTTTATCGCTTGCACTAGACTCTTTGAAAACAGATACTGTAGATCCTAAAACAACAGCATATTTAAATGAAGTCTCTTCTGAAATGAAGCGAGTCATGTCAGACTTACGTTTGTATTCGAAACAACTGAGACCTTTAGAACTTGATCAATTCGGATTAGAAGTCGCTCTTGACAGTCTGTTGGACGGATTTCGTAAACAAAAGCCAAACATTCAATTTAAAGCAGAATATATTCTTCGTACAATTCGATTAAAGGCGACAATTGAAATCAACCTGTATCGAATCGTCCAGGAATCGGTCATGAACAGTTTAAAACATGCAGATCCAACGCGTATTGTGATTCGACTGATTGAATCAAATGAATATCTACTTTTAGTGATTCAAGATAATGGAGCGGGATTTGATGTAAAGCACCATCAATCTGGTTTAGGGTTACAGCACATACAAGAGAGAGCGTCAGCAATTGGTGCAACGGCTGATGTCACCAGTGATAAGAGACAGGGAACCAGCATCCGCATTAAATTAAATTTGAAGGAGGTATTTGAATGAAAAATCGGATGATTCGCCTGTTAATCGTAGATGACCATGCACTTATCCGTAACGGACTACGTTTATTGATTGAAAAGGATTCTTGCTTAGAAGTAGTCGCGGAAGCAGAAGAAGGTGGAGAAGCAATAAAGTTAGCCATTCAATATCAACCAGATATTATTTTGTTAGATGTTACGATGCCGGGTGGATTGGATGGATTCGTGACAAGTCGTGCCTTACAAGAAGAAGCTCCTGAAAGTAAAATCATCTTATTGACGATGCATGATGAAGATGCCTATGTTCGAAAAGCAATTGAACAAAATATACCCGGCTATCTATCCAAAAGCAGTGATATATCCGAATTATCTGGTGCCATTAAAAAGGTATACAGCGGACAGGTGTACTATCAAACTTCTTTATCCAACCAAGAAATTGACCAATTGCTTGGAAGAAGACAACATAAAAAAAAGTTGTCACGGCGTGAACTGGAAATCGTTCATTTAACGGCATTAGGATATACGAATATTGAAATCTCAGAAAAACTGATTATCAGCCCAAAGACAGTAGAAAATCATAAGGCGAGAATCATGACAAAGTTAAACATCAAACATAAGCATGAATTGGTTCGTTTTGCATTAAAAAATCATCTTTTGGATTGATTTGGCGAAATGAAATATAAAAGATTGAATTTTATATGTTGACATATACCCCTGTAGGTATTATTGTATGGAATGTAGCCAACAGATATGACAAAGGTCACACGGAAAAAAGGAGAGTGTTCTTCACATGGAAAAAGTATATGAAGACAAAATCATTCATCGGATGAACCGAATTGAAGGTCAGCTTCACGGTATTACCCGAATGATGAAAGAAGAAGCGTCCTGTAAAGATGTTGTCACTCAACTGAGTGCGACACGGAGCGCGATTGATCGCGTCATCGGACTCGTCGTGAGTGAAAACCTCATCGATTGTGTTACGAATGACGAAACAGCTGATAATCACGAACAGTCTGTAGCAGAAGCTGTTCAACTTTTACTGAAGAGCAGATAAAAAAATTTACAATGATTAATACCCTATAGGGTAAAATAGATGGAGGAATTTTTCAGATGTCAGAGATTAAAAAAACAACGATTGTATTGTTCAGTGGAGATTACGATAAGGTCATGGCAGCGTATATCATTGCCAACGGAGCAGCCGCTTACGACCATGAGGTCACGATTTTCCATACATTTTGGGGATTAAACGCGATGCGTAAAGACGAGCCGATTCAACCGGATAAAACACTACTTGAAAAAATGTTTGGTAAATTCATGCCGCGCGGTGCCGACAAAATGCCGCTCTCAAAAATGAACTTTGGTGGTGCTGGTCAAAAGATGATCAAAAACGTCATGAAAAAACACAACGCGATGCCACTTCCAGATTTAATTGAACTGGCAAAAGAACAAGACGTGAAGTTGGTTGCCTGTACGATGACAATGGATCTGCTCGGATTAAAACAAGAAGAATTGCATGACGGCATCGAATATGCCGGTGTCGCCGCGTATCTCGCTGATGCTGAAGACGGAAACGTCAACCTGTTTATCTAATCTCGAGGAGGACTGATGTAAGTGGACATTTTGACCATCGTATTTCTGGTGATTGTCGCTTTTCTCGCCTATCGCATGTTTGCACCAACGAAAGGCGTCAACAAATTGTCGACGTCCGACTTGAAGCAGCATTTAGGTGACCGTAACCGATTTTATTTGGATGTCCGGACACCGGGCGAATTCAAAGGAAATCATATTAAAGGATTTAAGAACATTCCGCTTCAAGTATTGCCGACGCAACTCGATAAGATTCCGAAAGACAAAGAAGTTGTCGTGATTTGTCAGAGCGGCATGCGCAGTAAACAAGCGGTCAAACAATTAAAAAAAGCAGGATATACCAACGTAACAGAAGTGTCAGGCGGAATGAATGCGTGGCATTAAAAAATAGGAGGAGGAACTACAAATGAAACGACTTACAGCAAAAGAAGTACAGGAAAAGCTTGAAAACGGGGAACAATTGAACATCATTGACGTCCGCGAAGTGGACGAAGTCAAAGAAGGAAAAATTCCGGAAGCGATTCATATTCCACTCGGTCTCGTTGAATTTAAAATGAATGAACTCGATAAGAAAAAACAATACGTCATGGTGTGCCGTTCTGGTGCCCGCAGTGGCCGTGCAGCAACCTATCTTGAAGGACAAGGCTTTGATGTTATCAATATGGATGGCGGTATGATGTCGTACGAAGGTAAAACCAACTAATTTTTTTAATCTTAATTATACCCCCAGAGGTAAAAGGAGAGAATACTTTTGCAGACAATTAAAACAGATATCGTACTTGATGCACGCGGTTTAGCTTGCCCGATGCCGATCGTCCGGACAAAAAAGACGATGAAGACGCTTGAACCGGGTCAAGTCGTGGAAGTTCAAGCGACAGATAAGGGATCGACAGCCGATCTCCGGGCCTGGGCGAACAGTACAGGCAATCAATACCTTGGAACGATTGAAGACGGTGATGTCCTGCGTCATTACGTCCGGAAAGCTTCGGGCAGTGACCAGGAAGCACCGGCGTTCGACCAAGTCGTCAATAACGAGACGGTTGAAGCCGCTCGTCAAAACGCCGATACACTTGTTCTCGATGTCCGGGAAACGGCGGAATATGCTTTTGCACATATCCCGAATGCGGTAAACATTCCACTCGGTGAACTGGAAGAACGCACCGAAGAACTCGATTCGTCGAAAACGATTTATGTCGTTTGCCGGACGGGCAGCCGGAGTGACCTGGCCTGCCAACAACTGGCGGCTAAAGGATTTAATGTACAGAACGTTGTTCCCGGTATGAGTGACTGGAAGTACGACACAAATCAAACCGTTTAATTCGTAAATTACGATCAGGAGGAATCAGACAGATGGCACAAGCAATGACAACAAAAGAAGTGACGCAAAAAATCATTCGCCGTGAAAAATTATTTATTTTGGACGTCCGGAATGAAGACGCGTTTCAAGACTGGAAAATTGAAGGCGAACAGTTTTCTTATTTAAATGTTCCGTACTTTGATTTGCTCGATGGTGTCGAAGACATTTTGGATCAACTGCCGACGGATCAGGACGTGCTGGTCGTTTGTGCAAAAGAAGGATCTTCGATTTTTGTCGCGGATCTATTGGAAGAAGCAGGACGGACCGTCTCGTATCTCGCAGGTGGTATGAAAGCCTGGAGCGAACACCTTGAGCCGATTTCGCTCGGAGCATTAAACGAAACAGGGGCAGATCGCGGAGAAGTCGTTCAATTCGTCCGGATTGGTAAAGGCTGCTTGTCATATATGATCATTTCCGAAGGCGAAGCTGTCCTGGTTGATGCAACACGAATGACGGATGTCTATCTCGACTATGCAAAAGAGCGTCAGCTTGAAATCACGCATGTTTTCGACACGCATCTTCATGCCGACCATATTTCCGGTGGACGCGAGATTGCTGAAAAAACAGGAGCGACATACTGGTTGCCGCCAAAAGACGCGACAGATGTCACATTTGACTATGCCGCGCTTGAAGATGGAAGCCACGTTCAGGTAGGTGATACACAAATTGATGTCCGGGCTCTGTATTCCCCGGGACATACAATCGGCTCAACTTCGTTTGTCGTCGATAATCGGTATCTCTTGACGGGTGACATTCTGTTCATCGATTCGATTGGTCGTCCGGATTTAGCCGGTCTTGCAGAAGACTGGGTCGGCGACCTGCGGGATTCGCTCTACAACACGTATCGCGAACTTTCAAAAAATCTTATCGTGCTACCTGCTCACTTCATGTTGATTGAAGAATTAAACGAAGACGGCAGTGTAGCGGAAAAACTTGATGTATTACTCGCGAACAATCACGGTTTGAATATTGAAGATGAAGAAACATTCCGAAAAATGGTGACAGAAAACTTGCCACCGCAACCAAATGCGTATCAGGAAATCCGCGAGACCAATATGGGAAAACAGACCCCGGATCTCGAAGCACAACGCGAAATGGAAGTCGGACCAAACCGCTGTGCGGTTCGCTAAACTAAAAAAACAATTTACTTCAGGAGGAATTATCATTATGAAATCAGAACTCGTACTCGACGCTAAAGGGCTTGCATGCCCAATGCCAATCGTCAAAACAAAAAAAGCTATCGCAGGACTTGAATCGGGACAAATTCTTGAAATCCATGCAACAGACAAAGGTGCGAAAAACGATTTACAAGCGTGGGCAAAATCAGGTGGTCATGAGCTGGTCAAACACGAAGAAGAGGCCAGTGTCTTGAAATTCTGGATCCAAAAAGGGTAATTCAAGTTGAAGGAGGGCTGGCGACAGTCCTCCTTTTTTAAAGGAGTGAATCGAATGGAAATTGGTTTTATCATCACAATTTTTTTGATTGGATTTGTTGGATCCTATATTTCAGGAATGCTCGGAATCGGTGGCTCAATCATCAAGTATCCGATGCTGTTATACATTCCGCCAATCCTCGGATTTGCCGCCTTTTCGGCCCATGAAGTAGCCGGAATCAGTGCGATTCAAGTTTTTTTCGCGACTATCGGTGGGGTTTGGGCGTATCGAAAGGGCGGTTACTTGAATAAGTCATTGATTGTCACGATGGGTGGTGCCATTCTGATCGGAAGTTTTATTGGTGCCTACGGATCGAATGTGCTCGCGGAAAATACAATCAATCTCGTTTACGGTATTCTCGCTTTGACGGCAGCTGTCATGATGTTCGTACCGAAAAAAGGACTGGATGACATTCCGCTCGATCAAGTTCGTTTCAATAAAGGGATTGCAGCGAGTGCCGCATTTATCGTTGGTGTGGGGGCAGGAATTGTTGGGGCGGCGGGAGCCTTCTTGCTTGTTCCAATCATGCTCGTCGTCTTAAAAATCCCGACCCGGATGACAATTGCTTCGTCGCTCGCGATTACGTTTATCTCGTCAATCGGTGCAACGATCGGAAAAATTACAACAGGGCAGGTCGACTGGGGACCGGCAGCCATCATGGTTATCGCCAGTCTGATTGCGGCACCGCTTGGCGCAATTGCCGGAAAAAAGATGAATACAAAAGTTCTGCAAATCATTCTTGCGGTTTTAATCTTAGCGACAGCCATTAAAATTTGGATTGATATCTTGTAAAAGAACATCAAAGGGCTGACTCAAAAAAGAATCACTCGTTCTTTCACGCCCTTTCCTCAGGCGAGACACAAGCCAGTTTTCCTGCCTCGTTCAGGCAGGAAAGCGGGGCTCGTTTGTCTCTGACAGCGCAAGTCGTCTTGCGCTTTTTCCTGTAGGAGTAGCGTAAAAAGAGTGATTCTTTTCTTTAGAGAGACTGACTTTTGAGTCAGGCTCTTTTTTTGAGGAGTTACAGACGACTCTTTTCAATGACATCAACCAGTTGTCGTTCGACATCAAGTGCGACTTGTTTTAACTCATCTTCTTTGACCAGACCAATCAGTGCCGTTGGGCGCGGCATGCCGATTTTCGTTTGTCCATCTTCCGTATAGACAGCGAGTTTACACGGTAAGAAGTAGCCGGCCCGTCGTTCAGCCGATAAGACACGGTGGGCTTCTTTCGGATTGCAGACTTCGAGGATGTGGTATCGGTCTTCAAACGGTAACTCTTTTTCAGCGAACTTTTTCGCTAAATCAAACTCCCATAAGACTCCGAACGAAATCTCGGCAAGTGCTGTCTTCAGACGTTCAATCGTTTCTTCCGTTGAATGGTTGGAACTGACAGTGTAATCAAACATAAATACCCCTCCTGGTGTTTTTGGATTCTTTTATGTTATTCCCTGTCTAAAAAAGATAAATCCCCTTTTTAATGTGCTGAGTAAAAGCAGACCGGGCGACAAACTGTGGGAAATCAAGGTACATTAGAAAAAAGACATCCGTCAGGCAACGGGGGACGTAAGCTTAAAAAAGGAGGCGGAGGGAGATGAAAAAACGAATGTTGACGATTCTTTCAGTCGTAGCATTGATTGCCATTATGATTGGCGGCTACTTTATCTTTCAGCAGCAACAGGCAAAATCAAGCGGCAGTAAAGAGCTGACATATGTTAAAGAAGAAACAGCCATTCTTGCAGGTGGTTGCTTCTGGTGTATGGAGCCGCCGTTTGAAGAGTTAAAAGGGGTTAAGTCAGTGGTTTCCGGTTATACCGGCGGAGAAGTGAAAGATCCGACGTATAACCAAGTATCGGCGGAGACGACCGGTCACCGGGAAGCGGTCCTGATTACGTTTGATCCTGATGTTATTTCGTATAAACAACTGCTGGATGTGTACTGGCGTCAAATCGATCCGACCGATCCGAACGGTCAATTTGTTGATCAGGGTGAGTCGTATACGACAGCGATTTTCTACACGAATGCGGAACAAAAACAGATTGCGGACCAATCGAAGAAGGATTTGGCTGCGAGCGGTATCTTTGATAAAAAAATTGTCACACCGTTGATTGAAGCCGGTCCGTTTTATGAGGCGGAAGCGTATCATCAAGATTATTACTTGAAGAGTGAAAAGAAATATAAATTCTACCGGGCAGCGTCCGGACGTGATGAGTTCATCAATCAATATTGGAATGATCAGCCAAAACTGGATATACCGAAGTATTCGAAATTAACCGACGATCAAATCAAAGCGAAATTGACGGATATTCAGTATAAAGTCACCCAGGAAGATGGAACGGAGCCTGCTTTTGATAATCCGTACCATGATTTAAAAGCAGACGGGATTTATGTCGATTTGATTTCCGGTGAGCCGTTATTTTCATCAAAAGATAAATTCGATTCGAAAACTGGTTGGCCGAGCTTCATCCGACCGTTAGAAAAAGGAAACATCATTGAAAAAAGCGACTTTGCTTTAGGCATGAAGCGGATGGAAGTCAGAAGCCGGCACGGAAATGCCCACCTTGGACATGTCTTTAACGATGGTCCCGAGCCGACCGGTTTACGTTACTGCATGAACTCAGCTGCTTTACGGTTCGTTCCGAAAGCCGATCTTGAAAAAGAAGGTTACGGTCAGTATGCTTCTGAATTTAAATAATCAGCTAAAAGGGATTTTTCACTTTTGTGAAAAGTCCCTTTTTCTTTCGAAAATGTAAGGTAGCCGCTTCGAAAATAACTATCCATTTTATCCAAATATTGTTTATACTATAAACAATGTAAGATCATATCTTGAGGAGGAACATCGTGAAAAAGTTAACGATTTGGCTCATGCTGAGCTGTTTGATTCTGACACTCGGAATCGGACCATCAGCTGTGAAAACGGCAGCGGCAAGTGAATTGTCGGAAGCGGTCTTATTAAAAGCAGGACAGGAAACAGTTCTTGAAACCGGAGTAGAGAAAAAGAATACATACTGGTATAAGGTCGAACATCAGGCCGGAATTGAAAAAACGGCGACACACTTTGAGTTATCAATTGATACGGATCAGCCGATTGAAATAACGGCTTACCCGAGTGAAGAGATGGCTTCGAAGGATGAGACCTTTGACCGTTACCGCGGATATGCGGAACCAAGCGACAAAGACGTCACAAAACTGGCGGTTCCTTATGCCTGGGACGGACCGTACTACGTTAAAGTCGATTATTATCCAGAGACGGAAGAAGTTAAAACGGTCAAACCAGCAAACGTCAAGTTGACATACAACAATGTCAAACTGGCAGTCGAATACGAGCCGATCAGTGATATGAGCTGTATGGCGGAAGAAGCACTCAAACAATCATCAGATGAAAAACCAATGCTTGCCTTGATGCATGCGATTCAAAAACAAGTATTGAGCCAATCGGAACAAGGACGCAACTTAACTTCGTTGTACTACAAAGCCTCGCCGTACGTCGTTAAAACATTGTTGTTCAACAAGGACAAACGGACACAAGCTTATGAAGATTTAAAATCACTGAAGCCGGTGATGAGTGCACTTGTCAACGGGACAGCGTACACATTGACAAAAACCGATCAAGCAGCTGTCAATCGCTTATACGCATTGACACGTGACGCTTCACCGGAAGTCATTGCAACGGAAATCAATCAAGTCGCAAAAACGGCGAACATTGAAAGCATCGGCGGTTCAGATTTAACAGAAGCGTTTAAACCGTTTGGTATTCAGGTGAAATCAGAAGCGAAAACACGGTTCATCGTTAAATTGAAACCGGGGCATACCGAGCGGACGATGAAAATCGCTGGGACACAAGCAACAGACGTTGAGAAGTTATCGCTTGGAAGAACAGGTCAGTTTATCATCGTCACGGAAGATCCGACAGTTAAAAGTCAGTCGGCAGCAGTCCTGAAACAATCGTTGAAAAAATCAAGTGCTGTTGAATATGTCGAACAAGTCCAGACATACCGCGCAACAGGAGATATCAACTACGACTACCAATGGTCGCTCAATCAAAAATCGAGCGTCGAACAGTTCCCAGATGCGGGAATCGGATTCGAAAAATTCTTGAAAAATAATGCCGGTCAAAAGTTAAATCCTGTGACGATTGCAGTTATCGATACAGGGGTCGATTACCGCCTCAAGGATTTGCAAGGAAAAGTTGATATTGCCCAGGAAAAGAACTACGTTGATGTGAACGGAAACGGAAATGCACTTGACGATAACGGTCACGGAACGCACGTCTCCGGTGTCATCGCAGCGGCGCTCGAAAATGATTACGGAATTCGCGGTATCCATCAGTCAGCGAAGATTCTTCCCGTCAAGGTGTTGAACGCCAACGGTGAAGGAGAAACAGATGCCATCGCACTCGGAATCAAATATGCGGTCGATCACGGTGCGAAAATCATCAACATGAGTCTTGGCGGCGGCGAAAGCCGGACGATGGCTTATATGATGAAGTATGCGGCAGATCACGGTGTAACGGTCGTCGCAGCGTCAGGTAACGAATATGATATGTCTGTCGGCTTCCCAGCCAGCTCAGAGTATGCGATTTCCGTCGGAGCGACAAACCCGCTCGGTATGGTCGCTGATTACTCGAACTACGGCATCGGACTTGATGTCGTCGCACCAGGTTCAAAAATCGCAAGTCTTGTTCCGGACGGTAATACCGTTTATATGGATGGAACAAGCATGGCGTCACCGCACGTCGCGGCAGTCGCAGGAATCCTTGCATCACTCGATTCGAAGTTAACACCAAAACAAATTGAAACGATCTTACGGACAAGCGCAGAACCGCTTGCCTTTGAAAATCCAAATGATTGGTACGATGAAGACGAAGATATGGAAGATGAGTATCCACCGGGATATGAAAAAGAAATGACACCGGACTTCCCAGCTTTCGTCAGCCCGGTATCGGGATACGGAAAAGTCAATATCACGCGTGCCATCTCTCAACTGCACTTAAACGGTAAAGTCAATCCGGTTTATGACAATCAGCTTGTTGTCAGCGGGCAAGTCAAAACCGGTACAACAGTAGAGGTTTGGTCGACGAAGAAATTGACAGATACAAAGGATACGTCTAAACGATTAGCGAAGACAACGGCAAAAGCCGGTAAATACAGTGTGACGATTCCGCGTCAGGAAAAAGCATCTGTTTTGACAATCCGTTATGCAAATGGTCTTGACGTGACATCGGAACGGACGGAAGTCTTGCCAGGAAAAGCACCGGTTGCCCCGAAAGTAAACCGCGTGTTGGCTGGAGCAACGAAAGTAACCGGTACAGCGATTGCGAACGGTAAGATTACGATTAAAGATGCGAAAAACAAAGTAGTCGGAACAGCGGTCGTCGACAGCAAAGGGAAGTTTACGGTTAAAGTTAAAGCACTGCAACCAAATACCCGTCTTGCCGTCACGGTCAAAGACATTGCCAATCGTTCAAGTAAAGCGACTGTTGTTACGGTCCTTGCTCCGCCAGTTGCACCAAAAGTGAATCCGGTAACAGCCGGTCAAACGAAAGTAACCGGTACAGGTGAGAAAAAAGCGCATGTCTATATTCAAAACGCAAAGAAAAAAGTCAACGCTAAAGGAACAGTCACTTCTAAAGGAACGTTCTCTGTGAAGATTGCGAAACAAAAAGCAGGAGCGAAACTGTATGTTTATCTTAAAAATGACTTGAAACAAACGAGTACTAAAACAGCAGTTGTCGTCAAAAAAGCGAAGAAATAAGTCTTGAAAGTAGCCTTTTTCGGGTAAAACGAAAAAGGCTGCTTTTTTTTTGAGGGGTTGTCTTACTTTTAAAGTATTTTTTTGAAAATATGCTATTTTTAATTGATTCTATTATTTTTTAGAAAAGCATCATTCCAATCGGATGATGAGGAGGATATTTCATGATTAATTGGATTCGGAGACGAATCGGACGGCAATTATTGGCAGTATTTTATGTCTTACTGTTTTTGGTTTCGATGATTTCATTTTTGGTTTACGGTTACATGGAAAATCGAATCGAATCATCACGCGATAACTTAGAAGTCATTAGCGAACAAAATCGTCGCGCAGATCATTTATGGGATAGCTGGCAGAACGTCCAGTTTGGTTTGCGGGGATTTGTCATTTTCGGTAACCAGGAACGTTTTGATGAAATCCAGGAGTTGCGGACCGAAATTAAAAGCGAAACGGATTGGTTTACCCGTAAAGCCAAAACGGATGAAGAAGAAGAGTTCGCTGCTCAAATGACGAATATGTATAACTTGTATTATGGCGCCTTGTTTCCTTTGACCCAATCGTATGTGAATGAGAAAAAAGCGAACAAAATCAATGAAGATTTTTTACAAGGTGATAGTTTGTTCTCTTTACCGATTGCCAAACGCTTGGTGGAACAAGGTCAACTAAAGCAGACGGCCGACGGTTCGATTGATGTCGAACCGGATATCGAAAAAGCTTCTTCGGCATTAAATGAATACCGCGACAATTTACAACAACAGCAGGATACGGCTGTTGCCAATTTGCGAAGCGAAGTTGCGAAGACAAAGTGGATCTGGATTTCGAGTATCTTTGTCCTGATTATCTTTATTTTGCTGTTTGTGCATCCTTTCCTGAAACGAATGACGAAACAGTTATTGCGCCTGATTGAGGATAATCGAAAGCTGTCGCGAAACGAACCGATTGAGATAGATATCCTAGAAGAACGGACAGATGAGATTGGGATGTTGCGTTCCTCGTTTAATCAGATGGCAATCACGACCAATCTGCATAAAGAAGAGATGCAGAATAAAAATGAAGAATTACAGGCGCAGAGTGAAGAATTATTGGCTCAACAAGAAGAATTGCAATCGCAACAAGAAGAACTCGAAGAAGCGTATCAGACAACGAAACAAAATGAAGAGAAGCTGAAGATGCGCAGCGAATTAACGGAAGCACTTGCTGTCCGTGAAACGGTTGAATCGTACCCGGCGATTGTTCAAAAAATGCTTGATATTACGTCGTCCGAGTATGGCGCTTTATTATTGTATGACAATGGTGTATATATCGGTGCGACGACAAACGGCATGAAGATACAACAGGTTCAGTCCTTGCTGGATGATGAGAAGTCCTTATTGAACCGGATGCGGTTAGGGACAAAAGTCGTTCAGTCAGAAAAACGGGTTTCGCGGACAAACGACACACCATACAGTTTCAGTATGTATGAAGTTGCCTTGCCGATTTATGATCCATCGACACATCAGTTGATGGCTGCCGTCTACATGGTTCGTTATCAGTCTCCATATCAATCACAACAGGTGGCGGATATGCGTGAGTTCTCGCAACAGATGACTTTATCCCTGTTACGGACGCGTTCATATGACGAGATGAAACAAGAAAAACAAAAGACCGAGCAGGTACTCGACTCAATTCGAGAAGCGATTATCTATCTGGAAGACGGAAATGATGAATTATACGTCAACCGTCCATTGTTCGAGCTGATACCAGAATTGCAATCCGAATTTACGAGGGACCGGACTTTATCGTCAGCCAGTTATGTGATTGAAGTGATGCGTAATATCGTCGATGATGTCGAACGATTTAACGATTACTTGGACTTGATACGTTCCGGGGAAGTGTCTCCGGATAAAGTTCAATTTGATGTCCGTGGTAATTCAGCACATCTTGAAGTATATGCCGAACGAATCGATATTGAAGGTGGTTGGAAAGGGGTCATCCTCGTCATCCGTGATATTACCCGGGAAACAGAAGCGGATCGTCTGAAGACAGAACTCGTTTCGACAGTGTCTCACGAATTGCGGACTCCGCTGTCTTCGATTTACGGATTTACGGAATTGATGCTCAATCGGGAGATTGATGCAATGAAACAACGGAAATATTTATCGACGATTCATAATGAAACAGAACGGTTGTCGAATTTAGTAACCGATTTCCTCGATGTTCAACGGATGCAATCCGGTGGACAACGTTATCAAATGGCTCACCTGGATTTATATTCGATTGTCGATCAAGTGATTGGTGTCTATAATGCGTCAAATGGTCTTCACGATATTCAGCTTCACTTGTTGAGTGTAGAACGACCGGCGATTATTGGGGACGAAACACGGATCAAGCAGTTGCTGAACAATTTAGTCAACAACGCCATCAAGTATTCACCGGATGGTGGACAGGTTGACATTACAGTCAGCACGGATCAAAAAAATGCAACAATTCAGATTACCGATCACGGTATCGGGATTCCGCAATATGCCTTTGCCCATCTGTTTGATAAATTTTACCGTGTGGATAATTCAGATACACGGCGAATCGGGGGTACGGGACTTGGTCTCTCGATTTGTAAGGAAATCGTCAAAGAACATGACGGTGTGATTCATGTCGAATCGACTGTTGGAAAGGGAAGTACCTTTACGGTTGCCCTGCCATTGCACGCACTGGAAAATGTCTAATCCAAACAGGTATCGGATTGCTTCGGCAACCGGTGCCTGTTTTGGTTTTACAATAATTTTTCAATCAGTTAGAAAAAATACAAGACGTTCAGTGAATATTTAAATATAATGAAAAGATAGTTAAAAAACAGCAGGATTTGCCGATAATTATATAGGACAAACGAACTAGGACAAAGGAAAGGACGTGAACGATGTATAAACTAATCTATACGATCATCGGCGGATGGGTTCTGACTCACTCGTTATGGTTAGGAATCATCGGTACGTCATCGGACCTTTCGAGAACAGGGAACAGCTTGTTCATGATTCTTGGTGCTGTTGTCTCGACGATCATGTTGATTATAGCTACGCGACGTCATCCGGATCGTCCTTTCACCCAACGCCTGTTTTTACTCCTCTTATTCGGAAATATGTCTTTAGCGATTGGTGAAACAGCAGAGCTGATTACAGCGCAACGACATTTGGAACGTTCCGGAACGTTTGACGGAATCGACTTAGTATTCAGTCTGCAAATCGGATTTTATTTGCTGGCTTTTTGTTATTTTTTAATCAGTCGCCGTTCAGAAGTCAATCTGCGGTTTTTCTTATTTGATGAATTAATTATTTTGATTGTGACAGGTGCGATTTCCTGGCATTATCTTGTCACTCCGTACTTGGAACAGGCTGAACTGTTCAGCATGGAGACACTGTTGTTACTTCGTTATCCGTTAGGTGATTTATTGTTACTCGGTGGAATGCTGATTCTGTTCTTTGGTGTGATGAAACGAGGAAACAGTATCCCGCTATTGATGATTTTAATTGGTTTTCACCTGCAATTGATTGCGGATTTATTATATGTCGTTTTGTATCGAACCGATTTTCCGGTTTCCGTAATGTGGCTCGATCCGATTTGGCTTGCGACTGTCTTATTGATTGGCGGAGCGGGCATGTTGTTTGATGTCGATGAACGGCCGCTTGGATTTAACGTTAACCGGCGGATTCTCGACGGGATTCGTCTCGTAACACCGTATGTTTTCCTGTTGATTTTGTTTGTGACGATGGCACGTCAGGCCGTCAGTTGGAATGGATTGACGATTGGTCTAATGATTGCGGTTCCTTTACTGATTTCAAGACAGGTTCGGATCGTAATGGACAATCAGCGGTTGCGGGAAAATCTTGAGGCGAAAGTCGAAGAACGGACGGCAGCACTGGAACAGGCACTGGAAGAGATGGAACATATGGCGTATCATGACGCGCTGACCAACTTACCGAACCGGTATTTGTTTGCCCGCCTGTTTAAAGAAGAATTACGCCGGGCGGAGGTTCATCAACGGTTTGTCGGTCTGTTTTTCATTGATATTGATCATTTTAAACAGGTCAATGATACATACGGCCATCAAATCGGGGATCAGTTGATCATCGATATCGCGAGCCGTCTCGAAAAAAAATTACCGCACAATACAGTCATCTCACGACAAGGCGGAGATGAGTTTGTTTTGCTGTTGTTTGACGTTAAAGACGAATTGGACATCGAAGCGTGCGGTCAACAGCTCGTTCAGTTATTCGAACGACCGTTCATTCTTCAGGACACGCCGGTCTTCATGACGGCAAGTATTGGCGGTGCGGTTTATCCGACGCATGCCACTTCCCGGACGGCCCTCATTGAACAAGCAGATATTGCGATGTACGAGGCAAAACGACGCGGGAAAAATCAATTTCATGTGGAAGTCTGAATCAAGTAAAGAGTCCCCGACAACTGTCGGGGACTCTTTTTGACTCATTTCATCTTACCCAGTAATTTCTCCAAAGCAGCCGGACTGGTCACCTGCTCATTACAATGGTCACTGTCGATACAAATGTAGTTTCCGATTGCCCGGTATTGATCAGCGGATGGATTCGTCCGGGCGGAGACGAGAGTGACATCACTGTATTGATTGCAGATGGTACAGATGCCTTTTTGAATCGTCGGCAGATATGTTCCTTCGATTCCGACCCATTCTCCGTTCAATGGATAGACGAAGAATTTCTTTTTATTCCCGGTATCGTTCCAACTTAAATAGGTTGTCTTAAGAAAATCGATCGAGTGAAGGGGCGGGTGTCGTAACTTCTTCGTTTTTCGGAACAGTTGTTGCAGTTGGATCTCGGTAATCGACGGGAAGGACCGGACGACTGGTTGGATATCCTCAAGATACAAAGCGGAATCCGCCTCAGTTTGAACGGTCCGAACTCTCATTAACAACTCCTCCTGTTCAGCAGTCAAAACAGGAAGCAGATCAAAGATTTTTTTGGCGGCACTGTAGACGACAGCGTCCCGGACGTCCGGGTCATGGACAGCGCCCAACTGTTGAATCATCGAGTCGACTTGACTGCGGATGAAATTATACTGAAATGGTTGAATGAAAGGTTCCATAATATATCGCTCCTTTGTAATTCTTTATTCACGAAATCAGTTTCAGCGAAACGGCATTTTTTTGTTTTCTTCATGTAACACCCGGGAAATAAATACCTGAGGAGGTGTACAGGAATGCAAGCATTGACCGGACTTCGCCTGTTAAATTTAATCAGCTTTTTATTTGTCCTTTTAGCACGTGTCGTCTGGTATGAACCGCCGACGGGAGAGCCTCTTGCCATCATGCCGGCATCATTTACAGATGCGGTGTTTGGTGTTGTCTATACGACTTTGCTGATTTGGTGTATCCGGCCTGTGCAAGCGTACCCGGCTGACCGGACATTAATTTTTGATATCAGCGGCTGGTTTATATTGACGATGCTCGGATACGGAGCGAGCAGTATCGTCGGTCCTCCGTGGGAACTTGTATTAATGACAATTTCGTTTATCAGTTTATGTATCATCTATATGAAAGTACAACATCATCCGAACCGTTCCCCCTGGATGCGTTCTCCATTTTCCGTATTTCTCGCCTGGTCGAGCATCCAGATGTTAATCTTACCATTTCGTATTTTGCGTGACTTCCGGTTTGAAGATTTGTTTGGACTGACGACATCGGAGTGGGTGACGATCATGTTGATTTTATTTGCCTGTGGCATCGTATTTTTTATTTTCGTCCACACCGATTGGGTATTCGGTCTCGTCATGATTTGGTATTACGTCGGTCTGTTCTTTAACGGACGGTTGACGGACTTTCAGCAAGGGGTGGCGGTCTTTAGTGTGATTGCCGTTCTGGCAGCGGTCATTCTTGTCTTTCGGAAACGGGACCGGCTGTTTGCCGAAGAAAAAAGACCCGTTTCATAAGAAAGCGGCAGTTGGTGTCATTGCTTTTGGTTTTTTGGGGTATATGCCTTATAGAAGTATAAAAGGGGGAAATGACCAATGGGGAAAAAGCAGTTGATCGGAACATATGAGAATGAGACGGATTTGATTCGTCAGATTGAAGATTTACACTTTGCCGGATACCTGGAAGAAGATTTATATATCGTCTTGCAGGATAAAACCGATATGGCGATGTTACGCGGTCAATCGGCAGCCCAGCTGGTTTCGGGAAAACGGACTTTATTTGAACGGTTTACAGGGAAGCCGGTGACGGATGAAGAGACCCGTGAAGCGTTTGAATCCCTAGGACTGGCTGAAGGCGACATGGAACGGCATGTGGCGAGCGTCAAACACGGGGCTTACGTTCTGCTGGCGGATGAAGAAGGCGCAAGACGTCCTAAACCGGAGCCCCAAAGTATTTTAGAGAGTGAACCGGAAGGCATCGAGGCCGAGCGGAAGCTTGACCACGAAAACCGGGCACTTGAGAACGAAAACGACCGGATGTTGTAATCGTGCCAGAGTGGAAAGGGTGAACGACGATGGATAGCCATTATCATACGATTTTAGTTGCAGTCGACGGCTCCAAAACCGCGGATTTAGCTTTTGAAAAAGCCGTCCAGTTCGCAAAGCTCGACCAAGCGAAACTCGTCATCACGCATGTCATCGACATTCAAACTTTTGCGAATGTCCGTGCGAATCAACGATTCATCGATCAAAATGTCACGGAATACGCCCAGGAACTGCTCGATAAATATCAAAACCGGGCGGTCGAGGAAGGGGTAACGGAAGTCGAACTAGTCATCGAAAGCGGATCGCCGAAAACACTGATTCCTAAAGTCATCGCACCGCGTGTCGGAGCGGGACTGATTGTCTGCGGTGCTGTCGGAATGAATGCAATGGAACGCATTATGATCGGAAGTGTCTCTGAAAACATTGCCCGTTATGCGAAGTGTGATATCTATATCGTTCGCCCGAAAACACTCAACTGAATCAAAACGTAAACAGGCTGCTTCGATCATCTATCGAAGCAGCCTGTTTGATGTCCTGTCAGATTGTTTTAAGTCAATAAATAATAAAAAATTCCTAAGATGATCAAAATGACCGGTAACAAAACTAAATACATCCAGGACATGTTTTTGGCTGTCTGGCTGTTGCTGTAAGTTTCTTCGTTTCGACTCTGTCCGACCATTAACGTAAAAATAAGTCCAAGTACACAGATTACTAAAGCAATCCAAAATAATATGGTCATGTTCAGCCCTCCTTCATTCGGATGAATCCTCTCTTTCATCATAACGAAAATTGGGTGTAAATGTCAGAGTATTTGTGACAGTTTGGAGTTGACGCAATCTGGTTTAGGGGCTAAACTACTGGTATGAGTTTAGGGGGTAAACTAATCATGAAAGAAAATCTTCGGGAAGCCGTTCAGTTATTTGAAGAAGTGATGATTCATGGGACGGAACGTGTCTTGAAATCAGTCGATTCACCGGTGTGGCGTCTCTATTCACCGGAGCAGCTGCATTTGTTAAAGCTGGTCGGTAAATACGGACCGATTGCTTCCGGGTGGATTGCCGTTATCCAAGGGGTTCATAAAAGTGCGATTTCCAATCGTCTGAAAAAGTTAAATGAACACGGCTTGGTGGAGGTCGAACGTTCAGAAGATGATCACCGGACCAAGCGGATTATTTTGACGGATGCCGGAAAAGAAGTCGTCGAAGCTTCAGATCAAGCGATTTACAGTTATTTGGAACAGTTGATTGATGGAAAGGTCGACGATGATGAAATTAAACAATTCATCGAGACGTTCCGAAAAGTCAAAGCCATTTTAAAGATTGAAGATTAATTCAGAAAAACAGACAAAGAAGAGGTGGAATGGGAATGCGACAAATCGTCAAATGGCGTTGGCCAATCGTAGTCGTCTTGTTGCTTGCGACAGTCGGATTATTTTTAGCGGCACCAAACTTATCAAAACAGGCAGAAGATGCGGGTGCCATTCAGCTCGCGAGTGACACGGATTCACAACGGGCAGCCGATATTTTAAAGGCAGCCGGTGCAAGTGAAGAAACGATTTCGCTGGTTATCCCGTTAAAGGAAGCCGTCACGAAACAGGATCGGACCGAAATCGGTCAAATCGTCAAAGATTTGGAGAAATTGGATAAACCGGTGACGGGAGTTCTCGATCCGTTTGAAAGTAAGGAAACGGAAGGACAATTGATTTCAAAAGATAAAAAAACGGTCCTCGTTCCGATTACCGTCGATGGTTCGCAGGAAGAAATCACGGCACTCGCTGAAGACATCCGGAGTGATCTCTTACCGGACGACCGGACGATTTATCTGACCGGTGAGTCACTGATCAATGCCGATGTTAATAAAAGTTCACAAGAAGGATTGAAACGAACGGAATTGATCACAGTCGGTCTGATTTTTGGTCTGTTGTTAATCGTGTTCCGTTCGATTGTCACACCATTTGTTCCATTATTCGCTGTTGGGGTGACGTATTTAATGAGTCAATCGTTTGTTGCCTTTTTCGTCGATTGGTTCGGATTCCCTGTCTCGAACTTCACACAGATTTTCCTTGTTGCGATTCTCTTCGGGATCGGGACGGATTACTGTATTTTGCTTCTCAGCCGGTATAAAGAAGAATTGACAGCCGGACACGATGTCGAGACAGCCATCGTCAACACGTACAAAACAGCGGGACGGACGCTGCTCATCAGTGGTCTTGCCGTCCTCGTCGGGTTCTCGGCAATCGGTTTTGCTGATTTCCCGATCTTTAAATCGTCGGTCGCCGTTGCAGTCGGGATTGCGGTCTTATTATTGGTTCTCTTTACACTGGTGCCGTTTTTCATGGCGACGTTAAAAGAGAAACTGTTCTGGCCGTCGAAAAATGCGGCGAGTCACCAGGACAGCCGTTTGTGGGCACGGTACGGAGGATTATCGATTCGTCGTCCTTTACTTGCGATGGCAATCGTCGCGGTCGTGACGATTCCGACCTTGTTCACATATGATGACGATCTGTCGTTCAATACTGTTGATGAGATTGGTGCAAAATATGAAACGGTCAAAGGATTAAATGCCATTTCAGACGGCTTTGGTGCAGGTGAGTCATTGCCGGTCAATATCATCCTGAAGGACGATCAGAACATCGTGACTGAAAAAACAGTTCCGTATGCAGAACAGTTGAGCCGTGAACTCGTCAAACTGGATGGGGTCAAAGCCGTTCGTTCGATTTCGCGTCCAACGGGTGAAGTGATCAACGATTTATACGTCGATCAACAACTAAAACAAGTAGCATCCGGTCTGACGGATGCAAAAGATGGACTCGGTGAAGTCGGACAGGGTCTTCAGACTGTAGAAGACAACTTACAGACTATCAGTGGTCAGCTTCCGGCCGGAGATCAAGCGTCGGCAGGAGCAGCACAGCTGCAGCAGGCCGCAGACGGTCTCGGTCAAATCAATCAACAGTTAACGCTTGTTGGTCAAGGGTTACAATCTGCGGAAAACATTCCGCAAACTGTCGGGACATTGACAGCATTATCCGGTCAATTGACCCAAATTCAAACGGGGATCGCACAAGCGGCAACCGGGATTGAAACACAAGGTGCACAAGCCGGTCAACTCGGTACCGGATTAACCCAACTGGCGGATGGTGTCGGATCTGCCAATGCAGGGCTTGGTAAAATTGAAGACGGATTAACGGAAGCTGCCGATTTCCTGAAAGAGATGGGGAACTCCAAAACGATTCGCGGTACCGGGATGTTCATTCCGAAAGATACCTTAGCGAGTAAAGACTTCGAACCTGTCATTGACCGTTATACGATTGATGATCAAACCGGTCTGAAATTCGAAGTCATCCTGAATGATGATCCGTATTCACCGGAAGCGATCGAAACGGTTGCTGCCATCAAGAAAACGACAGCGAGCACACTGAAAGATACACCGCTTGAACAGGCACAAGTTGCGTACGGCGGTATCTCAAGCATCAACAGTGATTTAAATGATACGTCTAAAGCCGATTTTTCACGGACGGTCGTCATCATGATCATCAGTTTGTTCATCGTCCTTGCGATCATGTTCCGTTCATTGATCATGCCGCTGTTTATGATCGGTTCGCTCCTGTTGACGTACTATACGTCGGTATCGATTGCTGAACTGATCTTCGTCAACGGTCTTGGTTATGACGGCATCAGCTGGGCGGTTCCATTCTTCGGATTCGTCATGCTCGTCGCGCTCGGGATTGATTACTCGATCTTCCTGCTCGACCGATTCCGTGAAGAAACAATTAACGGACTGGAGACAAATGAAGCGATGTATATCTCGATGAAGAAGATGGGATCCGTCATCATCACAGCGGCCATCATCCTTGCCGGAACGTTCGGCGCGATGATGCCGTCCGGTGTGCTGAGTCTGGTTCAAATCGCTACAATTGTCATCACAGGTCTGCTCCTGTACGGATTGATTGTCTTACCGCTCCTGATTCCGGCGATCACGGTATCGTTTGGACAGGGTGTCTGGTGGCCGTTCCGTCCAAAACAGAATAAGAAGTAATACACACGAAACAGTCCGTCCGGTCATCATCCGGATGGGCTGTTTCGTTATACTAGAGACAGGAGGCGATAAAGATGCAACAGTTTAAACAATTGACGAACCGGATCTGGTATCAAACGCCCGTCAGTGAAACGGATCGGCCGATTGTTGCCGTCATTACGGGGGATGAGCGGAGTCTTGTGATTGACGCCGGAAACTCAAGTCAGCATGCGGCACTCTTTTTGGATGAGGTGGAAAAACACGGATTGAGACGACCGGATCTCGTGGCATTAACGCATTGGCACTGGGATCATATATTTGGCATGAAACAGATGGCTGTACCAACGATTGCAACCAACCGGACAGTCGAAGAAATGCAAAAAATGCTCGATTACGAATGGTCGGATGAGGCACTAGAAGACCGGATCCGCCAAGGTATTGAAATTCCGTTTTGCGCCGATGCAATCAAGCTGGAGTTCGGAAAGGAACGGGACATCGAAGTCATCCTGCCGACAATTCGTTTTACAGGGGAACTGGAAATCAGTCTCGGAGGCGTGACATGTCTGTTGCGTCAAGTAGAGAATGATCATTCACCGGGGAGTGCGATTGTCTACATTCCGGAAGAACGTGTCTTATTTTTAGGGGACGCGATGTATGCGGATATTTTTTCAGCCGAGTGGAATTATACGGTTGATCAGATGACACGGTTGTTGGATACTATTGCTGCGTATGAGGCGGATTATTATGTCTGGTCTCACGGCGAAGCCATGACCAAAGAGGCGTTTGAGCAAGAAGTGCACATCTTACGCCAAATCATTGAAGTAACGCAACAAGCGACAGGCCATCTATCGGGGATGCAACGACTGTACCGGGAACTCGTCGGACGGGAACTGACGACAGATGAAGAAGAAACGCTTGTCTTTTTCGCGAACGGTACGAAAAAATAATAAAACGAGCAGGTCCTTTCCGGTCACCCCGAGAATTCCTTATGTATAAGATAGAAAAAAATGGATTTTAGCAAAGGAGTTCTCATGATGGACCGTAAGCCGGAAGATCGGAACGAAACGGCCAACCGTGTTTTTTTCGGAACAGCCAACATCTTTACTGTCATTTTAGTCATTGGGTTTGCCCTATACCTGCTGTATCAATTGTATTGGAAATGATTCAATCACCCTGGGTTGCAGGGTGATTTTTTTGTTTTAGGGGAGTGCAAGCGAACCAGATATTGGGTAATCCTTAATTGAGGACAAAAAGAGAACTCACAAAAAGGAGGCACTTCCCCATGAAACGCATCCAGATTGCCGACTTTGATCGTCGTATGCCGCCACTTGAATTGCGAGAGATGGATGATTATTACGAAGCGGTATTGGTATCAAACTATGATGAATCGTATCCTTCAACCCAAGTACGGACAATTCAGTTGGCGGATATCTATGTCAATCTTGTCATGACTGAAAAAGGTGCACATCTCGTATCCGCCCTTTTTTTAAAGCCGGTTGAAGTTTCGGATATCGTCGCGTGGATGCAACTCTACACGATCAGTTTTGCGACGGCGGACGCGACCGGATATTACGTGGAACAGGCGGATGAAATTTTAGAAATCGTTTTATATCAGGGAAACCCGATTGTCATTGCGACGAGGGGAACCGATCGATTGTACTATGAGACTGAAGGAGCGATTGAGATGCGGCGGGAATCAAGTGAAGTCATCGGAAAAAAACCTTTGCTGTATTTAAACGGAGAAGCCCGTTTTGGAGTGCCTCACCTGGAATTCAATCCGAGTCAGGATGAGATTCATGTCAACGGCACATTTTTGTTCGCGGATTATATGGACACGTATCAGGGACATGTCGGATTTTTCCGGAAAACTGATCCGGATCTCCCGGTCGTCGTGTTAGTCGGAACAGCGATCATCGAAATGGAACTGACAGAAAATCCGGATGGAAGCCGTGTCCTTGTCATCGAACAACCATATGATGAAGCGTGACTATAAAGCACAATGAGATCGTGTGAATTGACCCGGGTGTTGACGGAAAAGTTAAATCATAACGAATCTTCAGGTAACCATGAAATCCCTTACAAAATATGCGAGAATAGAAATAGAGACAAGAATGGAAGGGATGCGGGACGAACATGGTTAAAGAGCTGCCACGAAATTCCAAGTGGATGCGTTCCTACAATCGGGCACTGGTATTACGTTTGATTCGGATGCATCAACCGATTTCACGGGTGGAACTGGCACAACAAACAAAACTGACGAAACCGACCGTTTCGAATATCGTCGGAGAACTGATTGCCGACCAACTCGTGACAGAGCGTGAACTCGGCGTCTCAAACGGAGGACGAAAGCCGATTTTGCTTGAACTTGTGGCAAAAGAACAATATGTCATCGGGATTGATGCGACAAGTCACCGTTTCATCGGAGTCATCGCGGATTTAAGCGGAAATACGATTCACGAAGTGGAAACGATGGGTAAATTTGATACAAACGAAGAATTAATGGAGGCTGTCGTTTTGTTGTGTGAAGAACTGATTGAGGCGACGGAGCAGGTCGGAACGATTCATGGCATCGGAATATCCGTTCACGGGATGGTCAATCCGGAGACCGGAGTGATTCTGTTTGCCCCTCGTTTTCATCTCCATGATGTGGCGTTAAAAGAACATTTGGAGCAACGTTTTCCTTATCCCGTCTTCATCGAAAATGATGTCCGGGCTCTCGCTTCATTCGAATTGTTATTCGGAGAAGGTGTCGGAGTGGATCAATTTTTCTACCTGTATGCCGGAGAAGGGATCGGGGGCGCGTATGTCCTGGACGGGAAGCTGATTGACGGCGAAAATCACATTACAGGTGAGGTCGGGCATATGCGGCTTGATTTGGACGGCCCTATCTGTTCCTGCGGGAATCGAGGATGTCTCGAAGCATTGGCTGGGGAAAAAGCGTTGTTGCGTGATTTTGAAGCCATTGACCCGCAAGTCAAGACACTGACGGAACTGAGAAAACGTCTGACGGACGGGGATCCGTATGCGAAAGCCGCATACCACCGGGCCGGCGAATACATCGGAATCGGTGTCCTGAATACGATTCATCTGATCAATCCGAAACGTATTTTACTTGGAGGACCGATGTTTGAACTGGCGCCTTCCATCGTTGACCAAATCAAAGAACGGGTTGAGCACACGGCCTTGACGACGGCTTCACGTGAAACCGATGTCAAAATGGTCCCCTGGAGTGAAAAACAAGGGGCACTCAGTGCAGCGGCACTCGCAACAAACAGTATTTTTCAAACCATTTAAAACACAGCTTGCTGGATGACGGTGTTTTCACCGGATCCAACAAGCTTTTTTTTATGAAAAGAGCAAAGAAAAAAATATTTTTTGAAACCGTTTACAAAACAAAACAGCATATGCTATAGTTTTCTTAAAGTTAGATAATAAATTTAATTTACTAAGTTTTCATCAACTAGTGGAGGTGGATGCAGACCGGCAGGGACCGGTTAAGCTGAAACAGAAAGAAGGGGGCGTCGCGCAGATGGAAACAGAGGATTTATGGGTTTCCTACCGTGAAGCTTTCGGGCGTTACGGAGCAATCCGTGGCTTTTACGTGAACCGTTTGACAGGAGACATGACGGAACAACAGCCGGGAGATAAGCGGTCTGCAAATCAAGACGGCGTGCTCGTTCGGCCACGACAAGATGGAGTCTTTCAATTTCGAATGTCGTCCGTACAAGGGGTACTGACGATTCGGTCTTCAGAACTTCATCTTCGAAAAAATGAGAACGGATACATTGAACTACGCGTGTTGATGCAACACATGCGCACCGCCGGTTGTTTGACGCTCGGTGGAGAATTTTATCTGTTCGTGACACCGGAAGTGGACACGCTTGACTATCGTCTGCGACTGATTGCACGGGTCTTGATTCAACTCCAACGGATGCCGATTGGCATGGAAGTCATCGAACAATGGTGTCGACACGCAAAGCTTGAAGGGCAACAGCTGAGAAAGTACGCTTGACCACTCACATACAAAAGGGGATCACTCACATGAAATTCAAAAAAACCAAAGTACTTGCAGCCGCATCAGTTCTGACATTATCGGCATTACTTGCCGCTTGTGGTGGCGAAGATGAAAAACAGGCAACAACAAAAGACGGAAAAACCATCATTTCCTGGTGGGGTTGGGCACCTCAGCCTGAAGCGGGTAAGGAAGTCGTCGATGCCTTCAATAAATCACAAGACAAATACGTCGTCGAATTCAAACGGTACAGTGAAGATTACGAAAAGCAACTTCAAGTCGCGATGTTATCTGGTAAGGGACCAGACATCATCGGCTTAAAAGAACCAATGATTCAACAATACAAAGACCGTGTCGTACCGGTCGATTCTTACATGGATAAAGCAGCCGGCAAAGGATGGAAAGATAAATTCGTCGAGCTCGGAATTGATCAAACGACGATTGACGGCAAACAATATGCAGTTCCAATCGGCTTTACGGGTCAAGCCTACTTGATGTACAACAAAACGATGCTTGATAAATACGGCGTGACGCCACCGAAAAACTACAAAGAAACAGTCGATGCTGTCAAAAAGATCAAAGCGTCCGGTGATAAAGTCATTCCGTTGATGCTCGGAGCAAAAGATGCCTGGATCGATATCGATGTCTACAACGTCTTAAGCCACCAGGTAGCACCGGGTTACATCCAAAAAGTCTTGTCCGGCGAAGCGAAATGGACAGACGACGAGATGGTCAAGACAGCGCAAATCTGGCAAGATCTGTTTGAAAAGAAAGTCTTCCAAGAAGGTGCACTCGGACTTGCGACATACAATGACGGGATGAACCAGTTCTTCGATAAAAAAGCAGCAATGTGGGTCATCGGTTCATGGGAAGCGCACTCGATGACGACAGCTGAGAAAAAAGACAAATGGAAAATCAAAGATGAGCTTGGCTTCACACCACTTCCAAACCTTGCAGGTGGAACAGAACAACCAATCATCGCATCAATCGACATGGCGCTTGCCGTCAACAAAGAATCAAAACAACAAGAAGGTGCAGCTGAGTTCGTTGCCTTCATGAGCCAAGGTGAAGGACAGGAAGTCTACATGGGCGAGTTCGAAATGGCACCGGGAATCAAAGAGGTCAAAATTGATTCAGATGCAGCCTTCACATCCGAAGGGGAAAAAGAGTCGTACAAAATGCTGAACGAAACACTTTCTAAAGCTGTAGCAAGCCGTGGTATCCGTGATACAAAACTTAACGATATCCTCGGTAAGGAACTTCAAAACATCGCGACGGGTCAAAATCCGAAAGAAGCACTCCAACGTGTTCAGGATGCAGCCGATCAATCGAAAAAATAAGAACGATACAGTGAAGTGGTGCGCCCTGCGTGCCACTTCCTGATTTTTAAGATTAAGAAAGTGGGGAAATCGTTATGCAGACAGAGCAACAAGAATTGCCGATCAAACCAAAAGCGGAAACGCTGAAACCAGCACCCCGTTCAAACGTTCCGAAAAAGAAAAGAAAAGGCAAAATGAAGCAAAACATGGTCGGTTGGGCGTTCGTCGGACCCATCGTCCTGTTTGTCGTCGCGTTTATTTATTACGGGATTTTCTATAACGCGTATAACTCCTTCTTCTCATGGGACGGGATTTCGTTCGATAAAGTCTTCGTCGGGTTTGAAAACTACGCGGAAATGTTCCGTGATCCGGATTTCTATCTCTCGCTTAAAAACACGTTCATCTTCACGATTTTAACGGTTACGATTCAAGCCTTTATCGGTCTTGTTCTCGCGTACTTCCTGCACACACAGGGACCGTTACGGACTGCCATGAAATCGGTCTTCTTCTTCCCGGTTGTCCTGAGTCCGGTTGTACTCGGTGCCGCGTTCTCACAAATTTATGACTTCCAATTCGGTTACATCAACGAATTTCTCCGGGCAATCGGTCTCGGCAGCTTAGAACAAAACTGGCTGGGTGATCCGGATATCGCGTTGTACTCGGTCATTGCCATCAACATCTTCCAATGGACAGGTTCATCGATGGTCATGTACTACATGGCGATGCTGACAATTGAAAAAGAAATCTTTGAAGCCGCTAAAATCGATGGTGCCGGATTCTTCCGGACGCTTTGGAGTATCGTCTTCCCGAACTTAAAAGGAACGACGTTCACGTTATCGATTCTCGGTGTAATCGGTGGTCTGAAGACGTTTGATCTGGTCTGGATCACGACGGCCGGTGGCCCCGGTTCTTCAACAGAATTCATCTCGACGTACCTGTTCCGTAAATCGATGCTGCAACAAGAAGTCGGTTTTTCAAGTGCCGTTGCCATCATCTTGCTGACAATCGCTTTACTGATTACGTACATCCAGTTACGTGTTCAAAAGAAAATGGATAACTAAGGAGGAACGTCCCATGAATGTAGAATCTAAAAAAAGCCGTTGGGTAATCAACCTCGTCCTGATGCTTGCTTCGATCGTCTGGCTGTTCCCGATCTTTGTCATGTTCAAGGAGAGCTTACGTGTCAACGGATTTGAAAACTATATCGCAACGCTGCAAAACCCGAACTTCCCGACATTCGTCTTTAACAGTTTCTTCGTCGCCTTCTTCATGATCATCATCTCGATCACGATTCTCGCGTTTGCAGCATTCGCCTTTTCGAAACTCGAATTCGCCGGAAAACGTCTGTTGTTCAACATGGTACTTGCCGGTCTGATGTTACCGGTCGCTTCCATGATCGTTCCGTTATTCTTCACGTTACGGTCGTTTGACGGTCTGAATAACCACTGGGGCTTGATCGGGGCGGAAGTCGCATTCTTCCTGCCGTTCGGTCTGATGCTGATCAAAGGATATTTTGACGAGCTGCCAAACGAACTCATGGAAGCCGCGTACATTGACGGCGCGACGATTCTTGAAGTCTTCTTTAAAGTCATGTTGCCGCTTGCGAAACCGGCACTGGCAACAGCGTTAATCTATGCTTTCCTCAACTCGTGGAATGAGTATTTGATGGTCTTGACGTTCATGACGGATCCGGCTTATCAAACGGTCACGATGGCACCAAGCTTCTTCAAAGATGCGCTCGGCGGTGATCCGGGGAAAATCTATGCGTCACTCGTATTAATCAGTTTACCGACAATGGTCTTCTATATCTTCTTCCAACGTTTCTTCCAAAAAGGAATGACGGCAGGTGCAGTAAAATAATTTGTTTTGAGTCAGGGGGAGCACAATGTATTTAGGCGTCGATTATTACCCGGAACAAACTCCACGTGCGTTATGGGAGGAAGACTTCCGATTGATGAAAGAACTTGGTGTCAACGTCGTTCGGTTGGCGGAATTCGCCTGGACGATGATGGAGCCGGAAGAAGGAGTTTACGATTTCCGGTTTTGGGACGATATCATCGAACGCTTGAGTGCCGCCGGTTTTGATATCGTCCTCGGGACACCGACGGCGACACCACCGGCATGGATGTGTCACAAGTATCCGGAGATTCTTCCGGCAGACGAGCATGGCGTGACAATCAGCTTCGGAGCCCGTCGCCACTATACGGTTCACAGCGAAACGTACCAACGTTTTTCCGTTGCCATCACGACAGAAATGGCGAAACGGTACGGGAAACATCCGCGTGTCATCGGCTGGCAGACGGACAATGAATACGGCCATGAGAAATCAGACCGTTCCTACAGCGATGTCGACCGGGCTGCTTTCCAGGTTTGGCTCAAAAACCGTTATGGCACGCTTGATGCGTTAAATGAAACATGGGGAACCGTCTTCTGGAGTCAGACCTATACGGCATGGGAGCAGATCCCGGTGCCGCGGAAAGTCTATCAGGAACATAATCCGTCATTACTCGTCGACTTCGACCGCTTTTGTGCTGACGGTTACAACCATTACAACAAACTGCAAGTCGATGCCCTCCGGGAACACATTCATCCGGATGCCTTTATTACCCATAACCTCGTGTACAGTGATATGGCCGTCAATCAACAGCAGATGGCACAGGATCTTGATTACGTCGCCTTTGACAACTATCCGGTCTGGGGTGGATTGCCGGAACCGAACCGGTTCGAGAAGATGGCGAGCGATCATGACCTTTGCCGCTCCTCAAAACAAGGGAAAGGTTTTTGGGTGATGGAGCAACTCAGCGGCGCGCAAGGCTGGAGTAAAATCGGTTACTTGCCGCGTCCCGGTCACATCCGGTTGTGGACGTATCAGGCGGTCGCACGTGGTGCGGAAGCTATCGTCTATTTCCGTTTCCGGGCGGCTTTGTTCGGAACAGAAGAGTTTTGCCACGGGATCATCGATCACGATGGAAAACCGAAGCGTAAATTCAATGAAGTCAAACAAATCATGACTGAACTGAACACGTTTGGTGACGAGATCAATGCAAGCCGCTATCAGGCGGAAGTTGGCGTCTATTTTGATCAAGAGAACGTTTGGGCCTGGACCCATCAGCCGCACAGTGATGCGTTTGATTTCCGGACCGAGTTCGTCCGGTTCTATGGTGGTGCTGTCCGGCGTCAAGCGTCGACGGATATCGTCTTCCCGGGGGACAAACTGGATCAATATAAATTAATTATCGTTCCGCTGTATTTCCTGACGAATCCGACGTTTGACCAGTCGTTAATTGATTATATGGAGCAGGGCGGACACGTCATCTTTACGTACCGGACCGGTGTCAAGGATCCGCATAACAATGTCCTGCCACTGACGTTGCCAGGGAAGTTCGCACCGTACGCAGGAATCGAAATCGATGAGTACGAATCGTTGCAGGCCGTGCAGGAAAACCGGGTGGAAGGGATTGGTGCCTTCGAAGGACAAGGTTCACCGGCCCGTCTCTGGTGTGATTTGATTACACCGACGACAGCTGAACCGCTTGCTGTCTACCGCGATACGTTTTATGACGGCGTCGCTGCCGTGACACGCAACGAATACAAAGGAACGATTACCTATATCGGCGCATCGATCGACGATGCGATGATCGATACAATTTACCGGCAAGCATTTCTTGATGCCGGTGTTCAAACGTTTGAAGCACCGGATCAAGTCGAGATTGTCCGCCGTCACGGGGAAACACGTGATTTTCTCTTCCTGATGAATCACGATACGAAAGCAAGCCGGGACGTTGTGCTCGATGCTGCCTATCAAGAGTTAAATACGAACGAGACATACAGTGGAACAGTGACGCTCGCCCCACTCGAGACGCTGATTCTGACAACGTAAGGAGGAGAACGACCATGGCCATTCTTGAACTGCCGAATCAGCGGTTCGTCCTCGAAGGACAACACGTCGCGCATGTCGTGACAATCGGACAGCACGGCAAAGTGTTGCATACGTATTTTGGAGCCCGCCTGCCGTATCCATCCGACTATGAAGCCTTACCGAATCCGGTCCTGGCACACAGCTCGTTTGAATCGCCGGACGGGGTTGCGGTCTATGACTTCATTCCATTTGGTGAGATGGTCTACACAGAACCGACTTTAAAATCAGAACGGGAGGACGGGCAACGAATCAGTCAGTTCGTTTTTGAACGCGCCGAACAATCCGATAATGGATTGATTTTATGGTTGTTTGATTCGTTACAGGAACTCCGGGTCGGTATCAAATACGATCTGTACGAAACGTACGATATGATCGGACGATCACTCGTGATTGAAAACACAGGAACACAATCCGTCCGGTTGACGACGGCCCAATCGTTTGCGATGGGAATTTTACAACGACCGGACTTGAACTTACACCACTTCGCGGGAACATGGACCGGTGAATTCCAAAAACAAGTCACACCGCTGACTCCGGGACGTAAGACGATTGACAGCCGACGGGGTGTGACGAGTCACCAGGCAAATCCGTGGTTCGCTTTGGAACACAGCGCAACAGAATCAGCCGGCGAAGTTATTTACGGACATTTCGCTTATTCCGGCAACTGGTCGATGCACTTCGAGCAGGATGCCTTCGGATTCGTCCAACTATCGGGCGGAATGAATGAGTTTGATTTCAGCTGGCGACTTGAAGCCGGTCAGCATCTTACGACACCGGAATTTTATATCGGATACGCGGCAGACGGCTTTGCCGGGATGAGTGCGCGCGCACATGATTTCCAGCGTGACATCATCATGCCGGAATCGGACCGGAACAAGGTCCGGCCTGTGCTCTATAACTCCTGGGAAGCGACCTATTTTGACGTGACAGAACACGGTCAACGGACACTGGTGGATCAAGCCGCTGCCATCGGCTGTGAACTGTTTGTCGTCGATGACGGCTGGTTCGGGGAACGGAACTCCGACCAGGCCGGTCTCGGTGACTGGGTCGTCAATCCGGAGAAATTCCCGAACGGTCTGACGCCGTTGATTGACTACGTGAAACAACAAAACATGCAATTTGGTTTGTGGGTTGAGCCCGAAATGGTTAATCCGGATTCAAATCTTTACCGGACGCATCCTGACTGGATTTATCACAGTCCCGGTGCCCGCCGGACGACATCACGCAATCAGTTTGTCCTGAACCTCGGTTTACCGCAAGTCGAACAATTTGTGTTCGAGATGATGGATGAACTGCTCGCAACCCACGCGATTGATTACATCAAATGGGATATGAACCGTGCGTTTTCGGAACCGGCTCTCCCGGGTGCGACACCGGCAGAACAACAGGAATTATGGAAGCGGCATGTCGATGCACTGTACCGGATTTTTGACGGATTACGCGTCCGTCATCCGGAAGTTGATTTTGAAGCGTGTGCCGGAGGCGGCGGACGGATCGACCTCGGAATTCTCAAACGGACGGAACAAGTCTGGACGAGTGACAACACGGATCCACTGGATCGTTTGACGATTCAACACGATTTCTCATTTGCCTACAATGCGAAGATGATGAGTTGCTGGGTGACGGATGGTCCAAACTGGCTCAACGGGCGGGATTTACCGCTTGCGACACGCTTTGTGTCTTCGATGCAGGGAACACTCGGCATCGGCGGTAATTTAAGCGAATGGACAACGGAAGAATTGGCGGAAGCAGCTGAATGGATTGCGACGTACAAAACGATTCGGGAAACCGTTCAGTTCGGTCGTCAGTACCGGTTGAAGGCGGACCGCGTGATGACCTCGCTGATGCAGTATACGTCACACGATCAAACCGTTATCCTGGCGGTCGCACCGATGCGCAAACACGGAATCGGTCACTACCATTTCCGGTTAGCCGGCCTTGAAGCGACCACACTTTATCAGGTTGAAGACCGTCAACTGAGCGGTGCTTACTTGATGCAACAAGGTTTGACCTGGAACTACACGAACGATTATGAAGCACGTTGCCTGCGGATCCAACCGGTTCATCGCAGCATCCCTACATCAGAGTCAAAGGAGCCGATCGTATGACAGACCAGACATTAGAACAGATTTTCGAACAACAATTCGGTCAATCGTCGACCCACCGCTTTTTTGCACCGGGCCGGATTAACTTGATCGGAGAACATACAGATTATAACGGTGGTCATGTCTTTCCGTGTGCCTTGACGCTCGGCACCCATGCGGTCGCCCGAAAACGGGACGATGCGGTCTTTCGGTTTTATTCGCTGAATTTTGAAGATGACGGGATCATTGAAGTCGCAGGTGATGACTTGACGCCTCAATCTGCTCACGGCTGGGCCAACTATGCCAAAGGAATGATTCATGTCTTACGGGAAGCCGGTTACCGGATCGATACAGGGTGCGATATTTTAATTAAAGGGGATATTCCGAATGGTGCCGGATTATCTTCGTCCGCGTCACTCGAACTCGTCATCGGTGTCTTACTCGATAAACTGTACGATCTGGATATCGATCGGATTGAACTCGTTAAATACGGTCAACAGGTCGAAAACCATTACATCGGCGTCAACAGCGGCATCATGGATCAGTTTGCAATCGGCATGGGCAAAGCCGGATCCGGACTGTTGCTTGACTGTGAGACGCTTGAGTACACGTATGCGCCGCTTGATTTATCCGGTTATACGATCATCATCATGAATACGAACAAACGCCGTGAACTGGCCGATTCAAAATACAATGAACGCCGCTCGGAATGCGAAGCGGCGCTAGCTTATCTGCAACAGTACCGTCCGTATGCCTCACTCGGTCAATGGTCGATGGATGAATTCGAAACGATTTCGTTTGAGGACGAACGATTGGAACGACGCGCCCGGCACGCGATTTCTGAGAATGAACGGACGTTGCAGGCACTGGACGCACTCAAAGAAGACCGGCTCGAAGCATTCGGTCAACTGATGAATGCTTCCCACCGTTCGTTACGGGTTGATTATGAAGTAACGGGGAAAGAACTTGATACATTGGTCGAAGCCGCTTGGGCGCAACCGGGAGTTCTTGGTGCCCGGATGACAGGTGCCGGTTTTGGCGGCTGTGCGATTGCGATCGTCGAAGACGACACAGTGGAAACATTCATGACGGCAGTCGGACACGCATATGAGACTGAAATCGGTTATCCGGCATCGTTTTATACCGCAACCGTTGGCGATGGAGCACGAGAAGTCGAACAGGAGGTCATCTAAATGGCAGTACTCGTAGTAGGTGGAGCAGGGTATATCGGATCACACGCAGTCTATCAATTGGTCGATGCCAGACAAGATGTTGTTGTCATCGATCATTTAAAATCGGGACACCGGGAAGCGGTTCATCCGAAAGCCCGTTTTTACGAAGGGGATATCCGGGATCGTGCTTTCCTTGACACGGTGTTTGAGACGGAAACCATCGATCAGGTCGTACATTTCGCGGCCTTTTCGTTAGTCGGCGAATCGATGGAGCACCCGCTCGCTTATTTTGATAACAACGTCTACGGCACACAAGTATTGCTTGAAGCCATGATGGCACATGATGTGAAGCAAATCGTCTTCTCGTCGACAGCTGCCACGTACGGTGAACAGGAACAGATGCCGATTCTTGAGACGGCCACGACGAATCCGACGAATGCTTACGGGGAAACGAAGCTGATGATGGAAAAGATGATGCGTTGGTGTGAAACGGCGTATGGTCTGAACTATGTCGCGCTCCGCTACTTTAATGTTGCCGGAGCACGTGCAACGGGTGAAATCGGAGAAGATCATACACCGGAAACCCACCTGGTTCCGCTTGTTCTCGAAGTCGCTAACGGTCAGCGGCCGGTGATTTCGATTTACGGCGATGATTATGCGACGGAAGACGGCACGTGTATCCGCGACTACATCCATGTCGAGGATTTAATCGATGCCCATCTGTTGGCACTGGAATATTTAAAACAAGGCAACACGAGTGACGTCTTTAATCTCGGTTCAAGCCGCGGCTTTTCAGTCCGGGAAATCATTGAAGCGGCACGCCGCGTAACGGGACATGAAATTCCGGAACAGGTTGTCGCACGACGCGCCGGAGACCCGAGTACGTTGATTGCAGGTTCTGATAAAGCGAAAACGCTCCTCGGCTGGACACCGCGCCGGACAGAAATCGACACGATCATTCAAGATGCATGGCGTTGGCACGAACAGCGTCCGCAAGGCTACAAAACACCTGTACGGTAAAGAGAGAGTTAGGAGAGTGAATGGCGATGAATGAACTCATCAAACAATTAACAGAGCAGGCGGTCCGTCAACGGTTGATCGAACCGGAAGATACGGTCTATGCAAGAAACCGGCTCTTATCCTTGCTCGGGGAAGCTGCATACGTGGATCCGGGAACCGTCGGGACGCGTCCGATTCCTGATCTTTTGGACGAGATGATTGAACAACAGATCACGGCCGGGAAACTGGCACCGCGTCTGGACGAAAAAGAACGGTTAGCGGCAGAATTGATGGATGTGTTCGTCGATCGCCCGTCTCAGATCACTTCGACTTTCCGTCAGCTGTACGCGGAACATCCGCAACAGGCGACTGACTATTTTTATCAGCTCAGTCAAGCGAACAATTACATCCAGACAAAACGCATCGCTAAAAATATTCAGTATCAGGCGGACACGGTCTACGGGGAAATCGATATTACGATCAATCTGTCAAAACCGGAAAAAGATCCCCGTGAAATTGCGGCGGCCCAGACAGAAATTATCGAATCAACGTACCCGACCTGTCTCTTGTGTGTTGAAAACGTCGGCTATGCCGGACGGAGCAATCATCCGGCCCGTGCGAATCACCGGATTGTACCGCTGACACTCAGTGGCGAGTCTTGGGCGTTACAATATTCACCGTACGTCTATTACAACGAACACAGCATCATCCTGTCGCAGGAGCACCGGGATATGGTCATTAACCGCCAAGCCTTTGCGCGATTGCTTGAATTCGTCGCGCAGTTCCCGCATTATTTTGCCGGATCCAATGCGGACCTGCCGATTGTCGGCGGATCGATTTTGACGCATGATCATTATCAGGGCGGCCGGTATGAATTTGCGATGGACCGCGCAAAGACGTTACAGAAGTTTGGCTTACCGGATCACCCGGACGTCACCGGCGAAACATTGCATTGGCCGTTGACGGTCGTTCGTCTGAGCAGTACCGACGCTTCCGCATTACTTGATGCGGCGGATGAGGTCTATCAGACCTGGTTGACATACGAAGATGCCGAACATGAGATTCTTGCGGCAACGAACGGTATCCGCCACAATACGGTGACACCGATTGCCCGGATGCGCGGCGAACGGTTTGAACTTGATCTCGTCCTGCGCAACAACCGGACATCGGAAAAACATCCGGACGGCATTTTCCATACGCATGCCGACATTCACCATATCAAACGTGAAAATATCGGTTTGATTGAGGTAATGGGACTCGCGGTGTTGCCGGCCCGTCTGTTAAGTGAACTCAAGCAAGTCGAACAGTTCATCGTAGGGACGGCTGCTTCGACAGCTCCTTCGCATCAAGAATGGGCAACGGAATTGAAGGCATCGTACACCGGACAAGACGTGACGGACTATGTCCGGCAAGCGGTCGCAGCAAAATTTGTCCGCGGACTCGAAGATTGTGGTGTCTTTAAACAGACGCCGGACGGGCAGGCGGGACTTGACCGCTTTCTTGAAACGGTCAGCCGCCAAGTGGCAGGTGATCGGCGATGACGAAACAGACAGCGTTGATCCGGGAAACGGATCTCATTCGTCACACACTGACGCAACCGGGAATCGAAGTCGAGATTTGGAACTACGGCGGCATCATCAATGATATCCGCGTTGCAGATCGAAACGGGCAAATCGAGAGTGTTGTCTTAGGTTTTGATACGGTCAAGGAATACCAGGACCACTCCCCGTACTTCGGGGCAATCGTCGGACGGGTCGCCGGACGCATCGGACAAGCGCAGATGGAAGTCGAAGGAACCGTCTATCCGCTCGCAGCAAACGATGGAACCCATCATCTGCACGGAGGAATCCACGGATTTGATCAAGCGCTTTTTGAGGTCGTCGAGGCCGCGACGGATCGCCTTCATCTCCGTCTGTTCAGTCCGGACGGAGCGGAAGGGTATCCCGGCAACGTCACACTCGATGCCGTCTATCAGCTCAAAGGTCTCGCCTTGACGTTGACGATGCACGCGACGACGGATCAGACGACACCGTTAAACCTGACGAATCATACGTACTGGAATCTGTCGGGGAACTTACAACGGGATATCCTTGACCATCAATTGACGATTCCGAGTGAAACGTACTTGCCTGTCGGAGCGGATTTACTGCCAACCGGTCAACAGCAGGACGTAACAGGAACACCTCTTGATTTCCGAACAGGACGACTGATTCGAAGCGGAGCGGAATCCGGTCATCCGGAAACGGCAGCCGCAGGAAACGGCTACGATCATCCATTTCTTTTATCAGGGCAGCCAATCCGGTTGGAAGAGGAAGCGAGTGGACGGTACGTCGAAGTAACGACGAATCAGCCGGTTGTTATTCTCTACACCGGGACACAACTCGAGACGGATTATGAGATCCGCGGTGTCCGTTCCCGTCCTTCACTTGGACTCTGTCTTGAAACGCAGGTTCATCCGAATGCAGTGAATGAACCTAATTTCCCGGACATTTTGGTTGAAGCGGATCAGACCTACTACTGGGAAACGACTTATCGGTTTGGTGTAAGTAACGGCTGAACCAACCGGAAGGCTGGTAAATACATTTTTTGATGGAAAGAGAGTTGGTGGATTAAAATCCGCCAACTCTCTTTTTCTGTATGAATCAAGTGTTTCCCGATATGATTCAATCACGGGAAAGGGAGTTTCGAGGACGATACCTGTTCGATTTCCAACAGCTGACGTTTCATGTTCAGACCGCCCCAGTAACCGGTTAAGTCGCCTTTTTTGCCGACGATGCGGTGGCAGGGAACGACAATCAAAACACGATTTTTACTGATGGCGGTCCCGACAGCGCGCGTCGCACTCGGCCGGTAAATCTGTTGAGCGATATCTGAATACGTCACCGTCACACCGTACGGAACCTGACATAAGGCCTGCCAGACTTCCAATTGAAAGGGGGTGCCGATCAAATGAAGCGGGAGGGAGAACCGGGTGCGTGTCCCGGCTAAGTATTCGAGGAGTTGTTCTTGATACGGTTGCATGATACGTGGATGCTCAATCAGTTCAGCCCGGGGTAAATGCTTTCGGATCCAGTCGTCAAATAAGTCCGACGGTTCATTTAACGCACCGACATAACAGAGTCCGGTTTCCGTTGCCGCAATGGGAAAGGATGTGTCGTTCCAGTTCAGCCGTGTAAAGTAGACTTCCATCATCTAACCTCCTTCGCACTAAAAATCCAAACAACAAACCGGCCGTTACCTAGGAAAAGGAACGGTCCGGTTGCAACTTACGACTTCGTTAAGACATCCTGCTGACGAGGCGGTAAATGGATTGCCTGTCCGAGCAAGGCTTCGACGGCTTCCGTAAAGGCTTCGTTCCGACTTGGATGCGGCATGACCGGGAAGCGGACGTCTTCTTCTTTCGCATGCAGTTCAAGCGTCTGAGCAAAGACACCGGCCAGTTCGATCGCACCTTCGCCGATCATATGAATACCGAGGATGAGACTGGTCGTCGCATCGGAAATCACTTTGATGAATCCGCTGCCTCCTTCTATGGTCGTCGCTCCATTGGCGTTAAGTGCGAACTGCGCGGTCCGGAGCGAATGACCGGCGTCTGTCGCCGTTTGTTCCGTCAAGCCGATTGAGACGATGGGCGGAAGGGAGCGGATGATGGTCGGGTAATAGGGAACGGTCGCATCTGCTGACTGTCCGCCCAGATGTTCAGCAGTCCGTTTTGCCTCGTGGATGGCACGTGTCGCAATGGCGGGACCAGGTGTCACATCGCCGATGGCATAAATGTGAGGACGGTTCGTCTGTCCGAATGGATCGACGGGAATCGTTCCGTCTTCTGCTAAAGTCACACCGATTCGTTCAAGTCCAAGCTCCAACGTATGCGGAACCCGGGGTAACGAGTGAAACAGGAAAGGAGCGGACCAGGTCGTTTCCTGTCCCTGTTTGACGACAGTCACGGTCACGTCCTCCTGAGCTTCGATTGCGGTCACGGTACCTGTGACCAACTGGATTTTTTGTTTTTTAAAGAGACGCCGCAACTCTTTGTCGAGACTCGGGTCAAAATCGAATGCATCTGCAATCAGTGTGACCGACGTCCCGAGAGCTTGAAAACTCATGGCGGCTTCAATCGCGATATAGTCCTGTCCGATGATGACGAGACGTTCGGGTAACTCGGTCAATTGATATAACTGTTCGGCATTCAGTACGGAAGGCGCATCTTGCTCGATGCTGTGACTACCGGTCGCAATCACGACATCGTTAAACCGGTACGTATCAAACTGATGCCCGAGCTCGACACCAATCCGGTCATCCGCCAAGAAGGAAGCCGTTCCGTGTACGACTTCAATTGCGTTGGTCTGACAGAGCGCCTCGACTCCGGTTCGTAATTGACGGATGGTCCGTTCGCGGTACTCGACCAATTGACTGAAATCATGCGTCGTATGAAACGAGAAGCCGAGAGCGGTCATATGTTTCGTCTGCAATTTGACTTCTGCGGCATGAGCAACGACTTTAGACGGAATACATCCTTTGTTCAAACAAAGTCCGCCGATCTGTGCCTGTTCAATCAAAGTGACGGTCCGACCCAATTGACTGGCACGGATCGCAGCGGTGTAACCGGCTGGACCACCGCCAAGAATCACTAAATCACGTTCTTGCGTCAGTTCACCTACGACCATTTAAATCAGCTCCATCAATAAAGTAGTGGGGTGTTCGATCAATCCGGCGAACCGGTTCGTAAAAGCAACGGCCGTTGCGCCGTCGGCGACACGGTGATCAAAGGACATCGAGAGATTCATCATCGAACGGATGACGATTTGATCATGGTCGTCAACACATACCCGTTTTTTTGTTTTATGGAAGGCAATCAAAGCAGTTTCCGGATAATTGATGATTGGCGTGGCTCCCGTACTTCCGAGGGGACCGACATTACTCATCGTGAAGGTGCTTGGTTTCAGGTCTGCAGCGCGTAAATCGCCGGTCTTAGCGCGGGCCGACAGCTCTGCGACGCGCGTGTGCAACTGTTGCATCGTCAATTTGTCGGCGTCACGGACGACCGGCACAATCAGTCCATCCGTCGTCTCGGTCGCAACGCCGATATGATACTGTTGTTCGAGAATGATCTGTTCATTGGTCTCATCGAGTTTAGCGTTAAAGACCGGGAAGTCTTTCAATGCGACGATCAGGGCTTTAATGAAAAAAGCATTAACGCTGATCGGTTTACCGGCCGCTTTTAATTCTTCGCGTAAGGCGAGCAGGCGGGTCATATCCACTTCTTCGAAATGCGTGACATGCGGAATCGTAAAGAGGGACTGTGTCATTTTTTTAGCAATCTGCTTCCGGATGCCTCGGAACGGAATCGTTTCCGCAGGGGCAACGGAAGACGGGCTGAGCGGTTCAACGGCAGGTGTCTCCTCGACAACGACACGCGTATCGAGGAATCGCCGGACATCCTCTTCTGTTACGCGACCTGATGGATCGGAAGGCGGGACCTGCTCCAAGTCGATCCCATGCTCGCGTGCGATTTTACGCGTGTAAGGCGTAGCCAAGACGCGTCGGTTACCTGATGAAAACGCTGGTGGGGGCGGGATGACAGGCGGCTGCACGTCGATTCGTGTCGTCTGCTTGGGTGTTTCAACTGTTACAGCAGTTTCCGAGTCGTTGGCTTCAATCAACAACAAGACTGTACCGACGGAGACTGTCTGACCGACAGGAATGACAAGATCCGTGACGATACCGGAAACCGGAGCCGGCAGTTCAGCGACCATTTTATCGGTCGACACTTCGACGACGGGCTGATCAATCGTGACCCGGTCTCCGACTTGGACGAGATAATTCGCGATTTCACCTTCCGTCATTCCTTCACCGACGTCATGCAACTTTACTTCAATCATCACGTTCACTCCTTAAAAATCGACCGTACGCTGGATCGCTTCAAGCACACGCGTCGGCGTCGGGATGTAATGGTCCTCCAGGGCGAATAATGGAACAGGAACGTCGAACCCGGTGACGCGGGCAACCGGTGCCCGTAAATATAAGAACGAAGTATCGTTGATCAGCGCAAGCAGATCATTTCCAAGACCACCCGTTGCCTGGGCTTCATGAATGATCACGGCCCGACCGGTTTTTTGGATCGATGCCGCAATCGTTTCACGATCCAGCGGATAAAGGGTCCGTAAATCAATCACTTCGCAGGAGATGCCGCGGGTCGCGGCTTCCGTCGCAGCTTTTTGTGCGACTTGAACCATTGCCCCCCAGGCAATCAGGGTCACGTCCTGCCCTTCGGTAATACAGTTGGCTTTCCCGATTTCAATCGTATATGCTTCACTCGGAACCGGCTCCTTAAAGGCCCGGTAACTCCGCATCGACTCGAGGAACAGGACCGGGTCCGGATCTTCGATTGCCGCAATCAATAACCCTTTGGCATCATACGGTGTCGAAGGGCAGACGACTTTCAGACCGGGCATCGAAGTGAACAGCGCTTCCGTACTGTCGGAATGGATTTCCGGTGCCCGGATGCCGGCGCCATAAGGTGCACGGATGACCATCGGTACACCGTAACGTCCCATCGTCCGCATCCGGATCCGTGAGACGTGGGTCATGATCTGTTCGTAAGCAGGGTAGATAAAACCGAGAAACTGGATTTCGACAATCGGCTTAAATCCGTTGACCGCGAGACCGATCGATGTCCCGACGATTCCCGCTTCACTGAGCGGCGTATCGATGATCCGGTCTTCCCCGAATTCTTCCTGCAAACCGTCCGTTGCCCGGAAAACACCGCCGTTCTTCCCGACATCTTCGCCTAAGACGAGCGTCGTCTCATCGTCCGTCAGTTTTGTCCGTAAGGCATCGGTGACAGCCTGGACGAGCGTCATCTCCGTTTGCCGATTGATAGGTGTCGCCATGTCAATTCCCCCTTGCGGTCAGATAATCCGTTTTTTGACGGACTAAATCATCCGGTAATGTTGCAAACGTATGGTCAAATAAATCATTGACGTCAGGCGGCGGGAAAGCTTCCATCGTTTTGACGGCGGCTTCGACCTCTTCTTGATGGCGGGAGCGAATCGTTTCGATCTCCTGCTCATCATAAAATCCCTGTTCTTTCATGAATGCTTCCAGTCGCTCGAGGGGATCCACCCGGTCCCGGGAACGTTCCTGATCGCGGTATTTCGACGGATCGTCCGCCGTCGTATGGGCACCGAAGCGCCACGTGACCGCTTCGATCAATGTCGGACCACCGCCGGAACGGGCCCGCTCCAGTGCTTTTTGCATCGTGAAATACACGGCGAACACGTCATTGCCGTCAATCCGTACACTTGGCATACCGTACGCGAGTGCTTTTTGGGCAATCGTTTCCGAATGCATCTGTTTTTGAATCGGGACGGAAATCGCATAGCCGTTGTTTTGATTAAACAGGATGACCGGAGCCTGGAAGACGCTGGCGAAGTTCATGCCTTCATGAAAATCACCTTCCGACGTCGCTCCGTCTCCGAAGTAAGCAACAGCAACTTGGGTCGATCCTTTTCGTTTTTCCGCCCATGCCGCACCGACTGCGTGCGGAATTTGTGTGGCGATCGGAACAGCGGGCGGGAAGATATGCAACTCATCTGTCGGGACACAGCCTTCGACGCGCCCGTTCCAATACAAGAACGTCCGAACCATGTCGGCGCCAAACGTCAGTGTCGCTCCGTGATCCCGGTATGTCGGGAAGACCCAGTCTTTGTCCTGCAACGCATACGCACTGCCGACCTGTGCCGCTTCCTGTCCTTCGAACGGCGCATAGGTGCCGAGCCGTCCTTGACGTTGGAGATTGATCGCTTTCCGGTCAAATGTCCGGATTCGGTTCATATGTGTAAATAAGGCGAGGCTCAAGTCTTTTGTCAGCAAATCGGTTTTAGATGTATCCGTCACTTGTCCCGCATCATCAAGGATCCGGTAAATCGGAAATTCAGTTTCCATTGGTGTCACCTCCATTAGTCGTTGCGGATGTTCCATTTCGGTTTGATCGTATTCGTAAAGATATTGTTATGACGAGACCGGATCTGAATCCGTTTGTTGCACATCCGGTTGGCGGCTTCGAGTGTCGTGATTGATTCTGCATGCGACTCGTTAAACACTTCGAGCACCGCGTCGTAGATATGTTTCGTTTTTAAAAGGACACGTTCATGGTTTGCCCCGTATAGTTCGTCGGCGACTTGAATCAGACCGCCGCCGTTGACGATATAATCGGGTGCATATAAAATACCGCGTTGCTGTAATTCGAGTGCGAGCGCATCGTCGGCCAGCTGGTTGTTGGCCGATCCGCAGATGGCTTTACACTGCAACTGTCCGATATTCGCTGACTGGATGACACCGCCATAGGCGCAAGGGACAAAGATGTCCGCATCCGTCAGGTGAATTTCATGGGCAGCAATGACACGAACCGTTCCCGGTGTTTTCTCCGCCTGCTCGACGAGAGCAGCGAGAACAGCTTCGCTCAAATCGGATACATACAGATTGGCGCCGGCGGACAATAACTGTTCGGCGACTTTATAACCGACTTTTCCGAGTCCCTGGACGGCATAACTCGCCCGGCTTAAGTCATCGGATCCATATAAGGTTTCGACGGTTGCCCGTAACCCGTAAATGACACCTTCTGCCGTCGGAATCGATGAATCGCCGCTGCCGCCGAAGGCTTCCGGAATCCCGACGATTCGTGAAGTTTCCCGGCTGGCATGTACGAAATCGTCCATCGTCGTGCCCATGTCCGTTCCGGTATAAAATCGTCCGCCGAGCGAATCGACGAATCGTCCGAAAGCACGGAACAATTCAGGTGTTTTGTCCGTCGCCGGATTGCCGATGATGACGGCTTTCCCGCCGCCGAAATCGACGTCGGCTGCGGCGCATTTATACGTCATGCCGCGTGACAGCCGCAAGACATCATCGAGAGCTTCGTCGACGGTCGAATACGGTGCCATCCGGCAACCACCGAGGGCGGGGCCGAGTGTCGTATCATGAATGGCGATGATGGCTTGTAGACCGGACACAGGATCATTACAAAAAACGACCTGCTCGTGACCAGAAATCTTTTCCATGATTGATAGTGATGGATTTGTGGATGGGTTCAACATGTTCATAAAATACATCCTCCTGACATTAGTAAGCGCTTTCATTTTTAGGTTCAAAAAACATGCGGCGTCAACTTTTCCTGAATCAGCTGCTTATTTAAGATAATCTGTTTGACTTCTCCAAGACCGATGACACGATCACCGTGTCTGACTTCGACTTTTGCCAATACGCGACCCGGGGTAAGCTCACTGACGACGGCTTCGATCCGGATAGTGGATCCGAGTGTCGCCATTCCTACATGCTTCAAGGAAACGGCCCCGCCGACACCTTCCTCTTGTTCTTCCAGATAAGGAAGAATGAGTTTTCGGGCAGCCCATTCCATATGATAGACCATCGAAACGGTCGAATAGGCGGGATGAACAACCACACCCTCAAACTGAGCAAACATTTCTTCTGTGACAGTCGTTTCGATGACCGCAGAGTCGCCGAGCGACAAACCGTTTTTCACATCGATTCCCCCTTACCCCTGACCAGAGCTGGTCTTACCAAAAATAGTATAACACTTGTCACACGATATTTTATCAATCAGTTACAAAATGAGCAAACAATTTCAGGAATATTTTCCAAAAAGAAATATCATTTTCTGACTTTCTCTATAAGAAAGGTCTTTATTTGCACATTTCATCGAAATAAAGACGAATCTTAAGAAAGTTGGGAGCTTTTAACAAAATGAAGGATTGACAACATTGTGAACGTATCGTAGTTTAATGGTATAACCATTTTAAAACGAACGTTTATTTATTGTGTTATATAGACGGGGGAAGGGGTGCCACTTGTATAACGAAATCCTGGAAACGATGGAAGCGGAAGAACGGACCCGCTTACAATTGATAAGTCTACGAGAGACCGTTCGTCATGTGATGGAACATGTTCCGTTTTATCAAACCCGCTTCAAGGAACGGGGACTTGATGCCGAAGCATTACAGACGATGGCGGATATTCAAAAGTTGCCTTTCACGTATAAAAGCGACCTTCGGGAACAGTATCCGTTCGGATTGTTTGCGGTTCCGCCGCATGAAGCCGTCCGAATCCATGCCTCATCCGGAACAAGCGGAAAACCAACCGTCGTCGGTTATACACAAGGCGACCTGGATGACTGGTCGACCGCTGTTGCACGTGGTCTGGTCGCCATCGGTGCTGAAAAAACCGATTTGCTGCACAACGCCTACGGCTACGGTCTGTTCACCGGCGGACTCGGCTTGCACAGCGGAGCTGAACAGCTCGGAATGACGATTGTTCCCGTGTCCGGCGGTAATACGGATCGGCAAATCACATTGATTGAAGATTTTCAGCCGCGCGGAATTTGCGGAACACCCTCTTATATGTTGCATCTTGCGGAACGGATGGAAGAGAAGGGTCTCGATCCGAAGACGAGCAGCCTCCAGTACGGGATTTTCGGAGCCGAGCCGTGGTCGGAAGAGCTGCGGCAGACCCTTGAAGACAAGTGGGGGATTCGGGCGTTTGACATCTATGGTCTCAGCGAAATCATGGGTCCAGGTGTCGCGATGGAATGTCAGGAACAAAACGGATTGCATCTGATGGATGATTTGTTCATCACAGAAGTCATTGATCCCGTAACGGGCGAACCGCTACCAGAAGGAATGGTCGGGGAACTCGTTTTTACAAGTTTAAAAAAGAAAGCGCTTCCAATTATCCGTTACCGAACCGGAGATTTGGCATCTGTGACGACGGAAGTCTGTGCCTGCGGCCGGACGACGACCCGGATGTCACGGGTCAAAGGACGAACGGACGACATGATGATCATCCGGGGCGTCAATGTTTTCCCGTCCGAAATCGAACGGGTGCTGCTGCAACAACCGGGTGTCACACCGCACTATCAAATTCACCGGATTCAACGGGCCGGGCTTGAAGCGCTGGAACTGCACATCGAGCTCGAAGCCGGGACAGTTGCCGATGAACTGAAGCGGGTCATCTGTCATGCGATGAAAACAGAATGTCTGATATCAGTGGATCTGATTTGTCACCCGCCATATGGTCTTCCGCGGTCTGAAGGCAAGGCCGTCCGAATCATTGACCGTCGCGCAGAGTCTGAGAAGAAGTTTGTTTAAGCAGAGGAGGAACTGAAATGTACGATGCGACGCATCTTTTTGAACCACCGGTCATGACCGAAGAGGAAAAATTGGAACGATTTAAAGAACGGATCGAAAACGGGGAAAAAATCGAAGCCGACGACTGGATGCCTGATTTCTACCGGGACACGCTGATTAAATTGATTTCGATGCACGGAATCAGTGAAATCATGGGTGCCTTACCGGAAAAAGAATGGGTGCCGAAAGCGCCGTCCTTACGCCGAAAACTCGGGATCATGGCAAAAGTCCAGGACGAGATGGGGCACGGTCAACTCCTGCTTCGGGTCGTCGAGGATTTGATGAAACCGTACGGAAAAACGCGGGCGGATTTAATGGACGATTTGTTTACGGGACGTCTTAAATTCCATAACGTCTTCCACATGCCGACCCGTTCCTGGGCAGACGCCGGGACAATCGGCTGGCTCGTCGACGGGGCAGCAATCATTACCCAGACGAACATGCTCGGAGCCTCCTACGGACCATACGCACGGGCGTTGCAACGGATTTGTGCAGAAGAAGTGTTCCATGCCCAGCACGGCGAATCGATCATCATGGCTCTGGCCGAAGGGACACCGGAACAAAAAGCGATGATTCAGGAATCCCTCGACGAGTGGTGGGAATCCCTGCTGATGTTCTTCGGACCCGCGTCAAAAGAGACGACCGGCACGTCTAAACAGGACGTGACAATCGCTTATAAAATCCGGACGAAGACAAACGAAGAGTTGCGGCAAAACTTCTTTACGAAATACGTTCCCCGCATCCGTTCGCTCGGTCTCGTCATTCCGGATCCGACATTACGGTTTGATGAGGAAACCGGACAATGGATCTACGCCCAGCCGGACTGGACGGAATTCAAGAAAATCATTCAAGGCGGCGGTCCCCGTTCGAAGGAACGGCTCGCCTTACGCCAAACTTCATATCAAAACAATGCATGGGTGCGCGAGGCACTTGCTGAGACGATCGGCTGAAGGAGGAAAGACCATGACGGAAACGTTTTATCAAGAGTTCGAAGTGTTCAGTAAGCGGACGCCGAATGCAGCCTTTACGCACCAGTTCAGTTTACTGGCACCGAATAAAGAAATGGCTTTACTGATGGCGCAGGAAAATTTCATGCGCCGCGAACCGGTCGTCGACATCTGGGTCGTCAAACGGGCCGATATCCGGGGAATGACACCGGATGAAAAGCTGATGCTGCAACGGCTCGACAATAAAGATTACCGGACGACGAAAGGGTACGGTTATTTGAAGAAAAAATGGCGTCATTATGAGCAACAGATGCTCGACGAAAAAGAAATCATGTCTTGGCAAGGAGGCGATTCGAAATGACGGAAACAGAACGTTTAGCGTTGGCTTCACTGCTCTATCAACTGGCGGATGATGACTTTTTATACGCCTACCGGGGATCAGAGTGGTTAGGGCTCGCTCCGCATATCGAAGAAGATGTCGCGTCATCCTCGATTGCCCAGGATTCGATGGGACATGCAGCGATGTACTATCAGCTGCTTGAAGAAATCGGAGAAGGAAAAGCCGATGCACTCGCACACGTCCGGCTTGCGCACGAACGGAAAAACTCCGTTCTCGTCGAACGCGTCAACGGACCTGGCTATTATATGGAAAATCCGGAATACGACTGGGCCTACGCCGTTGTCCGCAACTATTGTTACACGCTCGCGAAAAAGGTTCGGATTGATTCGTTGAAAAAAAGCAGTTATGCGCCGCTTGCGGCCCTCGCCGTCAAGATCAACATGGAGTTGTATTATCATCTGCTGCACTGGCAGACATGGTTCACCCAGCTGTATCAATCAACCGAAACCGCCCGTCAGAAGATGGACGCCGCCCTTGAACGGGTGCTGGCAGACTTCGGTGATCTGTTCGATTACGGGGAAGCAACAGAGATGATTGATGAGATGCGGTTGATTGAAGGTCAGGGGATTTTACTGGATCGCTGGTATCAGGCACTGACACCGGTGCTCGTTGATCTAAACGTCACGTTGCCGGAAATGAAGATGACCTACAACGGACGAAACGGTGAGCACTCCCCTGATTTGAACGATGCCTTATCGACGCTCGGGGAAGTGTATCTGCTCGATCAGTCAGCGGTATGGTGAAGGGGGAACGGCAGATGACGACAAGTTTAGAACAGGAGATCCGGCAGGCACTCGATACGGTCAAGGATCCGGAAATCGATGCGGTCAGCATCCTCGATCTCGGGATGGTCGAAGCGACGGAATGGACCGAGACACCGTTCGGATACGATGTCCGGGTTACACTGTTGCCGACATTTTTAGGATGTCCGGCGCTTGATATCATTCAAAAAAATACGGAATCCGCGTTGTTGCAAGTACCTCGGGTCAATACGGTCAATGTCGTCTTCCTGTTTGATCCACCCTGGACATCGGACCGGATTACGGAACAAGGGATTTCCGGTCTGAAGTCGTTTGGGATTGCCCCGCCGCGGGTCGTCGATGGGAAATGGGAAATCGACTGTCCGTACTGCGGATCGACATTCGTCTCGATTGAAAATCTGTTTGGTCCGACGGCTTGTCGCAGCATTTTATACTGTAAATCATGCAAAAATCCATTCGAGGCGATGAAACCCGTCTCTACTCTCATGTGAAGGAAGGTAATCATTATGGTAAAACTAATCGCGCTTTATACACATCCGGAAAACAAGGAACAGTTTGACGAGCATTACTTTAATGTCCATGGTCCACTGACGGCAAAAATTCCCGGTCTGCAACAGATGACGGTCACGAAAATCGTCGGTTCACCGATGGGCGGAGACGGTAAATATTATCTGATGTGCGAAATGGTCTACGAAAGCCATGAAACGATGAAAGCCGGCATGCGTTCGCTTGAAGGAAAAGCATCCGGGAAAGATTTGATGGGCTTTGCAGGAGATCTTGTGACGCTGATGATCGGTGAAGAAGTCCATGCTGACGCCACAGTACGTTAAGACGAGTATCGACGGCCGGATCGGTCGAATCCGACTGAACCGTCCGGAGCGTTACAATGCCTTAAACCGACCGATGATCCGGGAAATCGTCGAAGCGATGGAGCGGTTCGATCAGGATGAAACGGTTGCGGTCATCGTCTTGAGCGGAGAAGGAAAATCCTTTTCCGCCGGAGCCGACATCGATGAGATGGTCGATGCAACACCGGTTTCGATGGAATTGCTTGATCCGTTTGCGGATTGGGACCGAATCAGCCGACTGCATAAACCGCTAATTGCGGCCGTTCATGGCTTTGTGCTCGGCGGAGGGTTTGAACTCGCTCTCGCCTGCGACTTAATCTATGCGACACCCGAGACGCAGTTTGCGTTTCCGGAGGTCGGACTCGGCGTCATGCCGGGAGCCGGCGGCACACAACGGTTGACGAAACGGATCGGACGGACGCGTGCCTTGGAATGGTTGTGGACGGGAGACCGGATGCCGGCGTCGGAAGCACAGCAACTCGGTATCATCAACCGGATCGTGGAGGCAGATCAGCTTGAAGCACATATGTTGACGGTGGCTGACCGGATTGCGGCACAACCGGTGATGTCCGTGCGTCTGATTAAAGATGCGGTCGATAAAGCAGGAGATCTGTCGTTGCAAGACGGTATGGATCATGAACGACGAAATTTCTACTTACTATTCGGGACGAACGATCAAACGGAAGGCATGCAAGCCTTTGTTGAAAAACGCCAACCGACATTCAAAGGAAACTAAAAGGAGTGGGAGCTATGTCAACGGTACATGAAAAAACAATTGAGATGAAACGTTCCGTCTATCATCTGGTCATCAACGGTGAACAGGTCGAAGGGGCATCAGGTGAGACATTCAAAACGTATAATCCGGCAACGGGCGAAGTCATCGCGGAAGTCGCAAAAGCGTCAAAAGCCGATGCCGATCGTGCTGTTCAGGCGGCGCGTGATGCTTTTGATCACGGGAAGTGGAAAATGTGGCCGGTCGGTCGCCGGTCCCAAGTCCTGAATAAAATTGCCGGCATCATGCGTTCACGTTTCAATGAGCTCGTAGAACTTGAGATTCTGGATACAGGGAAATCACTCGCTGCGGCACAGGGACAGATCGCGCAAGCGATTGAAGACTTTGAATTTTATGCCGGTGCCATCGTCGGTCACCGCGGCGCCGTCAACAATGTGCCGGGTCAATTCCATAACTATACGGAAAAAGAACCGGTCGGCGTCTGTGCCCAAATCATTCCGTGGAACTATCCGTTGATGATGGCGGCGTGGAAAGTTGCACCGGCTATCGCCGTAGGCTGTTCGGTTGTCGTGAAACCGGCGACACTGACACCACTGACAGCGATCATCCTGGGTGAAATCTGTCTCGAAGCTGGTGTACCGGCGGGCGTCGTCAACGTCATTCCGGGATCGGGCCGTGAAATCGGCAACCATTTGGTGGAGCATCCGAATGTCGATAAAGTAGCTTTCACCGGTTCAACACCAGTCGGAAAAGATATCATGGGCCGGGCGTCGGAAAGTCTGAAGCGCGTCACGCTCGAGCTTGGCGGTAAATCACCGAACCTCGTCTTTGAGGATGCCGATATCACGGCAGCCGTCGACGGTTCGCTGTTCGGAATCTTCTACAACAGCGGTCAGTCGTGCGAAGCGCGCTCACGCCTGTACGTCCATGAAGACATTTACGATACGTTCATGGAACAATTCGTCGCGAAAACGAAACAATTAGTGCTCGGTAATCCGTTTGATAAAGGTACACACGTCGGGGCAATCATCGATCAACAGCAACTCGATGTCATCGACGGTTATGTCCAGTCGGCAAAAGCGGACGGCGCTACGATTTTGACTGGGGGTCAAGTCGAGAAGGTAGCCGGCTTTGAAGAAGGGTTCTGGTATGCACCGACGATCATTGCTGATGTCACACACGAGATGAAAGCCGTCCAGGAAGAAATCTTCGGACCGGTTGTCGTCGTGATGAAGTTCAAGGACGAAAAAGAAGCCGTCCGTCTCGCAAACGATACGGAGTTCGGACTCGGATCAGCGATTTGGACAAAAGACGGAGCACGGGCGACACGGATTGCGAATCAAATCAAAGCCGGTATCGTCATGATCAACTGTCCGTTCTCGGCCTTCCCGGGCACACCGTTCGGCGGCTACAAACAATCTGGTTTCGGTCGTGAACTCTGCATCGAGACGCTTGATTTATATACGGAAACGAAAAGTATCCTGTCGTACTACGGCAGTCGTCCACTTAATCCGTTCGGACTGTAAAACCAAAGCGTGCGGACGTTCGTCCGCACGCTTTTTTAAAGGGGGAAATCAGATGATGGTTCAACAGATGGTTGTCGTAGGATCAGGTGTGATGGGAAGAGGAATTGCGTACGTCGCAGCAGCAAGCGGATTTGATGTGACGCTGGTCGATGTGGAGCAAGAGCTGCTTACGTCAGCGCAGCAAGAACTGGAAACGATTGCCGACAAAGGGGTCAGCCGCGGGAAAATGACGACGGAAGAAGCCGGGCAACTGTTCGACCGTTTGCGTTATGCAACGGATTTAGAAGAGGCGGTCAAAGAAGCGGATCTTGTCATCGAAGCTGTTCCGGAACGACTCGATATCAAGCGAACGGTGTTTGAGACACTGGATCATCATGCACCGGTGGATTGTGTTTTTGCGACCAATACGTCGACGATGAGCCCGACCGAGATTGCGTCGTTTACGAAACGTCCGGAACGAATCATGGCGATGCATTTCTTTAATCCGGTTCACCGAATGCCGCTTGTCGAACTGGCACGGGGTCTTGAAACATCGGACGAAACGGTAGCAATCTGCGAAACCGTTGCGCAACAGATGGGAAAAGAGACGGTCGTCATTCAGGAGTTTCCCGGATTCGTCACGTCCCGGATCAGTGCCCTCGTCGGGAACGAAGCGTTTTATATGCTCCAGGAAGGACTCGGGACACCGGAAGAAATTGATAAAGCGATTAAACTCGGACTGAACTATCCGATGGGACCGTTTGAACTCGGGGATCTCGTCGGACTCGACACCCGTTTAAACAATCTGAAGTATCTGCATGAAAAATTGGGTGAAAAATACCGTCCGGCACCACTGCTCGAACAGTATGTCAAAGCCGGACGCCTCGGACGGAAAACCGGACGCGGTGTCTATGACTATTCCGACAGCGGGGTGAAGACACGATGAGACGTGTAGCCATCATTGATGCGGTCCGTACGCCGATCGGCCGGTATAACGGGGCACTGAAAGATGTCCGTCCGGATGATTTAGGGGCGTGTGTCATTCAAGCCCTCATTGAGCGGAATCCGGATGTCGATCCGCAGCAAATCGAAGAAGTGATTTTCGGAAATGCCAATCAGGCGGGAGAAGATAACCGGAATGTCGCCCGTATGTCCGGCTTACTCGCTGGTCTCCCGGTCGAAGTCGCAGGAACGACCGTCAACCGGTTGTGCGGTTCCGGACTGGATGCCGTCATTGCGGCAGCCCGGGCGATTGCGATGAACGAAGGCGATATTTACATTGCCGGCGGAACGGAAAGCATGACCCGTGCTCCGCTCGTCATGGGCAAGCCAGAAATGGGTTTTGCCCGCGGGAATCCGACGATGTATGACACGACAATCGGCTGGCGGTTCGTCAATGAAAAGCTGGATGCGAAATATGGAACGGACTCGATGCCGGAAACGGCGGAACACGTCGCAACCCGGTACGGCATTTCGCGGGAAGTGCAGGACGATTTTGCCTTCTCCAGTCAGCAACGGGCGAAGCAGGCGATGGAAACACATCGTTTTCAAACCGAGCTGGTGCCGGTCCGGTATACGACACGTAAAGGACAGGTCGTCGAAGTGAAAACGGACGAACATCCGCGTCCCGATACGAGCCGTGAGAAGCTCGGAACGCTCAAAAGCCTGTTTCCGAATGGTACCGTCACAGCGGGAAATGCATCCGGTGTCAACGATGGGGCAGCGGCGCTGTTGTTGATGAGCGAAGAAACGGCGGAACGTCTTGGTCTGACGCCGCTTGCCTATTACCGGGCCAGTGCTGTCGCAGGTGTCGAACCTGCTGTCATGGGAATCGGACCAGTCGATGCGACCCGGAAAGTCTTGAAGCGGGCCGGTTTGACGGTGGAACAACTGGACTTGATTGAACTCAACGAGGCGTTTGCGGCACAAAGCGTCGCCTGTATGAACGAGCTTGGTTTACCGCCGGAAAAAGTGAACATCAACGGAGGTGCGATCGCATTCGGTCATCCGCTCGGTGCAAGCGGGGCACGGATTTTGACGACGTTAATCCACGAGATGTGCCGGACGAATCAGACATATGGTCTCGCGACGATGTGTGTCGGAGTCGGACAAGGGATTGCGCTCGTTGTTGAACGGGAGGGACTGACATGATTCATTTGGAACGTTTGGATCACGTCGCCATTATTCGGGTGGACCGGCCGGAACGGCTGAACTGTTTCGATTATCCGACGTTGGTCGAATTGAAAGAGCTCGTCGCAACCGTCCGTCGCGAGCCGGATATCCGGGTCGTCCTCTTCACGGGGACGGGGAAAGCGTTTAGTGCCGGAGCGGACTTAAAGGAACGGGTGACATTAAACGAAACGGAAGTCCGGCGGAACGTTGAAATGATTCGTGACGTCTTCGCAGATATTGCCCGTTTGCCGCAACCGACAATTGCTGCCGTCAACGGTCATGCGCTCGGAGGCGGCTTTGAATGGATGCTTGCCTGTGATTTCCGGATCATCGTCAACGGGGCGCTCGTCGGCTTGACGGAAACCAGTTTCGGAATCATTCCCGGCGCTGGCGGGACACAACGTCTGCCAAGGTTGATCGGGGAAACGCGGGCAAAGGAAATGATTTTCACAGCAAAAAAAATCGATGCGGAGACAGCGGAGCGTTACGGCATCGTCTCGCGTGTCGTCCCAACCGTCGAAGAATTGATGGAAGTCTGTCTGGCTTTTGCCGACGAGATGCTGTGCAACGGACCGATTGCCATCCGGCAGGCGAAACAGGCAATCGACCAAGGGCTTGATCATACGCTTTCCGAAGGCTTGAAACTTGAAACAGCTGCCTATGAAACCGTCATCCCGACGGAAGACCGCTTGGAGGCGTTACGTGCTTTTTCCGAGAAACGGACACCGCAGTTTCAAGGAAAATGAGGATGGTCGTCCTCTGAAATAACACGTATACTAACGGTACACAAAAAAACGTTATATTAAAGAGAGAGTGAATGACATGAGTGCGAATACACAATCGATGATTTTTACAGTATACGGGGATTACATCCGTCATTACGGCAATCAAATTTGGGTCGGCAGTCTGATTCGTCTGCTCAAAGAGTTTGGTCATAATGAACAGGCGGTCCGGGTCGCGGTTTCCCGGATGGTCAAGCAGGGCTGGTTGACGTCACAAAAACAAGGCACCAAAAGCTTTTATTCGTTGACCCCGCGCGGTGTTGAGCGGATGGAAGAAGCCGCCCGGCGGATTTATAAATCGACGCCTCATGTCTGGGACGGAAAATGGCGGACGCTGATGTATACGATTCCGGAAGACAAACGGCAAATCCGTGATGAACTGCGGAAAGAGTTGTCGTGGAGCGGATTCGGAAATTTATCGAACGGTGTCTGGATTTCGCCGAACCCACTCGAAAAAGAAGCGGAACGGTTAATTGAAGCCTATGATATCAAAGCGTATGTCGACTTTTTTGTCGGCGAATATCACGGTCCGCAACAGGATCAATCACTGGTCGAACGGGCCTTTCCGCTTGATGAATTACAAGAACGGTATGAACGGTTCATCGCCGAGTACAGCCGGCGTTACATCGTTCATCAAAGCCGGATCCAGCTCGGTGAAATGGATGAGGAACAGTGTTTTGTCGAACGGACGACTCTCGTCCATGAATACCGGAAGTTTTTATTTACGGATCCGGGACTGCCGCAGGAGCTGTTGCCGGATGAGTGGAGCGGCCATCACGCGGCCTTGTTGTTTGAACAGTATTACCGGTTGCTCGCAGAACCGGCGAGCCGGTTTTTTGAATCGATCTTTCGTGAAACCCACGATGTGACGCAAAAAAGTGCCGATTATGATGCTTCGGAACATCCATTGTTTGCAGAACGCTAAAACAAAAACGCTCATCCCGAAGAAACGAGATGAGCGTTTTCGTGCCGATCGTCAATTGTCAGCAAGCTGTTTTCGGAAGGCATACCCTTTATCGACGTAGGAATCGATCGATTCCTGAATCATCTCGAGATCGGATGCTGTGAGTTCACGGACGACTTTACCCGGTGACCCGATAATGAGCGAACGGGGCGGGAATTTTTTTCCGGACGGAATTAAGGTATTGGCACCGATAATACATTCTTCCCCAATATCGGCATGATCGAGAACCGTTGCCCCCATCCCGACGATTGAGCGCCGGCCGATTTTACAACCATGTAAAATGGCGTTGTGTCCGACTGTCACCTCATCTTCAACAATGACCGGTGCTCCCTCGTAAAGGTGGATGGTCGCATTGTCCTGGATGCTACAACGTTTGCCGATCGTGATCGGACCTTCATCGCCGCGCAGGACGGCATTAAACCAAATCGTCGACTCTTCCCCGACAGTTACATCGCCGATCAAAAAAGCACCGGGAGCGACAAATACATTTGTGGCGAGCTGGGGGGAACTATCACGGTAGGGAATCTTCATGAAAACGCCTCTTTTCTAAAAATGAATTAAAATTCAGTCTTACTTAGTATACCATTCCTGACAACGGAAACGGAGGGAGACCATGTCTCGTCTATGCAGCAAATTACAGATTGATGTCCCGATTATTCAAGGCGGGATGGGGAATATCAGCCATGCCGAACTGACCGCCGCCGTCTCGAATGCCGGAGGGCTTGGAACGATCGGATGCGGGACGATGCCACCTGCTGAAGTCAGACAATTAATCGAAGCGACACGCCGGTTGACATCACGTCCGTTTGCCCTCAACATCGCAATCCGCGTCTCGCCTCATGCCGAACAGTTGGTCGAGTTGGCGATTGAAGAACGGATTCCGGTCGTATCCTTGTCGGCCGGTAATCCGGCTCCTTTTTTGTCCAAGTTAAAGCAGGCGGGGATCCAGACGATCGGAGTCGTTGCTTCGGTCAAACAGGCGATTAAAGCCGAACAGGCGGGGATTGATGTATTGGTGGCGGAAGGCGTCGAAGCGGCGGGCATCAATTCACCGCTTGAGTTGACCACGATGACCCTGATTCCGCAAATTGCGGATCATGTCACGATTCCTGTCCTTGCCGCCGGCGGCATCGGCGACGGGCGTGGTCTTGCCGCTGCCTGGATGCTCGGAGCAGAAGGTGTGCAGCTCGGCACCCGATTGATTGCGACCCAGGAATCCCGTGTGCATGAGCAGTATAAACAACATCTTGTGCAGGCGGACGATCTGGAAACACGAATCATCGGCCGTGAAGTCGGACAGGTCCGGCGTGTGCTGAACGGACCGTATGTCGAGGCACTGCAGCCGACGTCACTTGCGGCTTTTCAGGAACAGACAACCGAATCGTTTCATATTAAAGGAGCCCTTGAGGGGGACGAGACGGCAGGATACGTTAATGCCGGTCTGATCTCCGGTTTGATTGATGATGTTCCGACCGTCGCGGAGCTGTTTAACCGGATGATGGATGATGCGTTCGGACGGATCGAACGGATGTATCGGACACTCCAGTAGTAGAGAAGCAAAAGAAGCCGACCGATCAGGTCCGCTTCTTTTTTGTGGTTCAGGACATTTGTCCTTTCAAATGAGTGCAAAATACGTTCTACTCGTAATTAGAGAAAAAGGAGGATGAAGATGCAAGGAATCGTTTTTGCTTTATTCAGCGGATTGTTCATCGCATTGCAAGGGATTTTTAATGCCCGGCTTGGTGACGCGGTTGGGCCGTGGATCTCCGTGACGATCGTCCATTTCGTCGGTCTAATCGGCTGTTTATTAATTTACGGATTTGTCCAGGACCGGAAAATCGGCGGTTTCCGCACCTTGCCGCTGATTTACGCAAGCGGCGGATTGCTTGGTGTCTTTGTTGTCGTGACGGAACTGACGTCGATTCAACTGCTCGGGATGACATGGGCGATGTCGCTGTTGCTTGTCGCACAGATCTTGTGTGCCTTTGTAATTGATTTGAACGGCTGGTTTGGAGTCGTTAAAAAAAGCAGTAATACCGGGCAGGGGGTCGGGGTCGGCTTGATGTTGACCGGCGTCTTGATTTTTTCATTTGCCTGAATGGAATAGGAGGAGGAATTAGAATGGGGCTCGGAATGTTTTGTGCCATCGTCGCAGGGATGATGATCAGTTTACAGACCGTTTTAAATGCACGGATGAGTCATGCCTTCGGTGCTTGGGCGACGACGACATTAGTCTTTTTTGTCGGACTGCTCGGGTCGTTGCTCGCATTGATCTTCTTTCGGGGTGGAACGCTTGCGGGGCTGGCCGAAGTCCAGCCGCTTTATCTGTTTGGCGGTTTCGTTGGGGTCGGGGTTGTCTTTTGTGTCATGCGTGGAATTCAGTTGCTCGGACCGTCAATTGCGATTTCCGTCGTCCTGATTTCGCAACTCAGTTTTGCGCTCTGTGTCGACGTCTTTGGCTGGTTCGGTTTACCGAAAGTCGAGTTGTCGTTTGGTCAGATCATCGGTCTGGCCGTCATGCTGAGCGGCATCTTCGTCCTGAAGCGGTATCAGGTCGCGGAGGATGCAGAAGAAGTGGAAGATGTTAAAGTCATTTCCTGAAGAAAAAAAGATATAAAAAAGAGATCATTTCTTTCACGCCACTTCTACTGGTAAAGTGCGTGAAAGGGTGATCTCTTTTTGAAGCTGAATCAGACAGTGACTTCTTCTTTCCAGGCGACATCGATAAAGGCGTCGCGACCGGATGCTTTCCGGTCTTTCTTATAATGGTCCGGATTTTTTTTGTGGAAGTCTTGATGGTATTCTTCCGCCGGATAGAAGGCGTGTGCCGGTTCAATCCGGGTGACGATTGGTTGTTTAAAACGGTTTGTCGCCGCTAAGGCGTCACGGGACGCAATTGCTGCCAGGCGTTGTTCTTCCGTATGATAAAAAATCGCCGGAGCATATTGTGTACCGCGGTCCTGGAATTGTCCGCCGGCATCGGTCGGATCCGTTTGCGGCCAGTACAGTTCGAGTAACCGTTCGTAGGAGAACAGTGCCGGATCAAATGTAATTTCAACGACTTCGGAATGTCCGGTCGTTCCGGTTTTGACTTGCTCGTATGTCGGATTGTCGACATGTCCTCCTGTATAGCCGGATACGATACTGTGAATCCCCGGCAGTTCCTCAAATGGTGTCACCATGCACCAGAAACATCCGCCTGCAAATGTTGCTTTTTCCATGTCATCTCTCCCTTTCCCTTGGCTTCTTGAGCCTTGATCCTGTCATGTCTGACAGTGAGAAAACGAAAACGACTCCTTTGCTTGGTTGCAAAAGGAGTCGCCGCTTTTTATCAACCAAAGCTTTCGCTTTGCTGGTCGTAGCACCTTGCTGTGCGCAGGTTGCTGGGACGTCATCGATCCAGATCTCTCGGTCCACTCTTGATAAGTGTTATATGAAGTTGATGTAAGTTCGTTATCATTGGGATGATAATACCATTCATAAAAGTGGAAAGTCAATCCTTATGTTTGTAAGGCACGAAGAACGGTGGCTCCTAACGTTTTGGATCCAATCAGCAGAGCCCGCTCATCGATTTCATATTTCGGATGGTGTTGCGGATAAATCGTCCGCCCGTCCATTTTTGCAGAGCCCGTGAAGAAATAACTGCCCGGTACTTTTTCGAGGTAATAGGCAAAGTCATCCGCTGCCATCATCGGTTTCATCTCGCGAACCTGTGATTCCGGTAAAAAACCGGCGGATTCCCGGACGAGCTGTGTTTCATCCGGATGATTCCAAAGCGACGGATAACCGGTCGTGAAATCAATCGAATAATCAGCGCCGACTCCGGTGCAGGTCGTCCGGGCGACGAGATCCACCTGTTGGCGTAACTGGTGCCGGAGTTGTTCATTGAACGTCCGGATTTCTCCGACGATCCGGGCTTCACCGGTGACGATGTTCGGTGCCGTTCCGGCGTGGAACGAACCGATTGCAACGATAGCCGGCTCAAATGGATCAACCCGCCGGCTGACGAGATGCTGGAGATTGCAGACAAGCTGGGCACCGGCGACGAGCGCATCCTGTGTCCGGTGCGGAGCTTGGGCATGACCGCCTTGACCGTGAACAACAATTTCAAATTCATCGATTGCACATAACGTATGACCGCTGTGATAGCCGATTGATCCGACCGGAAGATCATTTTCGAGGTGAGTGCCGAAGATGGCATCGACTCCGTCGAGACAACCGTCCTCAATCATCTGGATGGCACCGCCGGGGAACACTTCTTCACCGTGTTGATGAATGAAGACGACAGTACCTGCCAGTTCATCCTGTATGGCATGAAAAGCAGCGGCCAGTCCGAGGACAATCGCCGTATGACCGTCGTGTCCGCAGGCATGCATGACGCCGGGACGAATCGAACGGAACGATAACTCGGTTTCTTCCTGCAACGGCAACGCATCAAAATCGGCCCGGATGGCGATTGTTTTTCCGGGACGTGTTCCTTTCAGCGTCGCGACGATCCCGCTGCCGCCGACGTTTGCCCGGTACGGAATACCGAGTTCATCATAAAAAGCAGCGATTTTAGCGGGAGTGCGGACTTCTTGAAACGATAATTCCGGATGGCGGTGAAAGTCGCGGCGTAAACGAATCATCTCCGGTTCATAACCAGTTAAGTAGGTAAATAAATTTTCTTGCATCGAAATCATCCTTTTCGGTATGTCTTGAGTAAAAACGGGTACAGATAGAAGTAATCAATTAGAGGAGGAATCAACATATGGGTGAAATCATCGTCAATGCCGTTCTTACAGTCAAAGCAGGATTAGCCGATCAAGTCTTTCCAATTTTAAGCACAGTCTACAAAGCAGCACAAAATGAACCGGGTTGCTTGCGTTATACATTACATCAATCGATTGAAAATGAACATCAGTTCATGCTCTATGAAGTCTATCAGGATGAAGAAGCACTGGAAGCACATATTGCATCGGACCACTATAAAGCATACCGGGAACAAATCGAGTTGTACCTGGAGGACCGTCAAGTGACGAAATACGTCGAGATGACATTCTGAATCAAGGAAAGAAGGGCGTATGGATCCGCAAGGGTCCATACGCCTTTTTCGTTGTTACATCGATTTAAAGCCGAGGAAATGTTCCCGCCAACGTGGTTCGTAAATCGAGTTGATTTGCAGTTGTGAGCCGCCGGCATGAATGAAATATTCATTATCGAGCATGATACCGATGTGTGACGGTCCGTCCGTATACGTATTTTCGAAAAAGACGATATCCGACCGTTTCCCGCTGCTGATTGTCGTCCGGCGATTCGTAAAGAACGCACCGTACCAGTAGCCGCTGACGTTCGTCCGGCCACCGTATTTCCCGGCTTCATTCGTTGCGTAATGAATCAGTCCGGAACAATCAAACCCGCCGTTGGCTGCTGTTTGCGAACCCCATGTATATGGTGTTCCTAAGTGTTTGGCGGCTGCCTGAATCAACTTTTCACCGCGCGATGTGTTTTTCTGTGCAATCCGTGTATCCGTTTTTACCGTGACGGCACTGACCGGCAGATAAACAGGGGACCAGCCGGACTGAATGACATAAAAATTACCGACCCGGTACCGGGGATAAACACGTTTTCCCTGTTCCATCAGTCCGGCACTTTTCGGACTGACCGGTGTCACAAAATAAGACGATATTGCTTTGACCGTATAGATTTTTTGACGGTTAATCGCTTGTTGGGTGTAACGCATGTCCGGTTTTGTTGTTCCGATGTACGGATTGATGACATAACCGGTTGTTCCGTTTGGCAAGCGGACTTGCCAAAAGTCATCGTCGATTGCTTTCAGACCGATCAACTTTGTGCCTTTGCTCAAATAACCGGCAGGGCGGCTGTAGGCGACATCGGCTGAGAAGAGCGGCGTCTGATCAAAGTGGACATAAAAGACGGTGCCGACTTTTGGACGCGCGACCGGTTTGTTTAAACCGAGTCTGCTCGAGTCGACGTAGCCAAACGTCGTTCCAATTTTGACCCGTGTGTAGTAGCCGCTTGTACCGTAAATCGACAGTTGTGCATTTTTCTTCAGGGTGCCGATTTTTCCTGTCAGACTGGCTTTCGGGTGAACGACGACTTTATCATCGAGAACGTAACGGATTCCGGTGACATCATACAAATCCGGTTTTTTCGTCACGAGATCGGTTGTTTTGACGTAAGCGTAGACAGAACCAAGCTTAACGCGTGTGTACGCGCCGCTTGTGCCGTAAATGTCAATCTGTTCTGCACGCTTCATTGTACGGACAATCGTTTTTGCGGTCGTGTCTTTAAAAATAGCTGTCGATTTGCTCGTATACCGGAGACCTGTCTTGGCATAGACTTTCGTCGGGGCAAGCGTACTCGTTAAGACGTAGGCGTATTGTCCGCGGAACAGAATCCGGCTGTAAGCACCGCTCGTTCCGTAGACGGTTAACAGCGTATTCGTCTGATGCTGCTTAAGGACGGGACTGGACGTATTAGGTGCGGAACGAATCGACGTCGGTGTCTGGACGTATAAACGATCTGTTTTGGCATAAACTTTTAAGGGAGCGAGTGCGCTCGTCAGGACATAGGCATATTGTCCGCGGAATAAAATCCGACTGTAGGCGCCGCTTGTTCCGTAGACGGTTAACAGCGTATTCGTCTGATGCTCCTTTAAGACGGGACTGGATGCATTAGGCAACTGGCGGATTGGAGTAGGCGACTGGACATACAACCGGGCTGTCTGTGCAAAAAACTCCAGGTCACCTAACTGAGCCGTCAGGACAAATCCATAGACATTGTTTAAGCGGACGCGTGTATAGACACCGGATACGCCGTAAATGTCGACGAGTTGATTTTGAGCCAATGTACCGAGTGGTGTCCCTGTCGTTGCAGCGGTCGGGTAGACAGTTGCAAGCTGTTGGCTGTATTTTTTGCCGGTTGCTGTATACGAGATGACCGGTTTTGTTCCGAGATGAGCCGTCAAGACGAAGGCATACGTACCATTTAACTCAATCCGGGTGAAGTTTCCTGAAGTACCGAGTGTCTTGATGGCATCATTTTGTGTCAAAGTGGCAAGCGGTTTTTGTGTGGTGTCGGCGGTCGGATAGACCGGTGTTTTTTGTTGGACAAACCGTTCTCCTGTCGCCGAATAGACAGGGGTTGTACTTAAATCCGCCGTCAGGACAAACAGATAACCGGCATCCTGTTTGACGCGGGTGAAGAGACCGACCTGACCATATGTATCGATTTTGCTGTTTGGCGCAAATGTCTGAGCGGTTGCTGCCGACGAATCTGCCGATGAATAAAGGACGGTCACTTTATTTGTATAGTGACTGCCGATTTTCGGATAGACAGGAGTATCCGCCAACTGGTCTGTCTTCACAAACCGGTAGACACCATCGAGTTTAATGCGGGTAAAGAGACCTTCGACTCCGAACGTCTCGACTTCAGTAGCGGCAGGCAAGGTGCTGACTGCGGCTGTACTTTCCGTTGTTTCAAAGACCGGGGTAGCAGTCTGGGTAAACTGTTTACCGGTCGCCACTTCTGTTTGCTCGTCGACAACGACGGCTGAATCATTTCCTTCTGCCAGCGGACTGATCGGGAAAGAACTGAACAGCATGACGGAAGCGGCGAGTGACGTGAACCATTTTTTTGAAAGAGGCATCGTATCTAAAACTCCATTTCTCTAGAAAATTAATTTTTACTCCAATTAAAACTAAGTTTACCATGTTCATTTTTAATGGTGTAAAAAGATATCAAAAAAAGTAAATCATCACCCAAATGATACAAGGGACAATATGATGCAAAAAAAAAACGGTACCTCGTGTTAAAGAGGCACCATCTGAATTATGCGGGATCGTCTTCATGATCGACTTGCCATTCCCAATCGAGCATGCCGTAAATGAGCGAATCGCGCCAATGATCTTCGAGATAGACGGTTTCACGGAGCTGTCCTTCTTTCGTCATCCCGACTTTCTGAAGGACACGTTCTGAAGCGACATTTCGCGGGTCACACGTGGCGGTAATCCGGTGTAACTCCAGTTTTTCGAATCCGAATTCGAGTAAAAATGCCGCAACGGACGTTGCATAGCCGTTTCCCCATTCATCGGGTGACAGGATATAACCGATTTCGGCAATCTTGTGTTCGGTATCGGTGATCACCAGTTCACCGGCTCCGATGACACGGTCGTCCGGGAAGGTGACGGCAAAGACATAACGGCGGCGTGGATTTTCAAGTTCGCTCTCGAGAGCATCATGAATAAACTGTTTACTGTCGCTTTCGGAGTTGGGTCCCCACGATTGATACTGACTGACAATCGGTTTTGAGGCATAGGCATGGACAGCTTCTAAATCTTCTGGAGTGAAACGACGGATTCGCAGTTGCTCGTTGATTTTATAGCGCATGATGGACTCCTCCTCTGTAGTGGACTCTCTATAAGATATTAGCTGTTCAGCCCGATTTTCCTGTTTGACAGGCAAAATCAAGCGTGCTAAAGTCGGTGTATCGAATGAACAGTATAAGTATCCTCTAGGGTTCCGTTCGGCTGGACCAAGGGAGGAACATAAGGGAAACCTTATGCAACGGAGGGATAAAAGCCCGGGAGTAAAGCGTTTTTACGCTTGCTCCCGGGCTTTTTTGTTTGATTCGAACTGAAGGAGGAAATCACATGGCAAAATATTGGTTCAGCATCATCCTGGCATCCTTTTTTGAAGTCGGTTGGGTCATCGGATTAAAGCACGCTACGACACCACTTGAATGGGCGGCGACTGTGGTCAGTATCATTATCAGTTTTACTGTTTTAATTAAAGTCAGCAATCATTTGCCGGTCGGAACGGTCTATGCGGTGTTCGTCGGACTCGGTACAGCAGGGACGGTCGTGACGGATATCGTTCTGTTTGGTCAGTCCGCATCCGTCATCAAGCTGATATTGATTGCCGTCTTGCTCGTAGGTGTGATCGGTTTGAAATTAGTCAGCGGGGAGGGTGAAAAACAATGAGTTGGTTTTATTTGATTCTGGCAGGACTGTTTGAAATGTTGGGTGTTGTTTTGATCAATACGTACAATCAACAAAAAAACGTCAAGAATCTGTTGCTGATGTTCACTGGTTTTGGACTCAGTTTTTTATTCCTGACCTTAGCGATGAATGAGCTGCCAATGGGAACAGCTTATGCGGTCTGGACGGGCATTGGAGCAGCCGGTGGGACGATTCTCAGCATGATTTTTTACAATGAAGCGAAGGATTGGAAACGGATTGTTTGTATCGGCTTAATTCTTAGTGCGACGATTGGTTTGAAGCTGATTGGAGAATAAACATATCATTTAGATTACTTTTCCTGTTCGAGCCGACTAGGTGGCATATTTTAGCTGAAAAAAGGAAATACTCCTTATAAGACAAGTACGTCATTAAAATCGTGCATAAGGGGATGGATGGATATGAAAACGAAACAGTATATCGGAACGTTTTATAAAGAGGAAGAACTGATTTCGAAAATGGATGAGTTGCATCAGCAAGGTCATCGCGAAGAAGATTTTTATATCATCGTCAAAGAGAAATCGAATCTTCAACTTGTCCGCAGTCAGATGGATGCGGAAATCGCGACGACGAAACCGTCATGGATCGACCGGATCCGTGGAAATCACGGACGCGATCAGGAAGTGGACGATCTGTTTGGTTCGCTCGATTTACCGGCGGATCAAGTCGAAGTCCATAAAACGGAAGTCGAAGGCGGCGGATTCGTTCTGTTACTGGAAGTTCAGGACATTCAGTTTGATCCCCATTTAAATACGGACAATACACATCCGGACGTCAAAGTGCGTTACGGCAGTTATGAAGAAACGCATACATCAGACGATGCCAATTCCAATGCGCAACTCGGATCGGGCAATCCGCTTGACGTCGATAAAGACTCAAAAGAAGAGCATGCGGACATCGATTTGCATCGTGCCGGCACCGACAAGATGCCGCAGGACGAAGAGGCAATTCAGCATGCCAAACTGGACAGTAACCGTGAACCGGACATTGCGATGCGCCGGGACGACGATTTTAAACGTCCGGAGTGGGAAGAACAAAAGGAACGTCATGAGGAACATTCGGATGAGAAAAAAGAACAACTGCACCGTCCGACCCGTTCGGCGGATCACTCTGATGATGTGGCGAAACAGGATCACGGAAACGATTTGGATCGTTAATCCCCAAAAAAAAGAGACTGACGGACGTGTCAGCCTCTTTGTATCAGGCGATGTTCACAGTGATGTGAGCCTCGTCTTATTTTTTGTGCATGTCGTCCGGATTCGATCCGGTCCGCTCGTTACGATTGAGCTGATCGATTTGTCGCATGTCGTCCGGAGACAACGTAAACTCAAAGATGTCCAGGTTTTCCTGAATCCGGCTTGGTGTGACGGATTTCGGAATCGCGATGATGTCATGCTGCAGGTGCCAGCGGAGAACGACTTGAGCAGGGGTTTTGCCGTGGCGTGCTGCAATCTCTGTGATGACCGGTTCTGTTAAGGCGTCGCGGCCTTTCATTAACGGACTCCATGCTTCGACAACAATCCCGTTCTTTTGGCAAAATTCACGGATGGCTTCCTGACTCAAGAACGGATGTAACTCGATTTGATTGACGGCTGGGACGACGGTTCCTTCTTCCAGTACCCGTGTTAAATGTGGAATGTGGAAATTCGAGACCCCGATGGCTTTTGTTTTGCCGTCCCGATACAACTGTTCTAATGCCCGCCACGTATCCATGTATAAATCCTCGTCCGGCATCGGCCAATGAATCAAGTATAAATCGACGTAATCGACACCAAGTTTTGTAAGACTTGTTTCAAAGGCGGCAAGTGTCTGTTCGTAACCTTGATCCTTATTCCAAACCTTCGTCGTTAAAAAAATCTCTTCCCGTGGAATCCCCGAATCTTTTAATGCACGACCGACACCGGCTTCGTTTTCATAAATCATTGCCGTATCGATGGAACGGTAGCCGACCCGTAAAGCTTCCCGCACCGCTTCATAGACTTCCTGTTCCGGGACTTTAAAGACACCGTAACCTAGTTGCGGCATAACCAGTCCATTATTCAATGTGACGAACTCCATTTGAACTCCCCCTTATGATGATAATCCTGTCTTAACCAGTTTACGCTTTTCACTTTCGAAAATCGAATCAAAGCAAGGGTTGAATTGGCGCAGGTAAATCCGTATACTGAGCGTTAACAAATATTGGGAGGGATGAAGATGATTCGTCAAGCCGTTTTACAATACATACATGAAGAACATGCTGTCGATCGACTTTCAGAATTATTACGGGGGAGAAAAGCTGTCCTGATTCACGGCGAACAGGCGTTGAAATCGTCCGAACAGTATTTACCGGAACTGCCGAAGTTATTATTTTCCGGACACTGTACCGACCAGCAGGTAGCCGAGCTGACAGAACGATGTGCCTCATATGAAATCATCATCGCTCTTGGCGGCGGGTCCGTCATCGACACGGCCAAACAAGTTGCCTGCAAACTAAACCGTCCCTTGATCGTCATTCCGACGCTCGTCTCGAACTGTGCCCCTTGGACACCGCTCAGCGTCATGTACGACGAACGGGGACAGTACCTTCGTTTTGACACGATTCCTGTCGTCATCGAAGCCTTGTTGCTTGATCACCGGATTTTAGCAGCCAGTCCATACGATTATTTTGTTGCCGGTCTGGTCGATACGTTGGCTAAATGGTATGAAGCCCGGGCACTGAGTGGGGCGACTTCTGACAATCCGGTCGTCGAAACCGCCTTACGGATGGCAGAACACTGCAAACAATTGATTTTGCAGACGCCGATCAGTCCCGAACAATTTCAAGATTATCCGCTTTCGATTCAACATCTGGTGGAAACGGTCATTCCCCTTGCCGGAAGTGCCGGCGGATTCGGTGACGAAGCGACACGCGGGGCGATTGGTCACGGCGTCCATAATGCATTATCGCCGTTTCCGTCGACGAAACGGATTTTACACGGAAGTAAAGTCGGTTACGGCTTGTTGATCCAGGAATCGCTGTTGGGTAATCCGGAATCCTATGCAGAGCTCCGACAGTATTTGATTGAAAACAAACAACCGACGACGAGTACAGATCTCGGATTGACGGAAGCGGAGCGAGCCGACTTGGCAAAACGAATTGGCCAAGAACCGCTCTGTCAATTGATTGCAACGGACTGGTCAGAAGAAACCGTTTTTTCGACTTTAATGAAAAATGACCGGCAGGCCGTTTCCGTACGTTGATGCCGTAAGAAGAAGGACGATTTTTCCTGCAGGAGTGGCGTGAAGCGAGTGATTCTTTTTTTACGAAACAAAAGGGTGGTAGAATAATCATCTGCCACCCTTATCTTTGTAGAGGCAGACTTTTGAGTCAGCCCGTCATCATCATTGTGCTTTTGCCAGCTCCGAATAAGGTGCAGGGCGACCGAGTAAATAACCTTGACCGAGATCAAACCCAAGTTCGCGGCAGAGGTCAAGTTCTTCCTGACGTTCGATACCTTCTGCAAGAATTTGAATGCCCATCTCTTTTGTTAAATGACGTGCTTTTCGCAAGAACGCTTCATTTTCTGCCACCGTGTCACAGTTTGAGATGAAGGCGCGGTCAATTTTAACGTAATCCGGTTGGAGCAACGACAACATATCAAGCGTCGAGAAGCCGGCACCGACATCGTCCAGTGCTACTTGAATACCCTGTTTTTTATATTGTTCGAAGACATGTTTCAAGTGATTGACGTCTTCGATTTTTTCCGTCTCGACGACTTCGAACACGAGCCGACTTGGATCCACGTTATACCGTTCGACGATTTCAAACGTATGACGCAGGCAGTATTCCGGATTATAGATGGTCGAAGGAAGGAAGTTGATGAATGTCTTCTCTGTTCCGCCGACCAAGTGTGTTGCCCGAATCGCTTCTTCACGCGCCCGTTGATCGAGGCGGGAATGGAGCCCCATTTTTGATGCCGTCGAAAAGAGGAGACCGGGAGACATCGGAATCGTTTGATCAGCGGCCCGGAGCAACGCTTCGTTGGCGAACAAGCTGTTGTCTTGAATATTAAATATGGGTTGCAGATGACTCGTCATGACTCCGTTTTGGATGAAATCGATGGCTTGACGGCTCTTTAACTGTTCGAGTAAAACAGAGGCGGTCAGCACAGGTGTCACGAGACGGGATCCTGTCGCCCGGCAGGAGACTGGAAAATCGGCAATTTGTAACGTAGAGGCGAGAATTTGTTCCAACTGTTCAAATGAACTATAAGAAAATATTTCCGGTGGAGAAGACTGGATATGTAGAGATCCCGCTTCAATAAATCGGATGGTCGTTGTACATTCGGCGCAAGGATGCCACATGGATGAGTGTCCACCTTTCTGATTTAAATACATGTTAAAGATGTATTTATTAAATTAGTTAAAGTCTTTACCCGAAGATAATCTATAAATAAACATGATATCAACTATTTGTCCTTCTATTGACCAAAGTAAAAAAAAAGACAGGTCCAGTTCATCTTTTGATGAACCATCCTGTCTTTTTTATCGGTTAATCGGTACATAATTTAAAGGATTACGATCGAATCCACAAAATCCACAGCGTCGCATGGAGTAAAATCGCCAGCGGTACAAGAAGTTGAAACTTCGCTGTCCGGGTTTTATGACGAACCGATTGCATCGCTAAAAGTGTCCCGAGTGCACCACCGAGAAATGCGATGATCAGCAAGGTCGCTTCCGGTGTACGCCATTCGTGTTGCTGTGCTTTTCGTTTATCCCGCCACATCGAAACAAATCCGATAACAGTCATAATACCGTAAAAGACAACAATAGTTGAAAAAATAGTCATGTCTGTATATTACCTTTCCGCGCCGCCGCCACCGGAACTTCCGCCGCCGCCCCGGCTGCCACCGCCACCGCCTCCACCACCACGCATGATGGCGGAAAAAATATTGATGATGGCAAAGAAGAACATGCCACCGGTGAACTTCATGTCGAGGAACAGCAAGAGGACAAGACCGGCACCAATCAGGACTTTTGCCCATGTACTCAAACCGCCGTCCGTACTTTTCTTGACCGGATCCTGTGATTCAAGCGACTGTTCTTTCGACACGACGCTGACGACCGCTTTATAGGTTTCGGATGCCGCTTTGCCATAATTACCTTGATCCCGGTACGGAACGGCGTACTTGTCAAGAATCCGTCCCGCTGTGATGTCGGTCAGAATACCTTCCAGCTTATAGCCGACCTCGATCCGGAAATTCCGGTCTTTTTCGTTTGGTGCCACGACGACGAGAATTCCGTTATCTTTTCCGGCCTGTCCGATGCCTTGAGACCGGAACGTTTCATTGGCATACGTGCTTAAATCTTGTCCTTTTAAATCCGGCACAGTCTTGAGTACAACCTGTGCCGTTGTATATTGTTCGAGTTCTTGCCCGAGACGAGCGAGTTCCGCTTCTTCCGACGCGGTCAGCAGCTGTGCATCATCCTGGATGAAGAACGCTGCGCCCGTGCGTTCTGACACGGCTTCGGCAGTCGGAGTCAGAAGGAAGAAGACGAGGAACGCGGTAAAAAGCAGGCGCGTTCGTCGCCAAATCATTTCGAGTCACTATTGAAGTCAACCGTTGGATTTTCACGGTCACTTTCTGAGATTTCATAATATGGTTTTTTCTCGAAACCAAACGCCGAAGCATAAAGCGAAGTTGGGAAACTGCGACGTTTTTTATTGTAGACAGTCACGGCATCATTATAATCTTTCCGAGCGATACCGAGACGATTTTCGGTTCCTTCAAGTGTATCCATCAACGATTGGAATCGTTCGCTTGATTTTAAGTCCGGATATGTCGTTTGCAACGCAATCAATCCACGAAGTGAAGACGTGACCTGTTGATCGGCTTCAATCCGTTGTTCTGTTGAAGCCGCACGGGCAAGACCTGCCTGTGCCTCGGCGATATCACCGTAGACTTTTTGTTCCTGACCGGCGACCCCTTTGACGGTTTCAACGAGGTTCGGAATTAAATCCGCCCGGCGTTTAATTTGATTATCGACTTGCGACCACTTATTTGAAACATCTTCTTCGACATTGACGAGACTGTTGTACTGTCCGATTGCTAAAAAGGCAATGAGGACGACGACTGCAATCCCGATGATGAGAGGTAACTTGGAACCTCCACGATTTCTACGAGCCATATTGATGACCACTCCTTTTTTCTGTATCTCAACTATCTATACCCTAATCTGCAACAATAAGTTTCAAGAAATCAAAAAACCATCAGCGGAAAGCTGATGATTTTTGGGATTACATATAGACGACGACCGCAAGAATCGCTGCCAGGACAAGACGGTAAATCGCAAACGGAACGAGTTTGATTTTATTGATCAGTTTCAGGAAGAAACGGATCGACAGTAACGCAAAGCCGAACGAAGCGATGAAACCGACTGCATAAAATCCAAGATCTCCAACATTGATATATTCCCAGTTCTTGACGAGTGACAAGGCACTTGCCCCAAACATGATCGGAACCGCCATGATGAACGTAAAGTCCGCTGCTGTCCGGTGATTCATTCCGAGGAAAACACCACCGGAAATCGTTGAGCCGGACCGTGAGAATCCCGGCCAAAGCGAGATACATTGGAACAGCCCGACCAGTGCTGCCTGGCGGTATGAAATCTGATCAAGCGTCGTTGTTTTCGGTTCTTTTGGTCCGAATTTATCAGCGGCAATCATTAAAATCGCACCAGCGGCAAGACCGATGATGACCGTATCGATTGAGAAAAGATTTTCGTCGATGAAGTCTTCAAACAACAGACCGAGAACGGCTGCCGGGAGTAAACCGATCAGGACATGGCGTAATTTTAATTTATGCGTACCCGATGCATCGTGCTCACCTTCGATTTTATAAAGACCGATTAAACTGAACAGCCGTTTCCAAAAGACGACGATGACGGCTAAAATCGAACCAAGCTGGATGACGATTTTAAAGGTGTTGGCCGAGTACTTCCCTAAGAAGTCCGTTGTTTGAAGCCACATGTCATCGACGATGATCATATGTCCGGTCGAGGAGACAGGGGCGAATTCCGTCATTCCTTCGACGAAACCGAGTAAAAGTGCTTTAAGTAATTCAATGATAGTCATGTTATTCTCCTTCTATATTATTCTAAATAAAAACATATCATGTTTTATTCTTCTGAGATAGAACGAATCGAAATATCGGGCGCAGGACTGAGAGAAATCCGGCTTGTTGCAAGCATCAAAAAAGAGTACACTGAACTTATAATCAAACAAACGTTTGAATGAGGTGAGGGAATGGAAGCGAAAACAGAACGTCTGAAAATTACAGGAATTGATTGTGCCAACTGTGCGGCGAAGGTGGAACGGGGTGTCGCGAGCGTGGCAGGCATCGAGCAAGCTGATTTGGATTTTGCCGGTCAGAAACTCTATCTGACATATGAAAAGGGCGCTGCATGCGACGATACGTATCAGGCAGTCGTCGAACGGATTCAGCAACTTGAACCGGATGTCCGTCTCGTCCGGACGGCGACAACAGAAGCCGTCGATCCGCATGAACACACGGGACATGACCACAGCCATCCGCACGATCATGGTCCATTTTTGAACCGTACGAAAAAAATACAATACAGTGTCGGCATGATCTCGTTCATCAGTGCTTTTTTTGTTCCGGGATCAATTGACCTTCTATTTTTTGCAATTGCCTATTTTTTAATCGGTTGGGATGTCCTTCGAACCGCTGTCAGAAATATCCGGCATGGTCAGGTGTTTGACGAGAACTTCTTGATGGTCATTGCGACGTTCGGTGCTTTTTTAATCGGAGAGTATCCGGAAGCGGTTGCTGTCATGTTGTTTTATCAAGTCGGGGAGTTTTTCCAACACCGTGCTGTCGATCAGTCGCGGAAATCGATTGCTGCGTTGATGGATATCCGGTCGGATGTCGCGACGCTTGAGGATGGACGACGTGTGAGTCCGGAACAGGTCAACATCGGTCAACGGATTGTTGTTCGGGCAGGGGAGAAGGTTCCACTGGATGGAACGGTTCTAACAGGAGAAGCGTTCATCGATACGACCGCGTTGACCGGGGAATCGGTCCCGCGGCGTGTTCGTCCGACCGAGCCGATTTTAGCCGGAACGATCAATACGGACGGTCATCTGTTGATTCAAGTCGACCGGCCGTACAATGAGTCGACTGTCGCTAAAATTCTCGATTTAGTGGAAAATGCGTCACGCCATAAAGCACCGACGGAAAAATTCATCACACGATTTGCACGAGTTTATACACCGATTGTCGTTCTTGTAGCAACACTTCTTGCCGTCGTGCCGCCACTCGTCGTGACGGAAGCAACGTGGAGTGACTGGATTTACCGGGCACTAGTGTTCCTTGTCATCAGTTGTCCCTGCGCGCTTGTGATTTCGATTCCGCTCGGCTTCTTTAGCGGAATCGGTGCCGCTTCGAAACGCGGTATTCTCGTCAAAGGCGGAAATCATCTTGAAGCGTTACAACAACTCGATACCGTCGTCTTTGATAAAACAGGAACGTTGACGGAAGGGGTTTTTGAAGTCGTTGAGATGCAGGCGGTTCATGGATCAGAAGACGACTTATTGCGTGCCGCGGCAACCGTCGAGCAACATTCCAATCATCCGATTGCCAAATCCATTCAGCGGATGTATGCATCACACGGTTCCGTTTCGACCGCTGTTCAAGAGTATCAGGAAGTGGCAGGTTCCGGCGTCAGCGGACGGTTCGGGACAGATCAAATTCAGGCGGGAAGTGCCCGGTGGTTCAAAGAGCTCGGCTTTACGCCGCTCGCTCAGACCGAGGACGGGACCTATGTACATGTGGCCCGAAATGACAGCTACCTTGGATTTATCCGGATTGCCGACCGTATTAAAGACACGACGGTAGAAGCGTTGGACGGGCTGAAAGCACTCGGAATTCTTCAGACAATCATGTTGACCGGCGACCGCCGGGAAACGGCAGAGCGCATCGGCCAACAAATCGGGATGACGCAAGTGAAGGCGGAACTGTTGCCGGATCAAAAAGTCGAACAATTAGAAGCCATCTTACATCAAGCGAAAGGCCGGGTCGCGTTCGTCGGCGACGGGATCAACGATGCTCCCGTGTTGACACGGGCGGATGTCGGGATTGCGATGGGTGGACTCGGAAGTGATGTCGCAATCGAAGCGGCGGATGTCGTCCTGATGACGGATGAACCGAAACAGCTCGTCGAAGCGATTCGGATTGCCCGAGCGACACGCCGGATTGTTTATCAGAACATCGCATTTGCACTTGGTATAAAAGGCGTGTTCTTATTGCTTGGCGCCTTTGGTGTTGCGACGATGTGGGAAGCTGTTTTTGCCGATGTCGGTGTAACGGTGCTCGCGGTCTTAAACGCGATGCGGATTTTACGAAAATAAGAATGGATGCACAATAAAACCTCTCCCGCGTAAAGATGGGAGAGGTTTTATTCGTGTTACATCAACCGAGAGCGACATCGAGAATCATCATGACTGTGAAGCCGACCATCAGACCGAGTGTTGCCAAGTCGGACCCGTTTTCAGCCTGCGATTCAGGAATCAATTCTTCGACGACGACGAAAATCATCGCACCGGCGGCAAACGCCAAGGCATACGGCAAGAGCGGTTGAATAAAGAAGACGGCAGCAGCACCGACCATGGCAGCGATCGGTTCGACGATCGCCGATAATTGTCCGTAGTTAAAGGCCCGCCGGCGTGACATGCCTTCTCCGCGAAGCGGAATCGACAAAGCAGCCCCTTCCGGCATGTTTTGAATCCCGATTCCAAGTGCCAGTGTCAAGGCACCGGCAACGGTCGCGCCATCCATGTTCAAGGCAGCGGCACCGAAAGCGACACCGATCGCGAGTCCTTCCGGGATATTGTGGAGCGTAATCGCAAGAAACAGCAATGTCGTCTTTTTCAGACCGGTCGAAGGACCTTCGGCTGTTTCGAGCGGAGCGGATAAGTGCAGGTGAGGAGTGACAAAATCGAGGAGGCGGACAAAAAAACCGCCTGCGAGGAAACCGATTGCGGCCGGTAACCAGGCAATCCCACCATCTTTTTCCGTAAATTCAATTGCCGGGGCAAGTAATGACCAAAACGAAGCCGCAATCATAACACCGGCCGCAAAGCCGAGCATCATATTCATGACCCGTTTTTCAATCGTCGTAAAGACGAAGACAAGTGCGGCCCCGAGTGCCGTTAATCCCCAGGTCATCATGCCGGCAAGCAGGGCTTGCACGACGACCGGAAGTCCGGTAAACCATTCCATCATACGAATCATTCCTTCTTTCAATTCCAATACTTAAAATAAGTGCTTAACATACAGCAGCTTCTGTCTCTTCTACCCGTTTTCAATCCGAATGATTCGTCCGAGCGGAATCTCAAGCAATGAGGGTCCACGCAAAACAAGATAAGCGCGTTCCCGATGCACCTGCTCGATGAAACCGGATGTCGTGACATAGCCCCTTTCACTATAGTACGTGATTTCGAGCTCGATTCCTTCTATTAATGCTTGTTCGAGTAAGAACTGCCAAGGATACTGCAGTTGTTCATCGAGGACAGGAAAATCGATATGATGTGTTTCAAGATAATAGGCTTTAAGCAACTGGATGTGTTCCGGCATCAAAAAGGGAAGCCACTTGAGATTTCCGCGGTCACGATAACGTGTCATGTAAATCACCTCCCGGATGGCCACCGACGAACCGGAGCCGGCGTTTCGCGACACTTGTATCGAGGAAAGACACCGCCAGCCGGATCGTTCCTTTGCCGTAACGTAAATTGACGTGGTCGATGGCTTTTAATAACCGTTTTCGGCGCCAAACCTTTGTATTGTCTTCAAACAAGGACAATTGAAGTGTTCCCTGATCCGGGGTAAGTTGTCCAAGAGCGACCGATAAAAAGCGAACCGGTTCACCGTCGAGCCAATTCGGTTCGAACAATTGAAGAATATGACGTAATAACAGCCGTTCATCGGCTGTCGGATAAGGCAGCCGGAGCTGCTTCGAAAAGCCGTCCCGGGTGACATGGCGGGAGTAGCGGACGCCGAGATGGACCGTCCAACCGACTTGATTGGAAAAACGGACCCGTGCCGCGACGTCAGCTGCTAATTCGGCCAGCACTAAACGAATCTGTTCATACTGGTAATAATCGCGCATTAAAGTAACCCCATGTCCGATCGTTCTTTTGGCATCCGGCGCAGTCTGAAATAAAGTCATCGGATCAATGATGGTTGGAGAACTGTCGATTCCCCAGGCATGATGCCAAAGCTCTGCCCCAAGGACTCCAAATCGTTCGTGTAAGTCTTCCACCCGTGCTGCAGCGAGGTCACCAATGGTGCTGATACCCATTACCGACAAGTGTTGTTCCATCATCCGTCCGACGCCCCACATCTTGCGAACCGGAAAATCATGCAGCAACCGGGAAACATCCGCATACCCGCATTGTGCGATGCCTTCACGTTTTCCACGTAAGTCGAGCACCAGTTTTGCGATGACGTTGTTCGGACCGATGCCAATCCGGACCGGAATGCCGGTCTGTTGCCAAATTGCTGTCTGGATTTTTTGAGCTGTTTCAACATCTGATCCAAAAAGCCGTTCCGTTCCGCTCATGTCGATAAAATTTTCGTCGATTGAATAGATCCGGATAGCATCGGGCGGGGCAAACTGATGCAAGACATCCAATACTTCAATTGATGTTTTCATATATGCGAGCATCCGCGGTTCAACTAGTATAATCTGCTTTCGCTCCCGGTAAGGCAATTGTTCGATCTGATAGAGTCGACTGGCGGTCTTGATGCCGAGTTGTTTTAAGGCAGGGCTGGCTGCGAGGACAACGGATCCGGAGCGGGTCAAGTCCGATACGACAGCAAGTTTCGTCGTCAAAGGAGGAAGGCTTCGGTAACGGCATTCGCAACTGGCATAGAAGGAGACACTGTCGACACAAAAGATGCGTTGATCGGGAAAAGAGCTTGTCGGGTTCATCGGAAACACTCCTTGGTACTAAAAAGAACATTTGTTCTTATTTTTGATTTGACTATATCATGGTCTCAGTTGGTCTCAAATCAAAAAACCAAAAAAGAGTCAATCTTTGCTACACTAAAAAAGAGAAAAGTGATGTAGAAGGAAAGAAGGGGAAGTACGTGAAAAAACAAATCATTCAATTACCCGAGTTACCACATCAATTGACACCGGAAACCTTTGCGGATGTCGAAATCGATGACCCGTATCTGTACCAAACGCTGTATGAAAAAGAGACATTACCGGTCGAGCTGACAGAGCGGCTCGACGTCAATCAAGTCTGTTTTCGGAACGTCTCGTTTGCAGGACTGGTCTTTGAGCGGGCTTCATTTGAAAACGTCCGGTTTGAACAATGTGACTTCACAGGATGTCAGTTCCAGGACAGCCGTTTTCACCGGGTCATTTTTGAGGAGTGCCGTCTGACCGGAATTCACTTTGAGTCCAATACGGTTGATCATGTAACGATCAAAAACTGTCAGGCGAATTATGCTCAAATTATCCGGACAGCGTTACGTCACGTCGCAGTGGAACAGACGACGATGCGGGAAAGTCATTTCTTTGAAATGAAACCGACCGATTTCCGTCTCCATGAAGTTGATTTATCGGAAAGCCAATGGGTCGAGACGGCGTTAAAAGGACTCGATCTGCGGCACGTCGATCTGTCCGGAATCACGATTGATCCACGTTTCTTACCGGGTGCCGTCGTTACGGAAAGCCAGGCCATCACCTTTGCCCGGTTACTCGGACTCGTCATTCCAAGTCACGATTAACGATTAACAAAATGAAGTCCGCTGTCCAGTACTACCGGGACAGCGGACTTCATTTTGTTTAGAAGGAAATGGTTTCACCGTCATCCGGGATGAGGAAATGCGCGGACAGATGATGAGCGGCCAGAAAATCGGCAATCATATCGCGGCGCAGAAGACAATGGTTTACGGACTCGAGATGCGAGACGATGATCGTGGCTTCAGCCGCCGCCTGATGAACAGCAAGCAAGTCACGCTGGGACATCGTAATCGGTTCGCCGGTCAGGAATTGTGCAGCACCACTGTTGACGATGATGATATCTGGCGCATGTTGTTCAATCGCCGTCGCGACTTCATCACACCAAATCGTGTCACCGGTGATATAGAGCGTCGGTTCGTCCGGATGTTTCAAGACGAGACCGGACACGGTACCCATCCGTTGACCGATTTCACCGACACCGTGCTGTCCCGACGTATGGGAGACACGGATATCACCGAGCGACAGTCCGTCTTCGAATGAAGAGACATTGGTGAATCCGGCTTCGCGGATCGTGGCCGCATCCGTCTCATTTTGCGCATAAAGCGGAATTTGTTTCGGTAACACTTCTTTTGCCGTATCGTCAAAATGATCGGCATGCAGATGGGTGACGAAAATCGCGTCCGGATCAAGTAAGGTCGCGATATCGACCGGTAAGTCGACGAGCGGGTTCGGAACGGCATTCGGAGTTTGACCAAACGGCGGTAAGGTTCCTTTTTCACCGAGAAACGGATCGATTAAAAATACTTGATTGGCATAAGTGACGACGAGTGTCGCATTACGGATTTGTTGAATATCCACGGGCAGTCTTCCTTTCGGGTTGGGAATGTTTCACTGTTCGTTCATTTCCCATTCAGCCGCCGTGTTAATCATATTTGATCATCGATCGTTTTCGGAAGCAATTTTTCCATCGCCAGGACATCGACGTAATATCCGTTCAGCATACCCTGTTCCTTAAACGTTCCGACAATCCGGAAGCCGGACCGGATGTACAGTTTTTGACCGAGTCTGTTAAACGGAAACGTAAACAGAATCAACTTGTGGAACCCTTGCGTAATCGCGTGTTCTTCAATGACATGGAGCAGCTGACGCCCGATGCCTTGTCCGCGGTGGGTCCGGGTGATGTAGACCGACAGTTCACCGACCGATTGATAGACGGGGCGCGGATTGTAGGGGTCAAGTGAGATGAAGCCAAGAATTGTCGTTCCTTCATACGCTACAAACCCGGCATAGCGGGGTGTCCGTTCCTGATACCAGTCCTGCATGAAAGATAATTCCTTGGTATCCGTTTCAAGCGTCGCGATCCGATCTTCGATGCCTTCGTTATAGATGGCGAGAATGTCTTGTAAATCAGCTTCCTGGACAGGACGAATCATCATACACGTGACCTCCAATTCAAAAGAGTCTTTTCTTCATTATATAGGAGGAAACGAAAACAAGCGGTATGTTTGTAAGATAGGAATGAACACTAAAAAAACAGAAAGCCGGATAAACCGGACCATCTGTTTTCAGGAGAATCCTTTAGTTAGTTGTTTCGATCGGATCTTTTTCGTAAATCGGAACCCAACCATCCGTCGTCACGAAAATCCGGACGGCAACGACTTGGCGATCGTCCTGTAGTGTGAAGTAATGCCGTGTATTGACGGGAACGGAAATCAAATCTCCGGGGTTCAGTTCAATGTTGTAATAGCCGACTTCGTCGTCCTGGATCGCAAACACGCCGTGACCGCTGACGATGAACCGGACTTCGTCATCCGTATGGTGGTGCTCTTTCTGGAAGTTGACGAGCAACTCATCCAAGTTCGGTGTCGCATCGGACAGTGAGATGATATCGGCCGTCTGGTAGCCACGGCGTTCCGAGACGTCCGTAATTTCCGGCTCGAACGTATCGAGAATCGTTTGTTTGTCCGCGTCCGTCAACGTATAGGTGTCGACCAGTTCTGTCGGGAGCTTCGAGACATCCCATTGTTCATACAGGACACCACGTGAAGAAAGAAACGCGGACACCTCGTTTTGATCCGTATACCGTTCGTTTGTCTGTTGGAAAAGTACTGTTGCCATTTTAAATTCCTCCTTTTAATGAATCGCCTGTCGGCACGTTTGCAGTTTTAAGGTGTAGCTGAATAAAAATTCAAAGGCTTCCAACTGTTTTTTCGCTTCAAAGGCAGTTGGTCCCCAGACGGTGATCCCGTGATTGCGAATCAGGACGGCACCGCTTTCCGTTTTTACATGCCTGGCAAACGTTGCGGCAAGAGTCGGGATATCCGCATGGTTCGCGATGACCGGTACGACGACTTCCGCGTCTTCTTCCCAGCGGCCGAGTGCCTTGATGATTTCCTGACCGGTAAACCGGATTTCCCCGCGGTCTCCGTAGAGTTCTGAAATGACATTGTTGTCGACGGTATGGACGTGAAGCGAGCAGCCGGCCGTCGTGCGGTTAAAAACTTCGACATGAAGTAAGGTCTCCGCAGAAGGACGTCCGTTTTGTTCGCCGATCAATTGACCGGTCGCATCAACATGGACGAAATCGTCCGGCGTGTCCTGCCGTTTATCTTTCCCGCTGGCCGTCACAAGAAATTCCGTCGGATGGCTGCCTGTTCGAATGGCGAGATTACCGCTCGTACCGGGAAACCAGTCCCGTGCAGAGAACTCCTGCTTGATGGCGCGGAGTTCTTCGTATCGTTTTAAAAAGGTCATGCGTACACCTCCGTTGTCTGCAGATGATCAACAATGTCGTAAAACGTTTCAAACGGTGTATATGCAATCCCGTGCTGTTCGCACAGCGTAATCAGATAATCGCGGGCATAGACATGATCCGCTTGTTTCGCCAGTTCAAAATCCGTCACGGAGTCACCGATCGCGATGATGATATCGCCATCCTGCTTGAGCTTTCGGGCAATCGACGTTTTACAACAGCCGCAGTGATTCGTACATTTATCATCGCAGGCGTGTGGCCACTCGATGCGAACCGTCTCCTCACTGAAGTCACTGCCGTTGCAGTAAATCGCTTCATCTGTCAGTAATTCTTGAAGAATCGGTTGGACAAAAAAGTCGATTCCACCGCTGACAATTGCAAAGTCGATCCCGTTCGATTTTGCAAAGGAGAGTAAGGTCTTAAAGCCGGGACGGATGACAGCCCGCTGTTCCAAAAAATCAATATAGTCCTGTTTACGATCCGAGGGGAGCAACCGGAACATCTGTCCGACACCGGACTGGATGGACAACGATTGATCGAGGACACCTTTTTTCAACGGTTCAAACGCTGCCGGGGGAGCGAATTCTTTCATCAACGCAATGATATTGTCGTGTTCGGTCACGGTCCCGTCAAAGTCACATAAAATCCGGATCGTCATTTCGTAATCCCCCAGGCGTCGAGTGCGACCCGAAGTTCTTCCTGCCGCGTTGCGGCACTCGTCAAAGATTCGCCGGCAAGTGCTGCGTCGAGGGCCTGGCGGAAAGCGAGCACACCGGCCGCAGCGCCCTGCGGATGACCATGAACTCCGCCGCCGGCATTGATGACGGAATCGGTCCCGAAATCACGAACGAGCTGAGCGACGAGACCGGGATGAATACCTGCCGAGGGAACCGGAAGAATCGTCTTCGTTTCTCCGATCCGTGTGGCTTCGACGGCAATTCCGCGCGCCAAGTCTTTGGCGAGGGCGACGTTTCCGTATGGCGACGGGAACAACGTCAAATCGGCACCGGCCAGCCGCGGTAACGTCCCGAGTAAAACAGGAGCTGCAATGCCGTATTCCGGGCTTGCGATCAAGGCTCCGCTTAAGGCCGGATGATTAAAGATCGGAACGGAAATGTCCGGATCAGCCGCTAATTCGCGCAGGACGTCGAGTCCATATGTAAACGTATTGAGCAGGAAGGCAGTCGCACCGGCTTCGATTAAACGTTTCGCTTGATCCTTTAAGCCGAAGACGGGACCACTCAACGTAATCGCGTAAAGCGCCCGTTTGCCGGTTTTTTCATAATGGGCATTCAGGACTTCACGTCCGATCCGTGCCCGGTCGAGTGCCGGTGTCAACGGATTATCGTATAAGATCTCATCATCTTTGACGAGATCGATGCCGCCCGCAAGCTGCGCTTCGAGTTGTTCCCGCAAAAAGGTGAGGTCCCGGCCGATGACGCCCTTAAAGATGCTCATCAACAGAGGACGGTCGTGAACTTGAATCAACTGCCGGACACCTTCGATACCGAATTTGGCACCGGGGAAGTCAGTGGTGAATGAAGCCGGGAGCTGTAAATCCGTTAATTTGATTTGTCCGTCGAGCGACAGTTTGCCGAAGACGGTCGTTAAGATTGCTGAAAAATCGCGGGAGACGTTGTGTTCCGGATACCGGATTGTGATGTAGCCTTTCCCGTCGTGTTCTTCCGTATGGACGACCTGTCCTTTGAACGATTCAAGCTGCTGTTGCTCCAAATGATTTAAATCGGTCCACGAACCGACGGTCAAGCCGAGCGCGATTTGTTCTGCACGTTTTGGTAACTGATCCGTCGTTCCGAGTTGGTATGTTGCGGTAATATACGTCATATCGACTGTCTCTCCCTTGTTGAAGAATACAAAAATGGTCCCTCGTCAATGACAAGAGACCATGAAAAATTGCGCGTGGACTCTTATCTGTCAGCGTAATAGCTGCAAGAATTAGCACCGTGCCAAGTGGTCGGTTGCTGCGACATCGTAGGGCTCGTCCCTCCGTCTGCTCTTGATAAGAATTGGATGAAATTGTGAAATCTAATTGCAATTTTTACATGAGATTCGTCACTTGTCAAACTATATTTTGAAAATTTATTTTTTTGAAAATACTTCTTCTATAGACGGTTCCGTTTTTGAAGCTGTTTCACTAAAAAATGGAATTGACAGACCCCCAGGAACGCACGTAGTATTCAAATCAACATCAATCACACGACAACTACATATGACTCTTATCGTGAGTTGGCAGAGGGAATTGGCCCGAAGACGCCGCAGCAACCGACCATCCGGCACGGTGCTACATCCAACAGACATTCGTCTGAGAGATAAGAGGACGGAGTATTCTGCCGCGCCTCTTTTCTTTGACGAAAAGAGGCGTTTTTTCGTGTGATCAACAAGGAGGAAAACAAAATGGGATATCAAGCATTTACAGTACAGGACGCGATTGAACGGGTCCGGACACTCGGATTAATCGGCAATGAACCGGTGACGGCAGAGGAAATTGGAGATGGGAATTTAAATCTCGTTTTCCGGATTCAGGCAGGAGAAAAACGGCTGATTTTAAAGCAGGCGTTACCTTATGCAAAAGTCGTCGGGGAAAGCTGGCCGCTGTCGCTCGAACGGGCCTGGATTGAACAATCGGCCTTAAAAGAATTCGCAAAAGTCGCCGTTCCATTCGTCCCGCATGTCTACTATGCGAGCAAAGAAGAAGCGTTCACGGTGATGGAAGATTTGTCACATCTGACAATCGTCCGGGGCGGCCTGCTTGAAGGGGAAAAGTATCCGTTGCTCGCGGAACACATCGGTTCGTACTTGGCGCGGACACTGTTTTATACGTCGGATTTCGGACTGGGGCCGGTCGCGAAAAAGCAGGTGGCACGACAGTACTACAACCCGGATCTGTGTGACATCACGGAGAAGCTGATCTTCACGGATCCGTTTTATGATGCGGAAACGAATGCCGTCGAAGCGGGGCTTGAACCGGAGGTCGAACAGTTGTGGCAGGACGCGGAATTGAAGCGTGAAGTCGCAAAACTGGAAACCCTGTTCGTTACGAAAGGGGATGCCTTGCTGCACGGTGATCTACATACCGGAAGTATTTTTGCTTCCGCCGAAGAAACGAAAGTCATCGATCCCGAATTCGCCTTTTACGGACCATTTGGTTTTGATGTCGGGCAATTTATCGCCCACCTCTGCTTTGCTTCGTATCCGAACTATGCTGAACTACGGGAAGCTCGCGTTAAAGACATCGACACGTTCTGGCTGACGTTTGCATCGACGTTCAAAGCCTTGTGGGAACGCGAAGCGGTCGAGCCGTTCCGGTCGGCGAACGGTCTTGTCGACGATGTCCTCGGTACGATTTTACAGGATGCCCTCGGATTTGCCGGATGTGAATTGATTCGACGGACGATTGGTCTGGCTCCTGTCGCAGACCTTGAGACGATTACCGACACGACGGAGCGTCTGGAGCGGAAACGGCATGCCCTTCGTCTTGGAAAGGCTTTGATTAAACGCCGGACCGAATGCAAGACGTTCACTGATTTACGAAATTTCGATTTGACGGAGGAACTCAGCCGATGAGTCAGTTCGTTCAGAGCATCATCTATGAAAACAGGACGGTGACGATTTTGGATCAGACCCGTCTTCCGGAAGAAGAACATTATGAAATCATCCATGACTTGGCGCAGGCGATTGACGCCATCAAACAATTGCGGGTCCGCGGTGCACCGGCCATCAGTCTGTTCGGCGGATTCGTTCTCGTTCAGGAAGCGTTTCGGACGACAGGGACGCTGGCTGAAACAAAACAGGAGCTGTTGACGGTGTCGGCACAATTACTCGCGACCCGTCCGACGGCCGTCAATCTGCGAAATGTCCTCGATGAGCTGAATCAGCTGATCGTTTCGGCTACGACGCTTGCCGAACTGCCGGTACGTCTCGAACAAAAGGCACTGGAACTTTATCAGACGGATGCCAAAACATCCCGTCAAATCGGGGTTCATGCACTGGAATTGTTCGAGTCCGGTGACCGGGTACTGACGATTTGTAATGCCGGATCCATTGCGACGGCAGCTTACGGAACGGCGCTCGCTCCGTTTTATCTTGCGAAAGAACAGGGGATTCCGCTCGCGGTATATGCTTCGGAAACGCGGCCGCTGCTTCAGGGAGCACGCCTGACGACGTGGGAATTGCAACGGGCCGGAATTGACGTGACCTTGATTACCGACAATATGGTCGCCCATACGATCAAAGAAAAAAACATCACGGCAATCATCGTCGGAGCAGACCGGATTACTCGGAACGGCGATACAGCAAACAAAATCGGAACGTTTCAGCTGGCTTTACTGGCCCGTGCATTTGGCATTCCATTTTACGTTGCCGCACCGCTCTCGACGTTTGACTTTACAAGTCTGTCAGGAGACGAGATCGAGATTGAAGAACGCGACGCCCGTGAAGTGACACAACTTGCCGGAAAAGCGACGGCACCGGCCGGCGTAACAGTCTTTAATCCGGCATTTGATGTGACACCGCATGAATTGATCACGGCGATCATTACGGAACTCGGAGTCATCGAACATCCTTCCGTAGAAACGATTGAACACATGATTGGACAACAAACAAGCTAAACAGACAGGGGAGATCGAGATGAAAAAATTAGCATTGGCTGTACTGGCACCAGCGGTCTTACTGGCTGCTTGCGCGAATAGTGAAGCAACACCGGCGAAAAAAATCAGCGGTGTACCGGAAGGCGTTCAGGGAGGCGTTAAAATTGCCGTCATCCGGAATCTGGCGTCCGACGACCATACGAAACAGTTTTTGGACGGGGCCCGTTCGGAAGGGGAAGCACTTGGTTTTCAAGTCAACACGTTCATTTCGGAAGGCAATGACGTCAAGTTCAAGGAACTGGTCGCCCAAGCTGTCCAACAGGACTATGACGGACTGATCATCTCGCACGGAAAAGAGGATTATGCCTACGACATGATCAAACTGGCAATCGATAAGGGGATTAAGGTCGTGACGTTCGATACGGTGACGAAGAAAAAGGACCAGACGTTAAAAGGCATCACGGAAACGTTCCAGGATGATCATAAACTGGCGCAACTTTCGCTCGATGAAGTGACGAAAGTGAAGGACGATAAGCCGGTCCGTGTCATCAAACTCTGGTTTGGTCCGGGCTTTGCCCCGCTTGACCGCCGTCAGGAAATCTACAAGACGTATGAAGCCGACGGCAAAATCAAGACGCTCGAAACGGTCGGACCGACAAACTTCCAGGATGTCCAGGGCGATATCGCGACCAAAATGAATGCGGTTCTCGCCAAGTATCCGAAAGGAAGCATCGATGCCGTCTGGGGCGCCTGGGATGAAGTCGCCAAAGGAGCTTATAAGTCTTTAAAAGACAACAAGCGTCAGGAAATTCCGCTCATTTCGATCGATGTTTCGAACCAGGACATCAATCTGATGCGTGAGAAGGGAAGTAACTGGGTCTCGACGAGTGCCGTTGATCCGCATTTGATCGGACAGACGGATATGCGCCTGCTTGCGAAAAAGCTGGCCGGCGAAAAAACACCGGACAGTTTTGATCTCGATGCCAAACTGGTCGAACAAAAAGCACTCAAGGCGGATACGACGATGTACAATCTCGATACGATCATCAAAGGCTGGAGTACATCCGAAAAATTCAATGAACCGTGGATGGATCAGTTACGGAAAGCGAATGACGGGAAATGACGCCTCCGGTGAACGAACAACGATTGGAAATGCGGGGGATTTCAATGGAATTCCCCGGTGTCAAGGCGCTAGATGACGTTCACTTTTCCGTAAAACGCGGGGAAATCCACGCGCTTGTCGGAGCGAACGGAGCCGGTAAATCAACGCTGATGAAAGTCTTGGCCGGCGCCTATGCGTCGTACGACGGAACGATTTTGTTCGACGGTGTACCGCTTGCAATTGATTCACCAAGTGCCGCGAAACAGGCTGGGATTGAAATCGTCTATCAGGAAGTCGATACGGCACTGGTCGATTATTTGACCGTCGCCGAAAACATCTGTCTCGACATGCTGGCGAGCGGACAGTTGAAAGGAGTCATCCGACGCCGGCGGTATGAAGAAATCGCCGAGCGTGCTTTACAAAAATTGAAAGCATCGATTGATGTCCGCCAACGGGTCAGTGAGTTACGGTTAGCCGAGAAACAACTCGTCCTGATTGCCCGTGCCCTCGTGCAGGAAAGCCGGTTTTTGATTTTGGACGAACCGACCGCTCCACTCAGCGGCCGGGAAACGGAACAACTGTTTCGGATCATTCGCGAGTTGGCGGAGAAGGAACAACTGGGGGTCATCTTCATTTCCCACCGTCTGCAGGAGTTGTTTGAGATTTGTGAATCGATTTCCGTCATGCGCGACGGCAGGCTGGTAGCGCGGCAACTTCTTGCCGGACAAACGAAAGAAACGGTCGTCGAACAGATGCTAGGCCGACGTTTGCAAAAAAGCAGCCGCGAGGCACGTCCAGCTGGTGCCCCCTCACTTGAGCTCGATCGGGTCACGGTCACGGGACAACTGGACGAGATCTCGTTAACGGTCCGTGCCGGAGAAGTAATCGGGATTGCCGGATTGGTCGGTGCCGGAAAAACAGAACTGTGTAAAACGATTTTCGGATCGATTCCGGTCACTTCGGGATCAATCCGTCTTGCGGGAGAAACACGGCGTATCCGTTCGGCGTATGATGCGGTCCGGCTGGGCATCGGACTCGTGCCGGAAGAACGACGGAAAGAAGGGATTTTGGTCGCGGATCCGATTGAACAAAATATGACGGCGGCCAGCCTCAAACAATTCGTCAACCGATTCGGGTTTGTAGAGAAGACAAAAGAACGGGCAGCGGCAAACCGGATCGTACAGCAACTGTCGATTAAAGTCAGTGATACCCGGCAACGTGCCGCTGAGTTGTCCGGCGGTAACCAGCAAAAAGTTGCCATCGGGAAATGGTTGCTGGCAGATGCTTCCGTCCTCGTATTGGATGAGCCGACAAAAGGGGTCGATGTCGGGGCGAAAGCGGAAATTTTCCAAGTGATTGATCAGCTGGCGGCAGAACAGAAAGCCGTCATCTATGCATCGAGTGAACTGGATGAACTGCTGGCAGTGACCGATCGGATTTATGTCATGTATGACGGACAGATTGTATTTGAGACGACCACTGCGGAAACGACCGAAGAACAACTATTGTGGTATGCAACAGGAGGACAACGACATGAATGATATATTGCACGAACCGGCTGCACAGCCGGAAGCGCCGCGAACAGCAGCGGGAAAACCGGTGCTGCGTTTCTTGAATGACTGGGGCATCGTCCTCGCGATTCTTGCACTGATCCTGTTTTTTTCCATGACGGCACCGAACTTTTTACAGGGGACGAATCTGGTCAATATTTTACGAAGCATTTCAATTGTGACGATCATCGCCATCGGCTTGACGGTTTCGTTGACAGTCAACGGGTTTGACTTATCCGTCGGTTCGACCGCGACGTTTGCCAGTTCGCTAGTCGTCTCGTTTTTTGTTTGGTACAGTCTGCCGCTCGGCGTATCGATTGGTCTGGCTCTTTTGATTGCCTTGGCGGTCGCACTCGTCAACATTCTGTTAATCGTGAAGTTCAAGATTCCGGATTTGTTCGCAACGCTTGCGACGATGTTCATTTTTGAAGGCGTCGCGATGACGTATACCGGCGGCGGCTCGATCAGTGCCGGGATGCCGCGTCTTGACGGGACACCAACGGTCGGACTGATCCCGGAATCGTTCTTAAAAATCAGTCAGGCGCCTTGGATCATCCTGATCATGCTTGTCGTCGTAGCGGTGACACATGTCTTTTTGAACCACACACGGCACGGACGTTTTTTGTATATCATCGGTGGAAATCCGGAAGCAGCGCATCTGACGGGAATCCGGGTGAACCGGTACCGCGCAGTCGCGTATCTGATTGCCGGATTACTGGCGGCTGTCGGCGGTATTTTACTGGCATCACAAGTCGGTTCTTCCCAAATTAACGCCGGATCGGGTTATTTGATGCCGGCTGTCGCAGCAGCTTTCATCGGTTCCTCGTTTGCCGGCCAAGGTAAACCGAATGCGCTCGGCACACTCGTCGGTGCCTGTCTCGTCGGAATTCTCGAGAATGGACTCGTCATGTTATCGGTACCGTATTATTCCCTGAACATCATCAAAGGTGCTGTCCTGGCGATTGCTTTGGCTTCAACCTATTACCGTTTCAAAAAAAATTAAAAAAAGTGGTTTAAGTTCTAATAGAATCGGTAATATTCAGTATATGAAAGGATGGTGATGCACATGAATGATTATCAATGTATAGGGAACGATCGCATGTCGCTTCGAGAAGAAGAGGATCACCGGACTTGACGGACGCAACATGACAATAGACACGAAGTGATTCGTGTTTTACGTGCAGATTGCACGGCTCAAGAACGGTTTACGATATGTGATCGTTCCTGAAAGCAGGAAGGGGGAGTCGCGAACAGCGGCGCCCCCTTTTGTGCGTATTCGGCTACCCCCACGCCTTTAAAAGCATCGAAAAATATGAGATGATATAAAAAGTCAGAAAATTCAACTACTAAACAGCAAGGGGCCAGACAATGCGAACATATACGAAGGAGATTCAAGCGATCATCGACAACGTAGAAAAAGTCATTATCGGAAAAGAGAATGTCATTACACAATCTTTAGCCGCGTTACTTGCCGGAGGTCACGTCTTACTGGAAGACGTACCGGGTGTCGGGAAAACGATGCTCGTTCGTGCATTTAGCCGTTCGATCGGTTTGACATTTAAGCGTGTCCAATTCACACCTGATCTGCTGCCGTCCGATTTGACGGGGGTTTCGATGTACAACCAAAAGACGAGTCAATTTGAGTACCGCCCGGGTCCTTTGATGGGAAACATTGTCCTGGCAGATGAAATCAACCGGACCTCACCGAAAACACAATCAGCCTTACTCGAAGGGATGGCGGAAGCGAACGTCACGGTGGATGGAGAAATTCACACGCTTCCTAATCCCTTTTTTGTCATGGCGACACAAAATCCGATTGAACACGAGGGGACCTATCCGCTTCCGGAAGCCCAACTCGACCGGTTTTTAATTAAGGTCAAGATGGGGTATCCCGATTTTCAACAGGAGATGAAGCTGCTGACACGGTTCGAGCGGGACGAACCGATCGAGACACTGGAGTCCGTCATCACACGCGACGAATTGTTACGGATGAAAGAAGAAGTTAAGGCTGTGCATGTCTCGCAACCGGTCAAAAAATATATCGTTCATTTGGTTCAGGCGACCCGGACCCATGCCTCGCTTTATCTCGGAGCCAGTCCACGATCTTCGATTGCCCTGATGAAAGTGGCACAAGCGTGGGCGTATATGGAAGGGCGGTCTTTCGTCTTACCGGATGACGTCAAGGAACTGCTGACACCGGTACTCTCGCACCGTTTGATCTTAACGGCGGATGCCCGCTATCACGGACAGACGGCAGAACGAATTCTCGAACAAGTGAAAAAAGAAGTCGCCGTGCCGATCCAGCAAGACGTGGAGTCCTTATGACAAAATGGCAAATCGGTTGGCGTTACGCCGTCTTGCTGATTACAGTCGCAGCTCTGTGGATCTATGCCCGGATTGACGGCGGAAACGTCGCTTCACTGTTGGTTTATATCATGGCAGGGTTAACCGTTTACTGGACGCTGTTTTTGATCTGGCCGGTCACACAAGCGATCGCGACGCGGGAAGTTTCAAATAAGATGTTGATTGCCGGAACCGATCTTCCGGTTTCACTTCGAGTCCGGCGGAAATATCCGTTTCTCATCGGTGCCGTCGACGTCACGGAAGCTGTTCCGGACACACTCAGTGAAGAACCGCTTGATATCCGGCATCCGCTCCGGGCACATTACCGGAAAGTCGAGCACATCGATTACCTGATTCCTTCCATCCGTCGGGGACTGTATCAAATTCCAGGCTGTGTGCTCGAAATCCGTGATCCGTTTGGCTTGTTCATGCGGAAAAAACTCTACCCGGTCGAAACGTATCTGGCCGTCGAACCGGCCCGGTTAGCGGTTCAACTGCCGCATGAGGACGATCGCGGCGACGGCGGGATTTCGCCCGTTTCCCTGGATCTCCGGCAATCTTCCTTTACGGTCGTCGGTGTCCGTGAGTACGTCAGCGGAGACCGGATGAATCAGATTGACTGGAAATCAACCGCGAAACGGCAAGGCTTGATGACGAAAACGTTTGAGCGGGAACAGGAACGCGAGACGACGATTGTCTTTGACGAAGGAACCGTCAGCGATGAAAACTTCGAAAAAAGTATTTCCATGCTGGCTGCCGCAACGGATCAATTGAATAAACGTCATCTGAATTACCGGATTCACCTCGTCGGACATGGTGTGCAGTCGTTATCGTTGCCGCTTGAAGGCGCAAAACTGACGCATTATCTGATGACGGCGCAACCGAGCCGGACCCGGTCGTTCATTGAATCCTGGGAATACTCTTCAAAAGCGTTACGACTGAGCGGAAATGTCCTGTTTATCACACCGGACCTTGAATCCAACAATGAAATGTGGATTTCAAAAATCCGGCAGGAAGCAAGCGTTCATGTCTATACACCAGAGAGGAGGACGAGCGGATGATGCGACGACTGATTTGGAACCTGCTCGCCGGACTGCTGTTTGCGAGTTTCATGCCGCCGCTGCTTGAGTTGACGACGTTTGAGAGTGTCATTCCGTTTCTGCCGCTTCTGCTGACACCACTTTTGCTGTCGCATGTCCGGCGCAGCTGGTTTTTACTCGGCAGTTTACTGGCCTTGCTCGTTTCTTTCTATTTGATTTTGATTCCCGGCGAAGCACCGTGGAACCTGTTCCGTGAAATTGCCGGCGACATCAACCGTGTCATCAACGGGGAGTTACCGGGACGTCCGGCATTTGCATTCTCGATTGGACTGATCAGTTTCTTGATCGGCTATCTGGCGCGGCGGACGTTTCCAAACCGCGGATTCGTCTTCGGACTGGCGCTTGGCGTCATCGGTTTCATTGCCTATTGCGACACGTGGACGGATTACTCCGGCGAACAGTTCATCATCTATCCAATTGTGCTGGCTCTGTTTTTGTTATATGCAACAGAAGTCAGTGAACGGCCGATGGCATCGTATGTCCGTCCGTTCAGCGCCTTGCTGATCATCGGAGCGACGGTGGTTGCCGCAGTTCAAAGTCCCGTCATCACGGCGACATGGCAAGACAGCTGGTACGACTGGACTGACGGTTTTGAGAGTGAGGGTACTTCGTCGAGCCAGATTCAAAAAGTAGGATACGGCAACAACGACGAGCAGCTCGGCGGTCCGTTCCAAATGGACGACCGGGAAGTTTTTCAGGTCGAAAGTGAAGGCAGCCGCTACTGGCGTGTCGAGACAAAAGACATCTATACCGGCAAAGGCTGGGTGCTGTCGAAATCGGAACCGGAAATCGATGCGCGGGGATTCTTCTCGCATTTTGGAGACGAGGTCAAGACACGGGAGGAACAGGCGACGTTTGAGCTGTCACGGGAGTTACCGTTTGTCCCGTATAACGGGGATAATGTCCGGTTGACTGTGGATAAACAACGCCAAAATCTGTTGATCGATCCGGAAAATCAAAAGGTCTCGTACCTGGATGACGCGGAACGTCAGCAAAATTATCAGATTCAATACACCTATCCGTTATTTACCGAGGAATTGCTTCAGACGGATGAGCCGATTACGTTATCCGAAATGGAGCAGGACCGGTATTTACAGTTACCGGATACGTTGCCGAACCGCGTCCGCGATCTCGCGACAGAGATTGTCGCGGATGAAGACAGTCCGTGGGATAAAGCGAAGGCAATCGAAAATTATTTCGAACAGGAAAACTTCGAATACAATACGGAAGAAGTTGCCGTCCCGAAAGAAAATCAGGATTATGTCGATCAATTTTTATTCGAGACGAAACTCGGCTACTGTGACAATTTCTCGACATCAGCGACCGTCCTGCTTCGTGCCGCCGGTCTGCCGGCCCGCTGGGTAAAAGGATTTACGGGCGGCGAATCGGACGTCATCGGGGCAGCCGTGACGAGTTATACGGTCCGCAATAAAAATGCCCATTCCTGGGTCGAAGTCTATATCGAAGGTCCGGGTTGGGTTCCGCTTGAGCCGACCGTCAGTTTTGACGGAGCCGGACAATATACAATCGATCAGGAAACGAACAATGAAACCGAACAGGCCAATCCGCAGCGGGATACGGAGACGGATACCGAAACGGCCACACCGAACCGTCCGCAGGAAAATCTGCTCGATGAAGAACAGACGACAACAGCAGCGCAAACCGAGCAACAGTCGTTCCCGATTTGGCCGGTTGTCATTGCCATCGTCGGACTGGTCTTCCTCTATCTGTTCCGGAAACCGTTAATCCGGACGGCAGCGATTTTATTATTCCGCAATCAAGTTAGTCGACCGGAAGGATTCAAGCGGATGTACCGCTTCCTGTTACGCCGGCTCGATAAACAAGGGTTCCACTATAAAGATGGCCGGACCTTGACAGAACTGGCGCAAGAGGTCGACGGCTATTACGAAACGTATGCGATGCGTCCGTTGACGGATGCCTATGAACGGATGGTTTACGGCGGCGAATCCTTATCCGCTGATAAAAAACGTGAATATTTCGAAAATATCATTCGACGGATAGAGGGTTGATATTTTTGAATTGATACAGTTACAATGGGAACAACGTAAATCATACATGCATCTCCTTTGTATATACTCGCGAATATGGCGTGAGAGTCTCTACCGGGTCACCTTAAACGACCTGACTATGAAGGAGCAGACCCTTCGTATACACTTTTTGTGAAGCGGCCTGCTCTTTTTCCATTTTTCTTATGGGTGAAGAGCGGGCTTTTTTCATTAGGGTACGCATGAAATTGGAAAGGCGGGAATAGATTTGGAAGCACATTTGGACCAAGAAATGATCCTCGTCCTCGACTTTGGAGGTCAGTACAATCAATTGATCACACGCCGCATCCGTGATCTCGGAGTATACAGTGAACTGCATTCGCATAAGATCACTGCAGCAGAAGTAAAAGACATCGCACCGGCCGGTATCATCTTCTCCGGTGGACCACGCAGTGTTTACGCGGAAGACGCGTACCGCTGTGATCCTGAAATCTTTGACCTCGGCATTCCGATTTTCGGAATCTGTTATGGTATGCAATTGATGTCGCAACACTTTGGTGGAACGGTCGAACGTGCCGGACACCGTGAGTACGGGAAAGCAACGTTGACACTCAACGATCCATCACCGATGTATGCGAACCTCCCACTCGAACAAACGGTTTGGATGAGCCACAGTGACCTCGTCACGTCGGTACCAAACGGATTTGTCGTCGATGGAACAAACGTCTCGTGTCCAATTGCTTCAATCAAAAACGAAGAGCTGAAGATGTACGGCGTCCAGTACCACCCGGAAGTCAACCACACGATGTTCGGGAAAGAACTCCTGAAGAACTTCCTCTTCGAAGTCTGTCAGTGTACGGGCGACTGGTCGATGGAAAACTTCATCGAAATCGAAATCGCAAAAATTAAAGAAGAAGTCGGCGACAAAAAAGTCCTCTGCGCCCTTTCAGGCGGCGTGGATTCATCTGTTGTCGCAGCACTCATTCACGCAGCAATCGGTGACCAGTTGACATGTATGTTCGTTGACCACGGTCTCTTGCGTAAAGGGGAAGCCGAAAGTGTCATGAAGACATTTGCGGATCACTTCCACATGAACGTCATCAAGATCGACGCACAGGATCGTTTCCTGAACAAGTTAAAAGGCATCTCGGATCCGGAAGAAAAACGTAAAATCATCGGGAATGAATTCGTCTACGTCTTCGATGAAGAAGCGTCGAAACTGACGGATATGGACTTCCTCGCTCAAGGAACGCTTTATACGGACATCATCGAAAGCGGAACGGATACAGCGCAAACAATCAAGTCACACCATAACGTCGGTGGATTGCCGGAAGACATGCAGTTCAAGTTAATCGAACCGATCAACACGCTGTTCAAGGACGAAGTCCGCGAACTCGGAAAAGAACTCGGTTTGTCGGACGAAATCGTCTGGCGTCAACCGTTCCCGGGACCGGGTCTCGGCATCCGTGTCCTCGGTGAAATCACAGACGAGAAACTTGAAATCGTCCGCGAATCCGATTTCATCCTCCGTGATGAAATCAAAAAAGCCGGTCTTGAACGCGAGATCTGGCAGTACTTCACAGTCTTGCCGCCGCTTCGTTCAGTTGGTGTCATGGGTGACGAGCGGACATACGACTATGCCGTCGGAATCCGTGCCGTTACATCAATCGACGGGATGACATCGGACTGGGCACGCATCCCGTGGGACGTGCTCGAGAAGATTTCCGTCCGGATCGTCAATGAAGTTCAGAACGTCAACCGCGTCCTGTACGATGTGACGTCGAAACCACCTTCAACGATCGAGTGGGAATAAGAATTAGACTTGATGAGGGAATTCGTTTCATGAAACCTGTCGTACCAATTTTTTAAAGGGGACAGGTAAAAGGAAGTCCGTTTCACCTTCAACAATTGTATTTCAAAACGAAGCTCTCTTTTGTTCACAGATTGTGAATGAAAGGGGGCTTTTTTCATGAACAAAATCAAGAAACTGTTGAGTGACGTCAAACTGAATCAATAAATTCTAAAGAGAAAAATAAGACACTTCGAGATGTGGATCGGGCGTTTGATACAATATGAAGGGAGTAATGAAATGGGATAGGTGGCGAACCATTATGATTGATTGGGCATGGCTTGAAGTTGATCGATTAGAGCATCAAGAGAATTGGAATGAAACAAAAGAATATCTTGTAAAAGCATGGCAACAAAATCCGACGGACTTAAAAACGACTGTACGACTTGGCTTTTTTTGTTGGTATGTCGTAGTCGAACAAGGACCGCTGGGAATTACAGATGCAGATATAGACACAGGTGAATTAGAGTCTATATTGATTGAAGTGACAACTTTCGGTTTGGTTCATTTTATGACAGAGGAAGATTTTCTCTGGTGTTTTGGTTATATGATTTCCATGTTTCCCGAATACTTTGGCGACTATGAACAGTGGGAAGAAAAAGGGGTTTCCATGTTAAAACGTGCTTATGAATTGCATCCGGAGGAACCTGTATATAAATATTCTTACTTAGGATCTTTCACGAATACTTACCGAACACGTCGAACACGTAAGAATGAATTAAAGCGGTTAAAACCTGTTTTAGAAGATCGATTTAGAGGAGAAGGCCTACTGTCTGAGTACTTTAAAAGTGTATTTAGCTAACATTCCAGGTGGTTTTTTAAGACTCACTTTTTTTACATGAAATCTAATGTATAAAAAATGTGGAGGAGTATAAAGGGTTGAAGCGAAATATTAGTTTTTTGTTGATTAATGAAAAACATGGAATGCCAGAAGAAAGTCTGTCGCTAAACAAGCGCGGACTTTCTTTTCGTTAAAACATGCAAAAAAAATGTTTAATTAAAAAAGAAGTAGGGGAAATTCAAAATGTTGGCATTTAAAATTATTTGTAAGCGTTTGATATTTAATTTTAATATTAAATTTTAAACACTGTTTATCCCAAAGGAGGAGAAGGTCATGAGTAGAAAAGAAAATACATTTATCGACGTGTTTAATACCCAAGCGGAAGTGTTAAGTAAAGTGAATGAATTAAAGGCACAGGGTTACAATGAAAGCGATATGTATGTCGTCGCACAAGATAAAGATTCGTTTTCTATGTTAAAAGACCAGACAGACGTCCATGTGGATACTACGGGTGAAGAGCAGCATCAAGGGTTCATGGGGAAATTTATGGCCGCCTTCTCTGAGGATTCTTCTACGGAAGCATTCAGTGGTATGGGACTGGATCGTACTGAATCAGAAGAGTATCGTCGTCAAGTGCAAAACGGCAAATTAGTATTGTATGTAGACAGTGATTATGGGGATTCTTACGAAAAACATAATCAGAGTTATGGTCAAGGGTACGGCATTGCTTCAGATGTGAACGAGAATCAAAAATACGGTACGAGTTCAGAAGTGGATCAGAATCAGGATTACAATAATTCTTCAGAAATGGATCGGACATCTGCTACTGCATCAGATGTCGGGACAGAGGAAGAACGGATTCGCCTGCATGAGGAACGTTTGAATGTTGATAAAGAAAGAGTACAGACCGGAGAAGTAAATGTCAGCAAACGTGTAGTCGAAGAACAACAATCCATTGAAGTCCCGGTTGAGCGTGAAGAAGTGTATGTAGAACGTCGTCCTGTCAATGAAAGTGAAACAAGAACAGATGCGTTTGTAGATGAAAATGACTCGATTCATGTCCCGCTTTCTGAAGAACGCGTTGTCGTTTCAAAACAAGATGTTGTTTCTGAAGAAATTGTCGTCGGGAAACGGAAAGTTCAAGATACTAAAACCGTCTCGGAAACGGTACGTCATGAAGAGGCAGACATCGATGATGGTACGAATACGACAAACAATCTTGAACGAGACAACAATCTTGATCGAAACAACGGACTTGATCAAGAAGATAGAAGATAATTCTATAATTAATTGTTAAGAGAGTGGCTCATCAGCCACTCTCTTTTTTTGATGAGATACGATATGTCACGTTTTCATTTCTTTTCTTCAAAAAAACGTGTGTTTAAGTGTAGATTTTAGTAACGTAAAAAAGAACCTGAAGATTAACAGATGAGAAAAGGAGTTGGAAGAGGACGATGAACGGACGAAATCCGGTTTATGATCACGCCAAATTAGCTTTGATTTTTTTGGTGGTTCTGGGTCACTTGATTGAACCTTTTATTGTGAAAAGCCGAATGTTAGAAGGTGTGTTTAATTTTATCTACGTTTTTCATATGCCGGCTTTCATCTTCATTTCCGGTTATTTTGCAAAGGCAGCATTAACCGTCAGAACCGGACTAAAACTTTTTTTGGATTACCTTGTGCTGTTCGTACTCATTCAACTCGTATTTGTGGCGGTCATGAAAGGAATCGGAATGGATCAATATCAGTTTTTAACCTTCCAACCGGCTTATATTTATTGGTATTTGTTTGCGATGTTCGCTTGGAGTTTAATGCTGCCGGCAGTTCTTCAGTTGGCGCAATTCATTAAACTCGGGGTTGGGCACATCGTGGTCATCAGTGTTCTGATTGCTTTAGTTGCCGGTTACGTCGAACAGATCGGCTGGATGTTCAGTTTGTCACGGATTTTGGTGTTCTTTCCGTTTTTTGTGCTCGGTTATTATTTCAAGAGTCAAGGTTGGACGATCTATCAAGCATTCCCGAATCGTAAAATAGCTGTAAGTGTCATGATGATCGTTGCGCTGATGATGTGGATTTGGCCGAATCTTTTTCAATTTGGTTTGCTGAGTGGAGCGAATTCATATTCCAAGATTGGATTAACCGATACAGGACTAATCGTACGACTTGTTCTGTATCTGGTGCAGTGCCTCATGATTGTAGCGTTCTTTACACTAATGCCGCAAAAACTGTCCTTATTTTCTCGTCTTGGAACAAAGACGTTGACCATTTATATTCTTCATGGATTCATCGTCAAAGGATTTGTTGCCGCTGCATATTTTAATGAGCTTACCGTAGAGAGAGTACTGTTACTGCCGTTTTTGGCACTCATGCTCGTAGTGGTCTTAGGGAGAGTCCCGCTTCGGTTTCAGTTATCACGGCTTATTTTCAAGAGTGACAAGCATAATCAGAAAAACGTGGGAAAAGTCAGTTGATCGAAAAAAACGCTTCCAAAACCGAACGTTCGGTTTATTTGAACGACTAAATTTCGCTTTTATGGTTGACCGGTGATTTAGAGCGTGCTACGATGTGTCTGTTCTTATCTTAATCATCCACTAAAAAAACAAAAAATAATGCCGTATAATTCTGGGGATATGGCCCGGAAGTCTCTACAGGAACACCTTAAAGGTTCCTACTACGGCGTGCACTGATTTCCGGTGTGCGCTTAAAGAAACGGCTTTTACCGCTTAGGTAACTGCCGTTTTTTTCGTTTCTTGAGACGGCTTATTTGGAAAGAGGGCAACCATGAGCACACAGATGAAACCGCAACAACCCAAACAAAAGGAGAATGCGATTGCGCGTTACTTCGACTTTAATGGACTCGGTACGAATATGCGGACAGAGTTCATCGCCGGTATGACGACGTTCTTCGCGATGGCTTACATCTTGTTCGTCAATCCGAACACACTCGCAGAAGCGGGAATGGACGCCGGAGCGGTCTTCGGTGCAACGGCACTCGTTGCGATTATCGGTTCGGTCACGATGGGCTTACTCGCCAATTATCCGATCGCCTTGGCACCCGGCATGGGACTAAACGCGTTCTTCGCTTACAGCGTTGTTATCGGAATGGGTATCCCGTGGCAAACAGCTTTATCCGGTGTTTTAGTATCCGGTCTGGTTTTCATGGTGTTAACAGCGTCCGGGATTCGGGAAACCATCATCAATGCAATTCCTGAACCTCTTAAAATGGCAGTAGCTGCCGGAATCGGTTTATTCATTGCTTTCATCGGTTTAAAAACGGGTGGCATCGTCGTCGCCAACGAAGCGACACTCGTCTCGCTCGGTAACCTCGGTCAGGGGACAACATTACTTGCTGTCTTCGGCTTAGTCATCTCAGCTATCTTAATGACACGCGGCATTAAAGGAGCGATCTTCTTCGGAATGATCATCACAGCAATCGCTGGTATGATCTTCGGTTTAATTCCGGTACCGTCAAGTCTAGGTGAAATTGTCTCAGCTCCACCAAGTATCGCCCCGACATTCGGTCAAGCGTTCTTACACTTTAATGAAATCTTTACGGTTCAAATGGCAGTCGTCATCTTAACGTTCTTCTTCGTTGATTTCTTCGATACAGCAGGAACACTCGTTGCGGTCGCTAACCAAGCAGGATTAATTAAAGAAAATAAAGTCCCGCGTGCCGGTCGTGCCTTGATCGCGGATTCAACAGCAACAGTTGCCGGTTCGATTCTCGGAACGTCAACGACAGTCTCTTACATCGAATCAAGTGCCGGTGTTGCAGCAGGTGGTCGCTCAGGTATGACGGCGATCGTGACAGGATTATTCTTCGGACTTGCTTTGTTCTTCTCACCGTTGCTTGCGATTATCACAGCACCGGTCACGGCGCCAGCGTTAATCATCGTCGGTGTGTTGATGGCTTCATCACTTCTCCAGATCGATTGGAAGAAGTTCGAATATGCAGTGCCGGCTTTCTTGACAGTGATCATGATGCCGCTGACGTATTCCATCGCAACCGGGATTGCCTTCGGATTCCTGTTCTATCCGATCACGATGATTGCGAAAGGACGCGCGAAAGAAGTCCATCCGATCATGTATGCCATGTCACTCGGGTTCCTGGCTTACTTCATCTGGTTACACTAATTTTTTGATTGCTCATGACGTCTTTCTTCTATATAGAAGAAAGGCGTTTTTTTTATGCAGGAGGGAAAGGGGATTAAGAGGAGGTGTTCGTATGATGAAAAACCCGACAGGTCCGGTTTTTGAATATTTAGCCGAGCACAACGGATTGATTCAAATGGCGCGGAAAATCGGTCTACCGTTAGGCGGAACCTTTTTTGTCGGAGGACAGGAAACGGAAGAGACGATTCAAACGGTCCGGGAATTAAATGAAGACGGACGGGCGGTAACGGTTGATTGTCTCGGTGAATTCATTGAAACAGAACAAGATGCAATCGGGATTGCTGATGAATGCATCAAAGTCATCTACTGCATTGCGGAAGAAAAGTTAAATGCGCAAGTCTCTTTAAAACTGACATCAGTCGGATTACGGCTTAATCCGCAAATCGCGGAGAAGCAGATGACACGGATTTTGGAAACGGCAGAACTGTTCGATATGCGTGTGACCGTTAATATGGAAGAAGAAGCGGTGTGTGAAACGATTATTCAAGTCTTTGAACGGTTGCGCGGACGTTTCTCAAATGTCGGGATTGCCTTGCAAGCCAACCTATACCGGACACGTTTTGATCTTGAACGCTTGCAGTCGACAGTTCGTGTCGTCAAGGGGGCATATACCGGTCCGGAAGACATTTATATTGAACGGAAAGAAACCGTGGACGCGACGTATTTACAACTGGTCAAACACAACCTGTTGCAAGGATGTTATACACAGGTGGCGACACATGACGAAGACATGATCCAAGAAATCATTCGTTTTGTGCATCGACAGGGTATTGGATTCGATCAATTCGAGTTCCAGATGCTGCAAGGGATGCGGCCGAATCGGCAAAAGGAATTAGTAGATGAAGGATACCGTGTCGTCATCTATGTGCCGCATGGCGTCGACTGGTATACGTATCTGATGAAACGGTTGGCGGAACGACCAGCTAACATTGGATTTACCGTGATGAGTATGTTGAGACTTTAACTAAATTTAGCGAGAATTCTCCCACCTCTAAGCGTCTCAGGGCGAAGCCCAGCATAGGTGGGAGATGAATCACCCTGTTTTTCAAGACTGAGATTGTTTGATAAAATCAGTGTAACGAATCAAAAGGAAAGGTGTGATTGCGTTGCTGAAGGCGTACAAGTTTCGACTCTATCCGACGAAACCACAACAAGAATATTTCGTGAAGACGTTCGGGTGTGTCCGTTTCGTCTACAATAAGATGCTCGAAGAGAGAATCCGATTGTATGAAGATTCGAAACTGAACCCTAATGCGAAACAGAAGCTCCCAACCCCGGCGAAGTACAAGCCCGAATTCCCTTTCCTCAAAGAAGTCGACAGCCTGTCGCTGTCGAACGCTCAGATGGACTTGAACAAAGCATATAACAACTTTTTTCGAGATCCGTCTGTCGGGTTCCCGAAGTTCAAATCGAAGCACAACGCCCGTGCCTCTTACACAACAAATAATCTGAAGGGGAGCATACGAATCGAAGATCGTAAGGTGAAGCTTCCTAAAATCGGTTTTGTGAAGTTGAAGCAACATCGTCCGTTCGATGGTATGATCAAGTCCGCTACGGTCTCGATGACGAAGACCTCAAAATTCTTCATCTCCATTCTTGTCGATCAATCCGAAGAGCAATGGGTTCCCGCTAAGAATAAAGTAGGAATTGACCTTGGTCTGGAACACTTCGCCATCATGACAAACGACGAGTGGACTTCTGAGAAAGTTGCCAATCCTCGTTTCCTTCGAAAGTCCGAAGAGAAGATCAAGAGGGCACAACGTGCCTTGTCCCGCAAAAAAAAGGGGAGTAAGAATCGAGACAAGGCGAGGATCATCCTCGCCAAGAAGCATGAGAAGATTGTAAATCAACGTCAAGATTTTCTTCATAAGCTGTCGAAACGGATGGTTGACGATAACCAAGTCATCGTCGTCGAGACACTGAAGTCGAAGAACATGATGAAGAACCATAAGATCGCCAAATCGATCGGAGACGTCAGTTGGTGTGAGTTCGTCCGGCAGTTGGCATATAAATGCACATTCTACGGACGAACACTGATCAAAGCGGACCAATGGTACGCCTCAACGCAAATCTGTTCTTCTTGTGGAACGAAAGGCGAGAAGAAGACGTTGGATGTGCGAGAGTGGACATGCACTTGCGGTGCGCATCACGATCGAGATATCAATGCAAGTATCAACTTGTTGCTGTTAGCAGACTGAAACCCCTTCAGGGTGGGAACCACCCGATGAGCTTGGTCAATAACCGTAGCTCGTAAAAGTACGGTCTTCCCAAGAAGCTCCCACTTCAATTTGCGAAGCAAATAAGTGGTGAGTAGTTCACAGGCTTTACAAAGGGTTTTTGAATCCTTTGTAAAGTTTTTTTGAAATAATGCTTGTGTTTGTCGAATTTTGTTGGTATATTAATAAATGTTCCAGCGAGACGCCTTTTATAAACGGTTTGTTGGGGCTGAAAAATCTTTTTCTTAAACATGGTTGACATAATCATAAGAACCTGTTAATCTATTGAAGTCGCTAATGCGGCACAAAAGAAATGACGAACTTTGAAAACTGAACGATGAGGCAAAAAACGTATCTTCGGATACAAACAATGAATGAAGCGCAAGCTTCGTCAACGTGACTTCGGTCACACAACGAGCAAGTCAAACACTTTATGGAGAGTTTGATCCTGGCTCAGGACGAACGCTGGCGGCGTGCCTAATACATGCAAGTCGAGCGCAGGAAGCTCACGGAACTCTTCGGAGGGAAGTGAAGGGAATGAGCGGCGGACGGGTGAGTAACACGTAAGGAACCTGCCCCAAGGATTGGGATAACTCCGAGAAATCGGAGCTAATACCGAATAGTTCTTCAGACCGCATGGTCTGATGATGAAAGGCGCTCCGGCGTCACCTTGGGATGGCCTTGCGGTGCATTAGCTAGTTGGTGGGGTAATGGCCCACCAAGGCGACGATGCATAGCCGACCTGAGAGGGTGATCGGCCACACTGGGACTGAGACACGGC
>NZ_JAWPEN010000003.1:0-251614 GCF_033342815.1 Exiguobacterium artemiae
ATTACTATAACGAAGAACGAATCCAAGAAAAATTAGGCTACCTGACACCGATAAAATATGGTGTACTGGCAGCCTAATCAAGGTGTTTTATATGTGTCTCATATCGCTAGGTCAGTCTATCAGGATGCTTTTTTAATTCAATCTTTTTTAAGGCAGGCGAATCACCCATTGGCGAATCTGCTCTTCCAACTGATGTGGATCGAGCGGAGATAAACAATAATCCGTAACGCCGCGTTCCAGCGCCTGTCCCAGCAGTTGATTTTCTTCATCGGCAATCGCAATCACGTCAATGAGGGCCTCCCGTGCCTGCTTCCACTGCTTAACCAGCTTAAAATCTGACGTTGCCAGTCGTTCGAGCGGCATCACGTAAAGCTGAATCGCTCCGGTTGTTTTTTGATCGTCAGCTACGAGATTAAAATCATATTTCGGATGAAACGGTAGCTCAATCCGTGAAAGAGATGGCAGTAACGTCTTTTCGACCTTAATGACGACCTCTAGCTTCTCCTTGGCAGTTGCCATCGCGTACAGGATGACCTGGTTCCGTCCATTTCGCTTGGCTTGATAGAGGGCTTCGTCTGCCTCAGACGTCATCTCTTCTAAATCCATCAGCGCATCATCAATGATCGTTAATCCGATTGAAACCGTTACTTTCAACCCGTTCGGAAAGGTATGACGTTCAATTCGTGCCCGAACCCTTTCCATCATCTCTGCCGCATGTTTCGAATTGTCTGCACTAAACAGCACCATAAATTCTTCGCCCCCGAAGCGGATCAATTCGTCGTCTTGTCGGAGAGCTTGTTTCGTCAACGCTGCCAGTTCCGTCAACACAAGATCCCCTGTTGGATGTCCATGCAAATCATTGATTCGTTTGAAGTAGTCCAAATCGAAAATGGCCAGAGCAAACAGCTGATGATCACGTTCCAACCGCGATGTCCGTCTCCGGTAAGCATTTTGAAGATATTTCCGGTTGAAGGCACCCGTTAACTCATCCACTAACATCGATGAAGACACGGCACGTAATTTCCGCAGCAACCGCTGAAGCCGAATCTTACGTTCGTCGATCCCTACCGTCTCATCCCAGTAATCATCTGCTCCAAGTGCATAACACATCTGACGGACAGTCGGGTCATTCGGACCAATCAAAATGAGCGGAATGAACGCGGTTTCCAATTTTTTAATCAGCTTCTTCAGCAATGTATCTTCTGTCATCCGAATGATTTCGTAATCAATCAGCATCGCATCGACATGCAAATCGTATCCGACTTCCAGTGTATCTTCGATTGAACCGAAAAAACGTGTCATGTAACGTTCGTGCTCCAGTGCTTTTTTCCATTGAATGTTATCCAAAAATCGTTTCGTGACCGAAAGAATCATTTCCTTGCGCACGACTTTCTTCCGTCCCCGTTCTGACAAATGATCGATGACCGGTGCGAGCAGCTTCACGATTTGTTCATGCGTGACTTCTTCCGCTGCCCCGTTCAATTCACTTCCCCAGCCTGCTGTCTGCCGCTCAAAGAAATTTGCTTGGTCATATTCGCTGAAACGGTTCAGCCATTGTGCGAAAACAAGCAACTCCGATTTCGGTACCGTATCCATCCGGAGTAAACGTTCGACCATCAGAATCGTCTGATCGATTTGTTTTTCAATCTGTTGTTTGGTTGTTTCCACAAGTATTCCCTCTCTTTCTATACAGCCGAATTCATCCGTTCGACTGAAAAGAAAACGAGGGAAGGCCCTCGTTTTCGATTATGCTTTTAAGTTCGGATGGACCATGTCCGCCGGAACAATCCATTGATCGTATTGTTCTTCTGTCAATAAACCGGTGGCAAGTGCCGCCTCTTTTAAAGTTGTACCCTCTTTGTGCGCAGCTTTAGCAATCCGAGCTGCATTTTCATACCCGATGTGCGGATTGAGTGCCGTGACAAGCATCAATGAACGTTCAACGTTCTCGGCGATGACAGTCCGTTCCGGCTCGATTCCGATGGCACAGTGATCGTTAAATGACTGAAGGGCATCCGTCAACAACCGAACCGACTGGATGTAGTTATACATGATCACCGGTTTAAAGACATTCAGTTCAAAGTTCCCTTGACTTGCAGCAAATCCGATTGTCGCATCATTTCCAAGGACTTGGGCAGCGACCATCGTCAACGCCTCGCTTTGAGTCGGATTAACTTTTCCGGGCATGATGGAGCTTCCCGGTTCATTTTCCGGAATCGTAATCTCACCGATTCCGGCACGCGGACCGGATGCGAGCCAGCGGACGTCGTTGGCGATTTTCATCGCATCCATCGCAAGTGCTTTGATGGCTCCATGGGAAAAGACGAGTTGATCATGGCTCGTCAGGGCATGGAATTTATTTTCTGCGCTGACAAACGATTTCCCGGTTTCTTCACTCATTTTTTCAGCTGCCCGGTCCCCGAATTCCGGGTGGGCATTGATGCCTGTACCGACAGCCGTTCCGCCGATTGCCAGTTCCGTCAACGGTTCTAATGTCAATTCAATCATTTTTTTCGAAAGCTGTAACATACGGACCCAGCCGCTGATTTCCTGACCCAGTGTAATCGGTGTTGCGTCCTGTAAATGGGTCCGACCGATTTTGACGATGTCTGAGAAGGCTTTGGCTTTCTCGTCAAGCGTTGCGTGGATCGCATCGATTGCCGGCAACAGTTGATCGATGACAATCGTCTTCGCTGCAATATGCATCGCCGTCGGATATGTATCGTTTGAACTTTGTGATTTGTTGACATCATCATTCGGATGGATGACCTTGTCACTTCCCCGCTCGGCAAGTTTCCGTGTTGCGACCCGGGCAACCACTTCGTTGACGTTCATGTTCGACTGTGTACCGGAACCCGTCTGCCAAACGACCAGTGGAAATTCTGCGTCGAACTGTCCGGCGATGATTTCGTCACAGACTTCCGCAATCACTTCTGCTTTCTCTTGATCCAAGACCCCTAGATCACGATTGGCTAATGCTGCGCCCTTTTTCAGAACGGCGAATGCCCGAATGATTTCGATCGGCATCTTTTCCGTGCCAATCTTAAAGTTTTCCAAACTACGTTGTGTTTGTGCTCCCCATTCCTGTGCTTCCGGGACACGAATTTCCCCCATCGTGTCGTGTTCTAAACGGTATTCCATAATCATTTCCCCCTTTATCTGCTGATACATTAATAGTTTAACGGAAACCGTCACGAATGGGAATGATAGAGGCCGGTTTGGGGAATAGTTTGTTATCGAAAAGGAGTGAATGCTTGATGTGGTTGATCAACTTAACAATTGTTTTACTTTTAATTTTGGCGAATGGGGTCTTTGCGATGACGGAACTGGCTCTACTGTCCTCCAAAAAATCCAAGTTGCAACAATATGCGGACAATGGAAAAAAATCCGCTCAAATCGCCCTCGACTTTTTGGAACGTCCGACGGATTTGCTGTCGACCGTTCAAGTCGGTATTACCTTGATCGGCATCATCAACGGAGCCTTTGGCGGTGCTGCTTTATCCGCTCCGTTAATTGACTGGCTCGCCGGTTTTGAGTGGCTGGCACCTTACGCCAGCACGATCGGCTATATCATCGTCGTCACGATCATCACTTATTTATCGCTTGTCGTCGGTGAGTTGGTCCCAAAACGAATTGCCCTCGTCAGTCCGGAGCGTGTCACGATGATTTTGGCACAACCGATGCGGGTATTTTCCAATATCTTAAAGCCGTTCATCTTCATCTTGAGTAAGTCAACAAGTATCATTTTCCGGATGATCGGACTCGACCGGCTTCAAACGGAAGACGAGACGGAAGATGAAGTCAAACAGTTGTTGATTCGCGGAACAAAAGAAGGGACGTTCGCAACGTCTGAAGCAGAACAAGTCTCGCGTGTATTCGCGTTTCACGATCAGTTGGCATATGAATTGATGGAACCACGTACGGTGACGGAATGGATTGATTTGACGGATTCACCCGACGAGATTTTGGCTGATTTACGAAGCGCAAAGCACCGGAATCTTCCTGTCGGTCACGGTGATTTGGATCACTTCGTCGGATACATCGATGCCAAGGAAATTCTCGCTGCCGAGCAACCGATTGCTGTCATCGAGTCCATGATTCACACCCCGCTCATTGTCCCGAAACAGTTGCAGGCGACTGTCCTGCTCGAACGGATGCGCAAGGAAACGGTTTCCATTGCCTTTGTGCTCGATGAGTACGGCGGTTTCTTGGGAATGATTACATTATTTGATATCTTGGAAGCATTTGTCGGTGAAATCTCGACGGTCGAAGAGGAACCGGAACTTGTCCAACGGGCGGATGGGTCTTATTTAGCAGACGGCTTACTGCATATCGATGATTTAAAACGGGTGCTCGATATTAAAACAGAGTTACCGGGCGAAGCAAAAAATAGTTATCATACCGTCGCCGGACTCGTCTTATATCTACTCGGCGAGTTTCCGGTCCGCGGAAGTCACGTAACGAGCGACGGTTATCGTTTTGAGGTCGTTGACTTGGATGGTCGGCGGATTGATCAAATCTTAGTCGAACGACTGGAAGATTCGGTCGATGAGACGTCTCCATAAAAAAACTGACCGGATCTCACAGATCCGGTCAGTTTTTTGATTAATATTCATTTAAAGCATCTTTTGCCACACGATCGGCTTTATTTTCCGATCGTGGAATCCACTTGACGAACGCCAGCGGTAAACGGGAAAACCGCTCGAATGCCGGATCAAAATAAATCTGAATCCGCTTATTTTTGGCAAATTCGCGTTCGACTGCCAACGAAACAGCTTCCGAATCCGTCCGGAAGGAAAACACACTTTCTCCCTGTGTGACTAATTCTTCCGCTAATTCCACCGCTTTTAAAAATGCCTGAAATTCAGCTTCGTGATTATTTTCAGCCGTAATCCGAAACGTCCGTTCAATGACCTGACCTTCTGAATTTTTGCAGAAAATACCGACTGCCGCATCATCATTCGAGGGACGGACCGCTCCGTCAAAATACAACTCAACCATGTTCTCTCGCCACCTTTACACCTTTTCGAATCGCTTGTTCATCCAGATTTTTTCCGATGAAGACCAGCGTTGTTTGTTTAGGTCCTTCAAATTCACCGCGTGTTGCCGTTCCGTAAATCATGCCCGTTCCTTGTAAAATGGTTTTTCGATCCGTATCCGAAAAATGAAGAATACCTTTATACCGGTATAAATCTTCCGCATACGCCTCAAGAATTTCTCGCAGGACAGCACCGAAACGTTGCCGATGCAACGGGACTGGTTCTGTAATCGTTAACGCGGTAAAGGAATCAGCCGCCTTCTGCAAACCGTCCGTTTGTTGGGCCAACCGCTCTTCTTCCTGTTTCGGAAAATGGAATGTTTCAAATAACTGTTCGATCGGCGTGTCAGACTCGACCGTCGGCAAAATTAATGCCGTTGGATTCAGTTCGGATAAACGTTTGAGGGCAACCGTCACATCATTCACCGAAATTAAATCCGTTTTGTTCAGCAACAAAGTATCGGCAAACCCGATTTGGCGGACGTTTTCTTCAAATGTTAACTGCCGTTCCAGTTGATAAGCATCGACGACCGTAATGACACTTGATATTTGATACTGCTGTTCGACCGCCGGTTCAAAATAAAACGTCTGTAAAATCGGACCCGGATCGGCAATCCCTGTCGTTTCCACAATCAAACGATCAAAAATCATTTCACCATGCCGTCTTTTTTTCGCAATCCGAAGTAACGCCTCCCGTAAGTCCCCGCGAATGGAGCAGCAAATGCAACCGTTCGTCAGTTCGATGACTTCTTCGTCACTTCGCTCGATCAAGGCTTCATCGATATTGACCGCACCGACTTCGTTGACGAGTAATGCTACTTTTTCAATCGGATTCGAAACAATCCGGTTTAATAATGTGGTTTTCCCTGCGCCTAAAAAACCGGTGACGAGGGTCGTTTGAATACGTTCAGACATAGGTTCACTCCTTATGTTAACTGCGACTGGCGCCATTTTTCTTTTCGCGCATCGAGTAAATCGATGGCGTGCAAATACCAAGCGTCCGTTGTCTGCGGGGTGACGCTTGAGCCCCACTCTTTTTTACCATGATGGGATAAAATCATATGCATCAACCGGTGATACTGATCAACCGGAAGCCGGACAGCTTCTGTTTGTAATGCTTGCTCCAGAACAAAACATCCGTACGGCATATGACCGACCAACACACCGTTCGGATCTAGAGCGATCCCGGATAATTTTTCACTGGCCGGTTCCGTTTGGACCAGACGGGAAAAACGGTCCCCGCTTGCCCCAAGATGGGTATATTCAAAGATTTTTCCGATATCGTGCAACAAAATACCCAACAGTAACTCATCCTGGTGCGGTCGTTCGCTCAACAGGGCGATCGAACGGGCCGACTGATACAAAGCATCAAAGCTGTCGTCCCAGGCAAATTGGCGCATGTCCCGTTCACCTGCTTGGAATAAATCATTTTTGTGATCCGCCTCGGCTTCCTGAATACATTGTAACAGCGTCAAATCAGGCCGTTCTGATTGACAGATACCAAAACCGATCGTCATCATACACGCTGTATGCTTTAACAATCCACCGATATAGGCATGATGATGATATAAGGCTGCCGGACGGGTCGAAAAATCGTCCCAATAGGCGGATACCACCCGATGTGCCACTTGCCGGAGCGGTGCCTCCATTTTTTCAATCAGTCCGATCAATTGATTACGGTAGTCTTGTGCGGATTCACCTGCTGGCATTTGCGGTAAATAGGCGGTGCCCGATTGATCGTGCACGGCTTTCACCCGCTGGACCGTTAAAGATTTGTTTCCGGAATCAACGGGATATTCATCTACCTTGGCCGAGACATGAACGATTCCGGTTTCAAGATACGGACGCATCGCCTCTTCGGCTGTTCCCTGGTTCAACCATTGTTTCCCTTTGCAGGAACCACTTGGAGAGTTGAAGGTGAACTGTAGCCATTCACGACCTGTCTGACTTGTTTTAATTTCAGCTGATGCGACAAGCAAGGTTTCTTCCACCTGTTCTCCAGGAACATGGTTCGAGATCAGAAAGCCGGTCGTCGTATCAGTTCCGTCAACCGGATAGTCTTCTCCGCTGTAAACCGGCAATTCAAGCTCGGGAATCGCTTTAAATAATCGAATCATCGTCAACACTCCTCTCATTTACTCTGCCTCTCATGATAACAAATCTTCCTGATTCCTGCATATGTTAAAACATTCATTGTAAGCGCTTCATTTATGATTTAAAATGACAAGTGAAGACAAATTATCCATGATAAGGAGGATTACCGGATGATTTTTTCATTATCGACTTGTTATGACACCGTTCAAGCTTCAGAACTGGAGCCGGAACAAACTACTGTCACTCGTGAACAGCTTCGTCAAGCCGTTTCGGTTTATGATCCGCTTGTTCTGAAGGATCCTTGTTTATTACATCAACTCATTGATCAAGAAATGGTCTTAGCATGCCGACAAGTGGAGGCACTTGGTTTATCACTTGAAGCAGCCCCTGTTAAGCTGTTGATTGTCTCGTCATTTAATCCGGGTGCCGGCTTTGATACGGCAGAAATCGATCGGATGTCCCATGAGACATTAAAACGTCAACTCGCAACGAACGATGTCGTTTTCTCACGGTTCATCCAGCAACTGTTTCTTCATCAAACACAACCCGACATTCTCTGCCAACGTTTGATGACCGTGTTAGCCGGCGCGACGGCGAAAAAGGCACGCGTTCGAGCCGAGCGCCTTCAAACTTCTTGGGCCATCCTGCATTAAGCATACAAAAAGTCCTGACTCAAATGAGTCAGGACTTTTTTTCAACGACCTGGCATTCCAGCTCCTTGATGGACATTTCTAATGAAAATGCGGCATTCCGCTTCGTCATATTCTATATACATCATTGCAGAATATTGGAAATATGTCAATTTATTTTTCAAAAAAAAGTGGGATAACTTCGTCTGAAGTTATCCCGAATGGAAGAGTGAATAATTACCATGGCAATGCTTAATTTCATAATACAATGCAATGGAAGCGTTTACAAGTCTTTATCGAAAATTCTTTCAAGAAAATATTCTTCTGTTAACGGGCGATGAAGAACTTCGATCCCGCTTTGACGCATCAGTGTCAAACCATCCCCGTATTCGTAGCCTGTTGAATAGACGACACGATCGATCTTCGAGGCGATCAAAGCTAAGCTGCAGGCATGACAGGGACTGTGTGTCACATAGGCTGTCGCATGGCGGGCGCTCGTCGAGTCGGCCGCAAGTTTTCCGAGGGCATTGATTTCAGCATGAATCTCGTTCATCTTTGACCATTCGTGGTGTTCTTCTTGGTTGTCACAGCGGTAAAATACTTGACCGTTATGTACGATTGACAAGGTATCGACCTTTTGCTGTTGTCCTTCAGCTTCGGCTTTATACAGAATGTTGTCCTGCTTGAGATAGATTTCATTACAATTCACGTGCTGACTCGGTGTTCCATTGATTCCGATTGATATCGGTTTCTCATCTTTGACGATGACACAGGCAACGGACTTTGACGCACACTTTGAATGACGATCCGCCATCATCCGTGCAAACAAAAGCCAGGTCGTATCCCATTGATGTTGTTTTTTCATCATAACGTTCTCCCCCTGAATAACTATTTTAAAAAACCACTAAGGAACACATAAATGTGTTCCTTAGTAAGGGCGGTTTGGTAATTCGCGATTCTTTGAAGCCACTTCCATAACTTTTTGCTTCAACTCATTTTCCATTCGTTCAAGCTCGTGTTCCGCATCACGACGTTTTTGTTTTCCGTCCTGTTGAATGCGAAGCGTTTCATCCAACGTTTCAATCAGGTTTTGATGCGCCACTTTCAAGGACTCAACAGACACGATTCCTTTTTCATTTTCTTCAGCAATCTCGATCGATGAATCTTTGAGCAGTCGTGAATTTTGTTCCAACAATTGATTCGTCGTATTCGTGACATCTTTTTGCATCTGCAGGGCTGTTTTTTGCCGCGACAGACTGAGCGAGAGAACAACTTGGTTTTTCCAAAGCGGGATCGTATTGACGACCGCTGATTCAATCTTCTCCGCTAAGATCTGATTGTTTTGTTGAATGACACGAATTTGTGGAGCCATTTGTAAACTGATTGTCCGTGACAGTTTTAAGTCATGGATTTTCTTTTCAAATCGATCAGCAAGCTGAATCATGTCATTGAGTTCCTGTATCCGCGTCTGATCCTGTGACCGTTCGACTTCCATACGTAACGGTTCGATTTCATGTTCTCTGACATGTGCAATCTTTGTTTCCCCTGCAGCGATGTAGAGGTTCAGTTCTTCGAAGTAGCGTTTATTTTTTTGATACATCTGATCAAGCAGCGTAATATCCTTCATCAAACCGAATTTTGAACGATCCAAATTATGAACGACTTCTTCCAGGTAAGCACTCATTTTTTCATACTGTAAAAAGTATGTCTCTGCTTTTTTCTTCGCCCGGCCGATGACTGGCACATTGGACCAGAAACTTTTCTTTTCCTGTAATGTATCCGGATCCATCTGACGGACCCGTTGCATTAAATCCGACAAAAGTTTGCCGGCATCGCCGCCGTCTTTCATTTTCACTTCACTCAACACTTGATCTGAAAACTGTGACAATTCACGTTGAACCGGTGCCCCGTACTGCATGACGGCATCTGATTTGTTTAAATCGATGACTTGGAGCAACCGTTCAATTTTTTGGCGTTGTTCTGCCGGAACGTCACTCGGGATCATGTCTTCGACCGGCCGGACCGGTGCAGTCGGACGGGATGTCGCTTCCGCAAGGTTCAAGTCAACGGACGGATCCGAAATTGTCGGTTGTGTCGTTGATTCTTCTTCCGGCCATTGTTGCCAACTGTTGTTATCAGAATGGGTCATGTTTATAACTCTCCTCCTGTTTTCGTTGTTCTGACTCTTGTGCCAAAACCTTTTCAATCGTTAACAATTCACGTTCTAAGTCTACTGTATCACCTTCTAACAACAACGATTGCTGCTGTTTTAGCTTTTCAGCGATCAGTTTCAGATTGGATTGTAACTGTTCCCGTGTATCGAGTTGAACTTGCGCCCCTCGCCGTTCGAGATCCGCAAACTTTTCTGAAATCGAGAGCAGCGAATCCAGGTAAAATGTAAAGAAATCACGGACTTTTTTGACTTCACGCGGCGCCGTGAACAATTCTTCAAACAGGACATGGGCTTCCCGGGAAACGATCCGCATTTCGGAGCGGACTTCACTATCCCGGATCGTCGGAATGATTTTATCGAAAGATTGAAGTTTGACAAACCCTTCTTCGACGGTCCGCTGCAAGACCTGAAGCTCTAAATCATCCGTTTCATCAAACCTTCGCGTTGCTTGTTCCGGTTTTAAGATGACACTTCCAACAAACTCATCTTCATCATCAAGCAACAGTTTCTTTTTAACATTTTTCCGTTTTAATTCCGTTGATTTCCGTTCAGTCCGATACCGTTTTCCCGGTTTCGCACGATAACCGCTCCAAATGAACCAGAGACCCAGTGCAATGAAAATGCCGGAAAAATTCAAGGCATCCGCCACTTGAAGAAATAAGAACATCAGACCGATGGAACCAAAGATCCACCATGTAGAAGACTTCATCTCATCACCACCCCTTTTGATTGTTTCTTCTATTCTGTCTTTACTGTCTGCCTTTTAATTATTTGTTACTTATATCTTACCATTACGGATCATATAACAAAAAGTTTCCCGTTTTAGAGAAATGTTAGTCCTCTCTATTTCTTATTTCACCATAATCTATAGAGCTTGACATCCGTCTCAAGTTTGATTTCCGGCATCTTACCGGTAACAAAAAAAGTCCGTCTGCAAAACATTGCAGACGGACTTTTTACTGGGCTTGTCACTATTTTTTCTTAAGAACCAAACAGCGGCCAAATCAAGATAATTAGAATGGCGAGTGGACTTAAATAACAAATACTGAAACGCCAGAACGGAAGGATCCGTTTCATCATCGGACTTGTGACAAGTTCTTGTTCGACTAGAGCACGGTCCAATTTAAATCCGGCAAAAAATGAAATCAACAAGGCCCCAATCGGCATCAGGATATTGGAAACGGTAAAGTCCATCCAATCAAAAACTGTTTTATCCATCCATGTAATGTCAGATGCCATACCAAATGAAAGAGCCGATGGAATACCGATTACCCCGATTAATATCGTGGCAATGATCGTATTTCGTTTTTTATCCCGGAACGTCGCGGTTTCTTTCCGGTCCGTAATAGCGGACACCACCACTTCAAGCATCGCAATGGAAGAAGTGATCGATGCGAATGCGAACAAGAGGAAAAACAGGACCAAAAACAACGAGCCGAATTGGATTTGACTAAACACCGTCGGCAAGACGATGAACAATAGCGAAGGTCCTTCTGCCGGATCGAGACCGGATGCGAAAACAGCCGGGAAAATGGCGAATCCTGCAAGCAAGGAGACGACTACATTCAACGATACGATCCAGATTGCGGAACGATTGATTTGTCCCCGTTCCTTCATGTATGAAGCATAAGTCAGCATCGCTGATACGCCTAACGATAAAGAAAAGAACGCTTGCCCTAACGCACTAAGGACCGATGTCCGGTTCAGGGCCGAGAAGTCAGGTTCGATGAAGAAGCGGACTCCTGCTCCTGCTCCTTCGAGCGTCAACGAACGAACGACAAGCACGATGAAACAGAGAAAAAGTAACGGCATCATGATTTTACTCATTTTTTCAATGCCGGCCTGTACTCCGCGTAAGACAATCACACACGTAATGATTAGAAAAATTAACTGTCCTGTAATGGCATAACCGGGCGAACCGGACACCGTCGCAAATAATTCACCCAAGTCCGAGCCACTCATTGATGTTAAATTTCCGGAAAATCCTAACACGATGTAGATCAGAACCCAGCCACCGATGACACTGTAGAATGAGAGCAACAGAAAACACGCGATGACACCGAGCCATCCAATAAACGTATATTTTTTATGACCAAGCTCTGAAAAAGCTCGTAAGGCGGTTTTACCACTCGTCCGCCCGATTAAGAATTCGGCAATTAATACCGGTAATCCGAGCAAAAGCGTAAAGGCCAAAAATAATAATAAAAATGCCCCACCCCCGTTTGTTCCCGTCGTGTATGGGAACTTCCAAATTGCGCCCAGCCCGATCGCTGATCCAGCTGCTGCCAAAATAAATCCAATCTTCGAAGCCCATGCATTTCCTTTCATGTGCTCACCCTCCTTTTCAAAAATACTTTTCCATTGTACAAAAATTCATCCAGGAAGTCATCCTTTATCAAACATTTTCTTTAAAGCGTCAAAGCATAACCGCATATTCGCATTGAATCAATGCTGTTTTTATCATAAAAAAAATCGAAGTCCGCAGGAGGGACTTCGATCCGAAAGCTCTTTAATTCATACATCGTTTCATGTTAATGCATCGATCCGGCCACTGTACATCTTCAAAAACTCAGGTAATACTTTGACTTCGATCGGCGAATGCATCGCTTTTTCTCCGTCCGTATCAATGACTTTCGGAGAGTCGGTTTTTAACGTGAAGCCGCTTGTCAAAATATGTGTAAACGAAGGTTCTGTCGCCAGACCTATTTTTTGTAAGATGACATCACGGATCGTCGTCAAGTTCACTTCATCGACGATGACAAGATCAAGCTTTCCATCGTTATAAGCGCCTTCTGACAGATTGGTTCCGATGCCTCCTAGTGATTCCCCGTTCGCGGCTAAAATCAGAACGGCTTCTCCCGTCATTTTTTGACCTTCCACTAACTCGAGTTCATAAGAAAACGGTTCTGCTTCCATACTGGACCGAATCGTTGAGAGATAATATCCCATCTTACCGAGGCGGGCTTTTTCTTCTGTATCAATTCCGATGGAAGCTTCCGCAATCAGACCTAAACCAAGGAAGTTCAAGAAGTACGTATCATTGACCTGTCCGAGATCGACTTCGACGATTTGCTGTGTCGCAATCATCTCAGCAGCTAACCGTGGCACCATCGGTAATCCGAGCGTCCGGGCAAAATCGTTACACGTACCGCCAGGGATGATACCGAGAACCGGACGGGTCTCAAGTTTCGCGATTCCATTAATGACTTCAAAAACAGTCCCATCCCCGCCGATGACGACGAGGGCATCAAAACCGTCCGCTTCCTCTGCAAAATGTAAGGCATCAAGGGCTTTGGCAGTTTGCCGAATGACGATTTCATCAAACATGGCTGCCAACGGATCGATGACATCCTGTAAAAGTCCGGCGCGGTTGGACCCGGCCGTCGGATTACTGATCAATAGCAATCTCATTTCAGAATTCCTTCTTTCTGTAAATAGTCGCGCGCGACTTGATTGGCTGTTTTCCCGCCATAAGCGACCGCTTCATTCATTTTTGACATCTCGCTGTCGGAAATTTTTCCATCCAACTGTTTTAATGCCTGTTCGACTTCCGGATATTCGTCTAACGTCTCTTGTCGAAGAAGAGGAGCCCCCTCATAAGGCGGGAAGAGTTGCTGATCGTCTTCTAACACGACCATGTTGTATTTGGCGATTTCCGGATCGGTCGAATACGCATCGATGACTTGAATATCACCCGACTGGACGGCTTTATAACGCAGTTTCGGTTCCATCGTCACCACTTCTTTGAAATTGACACCGTATTTTTCCTGAATGCCTTTATAGCCGTCTTGGCGATCTTTAAACTCTAATGTAAATCCGGCTTTTAATTGATCCGCCACTTGCTGTAAATCGGAAATCGTCTTTAACTTATATTGGTCCGCCACCTTTTTCGGAACGGCGACAGCATAGGTGTTGTTATAGTTCATCGGAGGCAACAGTGCCAGTTTTTGTTTAGTAAGACCATCGCGTGCCTGCTCAAAGACGGCTTGTTTATCGTTCGAGACCGGCTTTTCGTTAATCAGGCTGGCAAGCACTGTGCCCGTGAATTCCGGATATAAATCAATATCACCGGACTGTAAGGCTTTATAGACAAATGTCGTCTTCCCGAAGTTCGGTTTGACTTGAACGTTTAAATCCGTCTGGTCTTCAATGACCAGTTTGTACATGTTCATCAGAATTTCCGGTTCGACCCCTAATTTACCGGCAACGACCAGATCCGGTTGTTCCGTCCGGCCAAGGGCGAACGGTGTAATGATTAATGCCGCAATCAAAGCTAGGGCGACAACAAGTCGACCGGTTTGACGTTTTTTAGTCGCGACTTCCGTTTGTCTTAACAATCCGTCAAACAAAAGAGCGAGCAAGGCCGCAGGAATCGCACCAAGTAACAATAAATAATTGTCATTGCGGTCAATCCCGAGCAGGATAATCGAACCGAGTCCGCCGGCTCCGATCAAGGCGGCAATTGTAGCCGTCCCGATAATCAGAACCATCGCCGTCCGAATCCCGGCCATCATGACCGGCAAGGCAAGCGGAAGCTCAACTTTCATCAGACTCTGCATCGGTGTCATCCCGCAAGCACGGGCTGCTTCCTTCAGTGAAGGGTCCACTTCCGCCAAGCCCGTATACGTATTTCGGACGATTGGAAGAAGGGCATATAAAACGAGAGCAATGACGGACGGGACCGTTCCGATACCAACGAGCGGAATCATCAGACCGAGCAGCGCCAATGAAGGAATCGTTTGGATGACTGAAGTGACACCGATCGACCATTCACTGAACTTTTTGTGGCGCGACAGATAGATACCGAGAGGAATGGCAATCACACAGGCAATCACAAGTGATAAAACAGACAGTTGAATATGTTCAATCAACGCCTGCAACAATTCCGTCTTTCGGTCTTGGTACGTCTCAAACAATCCCGTCATTGGACAGTCCCCCTGACTTGACCCATGAATTCTTGAACGAATTCATCTTTGCTGGCCAAAATCTCTTCTTTTGTCCCAATCAGAACAATCTCGCCGTCATTCATTAAACAGATCCGGCTGCCGAGCTTTAATGCTTCATTCATGTCATGCGTTACGAATAAAATGGTTTTTCCGAGTTCTGCGTTTAAGCGCAACAAATCGTTTTGTAATTGGTCTCTTGAAATCGGATCAAGGGCTGAGAAGGGTTCATCCATTAAGATGACGTCTTGTTCTGCCGCCAAAGCCCGCATGACACCGACCCGCTGTTGCTGGCCGCCCGAAAGTTCCCCCGGATATTTTTTTCTTAAATTCTCATTTAATCCGGTTAACTGGAAGAGGTTATGAACACGTTCTTCGACCTTCTTTTTGTCCCACTTCAATAAATGCGGAACGACACTTACGTTTTCTTCAATCGTCATATGCGGAAATAAGGCGATTTGCTGAAGGACATAACCAATTTGACGACGCAACTCGTGTTCATTGATTGACATGATCGGTTGACCGTTGATCCAAATTTGCCCTTCCGTATGATCAATCAATCGATTGACCATTTTCATCGTCGTCGTTTTCCCACAACCGGACGGACCGATCAGACAAAAGATTTCCCCCTGATTGACTGTAAAGTTTAAATCTCGGACCGCTTTCGTTCCATCTGGATATGTTTTTCCGACTGCTTTAAATTCAATCACGTACGATCCCTCCAGCACCTTAATGTAGTCAAGTCTGTTCTTTATTATCTTTGTAAAATTTCCCTGATTTAACCGTTCTGAAACCTGCTTTAGACGATTAGAAGACACAAAAAAACCGGCAGAAGATTCTGTCCGGTTTACTGTTTATTTTGTTTTGCGCTCTAATAATTCAATCTCTGACTTGATTAAAACTTGTTTCTCAAATTCAAACCCAAGAGATTCGAAGTTTTTTGTATGCGAGAGATCGCCTACTACCGTATTTGTTAATACAGCCGTGACTTCCGCCACCCAACCTTGTTTTGTTTTTACCATATCACCGACGATATAATCAAATAACTCTTCTTCTTCCATCTTCTTCATCTCCTGACACGTTCAGATATTCCTAATCATATAAAAGAACCCGTGAAAAAGCTAGTATTGCGTTAAGGTACGTAACATCTGACGTAAAATCTTTGCAGTCAGTCCCCAGATCAAATACTCTTCATGTTCGTAAAAATGTTCAACTGTCTTATATGTCCGGTCGACATACGCATCCCGGTTCGCCAGACGATCCGTCGGAACAGTTTTACCGGGACGGATCCGCCATTCCATCTCGCCTTGAATCGGTTCCGCTGCAAGTAAATCAGCGAGCGCCACGTAAAAAATATGGTCGACTTCCATCGGCGACGGCTGAATATCCTCCGCTGTCAGGATACCGAGATACGGATAGATGATGGAACGATTGGGTGTGACGAGCGGTTCCAATGTTCCGATGATTTCGATTTCAGTTTCACGAATGTTCAATTCTTCCATTGTTTCCCGAACCGCTGCTGCCCTCGGCTGTTCCCCGGGATCAATCCGGCCGCCCGGAAACGCAATTTCTCCCGGTTGCGAACGCAGCGTCTTCGCCCGCACTTGAAATAAGAGATGCACTTCCCCGTCCCGCTCTACCAGTGGGACTAATACGGCAGCGGCGTTTTTAGGAAGCTGTTCCGTAGAAGACGCAAACACGCGTTTGACATCATGTAATCGAATTTCTTTCATCGTGTTTCCTGCGCCACTTTCTGATACGCTTCTTCGAGATGACGCATCCGAACGATCAAATCGGCATTTTTGGCGATACGATCCGCTAGAATCGATCCGGCGACGACCTTGTAATAGGCATTTAATGCTTGGATTTTTGTCATGTACGCTTCATTTTGCTGCATGTATTCTCTGAAGTTGCTCATCAGACGTTCTGTCGTAAATAATTGCTCGTTCACTGCTCTCATCCTTTCAGACGGTTTGCCGTCCAGTCAATAGTTTAATGGTAGCGAGTTTCGGCTAAGAAGTAAAATAAGGGGGGCTATCCGTGAATAAAAAAATAGATGTATTGATTATTGGTGCCGGACCGACCGGCTTGACATTAGCGCTTGCCTTATCGCGTTACGGACTGACGTTTCGAATCATTGAACGCGCAAGCGGTCCATCTGTCGTTTCAAAAGCGATCGGTATTCAGGCACGGTCACTCGAGTTGTTCGCACGTCTTGGTGTAGCCGATGCCTTAATGGAGAACGCCATTAAAATCAATCAAGGTAACTTATATGTCAATGGTGCCTGGCAGGCAAAACTTGACTTTACGGATTTAAATACACCGTTTCCTTTCGTCACCTTGTTGCCGCAAAGTGAAACAGAGCGAATTCTTGAGATACGTTTAAAAGAAGACGGTCATACGGTCGAACGGGAAACCGAGTTGACCGGCTTCGCACAATTTCCGACATTCGTCACCGCAACGATTCGAAAACATGATGTCACGGAAACGGTCGATGCTTCCTTCATTATCGGGGCAGATGGGGCCAACAGCTTTGTCCGGCGTGAACTCGGGCTCCCGTTCAGCGGAAAATCTTTTAAAGAATCCTGGGCACTGGCCGACATTGAAGTCGATTGGCCGTTGTCGTCGGAAGAAGTGCATATTTTCTTCTCTGATCACGGTGTCATCGAATCCTTCCCACTTCAGTCGAATCTTTTCCGGATTACCGGTAATTTAACGAATGGTGCCGTTCCGACCGACCATTCCGCCATCGAAGACTTCTTAAAAAATCGGGCGAAGGTGCCGTTCACTTTAAAGAAAGTCCATTGGTATTCCATGTTCCGCGTTCATAATCGAATCATCGAGAAGTTTGGACACCACCGGATTTATTTGATTGGTGACGCCGCGCATATCAATTCACCGGTCGGCGGACAAGGGATGAACACCGGCATTGCCGATGCGATGAATTTAGCCTGGAAACTGTGGTGCGTTCACCGGTTCAAAGCCAGTTTCCCGTTACTTGATTCGTACAGCGTCGAGCGACGCGAAGCCGCGCGCGGCATTTTACGTTCTACGAACCTCGCGACTGAGCTGTTACAGATTAATGTTCCCTTCTTATTGCCGCTTCAGGAAAAAGTCATTCGGAACAGTTTAAAAATTACACCGTTACATCACTATGTCACGAACCGGATCGCACAACTCAACAGTAATTATCAATCGTCGCGGTTGTTTGTCACACAAGGCAGTTTCCCGCTTTTGACGCCGCGTCCGGGAGAACCGATGCCGTACAGTGAAGTTGTCAATCCGCGGACGAAAAAAAATGAATTGTTGTTGCGACGGGCAGACCGTAATTTCCTGCTCCTGCTGTTCCTGCCGCGTGAAGCCGGTGAACAGACACTGTTGCCGTTTAAGGAACTCGCCTATTCGTATCCAGATTTGTTTGAAACCGTTTCGATTCACCAGGAACTAAAAGATGACGGCGTCGTCGATCAGGGCGGCGAACTGGCCCGAAAGTTCGGGATTAAACAGGCCGGTCTGTATTTGATTCGGCCGGACGGATACATTGCTTACCGCCAGCAAGGCTTAAAGATTCAATCCTTCTCACGTTATCTTGAACGTTTACTTTATGCCCGTTAAGGACGTATGATAAAGATGAGGTGAGGTTTTTATATGGACTTTAACACGATTCGAATTCTATTGATTGTTGTACTTGTTTTATGCTTCCTCTTCATCGTGACACGCCGTACAAAAGAATCCTTACGTTGGGTCTTGCTCGGCGAGGAGTTTGGTGAAAAAGGAGAACGGTTGGCACGCGATCACGATCGGCTCGAACAAGCAGGACTTCATGTCCGGATGGAACGAGGCGTCAAAACCTCATTTCTATTCCGTCGCTTCAGTAAAGATTTAGACGATCGGGTGGCGCTGTATGTCTTAAAAGAAGAGTTGCCTGAAGCCGAAGTGATTTTGCATCGGACGTAACACAAAAACACGGAATCTCCGTCCGGAGATTCCGTGTTTTATTACGTCGTGACGTGTTCTTTAAGTAAGACAAGATTAATCTTCTTGATGAGGACGTCCGAAAACCGCTTTTTCAAGATTAGAAATCCGACGCAACATATCGTAATTAGACGAATTCGAAGGTGGCGCTGTCACTTCCGGTTCCACTCGCCGCTCATCCCGTTTGAAACCAATGGAAGATGATGAAGATTTCGCTTCTGCCAATTCTCGTGTCAACCGCTCAATTTCCCGTTCGAATCCTTCATAATCCTTGATGACTTGATCGAGATAACCATCGACGTCTTCAATCACATATCCGCGTAATCCGGTTTTGAACTCTTTTTTGTAAATATCATCTGCTGTCAATAACGGCTTATACATATGCTTCACTCCCACTGTTCATTGTAGTTCTGCTCTTGCTCCATCATCGCTAAATCATCTTGCGTAATCAGAAACAATTGATAATCCGAACGTTCCATCTCTAGTTTAGCACGTTCCACTAAATACTTGGCAGATCCGCCGTGCTCTTCATCATAAACGGATAACAATCCTTGACTTTTTTGAATCATGAACTCCGTTTTATTTCGGAACTGGGATGGACTTTCATACGGTTTTTGACTGATGGCATCCACGAAGTCCGCTTGATTCAGGACGGCCAGATACTGGGCTTGAACCGGCTCTTTCCATTTTGACTCTTGTTCCAGAAAAGGAAGCAGGATACCTAAGCGGATTTCCGGATAGTCGTGTTTAAGTTCCAAAACGACTTCACACGCCCAAAGTTCACATCCCGGTGCAGCGCTGGTGATGAACCAGGTTGTCCCCATGTCTTCAATCAGGCGGATCATCCGTTCCCGGTAGGCGGATTTCAGGATGTTGATTCCCGGGTGTTTTTGATCAAAGATCCCGAGTTCTGTCGGTTTATATCCGGTTACTGCGACGACGTTCATTCGCAACACTTCCTTTGCAGGCGTAAGCTCCGATGATTTAGCTCGGCAAATAATCGTTCTCGCCGCGAAGCTAACAACTGTCGATTTTCTAATAAATGTTTTGCTCGTTCAGTATAATCATAAGCAACGGATGGTTGTTTGGCAATGTGCTCGGCCCATTTTGCCAGTTCGATAAATCCTTCATAAGTGTTACTTTTTTCAAAACAAGTATTGGCTTTTTCGTGTTGCTGCAGTTTTTTATACAACCGCCCTTGACGCAACCAACCTTCGGCCGTCAATTCGGCCGCCTGTCCGAAATGCTCCGCTGATTGTTCATGAATACCTAAATCGGCTAACCAGATGCCGATGTTCTCACGTACACGTGACGGTGCTTCCTGACGATGGGTCACGAGCCGGTTGCATTCGTCATACAAACTCACCAAAGTCAGACAGTCATGCAGATGGTGTTCAAGCACCCCTTCCATGATTGCCGGATTCTGATGTTCGACATATTGAAAATAATGCATCGGCGCAAGAAATCCGGGCAAATCATCGGTACGTTCAAATCCAATCCGTTCTTCCATCGCCGTCAAACGGAATGAATCGTATAATCCCTTGAACATCCGCCGGCAGACATGCAGTAAATCCAGGTGGCCGACTTTCGGCAAACGGGGAACACGTTCCCGGACGAAGACGTGCCGGGTCTTAATCTGCGGCCAATCAAAACTTTTTCCGTTATACGTGATAAAACGGACATCTTCCCCGATATCATGCAGGAAATGGTGATAAAGTGCTGCTTCATAATGCGGGTGTGGTAAGAAATACTGCCGCATCAACAGCTGACCTTTTTCAAAACGGGCGAATCCCAGTAAAAAAATCGTTGTTCCCGTTCCTTTTAAGCCGGTCGTCTCGGTATCAAAAAAGATGACTTGATTGAGCGGGACGTCAAGCGCAAGCGGCGGATGCGGCAACTGCAACGATTCAAATACTTCCGCATATGACCGGTGTCCGTGTTTTTCCTCAAGAGCATACCGGTGATCCAACCGGACAATCCATTCGTCTTCAAACGTAAGAATGTCTGCTCCTCGGTCCAGCCAGGCGGTTTGTTCCGCTGTTGTCTTTTGCGCCTCATTGGTTGACGGGCTTGCTGTCGGCTCATTCTCTGTCGTCTTCAACATCCGTCTCAACTTATTTTTCATGATAGTTCCTTCTCCATTTCAGCTAGCATTCTGACCGTCCGCTCTTTTTCATCGGCCAAGCCGATCATTCCGATACAAGCCGGGCAACCATCCTGGCAAGGGCAGGTCTCAATCGAGTCCCGTGCGGCCCGGAGCATGATGCCGCGTTGTTTGTAGATGGATTCGGCAAGTCCGACCCCTCCCGGATAACGGTCATACAGGTAGATTGTCGGTTTTTGCGTGTGCGTCGCTTTGACTTGAGGTACGACGAAGACATCGCTTGCATCACACATCAAATACAACGGTGCGACCCGGCGCAGACTGTTTGCCACGCCTTCGATGACTTGCTCCAGTTCCGTGCTTGAGGACGCTTCTTCCGGTAAAGAAAACCAGACGCCTGTCGTATGAATTTCCCGTTCCGGAAGATGAATCGGACCCGATCCGATATTTTCATGTGTTCCGAACTTGATTTTCTTGAACATCGTCGCCATCCCGCGGACACTGACATCCCCTCGGGCGACACTGAAGTCTCCATTCGTATAGCTGTCATCCTCATCGAGAACAGACAGTTCGACCGAAAAATTAGCATCCGTATAGTAATCGACGTCGACTGCACGCACGAATGCTTTTTTCTCTTCGAAATCCAGTACTTCGACTTGGTATTGGTCAGCCCCATGTAAATAGATCGCTTCGTCGTGTAACAGCGTCATCGCACTGAACGTATCCATTTCGCCGATGACCCGATTCGGAACCTCGGTTTGGTCGACGATGATGACATTTTCCTGATCACTCGAGCGCAAGGAAATACCGTGAGCCGGAAACGCATCATTCATCCAGTAATACCGTTCCCCACGTTGATGTAAGACACGTTCTTCGACGAGATACTCGAGAATGTCCTCCGTCTCCAGTGTTCCGAATGACTCCCCCTGACGAAACGGCAGTTCGAATGCCGCACATTTAATATGATCGACTGCAATGATGAGATTATCCGGATCGAGTCGCGCGGCTTCCGGTGACTGATTTAGAAACAATTCCGGACGTTCCGCGACATACTGATCGAGCATACCGGACGACGCAACCAAAATGATGAGCGCATCATCCTGACGACGTCCGGCCCGGCCTGCTTGTTGCCACAGCGAAGCAATCGTTCCCGGGTATCCGTTCATAATACAAACCTGCAGTTGCCCGATATCCACTCCGAGCTCGAGCGCATTGGTCGAAACAATTCCCGTAATTTCCCCTTTACGCAATCGTCTTTCAATATCACGCCGTTCACTCGGCAGATAGCCGCCCCGGTAGCCCTCGATCGACTTCGGACCTAATTCAAATCGGATGAGACTACGAAGATACGTTAGTAATACTTCGACCCGGACACGTGACCTAGCAAAGACAATCGTCTGGAACTTCTTTTTAATGAATCGCGACGCCAATTGTTTTGTCTCAAGAGTTGCCGAACGGCGAATGCCGAGTTGGGCATTGACAATCGGCGGTTGATAGACGATGAAATGTTTTCGACCGGTCGGAGCCCCGTTGTCATCAATCAATTGGACTTTTTTCTCTGTCAACCGTTCCGCCAGTTCTTGCGGATTGGCAATCGTCGCACTTGTCATGATGAAAATCGGGTCACTACCGTAATACCGACAAATCCGCCGTAACCGCCGGATGACATTGGCGACATGGCTTCCAAATACGCCACGATACGTGTGCAGTTCGTCAATGACGATATGCGACAGATTTTCAAACAGTTCAATCCATTTCGTGTGATGCGGCAGAATGCCGGAATGCAACATATCCGGATTCGTAATCACGATGTTTCCGGCTTTTCGAACCTTTGTCCGAATCGTCGGTGATGTATCTCCGTCATAGGTAAAACAACGGATGGGTGCTTCCATTTCATCAATCAGTTCCAACAATTCACTGTTTTGATCCTGGGCCAACGCTTTCGTCGGATACAGATACAGGGCCCTTGCATTCGGATTCGCCAAAAGATGCGATAAAATCGGTAAGTTAAAACAATAGGTTTTCCCTGACGCAGTCGGTGTTACAATCACCGTCGAAGCACCGCTTTGGACGGTCCGAAATGCTAACTCCTGGTGGCGGTACAACGACGTAATGCCTCTGTTTTCCAGCGCTTGTCGCAACCGTTCCGGCATTTCTTTTGGAAACGGAGCATACCGTCCGGCGGTCGCTTCCATTGTTTTCATATATGTGACACGTTCCATAAACGAACGATCGGCTTTTAGTTCTTCTAAATAGGTGACAAGTGATTGTCTTGATTCCATTGCCCCACTTCCTTCCTGACCTCCATTATACAAAAAAAGAGAAGCAAGACCGAAGAAACACACCCGTTTCTCCGGTCTTATCTTCTTCTCCTGATCCATTGACCCATTTATTGCTGTGTTTCCGATTCGGACTGTTGATCGGCAGGCGCATTATCTTGTCCTCGGCCTTGATTGCCGTTCGACGAATTCCCCCGGTTTGACTGAGTAGATGCTCCGTCACTTGCAGCCGGTTCATCTGTCGTTGGTTCATCCGTCGTCGGCTCGTCCGTTGTCGGTTCATCCGTCGTTGGTTCGTCCGTCGTCGGTTCGTCCGTCGTTGGTTCGTCCGTCGTCGGCTCGTCCGTTGCCGGTTCATCCGTTGCCGGCTCGTCCGTCGCTGGTTCGTCCGTCGTCGGTTCATCCGTCGTCGGTTCATCCGTCGCTGGTTCGTCCGTCGCTGGTTCGTCTGTTGTCGGTTCATCCGTCGCCGGTTGATCCGCTTCGACGTCTGCAACAGTTACGGTCGTTGAAACAGGACCGGATTTTTCTCCGGATGCTTTCGCGACGACTGTAAATGTCGTCCGTCCCGGATCAAGTCGATTGATCCCGATCCGGTTTGTTGAGCTGGTGCCGAGTACCGATTGTTTTCCGTCAGGATCGGTCATCGATACTTCGAACGATACACTGTCATAGCCGTTCGTCCGAAGTGCCGAATCATTGTAACTCCATGTCAGTTCACCAGACTCCGAGTCTTCATTGTAGGATGCTTGTAAGCCAGTCGGAGCTGGTACTGCCTTTTTTTCGACAACCGGCTCTTTTGTCCCTTTAACGTACAGTTCCTCACCGATACTGAGGACAGAACTCGGTTGTTCGAACGGAGCAGGTGTCCGGTCACGTGTTTTCGTGACAAAATCTTTCCAGATGTTTTGTGCCATCGTACTGTTGGTCGGTCCGCTTAAGCCGGCACCGTTGTTGTTGCCCGACTTCGTTGTTCCGGTCCAGACACTGATCGAGACATCTGATGTGTAACCGGCAAACCAGACATCTTTATAAGCATTGGTTGTTCCGGTTTTACCCGCTGCGTCAAAAGCAAGCGCAGCACTCGGGAACGTTCCGCCTGGTTTTAGAACATCACGCAGCATGTCGGTTAACATGTAAGCCGTATAATCCTCCATGGCTTTTTTCGGTTTGACCGGTGATTTGATTTTTGAGCCGTCACTGTATTCAATCGTTTTGATGATGTGCGGTTTGATGTAGTCTCCGCCATTACCAAGCGTCGCATAGGCAGAAGCCATTTGCGTCGTATTGAATCCGTGTTTCATCCCGCCAATCGCATACGCCGGTGAAATCGATTCGTCTTTTTCTAAGCCCAATCCGGACTTAGCCGCAAAGCTTTCGACGGTATCGCCGCCGATTTGTTGGAACGTCTGGATGGCGGGCGTATTGGCAGAAATCTTCAGCCAGTAGCGAATCGTATTGGTTCCCCGGTATCCGTCATAATAGTTACCGATCTTTTTGCCGTTTACTTCTGTTTCCTGATCCGTCAGCGTTTTAGCTGTCGACCATTTCTCATTTTCAATGGCTGGTCCGTATGCGAAAAATGGTTTTGCCGATGAACCGGGTTGATGCGGTTCTTTAGCAAAGTTACGTCGCGCAGTCCCTGTACCTGGCTTTTTCCCGTCGACGATTCCCAAAATCTCACCTGTTTGTGTATTGACCGCTGTCGCTGCTGCTTCCGCGTAATCCGGTAACTGGACGACTTGGTCTTTTTTGATTGCCTCGTTCATATAATCGTGCATCGGCTTATCGATTGATGTGTACACTTTCAATCCTTGACCGTAGATATCCTTACCTTCTAGGCCAAAGACATCTTCTAACTCCTGCGACACCATATCGAAGATGACACTGTCGTAAGCCGCGTCGTCTTTCGATTTCGGCGCCGGATTGATCAATTTCGAGATCGGTTGATCGACCGCTTTATCACGTTGCTTTTCTGTGATGACGCCGGTCGTTAACATCGCGTTCAAGACTTGCGTCTGACGCCATTTCGTTAACTTCGGGTCCCCTTGAATCGGATCGTATGCGGACGGACGTTGCGGAAGTCCTGCAAGCATCGCTGCTTCGGCATAGTTCAGCTTATCGACCGTCTTGTTGAAGTAGGCTTTCGATGCTGTCTGAATTCCGTACGATTCTTGACCGTAATAGTTTTTATTCAAATACATCTCAAGAATCTGTTCTTTCGTGTAGTCCCGCTCCAGGCGAATTGCCAACCATTGTTCCTGAACTTTCCGGGTAATGGTCTTATCTGAGCTTAAAAACGATTGTTTGATGACCTGTTGCGTAATTGTTGAAGCTCCTTCAGAACCGAAACCATCGGTGATATTGGCAATGATGGCGCCGCCTAACCGTCGGAAATCGATTCCGTTATGCTGGTAGAAACGCCGGTCTTCAATCGAAATGAATGCATCTTTAACGACATCCGGTACTTCTTTGATCGAGACATATTCCCGGCTCGTTCCGCCCTTTTTAATTTCTTCTTTGTTGCTCGCGTAAATTTTTAGCGGCAGGGCATCCCGTAACTTCGACTCATCAAGCTCCGGTGCAGTAGCGACGGCATAAGCCGCAAATCCGCCCCCTGCTATCATCATCAGGATAAATAATCCTGTCGCGATTAATAGGAGTTTTTTCCAAAGCGGACCTTTACCACCGGTCCCGCCTGATTTTTTCTTTTTCGGACGCTTTGTCCGATTCGTTTGCTTGGCTGACGTCTTGGTTTCTTCACGACGTGCGACACGACTTCTTTCCATACGCTATCCTTCTCCTTCAATCTGTAAAGTTTCTCAAGTGAAATATAACTCGTCCACTGCCGGTAAATAATCAATCGCAGGAAACGCACCTGTCTCGAGTTTTTTTCCGTGCCGTTCGATTTCATCTAGCGGAATCGATTTTCTGCCCGTTTCCAGTTGCTCCCACCAGGGGAACAGATGCTCGGCAGACAACACATATTGCACATTATACATACTGAATCGAATGATGACAAAACAAATTCCTCCATGTGCAATGCATTGGCGCATATGTTCGATTTGGTGGAGATGAAAGTTTTTCAGCGGGAACGACGTTTTATGGTTGGTTTCCTTCGCTTCGAAATCAATGTATTTTCCACGGTATACTCCATTGTAATCGGTCGTTGACGGTTGTTTGAAGTAGGCTTCCTTGACGACCGCAGCGGACCGTTTCGGATAATCGACTTGAACGATTTGAAGAGGAGTCGGTTTCTTGTGAATGATTGCCCGATTATGGGTCAGATAAAACATATTACTTTCATTAATCAATTTTTCAAGCTTCATCCCGCGGTTCGAAAAGGTCGAACCTGTCGTGCGGGCTTTCTGAATCGCCAGACCATGCGGCTCAGCAGGCTTCTGAAATTTCTTACCATTCGGGTAATTCAAAAGGATTCCCCTCCTAACGCGTTTATTGTACCATGATATGTGATTGTATCGTATCGGCCGAGAGGAGTAGTTAAAAACAAATGACAATAGAACCGTTACTTCAAGAGATAGAACGTATTTATCAGGCTGGCCGAAATGGGCAGGAATATGACTTTCAAGCAGAGGTTGTACCCTTCGTCGCAAAAGCCGACATTTTAATTGCCGACTGGCAACAGAACGCACAAAATAGCCCCTATTTACGTCCGGCAATGGTCGAGAGTGCCGTCGATCAGCTGAAGCAACTGTCCGTCCAAGCGTTCCAGCCAAAAACCAGTTTAAAACGCTTTAATGAAACGATCAAGTCTGTCCGTTATATCGATCAACTGATGCAATGAGTCTGAGGACGTCTGTTTTCAGATAGAAAATTTCGAACGTTTTATAATTCTATGTTTTGATAGGATCTTGAACTATCAGGATGATAATTTGACGAATTTCAATCAAACAAAGCATAATGAAAAACAGCAAAGCGTTACCTATGCCCTTTGCTATGAAAGGATGTTGTTTATGTCATCAAAAAAAGTCTGGTCAGTAGAAGGTTATGAAGACAATGGAGTAGAAACTCATCGTCAAGCAAGTAAGACGGAATCGTTTACGAATGAGGCCGACGCACGTAAAGCGGCTAAAAAAATGGCGGACACATTCGATCATCTCGATGTCTATGTCATTTATACGAATACCGTAAACGGCAAAACAGAAGAACGTTTCTTCAATTCCAACGGATCTTACAGTGATGAAGGATTCGAATGGTAACACCCGGGCCGTCTAAATGACGGCTTTTTTTGTACGATAAATCTCCATAAATTTTCTCTTTTCCATCGTCTATCCTGTAGAATCATCATCTCGTATGAAATCTGCCGATTGAAATCAGCAAGAATCGTCGTTCGTCATGCAGGAAGGACAGGCTCCATGACGAATATAAAATAACGAACCCTACTACCGGCCACATTGATTACCTGAACACCCAATCATCAAGAGTCGTTCTGGAAAGATTCAGGTATACAAGTTATGTAATAACCGTGGATTTATATAGCCGTGTCAGTGTAAAGTTACATAAAGAGGTAATAAATGTACTTTGTTTAATAAAAGTGTGCAATATGTGTGCAATTGGAGGAGATTCGCTTGAATAAAAGAGAACCAAGAAACGTGAAAAACGTTGATGTCAAAGGATTTCCTAGGGCTACAAATCCAACAGCTAAAAAATATGTCATGTTCGTCGATGAGACGGGCACGCCAAAAGGAAATACCCAGTTTAATCTGACCGGGGTCTTGATGGAGTATAAATACGCTATTGATTCTGACGAAACCGGCGAACCGAGTCCATTACGCAAGCGATTGATGGAATTCAAATCGTCTGTTTTTGAAGATCCGCATATTCCGTTGCACCTGAAAGAAATCTTAAAGGCGGAACATCCGTATGGGAAAGAAGACGGAATTACGATTGATATGTTACGTCATTTTTGGGTCGCCTTGCCGGACTTCTTGGTCGACATCGACTGTACGATTGTCAGTGTCGAAGTCGATAAACAAAAATTGCAGGAATTTTATTCGACACCAAAAGATCCATACGTCGTTGCATTTGCCCATTTGATGAAATCGTTTTACGCGTTTCTCGAGGAGACGGAAGCGACAAGCGCCCGTGTTGTACTCGAAAGCCGGGACGATTATCAGAACCTATTGATTCAAAAAGCATTTTTTGATATTTTCAACTCCGGTACCGTTCATCTAGACGTGGAGAAAAGCCGTCAAAAAATCAAAGGATTTATTTTTGCTGAAAAAGATAGCGACCTCTACCAATCCGGTCTTGAGATTGCTGATCTTGTCTGTCTCCCTCTCTCCCGCGTCCGCCGCGGCGTGATTGAGGTAAAACCGCGGTTTGTCCATTATGGGGACGAAAACCGAATTTTCAAAGCCATCAAAAATAAGATTTATATCCGCCGTGACAGTCCGGACCAAGATTTCCGAAACTGGGGTTTCAAGAAGGTTCCGATTACAAAAAAACGCCGCGAGTGGTCCGATACACCGTGGAACGGATGATACAACAAAACAGCGTCCTGCCGAAAATGGCAGGACGCTGTTTTTTCATTTTTCCTCAAGAGGCGGCAGTAAGCCTTTCGTCCGCTTTTTCCCTTCACGGCACATATCGAGCAATGGACACTCGAGACAGTTCGGTCGTTGTGCCTTACAGTGATACCGTCCGAAAAAGATGAACTGATGGTGCAGCTTCGACCACCGTTCCCGCTTAAACCGTTTCATTAAGGTTTGTTCAACTTGCGTGACGTTGTCTTTCCAACGGCAAATCCCAAGACGTTTCGAGACCCGTTCGACATGTGTATCGACCGCAAAGGCCGGCACATCAAAGGCAACGGACAACACGACGTTCGCCGTTTTCCGGCCGACACCCGGTAACGCTTCGAGTCCCGCCCGATCGGTCGGGACTTCCCCACCATGAAGAACGAGCAATTGCTCCGCTAACGCTTTGATGTTTTTGGCTTTATTGCGATACAAACCAAGCCGCTTAATCTTTTCTTCAATCTCTTCCACCGGCGCTGCCGCCAAGCGGTCTGGCGTCGGATAAGCGGCAAACAGACCCGGCGTCACCTTGTTGACCAGGACATCGGTCGCTTGCGCACTGAGAGCCACGGCAACGACCAGTTCAAACGGATTTTGATGAATCAGTTCGCAAAACGCTTCTGGAAACATCTCCTCCAGGGTGGATTCAATCCGTTCAATATCTGCTTTTCGTAACATGTGTCAGCTCCCTCTCGTTGCCAAATCTTCAAGCGTCTTGATTCCTTCCCGTTCCCATGTCCGCAGAATCTGATTGATGTAGGTCATTTTCCGGACGTTATGATAAACGGCTTCCCGTAATGCGGCCAAGACAAGCTCTTCTGCAATGTTTTCAATCGTCAACCACTGAATGATCTGTTCCATTTGGAATGGTGACATCATACCAAGCTCACGCTCAAAATGTTGGAAGACCGATGGATTGATCGTATCAAAATTCGGTGCTTCCTGTTCCGGTGGTGCCATCAATTTTTCATAGAGCGGCACCAGCGAATAGCGTTCCGAGCCGGCGACGTTCTCCATCGCGAGTAATCCTTTTTGAAGCAATCCGAGTGTCGTCTCGATCGTTTCCGTCTCCGAGAGTCCAAGCCGGTTGCTGAGTTCCTCTGGTGACGGCATCTCCATCCCTTCGGCACGGCAGGCAAACAATTGTCCGATCAGCGTAAACTCGACGAAACTGATACCAAGGCGTTTCGCTTCTGTGAACAATCGCTTAGGGAGGACAACCGTTCCTTCCTCAAAAAGCTGAATTAAATTATGATCCATGATACTTCCTCGATTCTTTAAAGTAAGCAAGAAATCGACCCGTCCGAGGGATGGGTCGATTTCGATCACTATTACGGATACAATCGGTTCAGCAGACGTGGGAATGGAATCGTCTCCCGGACGTGTTCAACTCCTGTAATCCAGGCAACTGTCCGCTCGAGTCCGAGTCCGAAACCACTGTGTGGCACTGATCCATATTTACGTGTTTCCAAGTACCATTTATAAGCACCGGTTTCATCCAAATCATGTTCTTTCATGCCGGCAAGTAACTTCTCGAAGTCTTCTTCCCGTTGTGAACCACCGACGATTTCACCGTAGCCTTCCGGCGCAATCAAATCATCACATAACACGAAGCCCGGGTTTTCCGGATCTTCCTTCATGTAGAACGGTTTGATGGCTTTTGGCCAGTGTGTGATGAAAACAGGACGGGCAAACGTATTGGCAATTGCCGTTTCGTGTGGTGCTCCGAAATCATCTCCGAACTCGATGTCGTCAAATCCTTGTTCTTTCAACATATCAATCGCTTCCGTATACTTGACACGCGGGAACGGCGCTTGGATGTTTTCAAGAACGGTCAGGTCGCGCTCAAGCAATTCGAGCTCCGGACGGCAGTTTTTCAATGCCGACTGAACAAGATGCGATACATAGTTTTCCTGGACTTCGAGGTTCATGTCATGATCGTAAAACGCCATCTCCGGCTCCATCATCCAAAACTCGATCAAGTGACGGCGTGTTTTCGATTTTTCCGCCCGGAAAGTCGGACCAAACGAAAAGACTTTTCCGAGTGCCATTGCGGCTGCTTCCATGTACAGTTGTCCTGATTGCGACAAGTACGCATCTTCATCAAAATATTTCGTATGGAACAATTCCGTTGTTCCTTCCGGTGCACTTCCTGTCAAAATCGGCGGATCGACTTTGATGAATCCTTCCTGGTTAAAGAATTCATATGTCGCCCGAATCAATTCGTTCCGAACGACCATGACGGCGTGCTGACGTTTTGACCGTAACCAGAGGTGACGGTTATCCATGAGGAAGTCCGTTCCGTGAGCTTTTGGTGTAATCGGATAATCGACTGCTTCATGAATCACTTCAATCGCTGTGATTTCCATTTCGTGCCCGATAGCTGTCCGTCCGCCGTCCGATTTGATTGTACCTGTTACCCACATTGATGTTTCCTGCGTCAATCCTTTAGCCGTCTTAAACAGTTCTTCACCGACTGTTTCTTTAACAACGACACCTTGCATGAATCCTGAACCATCCCGTAACTGAAGAAACGCGATTTTCCCGCTTGATCGTTTGTTCGCGAGCCAACAACCGATCGTGATTTCCTCACCTACGTGTTTTTCTACATCCCGAATCATTGCTTTCAAAAGTCAACATCCTCTCTCTATTAAACGGCAGTATGCGCCGTGATAAATCCTTCGATCCGGTCTAATGCCTCGAGTACCCGTTTCGGGTCTGTCGCATATGATAACCGGACATATTCTGGTGCTCCGAAGCCTGAGCCCGGAATCAAGGCGACTTTCGCCTCGGATAACACAGCCGTACACCAGTCATCGACATTTGAGAATCCGCACATTTTTGCTGCCTGTAAGGCGTGCGGGAACAGGTAAAAGGCACCTTCCGGCTTCAGGCAGGTCAAACCCGGAATTTGAATCAAGCGGTCATAAATCTGTTCCAACCGTTCTTCAAACACGACACGCATTGCCTCAACCGGTGCATCCCCTTCCGCATAGGCAGCGACAGATGCTGCTTGGGCGATCGATGTCGGATTCGACGTCGAATGACTGGCGAGATTTGTCATCGCGCTGATGATGTCTTTCGGTCCGATGGCATACCCAATCCGCCAGCCCGTCATCGCGTGCGATTTCGAAACGCCGTTAATGATGACTGTCCGCTCACGCATATCCGGTAACGTTGCAATCGATAAGTGCGTCACGCCGTTGTATAACAGTTTTTCATAAATTTCATCGCTGATGACCAACAGATTATGAGCAATCGCCACTTCTGCCACCATCTCAAGCTCTTCCTTCGTATAGACCATCCCTGTTGGATTCGAAGGAGAGTTTAAGACAAGGGCTTTTGTCTTCGGTGTGATGTGCTGTTCGAGCAGATCACGCGTCACTTTGAAGCGCGATGCTTCCGTCGTCTCAAGAATGACCGGAACGCCGTCACTCAGTTTGATCTGTTCCGGATAGCTGACCCAGTAAGGGGCCGGGACGATGACTTCGTCGCCCGGATCTAAAATCGCCTGGAACAACGTCGACAAGGCATGTTTCGCGCCTGACGCGACCATGACTTCCGAACGGTCATAGGATACCCATAAATCACGGCGTGTTTTTTCAATGATCGCATCTTTCAAGGCAACCGTTCCGCCGGACGGCGTATATTTCGTATCGCCCGCTTCCGCAGCCGCGAAAGCCGCTTGAATGATAAATTCTGGAGTGTTGAAGTCCGGTTCGCCTGCACCGAGTCCGATGATGTCTTGTCCTTCTTCACGCAATGCTTTCGCTTTTGCAGTAATCGCCAGTGTCGTTGACGGTGTCAGTTGTTGTACCCGTTTCGATAACATCCTGTCCACTCCTTTTTAATTGATCCGTAATCGTTTGATGAAGGATCCCTCTTGATAGGTATAGTACGAATAGTCGTAGCCGGTCGCCGTTTTGGTGACAATTTCAATCAGCGCCCGGTTTTCAAAACCGTATTTCGCTGAAACGATGTTTTCCGGATTGCCCGCTTGTCGAATGACATCGGCAATCTTCATTCCATCTTTGACACGTCTCGTCTCGATTTTTCCTGTCTTCGGAACGAATGCCCGTAACGCTTGACCATCTTGTTCAATCGTAAAGACACTATACTGGGTTTTTCCGTTAAATACATGTTCAAATTGAATCTGTTTCGGCGCCAATTCTTTTTTCAAGCGTGCTTCCGCTTGAATGGCGACGGTTTGTTCACGTTCTTTCGCTTCAGCGACGGTGAATTGATACACGCCCGTCCCAATCAGCGTAATCAGAAGGATGAAGCCGATCAGACCGATGACGATCTTCCACTTCATGTGCGGTAGATGGTAAAGACCATCTGCTCCTTGTCTTTTTCGTCCAGTGCCAGACCAAACATCAAATCTTCTGTTTTCAGCGTGCGATTCAATAAGTCTACAATCTTGTACGTATCGTCATGGCGGTTGACCTTGACGGTTGCTAGCGTCTCGATTTTCGAATCCATCTTATATCCTCCCTCATTTTTCTACATCTATTATAATGCGATAATGCTTATTTTAACAGACTCAATCCGTCTCATTTAAGAACAATTCCAACTCGGCCGTTAATTCGTCGAGCGGTTTGGCCAAAAGCGGCACGTCAGGCAGACTTGTGACAAATCGTTTTCCGTAACGGGTCGTCTCGATACGCCGGTCAAAGACGAAGACGACACCACGGTCATTCGTCGTCCGGATCAAGCGGCCGAATCCCTGTTTGAAGCGAATGATGGCTTGCGGCAAACTGTATTCGAAGAAAGATGATTTTCCTTGTTGTTCAATTTGTTCTGAACGCGCCTGCACAATCGGTTGATCGGGTGGTGCAAACGGCAGTCGCACGATGACGAGACAACTCAGGTCGTCACCCGGAACATCGACCCCTTCCCAAAAGCTCGCTGTACCGAACAGGATACAGGCATCCAGTTGTTTAAATTGTTTCATTAGACGCTGCCGTGATCCTTGGGTGATGCCTTGGGAAAGTAACGTAAACCGTTCCGGCAATGCCATTTTTGTTGCATCATGCGTTTGACGTAACATCTCATTTGATGTGAATAACACCAACATCCGGCCTTCCGTCACTTCGGCAATCCGGATGATGGCATCCGCAATGACTTCAGAATACGTCGCTTGCGGTACATCTTGTAATAACGGTAAGTCCGTCGGAATCATCAGCCGGACTTTTTCGGCGTATCCGAACGGCGACGGGACGATGAACCGCCGTGTCTCGAGCTCCGACAGCCCGAGCCGCTGTTCGATGAACTGGAATTTGTTTGATACCGTCAAAGTCGCGGACGTTAAGATACAGGTCCGTTTCGAAAAAACTTCCCGGTGCAGACGATCTGAAATATCAATCGGTTGCGTATAAATCCGCGTCAGCTTCCGATTTTTTGCCGTTGTTTCAATCCAGGAGACGGTCTCATCATGCGGGGCGAGCATCGTCTCAAAAATCGCTTGCTCGACTTCTTCCAGCTGACCGATGACAGCTTTCAAATCTGCTACGACCGAGCGTTCGCGGTAACTCATATGCTCCCGTTGATCGTGGAACAGTTTGTGAATCGCCCGGATCGCTTGCCGCAACCGTCTTAAGACAAGTTCGACCCGTTTGGCACTTTCCTGTACGGCACGCATCGAGTGATCGAGTCGCTTGAAACGGACCGTGACCCGTCCTTCACGGCGCTCTTTGCGGGAAGCCAGTTCCAAACCGTATGCTTGAATGATCGTCAACAGTCCGTCGGCTTCTTCGAGTAATTTTGTCAATGTCTCGTCGATCGTTTCACTGTGCGCTTCGACCAGTTCCGTCAAGTCGTATTGATCCGATAGACTGATCAGCCGCGTCAACAGTTTTTTATCGGAAGAGAATCCAAGCTGTCTGAATATCCGGTCAAAGGAATGACCGTCAAAAACCAGACCGAAATGATGACTGGCCACTTCTTCGATTTGGTGGGCCTCATCCAAAATCAACGGACATCCCTTTGGTAGGACACCGGCTTCATATTGAATATCACTGAACAACAAGGCATGATTCGTGACGATAATCGTCGCCTGTTTCGCCCGCCGGACGGCATGATGGAAAAAGTCCCGGCTGTACCAGGGATCAAATCGTCCGAGCTGCGACTGACTGTCCGACTGGATCAGCTGTTTAATGGCGATATTCCCTTGCGCTGCCCCTCCGGGTAAACTGACTTCCTCCAGGTCGCCTGTTTCCGTCTGTGTCAACCAGACTAACAGGATGGCTTTCGCCAACGTAAAATTATACGGTTCTTCCGTTTCGCTGAGGAAAAACTCAAACTTGCGTAAGTCCATGTAATTACTGCGCCCTTTTAATAAGGTAATGTCGACCGGTGCTTCAAACAGTTGGCGTAAAAGCGGCAAATCCCGGGCAAATAACTGTTCCTGTAATTGAATCGTGTGGGTACTGACGATAATCGGGGTCTCATGTTCAATCGCATAATGCGCCGCCGGTACAAGATAGCCGAGGGATTTCCCGGTTCCCGTCCCCGCCTCGACAAGTAGCGGTGTTTCCTGGTCAAGCGACTGATAAACATGACGCATCATTTCCAGCTGTCCCATACGCGGTTCGTACCCGGGGAACAGTTGCGGAAACACGGTTTCGTTCAATCGGTCTACGAACGGACTGAATGGTTCCAACTCAGTCCGTGTGTCCCATTCTTCCGGTTCGGTTCGCTTCTTTAAGGCCAGCTTACGAAAAGAATCAAACCGGTCATCCGGCTCGAGTCCAACCGTTTGAATCGCCTGATCAATCTCCTGTTCAATCGCACTAAACAGCTTTCCGGCCAAACGACGTAAGTGGCGTAACGTATCGAGCGGTAAATCCTGTAGACGGGTAAGTAAATGAAGCAACAGTTCCGCCGTCGCTTCTGCATCGCTCCCGGCACGGTGCGCTTCGTGGTGCGTCAGTTGTAACGCTTCCGTCAAATGCGACAACGAATGACTTTCAGCAGTCGGCAGCAAGATTCTCGCTAACTCGACTGTATCGATGACAGGACCGGTGTATGGCAAATAGCCTTCTTCTTCCAAGGCTTCGTTCAAAAAGGTCAGATCAAACTGCACATTATGTGCGACGAACACACCACCATCGAGTAATTGAAGCACGCGCGGTGCAATGGTCGCGAATGATTCCGCCTCTGCCACATCCTCATCCGTAATGCCGGTCAATTGAGAAATAAACGGCGGAATCGGTTTTTGTGGACGGACAAATGCCGACAGACGATCTGTAATCTGACCGTCTTCAATTACTGCCACTCCGATTTCAATCATCTCATCGCCGGATTTAATCGAATGTCCGGTCGTCTCTAAATCCACTACAACAAACTTCTTTTCCACGACTCATCTCCACCTTTAACCATCCATATCTTAAGTATATGGCATCTCAAGTTCCATCTTAACAAAAAAGAGACCCGAATGTATCTCGGGTCCCTCAAAATCATAAGATCGTATGTGCGATTTCCTGTGATAACATCTGCTTGATCGAATTCTCTTGATCAAGAACTGCGACTTTCGGAACATGTGTCGCAATTTCTTCGTTCGTCAATTGCGCATAAGCCATGATGATGACTTCATCCCCGATTTGGAAATGACGGGCAGCTGCTCCGTTCAGACAAATGACACCAGAACCACGGGCTCCCTTAATGGCGTATGTCTCAATCCGAGCCCCGTTTTGATTGTTCGTCACTTGCACCTTCTCGTTTTCAAGAATCCCGACAGCGTCCAGTAAATCTTCGTCGATCGTAATCGAACCGACGTAATGCAGATTCGCTTCCGTGACACGGGCTTTGTGTAATTTTGCATGCATGAATGTACGTAACATGATCATGCTCCTCTCGTATATAGTAAGTTATCAATCAATCGGGCCGATTCAAATTGAACGGCAACCGCAAGTAAAATCGTTTCCGTAGTCGCATCGACCGGACCGAGTGCCGGATAGGCGACAGCTTCGACATAATCGATCGTCGTACCTTCAAAGTGAAGCGACGCCCGTGTTTGCTCCAGAACCGTTTCGAGCGGCGTTCCGGCATCGAGCGCTTGTTTGGCTTGTTGGAGAGCCTGCTGGATACCCGGTGCCTGCTTCCGTTCCGTTTCCGACAGATAGACGTTTCGCGACGATTTCGCCAGTCCATCCGCTTCACGAATGATCGGACATCGTTTGATGTCGACCGGAACGAAATAATCGGCGACGTACCCTTCAATTAATGCCAGTTGTTGTGCATCCTTTAATCCGAAATAGGCACGCGTCGGTTGGACAATATTAAACAATTTACTGACGACCGTCAAGACCCCGTCAAAATGTCCCGGTCGCGACGCGCCACACAAGACGTCATCACCCGAACGAACCGTCACCCGCGCCATATCAAGCGGATACATGACGTCGTTCGTCGGATAAAAGAGATAATCGACGCCGGCCGCTTGGGCCAATTTCTGATCACGCTGTTCATCCCGCGGATAACGGTCTAAATCTTCGTTTGGACCAAATTGTGTCGGATTGACAAAGATACTTAATACGACAATGTCATTCTCCTGCCGTGCCTGTTCAAGTAAGGAAGCATGCCCTTCATGCAGGAAGCCCATCGTCGGAACGAATCCGACCGATGTCTGTCCTGCCAATGCTTCCCGCAATTGTGCCACACTCTGCATGATTTTCATTCTTTAGATCCTCCATATAACGCGCCGATCAGTTCTTCATCCATCATGAACGAATGGGCGAGTTCAGGAAACGTCCCGTTTTTAACGTCTTCGACGTAACGGGCAATCGCTTCCGTACCGGATGTGTTCCAGTCGGCATATGCTTTGACGAATTTTGGTAACCGTCCGACACCGTACGTCAAGATATCATGGTAGACCAGTACTTGTCCGGCAACGTCGGCACCTGCCCCAATTCCGATTACCGGAATCGTTAAGAGTTCCTGAACACGTTTCGCCAGCGGATGCGGTACACATTCAAGGACAAGCATCTTCGCTCCCGCTTGTTCTGCGGCCAAACTGTCGGCAATCAACTGTTCCGCTGCTGCAAGCGATTTCCCTTGAACTTTAAAGCCTTCGAGCACTCCGACAGATTGTGGTGTCAGCCCCAAGTGGGCAACACAAGGCATGCCGGCCTCCGTCAGACGACGAATCGTTGCCAGGATGTCTCCGGCCCCTTCGAGTTTTAAAGCGTCTGCTCCGCTTTCCTGGAAGATACGGGCTGCTGCCTCAAGCGTCCGGTCAAACGAACCGTGATAGCTGGCAAACGGCATGTCAACGACCATAAAAGTTGCCGGTGCTCCGCGACGGACAGCTTTTGCGTGATGGACCATATCGTCTACTGTCACGGCAATCGTCGAATCATATCCGAGAATGACATTCCCGAGCGAATCCCCGACCAGCAGCAAATCAACGTGTCCGGCTTCCGCTAATTTTGCGGACGGATAATCGTACGCTGTCAGCATGACGAGTTTTTCGCCCGCCTGTTGTTTTTTTAGTAAAGGTGTCATCGTATGCATGTGTGTTCTCTCCTTCGTAGTTTAGAGAGGACAAAAGGAAATGCCTTCCTTCCTAAAAAATAGCATAGGAAAGAAGGCATGAATAAGTGCAAAATCATCCTTCTGTCCCTGTCCGAGTAGGATCAAGGCAGTCAAATAAACAATATGAATATAAGCCTCTAACCGGTATGACTCCAAGTGGCTATCATCCTCGCACTTATTATACATGATTCAAAAAGCAGACTGCAAACGTCCGAGCTTATATCTCCGTCCAGTAAACCAGTTCGGCGGAATGAAATGCTTTCAGACCCGTCTCTGTTTCAATTTGTAAGGTACCGTCCGCCTGAATTCCGCGTAAGATTCCGGTCACGGTCTCTTGCCGGGTCCGCAATGTCACTAAATCGTTTAACCGATCGGCATATTTCTCCCATGCCGGGACAAACGATGCGAATCCTTCCGTCAACCATTTCTTGTACATCGGTTCAAACGTGTTTAAAAACAACCCGACGATTTCAGCGCGGGCGATTGACTTTCCTGTTGCTAAATGTATTGAGGTCGCCCGGTCCGATAAGAGTTCCGGAAATTGTGTGTGGTGGACATTGATACCGATTCCGATGATGACGGAATTGATGCGATCGGCTTCCGTCTGCATTTCCGTCAGGATTCCGGCCACTTTTCTTCCGGCAATCAATACATCGTTTGGCCATTTAATCGTCGCCGGGACGTCCAGTGTCCGTAATGTCTCGGCTAAAGCGATTCCGGCAAGTAAGGTCAATTGCCCGGCCTGGTGAAGCGGTGCTGTGGGACGCAAAATTAAACTCATCGCAATACCTGCACTCCGTGTCTCGTGCCAGGTCCGTCCAAGTTGTCCCCGTCCGTCGGTTTGAAAGTCACAGACAATTAACGTCCCTTCACTTGCCGCTTGTTGCGCCTGCTCATGCGCAATCCGTTGTGTGGTTTCCGTCTGTTCGAGATGAATGATCTGTTGTCCCAAAGTGTCCGTTCGCACATACTGCTGAATCGCAAGCGGCGTCAACCGGTCACCCCGATCCGCCAAATGATACCCGGTTTTCTTATGGGCTTCGATGATATAGCCGTCCTCTTTCAAAGCCGCGATTTGTTTCCAAATGGCGGTACGTGAAATATTCAATTGATCCGCCAACTCTTGACCGGATATCCAGTCAGCCTGCATCAATGCGTGGAGGATCCGGTCCCGTGTTGATTTTTCCAATTCATCACTTCCTTTAACAGAATCTCGCGTTCATTATCCAACTGACGATGCACGACTTGCTGCTCCAAATGATGGAGTGCCTCTTTAATCTGATGTTTTCGTAAACCAAGATCCATCATGTCCCGTCCGTTGACCGCCAAGTCTTGCAAACGCCGAATCGGCAAGGACGCCCGGCCTTCGTGACGGTACCCCGTCATCTGATTCAAATGGTCCAATTCTTCATCCGACAACCGGTAACGTTGCCAATCGGATAACGTCTGTTCGTAAACGAGCGGAGCGAACGTCTTTGCCCGTCCCTCTTGTTTTTTAGACCGTTTCCATGCCCGTAAAGACTCGGGACGGAGTCCGGCCACCAAAACGAGCGTCCATACGTCATCCGGCGACACCCCATTAAACGGTAACAGCATTAACTGATGCAGTATCATATCGTTCATATGCGGCATATAGTGTCCGATTCCCGTCCGACGCATCGCCGCTAAAGCAGCTTTGCGTCCGGGACCTAACAGCAGTTTTTCAAATTCAATGGCAATCCGTTCAACGGCAACGGATGAAAGGTGCTGTTTTTTATTTTCGATGGCCCGTTCTGTCTCCGGATCGAGTGTAAACTCCAACTGACTCATGAAACGGAACGCCCGGATCATCCGCAGGGCATCTTCATCAAACCGGTCTTCCGCCCGCCCGACTGTCCGGACGACTTTCGTCGCCAGATCGGCTTGACCGCCGAACAGATCGACGAGACCGCTCGGCTTCAGCGCCATCGCATTGATGGTGAAATCACGGCGCGTCAGATCTTCCTCCAGGCTGACACCAAGCGTTACTTCGTCCGGACGCCGCCGGTCACTGTACGTACTTTCCGAACGAAAGGTCGTCACTTCAAACGGCACATGATCAAGGACAACCGTGACGGTTCCGTGATCCAGTCCGGTCGGAATCACGACCGGAAACAGGTGCATGACCGCTTCCGGAAGCAGCGACGTTGCCAGATCATAATCTCCGGGTTCGCGTTTAAGCAACATATCCCGAACCGCTCCCCCGACGATATAGGCTTCGCCGCCTGCCGCTTCAATCGTTTGGATGATCTGATTCGCAGACTCAAGCGTTTTCATATTGCGCACACACCCGTTCATATAACAGTTCATAAGCACGGACGACCTGATTGGAATCAAACCGTCTCCGGGTATCGCGGATTCCTTCCTCTGCCAATTCTTCCCGCAGAGCCGCGTCATCCGCCAACTTCCCGATCCGGTCCGCTGCCGTTTTGACATCATAGGTCGGAACGATGAATCCTGTTTTTCCGTCTTGAATCACTTCCGGTAATCCTCCGGCACTCGAGACGACGCTCGGGACACCGACGGCCATCGCTTCAAGAACAACCAGTCCGAAGGCTTCTTTTTCCGACAACAGTAAATGAATATCGCTGATTGCCAGCAACTGAGCGACATGCTCCTGTTTTCCGGCGAAAATGATTTTGTCGTAAATTCCCAGTTCCTTCGCCCGGCGTCTCGTCTGTCCCATTTCCGGACCGTCCCCGACCAACAATAACCGCATCGCACGGTCTTTTGAAGCGATCGCAAACGCGGCAATCGTATCGTCAATTCGTTTAACCGGTCGGAAATTCGAAATATGAATGACAACAATCTCATCCGGCTCGATACCGTAATGCCGCTTCAACCGTTCATCCCGCATCGGATAATACATACTTTCGTCAATCGAGTTCGGGATGACTTCAATCGCATACTGTCCATTTAATGTTATGTTCGTTTCGAGGGCCAGGCTTTCCGAAACCGCCGTGACGGCATCCGAACTTTCGATTCCGTACCGGATGGCCGGTTGCATCTCCAAGTCCTGACCGATGACGGTAATGTCCGTCCCGTGTAAGGTCGTCACGACACCAACCCCTTTTTTCTTCGCCATATTCCGCCCGAGTTCCGCGCATACCGCATGCGGGACCGCGTAATGCGCATGAATGATGTCAAGATCAAACAGATCGATCACTTCCGCGACTTTTGACGCCAGGGTAATGTCATACGGGGGATATTTAAAGACCGAATATTGATTCACCTCAACCAAATGAACGGTAATGTTCGGACGATATTCCGTCAAGCGGAACGGAATGCTCGAGGTGATGAAATGAACATCATGCCCCCGGTCCGCTAACTTCATTCCGAGTTCCGTCGCCACGACACCACTGCCGCCGACCGATGGATAACAGAGAATCCCAATCGCTTTTTTCATATCTAGTCACTCTCTCCTCATTAAGTAATGTCCTGTAAGTAATGTCTTGTCCCTGCTCATTGTAATCAAATTGCCGACTAAAAACTACATCCGCCACTTTTCGAACGATTTTCGTCAGAAAAGCTAGTCTTTTTTGACGTCTGCCGTTACCCTAGAGAAAGAGTCATGTCAGAGAGGAGCAATCAGATGGCACCCCCATTTCAGTTTCCGATTCGTATTCAAAACATCATCTGGATTTTGATCGGATCCTTTATTTTCGCTTTTGGTATTTATCATTTTAACGTGCAGAACGAGTTGGCAGAAGGAGGATTTACCGGAATCACTTTGATCTTGAAAGGACTGTTCGGTTTTTCCCCGTCCGTTACGAACTTGTTGCTCAACATTCCGTTATTTCTCGTCAGTTATAAACTGCTCGGACGGACGACGTTCGTCTATACATTAATCGGAACGTTCAGTTTCTCGATTTGGTATGGATTGATTGCAAAATATTCTCCGCTTGAAATTTTCTTGAAAGACGATATGGTTCTCGCAGCCTTGTTTGCCGGGGTTTTCATCGGTGTCGGGCTCGGTATCATTTTCAATAATGGCGGGACGACCGGCGGGGTCGATATCATCGCCCGCTTGACCAAACGGTATTTTGGCTGGTCGATCGGCAGAACGTTTATGGTCTTCGACTTTTTTGTCATCGTCGCTTCACTGAGCTATCTCGACTATAAACAGGCGATGTATACATTACTTGCCGTCTACGTCGGAGCACGGGTCATTGACTGGATGCAGGAAGGCACCTATGCCGGAAAAGCGGCGATGATCATCAGCGATCAACGGACGGAGATTGCAGACGGTATCCATGCGACGATGAACCGCGGGACGACCCGTCTGATCGCCAAAGGCGGCTACTCGGGACGCGACTTGGAAGTCTTGTACGTCGTCGTCGCCCGCAATGAAATCACACGATTGAAGACACTTGTCAAATCAGTCGATCAACATGCTTTTATCACCCTGCACGATGTCTATGAAGTGACGGGCGAAGGGTTCACCTTTGATGAAAACCGGGTTCCGATCAAAGAAACGTAATCAATGGCAATAAAAATGACGAGAAATCCATTGCGGATTTCTCGTCATTTTTTGTTTCGATTCGATTAGTTAGTCATCACTTGACGGTGCAAAGACAATCAAAGCCAAACGGACGAATTCAGCAATCGCGACGAGTGTCGCAGCAACGTATGTCCAAGCTGCAGCATTCAAGACACGGCGTGAGCCGCGCTCTTCTTCCGCATCGATGATCCCGTGTTCCGTCAACTGGGCCATCGCCCGGTTCGACGCATCAAACTCGACCGGTAACGTGACGAGTTGGAAGATGACGGCTCCGAGCATGAGAATGACCCCAAGCATGGCAAGTCCGCTCATTCCGGCGAGGAAACCGATCAGTAACAACGGGAACGATAAGTTGGATGTGATCGAAGCCACCGGCGCAATCCGGTGACGAACCCGCATCATGCCGTAGTCGGTTGCATCTTGAATGACGTGCCCGATTTCGTGGGCAGCAATCGAGACGGCTGAGACAGTCGAACCGTAGTAAACATCTTCCGACAAACGGACGACTTTATTCGTTGGATCGTAATGATCGGACATCGTTCCGCCGATTGGTTCAAGACGCACATTCGTGATTCCGTTTTGTTTCATGATGAAATCTGCGACCTGTGCTCCGGTCACGCCGCTGTGAATCGGAACTTCCTGATATTTCTTGTACGTTTTTCTGACACGCATCTGCGCCCAAATCGGCACGATGATGATGATGGCCAGATAAATCAAATAGTTCGCCATGTCGTCGCTTCCTTTCATAAAAAAAGATTATAGTCTTATTTTATGTTCAAGCGACCTTATTGTCAATCGAATCGCGTGCCACAAACCAATATCCCATCAAAAGACATAATCCGGTCAGCCAAAACGAGCCGTACCCGATCCACTGGATATGTTCGGCGAGTGCCGGATATCGGGGCCATTGTCCGAGCACATAATCGACGACATCGTTATGGACGACCCAAATTGCGACAAGGACCAGTTCTTTGACCCGAAACGTCATGACCGGCACGTAAAGCAATGCCTGAAACGCCATCGCCCCATGCGAGACCATCAGCATCAACGCCATGGCTGTCAAATAGGAATTCTCCGTCCCGAGTTCCCGTAACATCAAAGCATTCATGACGACCGCCCATACCCCGTATTTGATTAACGTCACAAAGGCAAGGGCTTCAAATAAACGGGAACGGCGGTTGAAAATCCATAAAAAGACGATAATCGTAAAAAAGAACGAAGCCGTCGGACTGTCCGGAATGAACGGATAATAGTACCACTTCGACTGCGCCAGTTGGGGTTGATACCAGTAATAGCCGTATAATGTTCCACCCAAATTAATCAAGGCGAGTGGCCAAAGCACAGCTTTATGTTTTAACAGATGAATGAACGGCATGTATTGTCACCTCATGATAGACAAAAACCGGAGGAAAATTCCCCCGGCCGGTTGTCTTATTTATTGTTTTCTCCGCCTTCACCGTATGAAGCGATGAATTTAGCAAGTTCTTTATGTTCGGCATCTGAACCTTTGAACTGTCCAGCAGGCATCGAACCGACACCTTTGACTGCGATATCATAAATTTCTTTTTCTGTCTTTTTCGTCCCAACGAGGGCTGGAGCTGCTGCGCCGCCTTCGAGGTTCTTACCGTGACAGTTGACACATGATTGGTTCGAGTAAATCTCGAATCCTTTTGCGGATGTATCGATTTTTGGACCTTCGTTCATTGTCAACTCACCTTGTTTGTGGATAGTATCCCAGTGTGTTGTCTGAACCGATTCCCATGTCAAGAAGACGATCGATACGATTGCAAGTAACATCATGCTGACGGCGATCGGACGTTTTGCCGGGCGGCGTTCCAATCCTTGGTCGAGCCATGGCGCTACCAGCAATGCTGTAAACGCAAGACCAGGCAGGATGACCGTTCCCATTAAAATGTACGGACCAGCCGCGAATTGGTATTTCAAGAGCTGATAGAGGAATAGGAAGTACCAGTCCGGAAGTGGAATGTACGACGTATTCGTCGGGTCAGCAATATTTTGAAGCGGTGCTGCTTCAACGATTGTCAAGGTCATGAAGCCGATCAAGAAGACCGCTCCTACCATCCATTCGCGAAGCAAGAAGTTTGGCCAGAACGCTTCCGTCCGACCTGGATACTCCGAATAGTCTTTTGACTTGTTCGGCATCCGGTTGTTGATCGACACCCGTGAATCGGTGACGAATTTCATTCCTTTACCACGATGCATCGTGTTCTCCCCCTTTTAGTTGTCTAATAATAAGTGTCGGTTTAAAGTGGTCCAGAGATCCCTTGTTTCCGGATCATCATGAAGTGGGCCCCGAGCAAGACGAACAATGCTGCAGGAAGGAAGAAGACGTGAATCGCAAAGAATCGAGCGATTGTGCTTGCACCGACGATTTCTCCACCCGCCAGGAGTGTTTTTGCAATACCACCGATGACAGGAATACTTTCCGCGATTTGAATCGTAACTTTTGTCGCGAACAATGCTTTCATATCCCATGGCAACAGGTATCCTGTCAAACCAAGTGCTAAGACAACGAAGAACAACAGTACGCCGACAACCCAGTTCAATTCACGTGGTTTTTTGTATGAACCTGTGAAGAAGACACGTAATGTATGTAAGAACAACATTACGATGACGACCGATGCGCCCCAGTGGTGCATACCACGGACGATTTGACCGTGAGCTACTTCATTTTGAAGATAGTACACGGACGCATGCGCATTGATGATGTCTGGTACGTAATACATTGTCAGGAACATTCCTGAAAGAATCTGGATGACAATCGTAAAGAATGTCAACCCGCCAAAACAATAAACGAATGCTGAGAAGTTATGGGCCGGGTTAACGTGTTCTGGAACTTCATGATCGGCAATATCCCGCCAAAGCGGCGTGATATCAACGCGCTCATCAATCCAATCATAAATTTTTTGCATCATCGCTTACGCACCTCTTTCGACTGGTTTACCTAGGTAAAGGAAACCATCTTTCTCTTGCTTTTCATATTCATCAAGCGGTTTCGTCGGAGGCGTACCTGGTACGTTGACGCCGTCTTTCGTATACCGGCCGAAATGACATGGGCAATAGAATTGTTCTGGGTGCGTCGGATCCGCTCCAAAACTGACCTGGCATCCTAAGTGTTTACAGATCGGTGATAAAGCTAACACTTCGCCTTTATCATTTTTAAACACCCACGCAGATAACGTTTCTTCAAACTCATACCACGCATCCTGTGTTTGTTTTTTGAAGTCAACCCGTTTTGGTTCTGTCGTGATGTCCGACAACTTCATTACTTTTACTTTATCGCCTGCTCCTGATTTCTTCAGGACTGGATCAACTGCGAAGTTGACCATCGGCATGACCATCGTCGCCGCCATAAAGCCGCCGACTCCAGTCAATGTATACGTCAAGAATTGACGACGTGTTACGTTAGACCCGTTTTGAGCCATCTCGATCCCCCCTCGTGATGTACACTGTGCCCCAAGACCACGGTACTTCACACAAATTTCTCACATGGTAATAGTATCTTAATAAAATCATTGCGTCAACCGCTTCATAGCGCGGTCCAGCGGTTTCCTAACTGCTCTAAGACTTGCCCGACAAAATTCCCGACCATCTGACCTTGTTGATCGCGGCTCATCGTCTCAAGCGATAAACGTGGGACATAAATAATGTCCGTGACCGATGTCTCTTTCCACCGTAAATCGGCAGTAATGAACGTCACAAATCGAAACTGTTCTGAAGATGCCGCCTGTTCCCAACTCGTAAGCTGGTCGATGGACGGTTCACCGATATACGTCATCGGCGGTACAAGCATTGCCCGTCCCGACAATTGCCGTTCGACTTCCGTCGCGACGGTCATCGTCATATCTGCACATTCCGAGAAAGCATGCATCGCTTCGTCGAATCCGACGGGAATCAATGGGACAATCAACGTATCGATATACGCTTGTTCGTTTCTCGTCCTTTGAACATCGGATGGTTTGAAACGCAAGTCATTCCCCCCTTTCCTGTTCACTTACATTTCGTCACATTTAATGTATCATATCCGCTTTTGTTACTGCTTCTTTAATGTGAACGTTTTATGAAATTAGCTACAATTTTTCTTCATATTTTCCCCTTAGTTTCGATTTCGAAAAAAAGCCTCCCTTCAGTACAGTCGAAGGAAGGCAAACGACTCGATTTTTCAATCAGAGTTGGCTGCGGATGATTCGCAATTCGTCCGAAAGCGATTGGAAACGATGTTTATCCCGGGCGTCAAGCGCCTCGTCGATCAATCGGACTAAACGTTCTTCTTCTTGACGGTTGACCGTCGCCGCAATGAAATTCATCGCAGCATCGGCCAGTTTCGGTTCAACGGCTACTTCCGGTCGGAACGGATTTTCCTCCAACAGCGAGAGGTACTCGTCATCCATCATCATCCCTTGAAAGTTCAACTCGATATACAGCGGCTCATCCGTCAATCGAATATCATGGTAGGCTTTTTCCGGATCGGTCGTTTTGACCTCTCCTTTTTTAAAGAGAAACGGGTCTGCATCAAATCCATATGTCGTAATGATCATTGCTTTTGGCGCAAACATGGCATTTTGAACAAAGTGAACCTGTTCGAGCTTCGAATCGTTTCGAAGCCAATAATCGATGATCCACTTTGATTCCCGACGTTTCAACGTATAATAGGTCAAGATGCGGCGCAAGAAACGCTGCTTTCTCTCTGTCATCTTAATCCTACTCCCTTCTCCAGTGAAGTCATCCATCCATTCGTTCGACATAGTCGACTAAATCTGCATCTTCCGGTGTCAGTGCAGCCGCCCGGCGTAATAAGATCAACCCTTCGTCCCGGCGTCCTTCTTCCACAAGCGCATATCCATACTCTTTTAAGAATAACGCATCATCGGCAAACGCAGCCTCTACTTGCGCATATTTCTCCATCGCTTGCGTATACTCTTCTAATGCATATAACGAGCGTGCCCGGTACCAGGTCAGAATCGGTGCCGTCACATGTTCTTCGATGGCGGAAATCGTTTCAAGCGTCGCATCGTGATCTTCATCTTCCGCGAGCAGTGCGAGCAGTCTTTCGGCCGCGACGAGTGATTCCGGATTGAGGGCCAGAGCTTCACGCAATGCTTTCACACTGCCTTCCCGGTCTCCAAGTTTCAAGAGGAACAATGCTTCCATCGTCCGCAACTCATCATTGTAATCGTCGCGCTCGATCCCCTGTTTGATGACATTAAGCGCTTCTTTCGTCAGTCCGAGTTCAGCCTGACTTTCCGCGTACGGCACATATGCCGACGTATAATCGGGATCCTGGGCAATCAGTTGTTGGAATGTCTCGACTGCTTTTTGGTGTTGTCCGACCCGGTGCGCCGTCATCGCGAGTCCGAACAATGTATGCAGATCCGACCGTTCCGCTACCGCACGTTCATACAGTGGAATCGCTTCTTCGAACTCCCCGATCATGGCCAATGCTTCCGCATAGAGAGCATCAAGCGGCAATTCTTCCCGCAAAACCGGATCAGCCGCAATTTCAGCAAACAAAGGAACTGCTTGATCAAATGCACCGAGTGTCATATACAGTTCAGCCAGTCCGTAGGCAAGCAACGGTTCATTTGGTGCTAATTCCCGGGCTTCTTTTAACTTGGCCAATGCTACTTCATCAAGCCCTTGAGACTGATACAAGTCGGCGAGCAACACCAACGTCCGGGGACCATTTTCGATATCCGTCACATCCACCTGTTCCAAGACCGTGATGGCCTCTTCTTCCCGGTCGAGATCGATGTAACATTCGGCAAGTAATAATGCCACACCGGCATTCCCTGAGTAATCGACGTACAACGGAGCCAGCAGATCGACGGCGCGGTCGGATAATCCTAATTCGATGTACAAATCAGCCACCGCCAGACGATCTTCGTCCGTTCCTGTTTTTTCGAGTTGTTCGAGTGCGACTAACGCTTCAGACGTATGCCCGTGTTCGAGACTCTCGACTATTTCTTTTAATACGTGTTCATTCAAGGCAAACGCCTCACTTTCCTCTATTTCACTGTTCGAGATCTTTTCAGCGATTCGTTTGTTGCAGTGTCTTTAAATCATCATAAAACGTCGGGTAGCTGACTTCAACTACTTCATTCCCGAGGACCACGATTTCCGGCTGTAATGTCGAAGCAATCGTCAACATCATCGCCAAACGGTGGTCTCCAGCACTGTCGACCGTCGCTCCGACAAGCGGTGTCGGTCCGTCAATAATCATGCCGTCTTCCGTCGCCTCAATCTGCGCACCAATCTTTCGCAGCGTCGAGACGACCGTCTCGATCCGGTCTGTCTCCTTAACACGCAGTTCCGCTGCATCCCGGATGACGGTCCGTCCTTCGGCTTGTGTCGCAAGCAGGGCGAGCAACGGAATTTCGTCGATCAACGAAGGAATTTGTTCTCCTTCAATCGCCACGGACTGCAGAGAGGTCGTCATCAGCGTCACGTCAGCCGTTTCTTCTCCCGCCGTCTCCCGGCGGTTCGTGATTTCGACACTGGCTCCCATCTGCCGTAACACTTGTAAAAATCCAGTCCGGGTTGGATTCATCAAGACATGTTCCGTCGTAATCCGACTGTCAGCTCCTAAGGCAGCCGCCGCCCACCAAAAGGCGGCAGAAGAAGGATCACCCGGAATATCGATCGTCGTGGCCTGCAGGCGGACCGGTCCTTGTAGACGAATTCGCCGTCCCTGCTCCTGTTCTTGAATGGTAAGATCGGCTCCGAATTTCGGCAACATCCGTTCTGTATGGTCCCGTGACAGAATCGGTTCGACGACCGTCGTCTCGCCGGTCGCAAACAATCCGGCTAGTAAAACCGCACTTTTGACTTGAGCGCTCGCAACCGGTAACGTGTAGGTCGTCCCGACAAGCGGTTGACCGTGAATCGTCAGCGGCGCGTATGTCCCCTCAATGTCTGCTCCGAGTGTCGCAAGCGGCACTGTCACCCGGTCCATCGGCCGTCGTTGTAATGAAGCGTCTCCTGTTAAGGTGTACGTTTCCTGACCGCCCGCCAAAATACCACTCAGCAAACGAATCGTCGTTCCTGAATTACCGCAGTCGATCGTCGCTGCCTTTAGAGCAGTCGTACCGGTAATCCGGATGTCTTGTTCCGTCTGCTGAATTTGTGCCCCAAGTGCCTCGACTGCTGCAAGTGATGCCAGACAATCTGCCCCTAACAAGGCATTTGAAATCACTGTCGTCCCTTCTGCGATTCCACCCATCAAAAAAGCGCGATGGGTCATCGATTTATCGCCCGGTACGCGTACTGTCCCTCTTAAGCCCACTGTAAACACCTCACTGTTTGATCATATGCGTTCTTTAGACGTTCATGATCGATTGCTTCCAAGGCAAATCCATCTTGACCTTTTACTGCAAATCGAATCGATGCATCATTTTTTTTATCCCGTTTCATCAATTCCAAGTATCTTTCAAACGGTTGACGTTCCGGTAACACGACACCGAGCCGGTGAATCAGCTCGACCAATTGTTTGGCTTGACGTTCGTTGCCTTCAAGGATCGATACAAAAACCAGTCCGATCCCGACCGCTTCTCCGTGGGACAGATCCTCACTCGCATATTCGACGGCATGGCCGAAGGTATGCCCGTAGTTTAAAAAGGCACGAATGCCGGTTTCCCGTTCATCCTGCTCTACGATATGCTGTTTCACCTGAATGCCGGCTGAAATCCAGTCGGCGAGCGGCAGTTGTTTGATGTCTGCCAGCCCCAATCCGAACAGCTCTTCCGCAAACGGCGGACGCGCCAATAATCCGTGCTTCAGTAATTCAAAAAAACCGCTTCTCCATTCGCGGTCGGACAATGTTTGTAAAAAAGCCGGATCGTATAAAACGGCAGACGGCTGATAAAAGGCACCTACTAAGTTCTTACCCAAACGTAAGTTTAATCCAACCTTTCCTCCGACACTCGAATCATGTGCAAGTAATGTTGTCGGGATTTGAATGAAGGGAATACCACGCAGAAAAGTCGCAGCGACGAATCCCGCTAAATCACCAATCATACCGCCCCCGACAGCAAGAATCATCGTCTTTCGTGTTGCGCCCTGTTCAATTCCTTCTTCAAGCAACCATTGATAGACGGATAAGGATTTACTGCCTTCCCCCGGCTCGACGGTACTGACATGCTGAGCCGTCATCGGAAAAATGTGCTCGAGTTGACGGCGGATTGATGTCATATGCAGATCTGCCACGGTCTGATCCGTAATGATCCAGAATCGATCCGCTTCCTGCGCTTGTTTCACTTCATGAATCTGTCGGATGGCATCCGGTTCGACATAGACGGAATAAGGACGGCTCGCCCGGATGGTCAGATGCGTCAAAAGAGACGCACCTCCTCCCGGTAAGCTGTGACAGCCTGTTTCAGGCGGTCAAGCGTCGATGTACCGAACATCTCAAGGACAGCTGCCGCAATCTCGACGGCTACGACGGCTTCCAGTACGACTGCCGCCGCCGGAACGGCACAGGCATCACTGCGTTCGACCTGAGCGACAAACGGCTCCTTTGTTTCGATATCGACGGACTGGAGAGGACGATATAACGTCGGAATCGGCTTCATCGCCACTTGGACCCGAATCGGCATTCCGGTCGACATTCCGCCTTCAATCCCGCCCAGATGATTCGTTTTGCGGAAATATCCGGTTTCGTCGTGCAGGATTTCATCCTGGACGGTGCTGCCTTTTCTGCGCGCCAAATCAAATCCGTCGCCAAATCCGACTGCTTTCATCGCATTGACACTGATCACAGCCCGCGCGATCCGGCTGTCGAGTTTCGTCTCATTTTGTGTAAAGGAGCCGATCCCCGGCATCATATCCGTCACGACGACTTCGACTTCCCCGCCTAATGTATCTCCGTCTTTTTTAGCTTGGTCAATCGCCGCCATCATCCGCTCTGCTGCCGCTTCGTCGGCACAGCGAACAGGTGACGCCTCAATCACTTCCCGGTACTCCATCGGGTTGACGAACTCCGAATCGATGCCCCCGATGGAGCGGACATGAGAAAACACATCGATTTCCAGTTGACCGAGCAGTTGTTTGGCAATGGCACCGACTGCGACACGTGCTGCCGTTTCCCGGGCGGACGAACGTTCCAGGACATCGCGTAAATCCCGGTGTCCGTATTTTAATCCGCCGACCAGATCGGCATGACCCGGGCGTGGACGTGTCAGCGTCCGCGGACGTTCCAGTTCCTCCTGCAACGGTTCGGCCTGCATGACTTTCGTCCAGTGCGTATGGTCTTTATTCTCAATAAACAGACTGATCGGTGCGCCCGTCGTATAGCCGTGCCGGATCCCCCCGCGGACATCTACCGCATCCTGTTCGATTTGCATTCTCCGTCCACGACCGTAACCGCCTTGACGTCGTGTCATCTCATGTTGCACTTTATCAAAATCAATGATGAGACCAGAAGGGATTCCTTCGATGATGACCGATAATCCTTTACCGTGTGATTCACCTGCTGTCATGTAACGCATGTTGCCTCATCCCCTTTTATCCATTAAATTTTTTCATAAAAAAAGCTTTGTTTCATCTTTAAGCCAAATCGTTCCGGTTGGAAAATCTGTTCTGTTCCGCCGACAAACAAAATGCCGCCCGGTTTCAAAGCTTCGACGAATGACCGGTAGACATGTGCCTTCGCTTCCTCTGTAAAATAAATCAAGACATTTCGACAGATGATCAAATCAAATCCTGTATCATACCGGTCACCGAGTAAATTATGTTTACTGAACCGAACGAGACGTCTGATTTCAGGAACGACTTCAAACTGTTGTTCTTGTTCGATGAAATAACGTTTTTTTCGTCCTGCTTCCACTTCATTTAAAGCGGACACCCCGTAGCGGCCTTGTTTCGCCTTCTCAAGGACTAACTCATCTAAATCCGTTGCTTGAATCGTAAATTGTGCCGGATCGAGCTTTTCGTTTAGGATCATCGCCAACGAATACGGCTCCTCACCTGTCGAACAGGCGGCACTCCACGTCCGGATCCGCCCGTGGGCACGGGCCTGCAACACCGGCAAGATATCTTGCTCCAGTTGTTGCCATCGAATCGGGTTCCGGAAAAACTCACTGACGTTAATCGTCATCCGATCCAAAAATTCTTCGTACAAAGTCGAACTTTTTTCCATCGCCTGCATATAAGAAGCAAATGTACTGTATCCTTTTTTATCACGTAATGCTGTTAATCGCCGCTTCATCTGGGCTTCTTTATATTGTCCTAAATCAATTCCTGATTTTTTCAAGAAACGTTGGATGAAAAGCTCATAGTCCTGCATAGTCCACCTCACAAATCCTCTCTCTGGCGGGATTGCTTTTTAGGCACTCCCTGTCTTATTTTCTATCTTAGCATAAAGCCATTTCCTTTCCAAAAAACAAAAAAAGACGATTGAGCAGTTGCTCAATCGTCTTGCCGATCTCAAACGTTTAACGGTTGTCCTTGAAACCAAAGACCGAGTTCACGCTCGGCACTTTCAACACTGTCTGAACCGTGAATGACATTCTCGCTCATCGTGTTTGCAAAATCGCCCCGAATCGTTCCCGGAAGTGCTTCCGTCGGTTTCGTTTTACCAATCATCATCCGCGAGACCGTGACTACATCTTCGCCTTCAACACGAAGTGCGACGACAGGACCAGATGTCAAGAAAGTGACCAACTCTCCGAAAAATGGTTTTTCTGCGTGTTCCGCGTAATGAGCCTGTGCTAATTCTTCAGTCACCTGCATCATTTTCATTTCACGAATTACGAATCCCTTACGTTCGATACGAGCGATGATTTCCCCAATCAAACCTCGTTCAACGCCATCCGGTTTTACCATTAAAAACGTTTGCTCCATTACTAGTTCCCCCTATGAAATACAGATAAAAAAGCGCTTACATAGTAAGTTTACTGCGTAAATGGACAAGCGGCAAGAAATTTTTTACATTTTTTCAACCTTTACGTTTCCCGACATACCGGGCGACTTCTTCCAGCGACCGTTTCGCTGATGATTTCGGAAGATGACTCAAACGAAGAATGGCCCGCCGAATGTATAAATCGACGGTTTGTTGCGTTCGTTCCAAAGCATCTGATCGTTGCAACCGGTCCAGTAAAGGAGCCACCTCTTCATGACTCGGCATTGAGCGGATCTTTTGTAACTCCCGGAAAAAGTCTTGATCTTCTGACGCATAAAATACAGGCAATGTTTTATGACCATGGCGTAAATCTTCTGCGACAGGTTTTCCAAGTTCAGTCCGTTTCGCTGTAAAATCAAGCAAATCATCTGCAATTTGGAAAGCTAGACCAATGTCACGCCCAAATTGTCGTAACGCCTTTGTATCTTCCGGTGAACAGTTCGAGACGATCGCCCCGAGATGACAACTGGCTTCAATTAAGATAGCCGTTTTCCGTTCGATCCGTTTAATATAGCGTTTGATGGACTGTTCCCAGTCGTACTGATCGTAAATCTGCTCGATTTCACCTTCACAGATTTCACGCATCGCATGGACCATCACCTGGACCAGTTCCGGCTTGCCGACTTCTCCGATCAACTTAACCGCCTCACCGAATAAAAAATTACCGGAATAGAGAGCCACTTCTTCATCAAAATGTTGCATGACGGTTGGTTTGCCGCGACGCAGTTCCGCGTCATCGATCACATCATCATGGACAAGTGAAGCCATATGGACAAGTTCAAGACTGGCTGCAACACGGACCAGCTCATCACGGTCGGCCTGACCGAACTTTGATGCGAGCAATACAAAGGCCGGCCGAATGCGTTTACCGCCTGCTTGAAGCAATTGTTGTCCGGCAGCATCGATGGTCGGATCGCTCGATGCGATATGACGGATCAAAAATTGATCCACTAAATTTACTTCTTTGGTTACGTCTCGATAAATAGAATGCAGTGACATCTCACCACTTCTTTCCGAGGTGCATTGCAGCCGCCCCACCTGCAAATGCTTTAACTTCCACTTGCATGAATCCGGCTTGTTCAAACAGTTGTTTCAGTTCGACACGATCAAGGAAAACTTCCGTTGACTCTTGCAACCAGTTGTATTGATCGTAGGATTTGGCAAACAAACGACCGACCTGCGGCATGATTTTTCCGAAATACAGAGAGTAGGCTTCCTTAAACAGCGGTGCCGTCGGTTGACTTGTCTCAAGGCAGACGACCGTCCCGCCCGGTTTTAGGACCCGGTGCATTTCTTTGATGACCTGCAAATAATCCGGCACATTCCGCAGTCCAAATCCGATTGTCACGAAATCAAACGAATGATCGCCAAACGGAAGCTCCATCGCGTTCCCGTGAATCAACTCGACATTTTTCATCTCAAGCGCCTCAACTTTTTCAACACCGACTTTCAGCATGTTCTCGGAAAAATCAAGTCCTTTGATGACACCGGTCGGACCGGCTGCTTTCGCAAGCTGAATCGTCCAATCAGCGGTTCCGCAACATAAGTCGAGACACTTCGCACCTGGAAACACGTTCATCCGGCGCATCGTTTCTTTTCTCCACAATTTATGAAGGCGGAAGCTAATGATGGAGTTCATTTGATCATAATTGCTTGAAATCGATTGAAACACTTCATATACTTTTTTCTCTTTTTCTTGTGTCTGCACGCAGTTCACCCTTTCGAAGATATTACGCTACTGCCATCTGTTCCAGATGAGATAATAACAGTTGTTGAGCACTTGATTGTAAGCTTTGTGCCCGTTGACGAATCAAACGTTGTCCGTCCTCCGTCAACCAGTCTCTTCCGCTAATCGCTGCTAGTCCTTGAACCAATCCGAATTCTGCCTTTAACCATAATAAGACATACTCTTCGGTTGAATCGTAGTTTTCCTCATGAAGGGCACATTTCGCTTCGTTCACATGCTGAACGGTCCGCCCGAGTGTTACGAGTGCCGTTTGGGGAAGCGACGCCAATTCTTCAAAGAAGTAGCTCGAAAATAAATCTCCCGCCAGAACCAACAGTTGTCGTTCTTTTGAACCTCTTTTGGTTTCTCCGACACGTTCATGTAACAGTAAGGCCACCTGTGCATAATGCACACCTTTGACAAGTGATTGCCAAGCCAACGTTTCATTTTGGGCGACATCGATCAACCAACTGATTTGTTCACGATTGATGGAAGGGAAATCCACATGCCGAGCCAATTGTGTCGTTTGTTTTGTAGTGAGTGCGGTGATCATTTCTTCCACGAGCAGCTCTTGATGATTCATGCTTTTACCCCCCGATCTCCAGTGCCATCTCGTTGATGGATTTTCTTCTTTTTTAATATACCATAATCAGTTCGTTTTCTCGTCTCTCAATGTCCACAAAAAAAGCCGTCCGAGGAATTCCTCGAACGACTATGTAGCCGAATTACTTAACAGCATCTTTCAATGCTTTACCTGGTTTGAAAGCCGGTACTTTGCTTGCTGGGATTTCGATATCTTCTTTTGTACGTGGGTTGCGACCTTTACGAGCTGCGCGTTCACGGACTTCGAAGTTACCAAAGCCAATCAATTGGACTTTCTCTCCAGACTGAAGTGTCTCAGTGATCGATTCGAATGTTGATTCGACAACTTTCGTCACGTCTTTTTTAGTCAGACCTGATTTTTCGACAACTGCTTGAATGAGTTCAGTTTTGTTCATTACGTTCACCCCCTCCCAATCACTTCTTCGAGGCTAATCATACCTTATAAACGTTGATATTACAACATTTTCGTCATAATCCCCATTAATTTTCTGATTCTTCGATCGATTTCTCAGAAAACACAGGTTCGCCTTTTTTGTTGATTGTGTAACTTTGGGAGTATGCAGGAACAAATGGTTGCTCATCGTAGAGCAAATGCCGAATATCTTGGCCGACTTTCGGCTTTTTCTTCGCTGTTTCGACCGCTTTTTTAAGTTCAGGCAAATAGTTGATAAACAACTGCCCCTGGCCGTCTACATAGATCGACAGTTTTTCATCCGAATACGGACTCGGTACTTTCGGTTCCTCTTTGATAAACAGCTTCTTATAATCAAGCGTAAACTGATTTTTCCCGATCGAACCTTTAAAAGGATACTTATCATTTTTCTTACGGTACGTATCAATGCGAACTTGAAGCTTTTGAAGTTCTTCTGCTACAAGCAAGTCCATCAATTTAACCGTCGGCTTTTTCTCGACATCCACGAGTAAATAAATGAAGGTCCCGCCCCCTTCAAAACTGTTCGGAGGAGGGTCGCTCATATAGCGTGGAATCAGACGTCCGAGTTCGATTTGATACCGTTCCATTAATGGTGTATCCGCTTCTCTTGTTTTGATCGGCAAAACGCCAGTATCTTTTTGATACGCGTCTACTGCATTTTGAACCGTTCGAATTTGTTCCGGATACGGAACCCGATTCGACGGTTTTTGACTATCCGGAAACAGACAGCCGGATAACAACATGACCGGAATCAACATAAAGACTATTAAAAGTTTTTTCATGCACTTGGACCTGCCATGACGATAAAGACCATGATGATCGATGCCACGATAAAACAAAGAAAAGCAATGGTCGACATCAAGAACTGCCAAGCACCGGATAATTTCGTCCGACTGATTGTGACCAATAAGACACTGATCGCAAACAGACCAATCCCGGCGAACGAAATCCACATTTTTAGTAATCCAGGACTCAAGGTTTCCACCCCACTCCGTTAATCTTTCATCGTAAACAGATGTTCAATCTCATTTTTCTGCGGACGGCGCATCAATTTCTGTACTTCTTCTGCCGGAGTATGTCCGTCGAATAAGACATGATAGAGCGCTGTCGTGATCGGTAACTCACATTGTTTCGTTTCTGCTAAATCGTAAGCGGCTTGTGTCGCCCGGACGCCCTCGACGACCATTCCCATGTTCTCAAGAACGGTTTCAAGTTTTTCGCCCCGGCCGATCGCATTTCCGGCGCGCCAGTTCCGACTGTGGACCGATGTACAGGTCACGATTAAGTCGCCCATTCCCGTTAACCCGGTGAACGTCATCGGATTGGCACCGAACAATGTTCCGAGTCGGGCAATTTCGACCATCCCGCGGGTGATCAAGGCTGCTTTGGCATTATCACCGTACCCTAATCCATCAGCCATACCGGCTGCTAAGGCAATGATGTTTTTGAACGCTCCGCCCAGTTCTGCTCCGATAATATCGGCGTTTAAATAGACACGGAAGTTATCATTCGTAAACAATTCCTGCACCCGTCCCGCCTCTTCCATGTCAGTGGAAGCAACCGTCACGGTCGTCGGCTTCCGTAATGCGACTTCTTCCGCGTGGGATGGACCTGTCAACACACAAATCGCCGAACGTTTGGAGGCATCGATCTCCTGCTCCATCAGTTCCGACAACCGTAAGTGTGTTTTCGGTTCAATCCCTTTCGAGGCGTGAATCAGCACAACCGGTTCCGTCAACAACTCGTTTAATTGACGCGATACAGAACGAATCGCAGAAGAAGGCGTCACAATCAAGATATGGGATACCCCTTCGACGGCTTCGCTTAAAACAGTAGTTGCCCGAAGTGATTCCGGCAACGTCACACCTGGTAAGAACTGCGTATTTTCATGATTTTGATTAATGGCATCAACATTTTTTTGATCCCGCCCATAGAGAGTGACCTCATGACCGTTATCGGCTAAAACGAGTGAGAGTGCGGTTCCCCAGCTCCCAGCTCCAATGACTGCAATTTTTTTCATCATGATTCACCTTGTCCTTATTGTTTTTGACGTGCCAGAATCCGAATCGGTGTTCCTGTAAAATCAAAGGCTTCACGAATCCGGTTATCCAGATAACGTTTGTATGAGAAGTGTAACAATTCCGGATCATTGACGAATAAAACGAATGTCGGCGGACGGGAAGCGACCTGTGTCGCATAGTTGATCCGCAGACGAACCCCTTTATCCGTTGGTGCAGGATTCATCGCTACAGCGTCGACGATCACATCATTCAAGACACTTGTTTGAATACGTTGTGCATGACTCTTCGCCGCTTGTTTGATGACAGGAAGTAACGTCTGTAAACGACGTTTCGTTTTCGCCGAGACGAAGACGATTGGCGCATAATCAAGGAATCGGAATTCTTCGCGAATTTCTTCTTCCATTTTTTTCATTGTCTTATCGTCTTTTTCAACGGCATCCCATTTGTTGACGACGATGACGATGGCACGGCCTGCTTCATGGGCATAACCAGCAACTTTTTTATCTTGCTCGATGATTCCTTCTTCACCATCTAATACGACACAGACGACATCCGCCCGTTCGATGGCTTTTTGTGCACGCATGACACTGAATCGTTCTGTTGATTCATAGACTTTTCCGCGTTTACGCATACCGGCTGTATCGATGATGACATATTCCTGCTCATCCCGTGAGAACGGCGTATCGATTGCATCGCGGGTTGTACCGGCGACACTTGACACGATGACCCGTTCTTCACCGAGAATGGAGTTCGTCATACTTGATTTCCCGACGTTCGGACGTCCGACTAAAGCAAATTTAATTGTATCCTCATCGTACTCGATATCTTCCTTATCCGGTGCCAGTTCAAGCACACGGTCGAGCATATCTCCGAGTCCTAAACCATGTGTACCGGAAATCGGATATAAATCACCGAATCCAAGCGAATAAAATTCATACATTAAATCGCGCATTTCAAAATTATCGACTTTATTGACCGCAATGACAACCGGTTTATTTGAACGGAATAACATATTTGCTACTTCTTCATCCGCTGATGTAATGCCTTCACGGCCGTTGACCATAAAGATAATGACGTCCGCTTCATCAATGGCGAGCTCCGCCTGATGACGCATCATTTGAAGTAAGGGCTCATCCCCGACTTCGATTCCACCTGTATCAATCAAATGAAAATGACGATTCAGCCATTCTCCAGTTCCGTATATACGGTCGCGGGTAACACCTGGCTTGTCTTCTACGATCGAAACCCGATCTCCAATCACCCGGTTAAAAATCGTCGACTTTCCGATATTTGGGCGACCTACGATCGCCACTACTGGAATTGCCATCCCAACACCTTCTTTCTCTTCTCTCGCTTCATAGCCGTTCTATTGTACCAAATGAAGCGGTTTTATACCATATCTATCCGAACATAAAAAAAGTGAACACGTTTCGTGTTCACTTTTACTGCTTTATTCTTTTGTATCCGATTCCTTCTCCGAAAGATCGGCTACCGAAAATCCTTCGTTTTGATCCGTATACTGAGAGTAGTCATCATTCGACGAATCTTCCTGTTCAAGCACACGTGTCGACAAGGAAATCTTATGTTCTGCAAGATGAACCTCGAGAACTTTTGCTTCAATTTCCTGACCTTCTTCAAGCACTTCGGATGGCGATCCGATATGGCGGTTGGCAATTTGCGAAATGTGAAGTAATCCTTCCACTTGAGGTGCCAGTTCGACGAAAGCACCAAATTGAACGATCCGGCGGACACGTCCTTTGACGATGTCTCCCGCTTCAATTTTGCCTTCCATCTGTTGCCATGGACCCGGTTGTGTTTCTTTGATCGAGAGTTTCACTTTTTCCGTGTCCCGATCAACACCAAGGACCTTCACTTCGACTTTTTGACCTTCCGTCACGATATCCGATGGACGTTCCACGCGGTGGTGTGCCATTTCTGAAATGTGAACCAACCCGTCAACACCGCCGATGTCAACGAATGCTCCGAAGTCCGTCAGACGCTGGACAGTTCCTTCTAGCACCTGTCCGACTTCGAGATGTTCCAGTGTCTCTTTTTTCTTTGCGTTCAGCTCGCCTTCGACAACAGCTTTATGCGAAAGAATGACACGATTTTTTTCTTGATCCAGTTCGACGACTTTAACAGCAATCGTCCGACCGATATAATCCGAAAAGTCTTCCACGTAGTGGCGTTCGACGAGCGAAGCAGGAATGAATCCGCGAACACCGATATCAACGACCAGTCCGCCTTTGACGATATCTTTCACAACGACTTCAAAAATTTCACCCGATGCGTATTTCGCCTCAACTTTTTCCCATGCCTGTAAGGCATCGACTTCACGTTTGGAAACGACTACTTCTTCATCTGTAATTTTCTTAACTTTTACTTGTAGTTCATCACCGACTTTGAGTGCACCTTGAATGTCATCCAGATGGAGACTCGATACTTCGCTAATCGGCAGGATTGCTTCTGTCTTATATCCGATATCAATGAGTGCTTGCTTGTCTTCAATCTTCACGACCGTTCCGGTTACTACCTGGTCCCGATGAATTTCAAAATCAGGCATATCTTTCATTTCTTCGACCATTCCAACACAACCTCCTCACGATGAGTACAAGAAACGTATGACTACGTTTAACCTTCTTCTAACTTCTTACAATTCTGACTATTTGTCAAGGCATTACGCGTGATTGAAGTAGACGGTTTTAATTTCTTCCAAAATACGTTCAGAAATTGCCTTTGCCGCTCCCCGTTGATCTCTTAAATCCGAAATATCAACCGGTTTTCCGATGGCAACACGCATCCGGCGGAACGGGCGGTAATCGCCGATGATGGCGATCGGTAAGATTTGGGCCGGCGAACGCAAAGCAAAAAATCCGACGCCGGGTTGAGCAGATATAAACTCGCCGGGAGCCGACCGCGTTCCTTCCGGGAAAATTCCGACTGTTTCATCCGAATTCAGCAATTCAATCGTCCGCTTCAATGCTTGGCGATCTCCTTGTCCGCGACCGACCGGATACGTTCCGGCTGAAATCATGATTTGTTTGAGAACCGGAATGTTGAACAGTTCCTCTTTCGCCATGTAGCGGACAGAGCGGCTTGTCGGAATGGCACTGACCAAGAACACCGGATCCCAGTTGGAACTGTGATTGGCACAGACTAAGAGCGATCCGTCCGACGGAATATTTTCCTTACCTGTCACCTTTAAACGAAACACCGTTTTGGCAATGATCAGAACGATGAATCGTGCGAGCCGATAGACAAATTCGTTTCGTTTCATTTTAAGGCACCCTCTGCCAGTTCAGTCAGTCGTGCAACGACTTGATCAATGTTCAGTTCTGTCGTATCGAGATAAATCGCATCATCCGCCTGTTTAAGCGGTGAGACCGTTCGTTCACTGTCCCGTTTATCGCGCAGCGCGATTTCATCCTGTAATCCTTTTAAATCGCTGTCCATTCCACGGGCGATGTTCTCCCGGTGACGGCGGCTGGCGCGTTCTTCGACCGATGCCGTCAAAAAGACCTTCAGCTCGGCTTCCGGCAAAACGACCGTCCCGATGTCACGTCCATCCATGACGATGCCTCCCCGCTCCGCCAGTTTACGTTGTGCGACGACCAGTGCTGACCGGACTTCTGCTTGGCGGGCGACAAATGAAACATTATTCGTGACTTCATTTGTTCGAATCGCATCCGTCACTTCCCGTTCTCCGATGAACACACGTTGTCCCTGTTCGCCCGGTGTCAGTCGGATATCAAGTGATTTCATCAATTCTCCAAGAATAGGTCCGTTCTCTAAATCAAGTCCTTGTTCCAACGCAGCAAGCGTGACCGCACGGTACATGGCTCCCGTATCGATATAAACATAATCGAGATGTGATGCTAACTGTTTGGCAATCGTACTTTTCCCGGCACCTGCAGGTCCGTCTAAGGCAATTTGAATCTTCTTCATGAGTGACTTCGTTCCTTCCATCTTCACCAACGTAAAACGTAAGTGGTGTATAGTATCGACCGTTATCATAGCAAAAAAATACGCTTACGTGAATGGATTCGTTCCACGCCGTGAATTTTTCATTTGCGCTTGGTAACAGTGCCGTAAGACCAGTTCCCGACTCCGGTCATTGATCCGGGTAAATTGAAAGGCCAGTTCATACCGCGTCTCTCGCGGGTCAACACGAACAAGTTCTGCCAATACATCGACCGTATGTGTCGCACCATCTCCCGTCGGCAGTAAGAAGGTTAATTCGAGCTCATCCTTTACTTCGATCGGAATTTGATTTGCCAACACTAAAATACCGCCTGCCGATAAATCGAGCGTGACGGAAGTGAACGGTTCAAACGCTGTTTTGTGCGGGTGAACGGCTACGTCCAGCAATTGAGGCACCCGGACGAACTGTCGGCGCTGAACACGCTGGATCATTTCTTCCTTCGGCCGGCGTAAGGCATAACGCTGGCCTCTTAACGGATCATTTTGACGTTCGACGACTTCGGTCTCAAATCCATACAGCTTTCCTTTTTCCTTAAAAAAGTAAAATCCGACTTGTTCCTGATCCGATAAAATAAAGGTTTTTAACGTCGAAACTTCACTCGGTGCCTCGATCCAGATCAACCGATTGGTCACGGCCGTCACTTTCGTCCGTCCTTGACGGTCCTCTTGGTTAGTCAACATGACTAAATCTCCAGTTTCTATCATCTTACTCTCTCCCAGCCCATTCTATTCAGTTACTTTTTCTGTTGTGTCGTTGGTTCAAGCGATTGGCGCTTCGAATTTGATACAGGCCGACAATCCATAATCCGATCATAAATAAAATCGGCACGACCGATATACCACCATTTTCCAATATTAACAAATTAAAGATAGTGTGTACAACCATGGGAACGAAAATCGATAAGGCGAGCCAACGATACGGATGTGTCGAGAACTTGGCTTTCCCCATAAAAAATCCCATGATGACTGCAAATAAAGCATGCCCCGAGACCGGTAACAAGGCACGGAAAATCATATGTTCAACCGTCCCGTTAACCATTAAATATAAAATATTTTCCAGTGTCGCAAACCCTAAGGAACAAGCGACCGCATAAATGATTCCGTCATAATAATCATTAAACCGTTGGTGGATATACACGGTATAAAAGACAACAAACCATTTTGCAAACTCTTCCGTCACGGCCGAACGAACCAATTGAATCGATTCGAGTCCACCAAATTCACTTTGGATGATGTATTCAACGAACATTAAAGGAAAAACAAGAAGTATCCCGAAAATAAAACTACGTAGGATATAGCCTACGGGTTCTGACTCGTGTTCGTGGCGTAAATAAAAATATGTCAGCAATGCAATTCCTGGGGCAATTCCTGAGAAAACGATTGGTAACACGTCTCCTCCCCCTTCCTATTCTCTTAGAATAAAGGTTTCTCTCGGAAAAGAAAACCGCACCCATTGTTTCTCTTGAAAAAAAGGGTACAATGTTAATGAAAATGACCGGAAAGAAGGTGAAGGTTGTTCGTTATCCGACGACAACTGCTTAATGAAAAAATTACTTTTGATTCATACCGGAGGCACCATCGCGATGGCGCAAAATCATTCCGGTCACGTTTTACCGAATGAGATCAATCCTCTGGACGCCTCGTTGCCACGGGCGACCGATATCGCCGACATTACGACGCGTCACTTCTCGAACCTTCCGTCTCCACACATCACACCGGAAATCATGTTGCGGCTGGCTCATTTCATCAAAGAGGAGTTACAGACCGGCGGATATGACGGAGTCGTCATCACGCACGGCACAGATACATTGGAAGAAACCGCCTATTTTCTCCAGCTCACAATCGGAGCTCCTATCCCCATCGTCTTGACCGGTGCCATGCGTTCGTCCAACGAAGTCGGATCTGACGGTGAATTTAATTTGATTACCGCCTTACGGGTTGCCGTCAGTGCAGCTGCTCAAGACAAAGGCGTCCTCGTCGTCTTCAACGGAGAAATCCACTCGGCGTTTAATGTCACGAAAACCCATACTTCTTCAGTCGATACGTTCAAATCCGTTCATTTCGGAAATTTAGGGATGGTCACAAAAGATCACGTTTACTTATTTAATACTCCGCTTCTTAAACCGACTCATATGGTGACACAATTGAGTAAACGTGTCGCCGTCTTGAAAGTGTACGCCGGGATGGAACCGGATTTACTGCTTGCGATCAGCGAACTCGGATACGACGGTCTTGTACTCGAAGTTCTCGGTCAAGGAAACGTGCCGCCAAGCCTGGTCGATGCGATCCAGTCGTTAACCGAACAGATGCCTGTCGTCATCGTCAGCCGTTGTTTTAACGGGATTGTCCAGGACGTATACGGTTATACGGGAGGCGGTCAACAGTTAAAAGAACTGGGCGTGATCTTCTCGAATGGATTGAATTCTCAAAAAGCACGGCTAAAGTTAATGATTGAACTTGAAATCGGTGCCAATCATCATGCTTTGGAAGAATCTTTCCGCGTCGAATAAAATTATGCAGGCAAAAGGGAGAGGCTTCCGTAGAGGCCTCTCCCTTTTATTGCCTATAAATCACGGTCGAGCTGTTTCTGGTTTCAGGCGGTGCTTGAGACTATCTGCAATCAATCCGCCGTGGAATCGTCCGTTTTCAATGAAGATTTTATTGGCATCATACCCAGCTGCCACGACACCAGCAATGTAGATTCCCGGAACGTTCGACTCCATTGTCGTTTCGTCAAATGCAGGAATCCCTGTTTCCGGATCGATTTCGATGCCCGCATCAGCAAACAGACCGATGTCCGGTGTATATCCCGTCATCGCAAACACAAAATCTGCTTTGACAGCCGACTGTTCACCACGAACGGAATACCTGACTTCCGCATTTGTAATTTCATCAATCGTCGCGTCGAACACCATCGTTACTTTTTCTGCCCGTACCAACGATTCGAAATTCGGCAGGACCCACGGTTTGATGGACGGACTATAGGATTCCCCGCGATACAACATCGTCACACGGGCACCTGCCTTTTCGAGCTCGATGGTCGCATCGACACTCGAATTTTTCCCGCCGATGACGACGACATCCTGACCGTAAAACGGATGGCCTTCTTTAAAGTAATGGAAGACATGCGGTAAGTCTTCGCCCGGGATGTTCATCAGATTCGGCAATCCGTAGTAACCGGTCGCCAGTACAACCGATTTGGCAGTGCGCGTCACGACTTGCCCATTACGGAGCGATGTCACGTTAAACCCACCTTCGATGCGCGCGACCTCTTGAACCGTCTCAAACGGTCGCACAGTGACCTCTTTTCGCCGTACCACTTCCCGGTAATAGACAAGGGCATCTTGCCGTTTCGGTTTTAATTCTTTATTGATGAAAGGCACACCGCCGATTTCTAATTTTTCACTGCTTGAAAAAAACGTCTGGTGTGTCGGATACTGATAAATCGCTTCCACGATGTTTCCTTTTTCAATCACTTCGACAGTCAGTCCCCGATCCTGCATTTCAATTGCCGCGGATAATCCGCAAGGTCCTGCGCCGATGACGATACAATCCAACATATCTCTTTCGCCTCTTCCACTTGCTTTTTTTTCATCTTAGCAAATCTTTCCCGTCGAAGAAAGAAATAACCATACAAAAAAAAGCCCACTTCTAGACGAAGTGGACTTGACTTAGATTAAACCCAACCGCGGAATCGTGATGCTTCCGCCATTTTCCGGACACCGACCATGTATGCCGCAAGTCGCATGTCAACATTTCTTGTCTGTGCCGTCTGATACACCTGGTTAAAGGAATTCACAAGCACTTTTTCAAGTTTTTCATGAACTTCTTCTTCCGTCCAGTAATACCCTTGGTTATTCTGAACCCATTCAAAGTAAGAGACGGTGACGCCACCACTTGAAGCAAGGACGTCCGGAACAATCAAAATCTCACGTTCCGCTAAAATTTTCGTCGCTTCGTTAGTCGTTGGACCGTTCGCCGCTTCGACGACGATACTTGCTTTAATGTCATGGGCGTTGTCTTCTGTAATTTGATTTTCGATGGCTGCCGGTACTAAAATGTCACATTCCAGTTCAAGCAACTCTTTATTCGAAATGGTATTTTTGAAAAGTGTCGTGACGGTACCAAATGAGTCACGGCGATCGAGCAGATACGGAATATCAAGACCGTTCGGATCGTGTAACGCACCGTACGCATCACTGATGGCGATGACTTTCGCACCAAGATCATGCATGAACTTCGACAAGAAGCTTCCGGCATTACCGAATCCCTGAACGACAACACGTGCTCCTTCAAGTGTAATTCCTTTTTTAGCAGCTGCTTCACGAATCATGATGGCGACACCTTTCGCCGTCGCCGTCTCACGACCATGCGAACCACCAAGGACTAATGGTTTCCCTGTAATGAAGCCTGGTGAGTTGAATTCATCGATTCGACTGTACTCATCCATCATCCAAGCCATGATTTGTGAATTCGTAAAGACGTCCGGTGCTGGGATGTCTTTCGTCGGACCAACGATTTGACTGATGGCACGGACATAACCGCGGCTTAATCGTTCAATCTCACGGAAACTCATCTCACGCGGATCACAAATGATCCCGCCTTTACCACCACCATAAGGAAGATCGACGATTCCAGCTTTTAGGCTCATCCAGACGGACAAGGCCTTGACTTCGACTTCCGTTACATTCGGGTGGAAACGAATTCCGCCTTTTGTCGGACCGACCGCATCATTGTGCTGGGCACGGTATCCGGTAAAGATTTTTGTCGATCCGTCATCCATCCGAACCGGAATCCGGACCGTCAGCATCCGAAGTGGTTCTTTCAACAATTCATACATTTCGTCTGGATAACCCAGCTTCTCAAGGGCTTCCTTGACGATTTCTTGTGTTGCTTCGAGTACATTCTTGCGATGATTTGCGTGTTGTTGGTCAGTGATCATTCCAACGTTCCTCCCCATAAGTGGCATCCCCTATGCCGTTTCCTTGTTCGGATAAAGTATACCTTTTTCCGAGCCGTAATGAAAGGGGTTACCGCCATATTTGTAAGCGCTTTCTACCATCTACTTCATTTTCAATTTTTTCTGCTGGCCGATTCGCTTTCGTGACGTGTAATTGCCAGTTCAATAAACGTTTCCACAAGTTCCGGATAGTCGATTCCGACAGCTCGTGCACCGTCCGGGAAAAGACTTGTCGAGGTCATCCCCGGTAAGGTATTCGTCTCTAAAATAACCGGTGCCCCCTCGTCAGGAACAAGGAAATCGGTCCGTGAATAGCCGGCGCACCCTAATACTTGATGGGCTAAAACAGCCCATTCCTGTAACGTTTGCGTCGTCTTCTCATCGAACTGTGCCGGACAGATGTGTTCCGATCCGCCGATGGCATATTTCGACTCATAGTCATAGAATTCGTTTTTTGGAATAATCTCGATGACCGGCAAGGCTTTTTCTTGTCCTTTTGCCCCTAGAACCGGTACCGTTACTTCCCGTCCTTTGATGAATTGTTCGATCAAGACGGCATCGTCCGCCTGGAAAGCCAGTTCAATGCCTTGACGTAACATCTGTTCATCCATCGCAATCGTCAACCCATTCGAAGAACCTTCTTGAGCCGGTTTAACGACACAAGGAAACTGGCTGTCCCACTGTTTAATTTTTTGTTCGATGTCATCTCCGCGTTCAACCAAAACATCACGCGCGATGCGGATTCCCGCTTTTTCAAAATGTACCTTAGAGCGCGCTTTATCCATCGCTAACGCGGATGCCAGCACTCCTGAACCGGTATATGGAATACCCGCCATCTCGAGCAGCGCCTGGACACGACCATCCTCACCAAATTTGCCGTGAAGGGCAATGACAGCGGCCTCTACTTGTAGATTTAAAATTTCCTCTGCACGCTCTGGATGAAAGTCGACGGCAACGACTTCATGCCCTTTACTTTCCAGCGCATTAATTACCGATTTCCCACTATTTAATGAAACTTCCCGTTCACCGGAAATTCCTCCAAACAATACTGCCACTTTCATCTTGTTCACTCCTTCATCTTACGTTCAATGCTTATCATACCATCACTTTTTGTATGAAAAAACACAAATTGGTCGCAACAACCGTCCGGACATATAAAAAGTCACTTCCCGATTACGTTCGGTGAAGTGACTTTTTAGTTACATCTTGAAGCTTCCTGTTAACGACAGTCATCGGAATCAAGGTGTAAAGCTTGCGATCAGCGTTGGAACGGCTTGTTCCAATAGGATGGTTTTTCCGTATTCGGACATCACGAACGGACTTTTCGGACTGGGTACACCGTATTCCGACAAAATCGTCGTCACCGTCTGCTCGACGTGTTGCTTCATTTGTTCTTGGAAATATAAATAATAGCGGTCTTCGAAGAAATACAGTGTGCCACCCGTTTCCGTTTGATCGATGTGACGCGCCAAACTATGGCTCGCCTGAATGACATCTTCCAATTGGTCGAGTTGATAGAGGACATGGTGGACGATATCGACTGTCATCCGTATCTCAACTTGATCAAATTCCTCAAACGTTTCTTCCGGCAGGGTACCTTCACGCCGAACGTCGACCAACATACCGTCGTTCGGGAAAAATGTTACAAAAAAGTCGAGTGTCCCGACGGCATGAAATCCATAATTCGATTCAGCTTCTTCCAGTAAATTACGTAATAAAGCCTGGCCTTTGCCGACAGCCAATGTCTCCGGTCGAACGTCATGGACCGACAGTTCTTGTTTTGATACGAAGACCCGTAAGTGACCTTGCTTAAATTGCTCAAACCTCATGTTAGACTCCTCCAGTTACTCGGCAGAGTACAAATGCTCTCCGTTCGATATGACTCACACTATACACCAGTTGTCGGAGTGAGTCGACTTAACCAACTTTTCCAAGCGTTGTCATCGGATCCAAGTAACATATCTCCGTACTTTTCCGGATGCTGGTCAACGGCATAGCCGCCTAAACCGATTTCCGTTTGTGGTGCCTGCTTTTGAATCTGGTCAATTGCTTCATCTAAGTCCTTCAAATGATCTGAAATCGTACATGATAAAACGACTGCTCGAGGCGTCAGCTGTTTCGTCACTGCTACGAGATCCGGCACTGGAATACCCGCTCCAAGGAAGATGACATCGAATCCGCTCTGACGGAGGTACAGCGTAAAAAACAGCAGTCCGAGCTCATGTTCTTCTTCCGGCGCGCAGACACACAAGATGCGTGGTAAAAATGGATTAATTGGCATTTGAAGAGACAACGTCGAGAGACGTGCCCGTAAAAAAGCGGTCGCGAAATGTTCATGGGCAATCGTAATCGTTCCCTTTTCCCATCGCATCCCGATTTCATGTAACAACGGACCGACGATGTCTTGGATGACCTTATCAAAGCTGAACATCGAAAATGCTTTGTTCATGATGTCATGGGCATGTCGTTCTTCGAAATTCGTGAGTGCTTCGAACAATTGATCCCGCAGCTCGATTCCATAATCAATCGGAACCTCCGCTCGATTCACTGGCATTTCATATAATTGAATGGCTTTTGAGACCGACAGCCCTTCTTTTTGTTTATCAACGATCCAACGCAGCTTGGCAACATCATTATCACTGTAAATACGATGGCCTGATTCGCTACGATCCGGATCCAATACTTGATACCGCCGTTCCCAAGCACGAATGGTCGTCGGATTGAGTCCCACCAATGCAGCAACTGCTTTGATATTATATTTCCCACGATCCATGCACCGTGCCTCCTTTCTTCTTCCCTTTAGTATACCCGTAAAGGAAAAAAATCTCCGTTCATAATGTGCGCTTACATCATGAAACCGATGGAGACAAAGGCGATGATAATTGTAATCATCAAAACTGTGAGTGTAATCGCGAGTGGATTTTTAGCAAATGGTTGTTTTAATCGTTCATTACGAACGTGTTCGATTCTTGAGGATCGAGGAGGTAAGGACGTGCGTTGTTGTTCATCTTGCCGATTTTTTCGTTGATCCTGTTTACTCAATTTCATCACCTTTTCTAAAAAATAAGCACTACTACTAGTTTACACTGAAGGATGGGATGAAAAAAAGACTTCTTCTAGCCGGTGCTTCCAGTCCAGTTGGGCGAAACCGGTCCGGACGACAGGTTCGTCCATCGTAATCGTGCCGCAATTGTCACAACACCGGTCTTGCACAAAGGGATGCTCGTCAAAATGTTCCAATATGAATGCTCGGCGGCAAAACGTATTTTGAATATAATTTATCATTTGCATGAGTTCACGTAAACGTATTTTTTTTCGTTCCTCCTGCCACTCCATAATTTGTGATTTTGTTTTCCCTTCCATAAGCTGACCTTTTAGCAGACGATAGGCCGGATCATCCGGTTCGAGATGCAAACGTTGCTCAATCGTCTCAAACGACTCTCCTCGTCCGCGGTGTTGCGTCACTTGATCAATCCAAAGAAGGGACGCATATTGTTTATCTACTAAAAATTGTTGAAGTTGCTGATCTCCCGGTGCATAAAGCAATACTGCGGTCGATGGTTGCCCGTCCCGTCCCGCTCGGCCGATTTCCTGCATATAGGCTTCAATCGTCGCCGGCATCGTATAATGAATAACCGTCCGGACGTTCCCTTTGTCGACCCCCATACCAAATGCACTGGTACAGACGAGACAGTCGATTTCGTCGTGCAGAAACTGTTGTTGGATTAGTTGTCGATCTTCCGGTTCAAGACCGGCGTGATAATAAGCGGCCTGAGGAACAAAAGAAGCAATCCGTTCAGCTTCTTTGCGTGTCGTCGTATAAATGACGCATGGACGATTGACGGTTTCCAATCGCCTTCTCAAGACCTCATCTTTTTCACTCGGATTGGTTTGCTCGACGATGAGTTGAATTTCCGGCCGATTGACGGAATGGCGAATCCGCTTCGCTTGCGTCAGTGCCAGTCCCCGAATGATGTCTTGTTCGACTTGCGCCGTTGCCGTTGCCGTCAAGGCCAAGCAAGTTGGATTTCCGAGTCGTTGGCGAATCTCACCCAGTTTGGCGTAATCCGTTCGGAACTCATGTCCCCACTGCGAGATACAATGGGCTTCATCAACGACAAACAGATTAATTTTAATTTCCGCTAATCGGTGTTGAATTTGCGGGGCGGCCAATTGTTCGGGTGACAGATACAAATAACGCAATTGATTCAGATGACGTAAAATCTCTTCCTTTTGATCACGGGATTCAAGAGACGTCAACTTAGCGACGGCTCGTTCCCCACGACGTTTAATCTGCATGACCTGATCTTCGATCAGCGATAATAACGGGGATACGATCACCGTCAATCCAGCCGGTTGCAGATAAGACGGCAGTTGGTAACAAATTGATTTCCCGCCTCCTGTCGGCAGAATGGCGACTGTATCATGACCGGCGAGGACCGACTCCACGATTTGCCGCTGTCCGTCCCGAAACGCATCATACCGAAAGACTCGTTTTAATACTTCCTCCATCATGAATGAACCACCTTTCTTGCTAAAACGATACGAATTTGAAAATAGTCCATTTCCTGTGTCAACTCTTGTTTGATCCGTTTCAGCGAAAACGTTTGGAGCCGGTCGGTGATTTGAATGACCTCTTCATACTGTGCAGTAGCAACAAACTGCTCGATTGGGAAAACAGGAGCATACATCGCAATTTCCACCAGATGATCCTCCATCGTACTTTTTTTCAAACGCCGTCGTTCAGCAATTTGCGAAACCGTGTAGCCCTGTTTCAGCAGATCCCAGGTTTTTTGCGCAGACTGTGTCATTTTGAAATGATTGATGTCGTTTCCTAAAGATAAAATCAGACTGTCTTCGGATAAGACACGCAAACATCTTCGCCATGCCATCACAAATTCCAACTGGAGTGAAAGTAAATCCGTTCCCAGCCGTTCACTCAATTGAGGAAACGATAATCCTGTCTTTAATCCGGACAACCGGTAAGTGATCAGAATCGCTTCTCGTTCTGTCAATTGATGTAACGCCTGATTCAGTTCCTGATAGACGGCCGATTTCCAGACGGACCGGTCAGCTACCTGACGGATTTGTTGTTTGACCCATTCCTTTACGCCGCTGTCTTGTTGCACCGGAATAAAAAAGGTTTTTTCATCCAGACAAACGATTGATTGGATCATCAGACTGACCCGTTTCCACAACTGCATCGGATAGCCGCGCAGTTCTCCACCTAAGTCATCCAGTAGAAAAGGCGAATCGAGTTGTGCTTTTCCGGCATCTGTCATCAGCAGGTTTTGTTCCCGCTTAATCCATCCGGCATGCTCCAGTTCTTGTAAGACTTGCTCAAACCGGTCTTTTTTTAATGGAAGCATTCCAAAAATTGCTTCCAGTCCATAAAAGTGTGCATCTTGTAAGGAAGTAGCGGACCGCTTTCCTTGTAGCAGATGAAATAAGCTTCGATCCGTCCGTTCATTTTGTAATCGACTAATGGCTTCCAGTATCACCTGTCTCACAATCGTTTTTTCCATGTCAATCCTCCCTTCCGTCACATCGCCCGTTTTCACTTTAGTTTATCATCAGGATACATCCGACTCCTGTTTCGTACACTTGTTCTTATTTTACATTTCCGATCAGATTTATGCCATGTTGAATCGATTAAAGAAACAGAAAAGGTGATTTCGCTCCGACAATCGGTTTATTCACATACTTCTGCCTCTTCCTCATTGAAATGCACGCATGAGTCCGATACAATGACTTATAGATGAGAACAGTACTTAGTTTCCAATGTTTTCGAATCGAAAGGAGAATGACCGATGGCTAAATTTACAATTGTTGACAAAGACACATGTATCGCATGTGGTGCTTGCGGCGCAGCTGCCCCTGATATTTATGATTACGATGATGAGGGCTTGGCTTACGTCATTTTAGATGATAACAAGGGAACAGCTGAAATTCCAGAAGCATTATTCGATGATATGATTGATGCTTTCGAAGGATGCCCGACGGATTCAATCAAAGTCGCAGATGAATCGTTTGAAGGCGACGCACTTAAATACGAATAATATTCGCTTCACCGGTCTGCTCTTATACGAGCAGATCTTTTTTTTGTCGTAAAAAAAATCACTTTCCTGCGACAAGCGCAGAAAAGTGATCGTCAGAAAACGTCAGCGTTTTCCTTTAATATACGGTACACCAACAGCTTTCGGTGCATCCGCCCGTCCAACGACACCGGCAAGGGCAAGAATCGTCAACAGATATGGTGCAATCAACAAGTAAACTTGTGGAATTTGATCAAGAAGCGGTAACTGTTGCCCGATAATCGAAATCGCTTGAGCGAATCCGAAGAACAGGGCCGCTCCCATCGCGCCGAGTGGATTCCATTTCCCGAAAATCATCGCTGCAATAGCGAGGAAACCTTGTCCAAGAATCGTCGTCACGCTGAAGTTCAGTGAAATCGATGTCGCGTAAACAGCGCCGGCAAGACCACCGAAACCACCTGAAATCATGACACCGATGAAACGCATTTTTGTAACGTTGATTCCCATCGTGTCCGCTGCCATCGGGTGTTCCCCGACTGAACGAAGACGAAGACCAAACGGTGTTTTAAAGATGACGTACCATGCAACGAATGCTAAGGCAATCGCAATGTACGATGTGTAATAGACGTTGGCAAAAAACATCTTCAGTACCGGGATATCCGATAAAAACGGAACATTTTCTTTCGAAATCCGGTTTGGAATCGAATCAGTCTGCCCTTTTCCGTAGAATGCCCGGACAAGGAAAATTGCGAGACCAACTGCTAACATATTAATCGCTACTCCAAGAACCGTCTGATCGGCCCGGAACAAAATCGCTGGAATCGCGAGGAACAAGGAGAACACTGCTCCGACAACGATTGCAATCAGCATGGCAATCCAAGGACTGGCAGCACCTAAGCCCATCTTCGATAACGTCAAGGCTGAGACGATACCCGAGAACGCCCCCATGACCATGAGTCCTTCAAGTGCGATATTGACGACGCCGGAGCGCTCACTGAAAATTCCGCCGAGTGCCGCAATGATCAACGGAGCCGAATAGGCAAGTGCGATCGGTACGATAATATACAGTACTTCTAAAAAGCCCATTATTTATCGGCTCCTTTCACTTTTTTATCTTCGGATTTCTTGACCGTGAATTTCTCGATCAAGAGACGGATCGCATAACCAGAAGCGACGAAGATAATGATAAACGCGATGATGATTTTAATTAACTCCGGCGGGATTCCGATTTGTTGCATCGAAAGGCCACCGATATTCAGACCGGCAAACAGCAAGGCGGCGAGTACGACACCAATCGGATTGTTGGCACCCAGTAAGGCAACGGCAATCCCGTCAAATCCGACACCCGTGAATGACGCGTTTAACGTCATATTCTGGAATGTCCCCAAACCTTCCATTGCTCCTGCGAGTCCGGCAAATACACCTGAGATGACGAACGAAAGAACAATGTTCTTATTGACGCCCATACCGGCATATTCTGCGGCACTCTTGTTGAAACCAACGGCCCGTAATTCGTAACCAAGCGTCGTTTTCCAAAGGATGAACCAGAAGACGAGTGCTGCGATCACGGCAATGAAAATCCCGTTATGAAGACGTGAGAAATCTGTCAACTCTTGCAGGAACGGTGAGGCAAGCGAAGCGGATTCTTTTACAGATTCCGTCCGTTCATTTTCAATCCCGATGACATTCCGGAGAATATCGTTTGTCACATACAGTGCGATATAGTTCATCATGATGGATGTAATAACTTCGTGGACATGGAATTTCGCTTTTAGGATACCCGGAATCGATGCCCACAGTGCTCCTGCGAGTCCTGCTCCGATTAAAGCGAGCGGCAGGTGAATCGCTGTCGGGAGATCAAACTCAATCCCGATCCAGACGGCAACCATCCAGCCGACCAATACTTGTCCCTCGACTCCGATGTTGAATAATCCAGTCCGGAAAGCGAAGGCAACGGCAAGACCTGCAAAAATCAACGGGGCAGCAGCTCGCAATGTTTCACCGATACTGTACGGTTCCCCGAATATGCCGTAAAACAATTGATCAAATCCGTCAACCGGATTGTAACCGCCGGCGAGCATAACAATCGCACCGACAACCATTCCCAAGATGATGGAAAGAATCGGAATCAATATTCCGTAAAAACGTTCTAGTTTCATGAACGACCGACCTCCTCTTTCTTACCGCCGGCCATCAAGAAGCCAAGTTCGATTTCGTTTGTTTCTTTTGGATCAAGGAAGGCAACTGTCCGTCCTTCATAAAGAACCGCAATCCGGTCCGATACTTGAAGGATTTCTTCTAGTTCAAATGAAATCAGAAGAACAGCGCGGCCTTTTTCGCGTTCGAGGACCAATTGCTCGTGAATGAATTCAATGGCACCGACGTCCAGTCCACGGGTCGGCTGTGCTGCAATCAATAAGTCAGGTGAACGGTCCACTTCCCGAGCGATGATCGCCTTTTGCTGGTTTCCGCCTGACAGAGCGCGGGCAAATGTTTCCGGGCTTGGAGTTCGGACGTCGAACTTCTCGATTAAGGTTTTGGCTTTATCCATGACCTGACCGTAGTTCATGATGCCTGCTTTTGAATACGGTTTTTGATAATACGTTTGCAATACCATATTGTGACCGATTGAGTAATCGAGGACCAGTCCGTGCTTATGACGGTCTTGTGGGATATGTCCGACTCCGGCTTCCGTCACTTTTCGTGGTTTTAAGTTTTTAATGGATTTGTTATTGAGGAAAATCTCTCCGCTGTCCGCTTTACGCAAACCGGTAATGGCTTCGATCAATTCCGTTTGTCCGTTTCCGTCGATTCCAGCGATCCCGACAATTTCACCGGCCCGGATATCGAGGTTTAATCCGTCTACTGCCTTGATGCCGCGACTGTCTTTGACGACCAAGTCTTTGATGTCGAGCACCAGTTCTTGTGGAGTTGCCTTGGAATACTCCGCATTAAAGTTTACTTCCCGCCCTACCATCATCTCGGCTAATCTTGATTGGGTCATCGTTTCATCGATATCCACTGTTCCGATGTATTTACCACGACGAATCGTCGTACAGCGATCGGCGACTTCCATGATTTCCTTCAGTTTGTGGGTAATCAAGATAATCGATTTTCCTTCAGCAATCAAGCGATTCATGATCTGAATCAATTCTTTGATTTCTTGTGGGGTCAAAACAGCAGATGGTTCGTCGAAGATTAGAATATCAGCACCGCGGTATAGTGTTTTTAAAATTTCAACACGTTGTTGCATCCCGACCGAAATATCTTCGATTTTTGCATCTGGATCAACGGCAAGACCATACTGTTCCGAAATTTGACGGACTTTTTCCCGTGCTGCTGCTCGGTCGATTTTCAGACCGGCTTTCGGCTCTGCACCCAAGATGATGTTTTCTGTTACCGTGAAATTTTGAACGAGCATGAAATGTTGGTGTACCATTCCGATTCCCAGATCATTCGCAACGTTCGGACTCGTAATATTCACTTTTTCACCACGTACACGAATCTCTCCAGCCTCAGGCTGATACAAACCAAATAAGACGTTCATCAGCGTCGATTTTCCGGCACCGTTTTCACCAAGTAAAGCGTGAATCTCACCTTTCCGAAGCTGGAGCGTGATGTTATCATTTGCGACGAAACTGCCAAACTCTTTTCGTATGTTTAGCATCTCAATGACGTATTCCAAGAAAATCCACTCCCATGTTTAGTTTAAAAGGGGAGGCCGCAGTACTAGCGACCCCCGCTTCCAGTTTATTTCAGTGACGCTTCGTATTCTTTGTACTCGTCGTCAGTAGACGGAACTTTGATGTCACCAGCGATGATTTGTTTTTTGTAGTCTTCCACTTTCGTCAAGACGTCTTTCGCAATATTGTCTTGTGATGGCGCGATGTCAACTCCGCCGTCTTTAAGACCAAACTCAACGACTTTACCCGCTGGGAAGTTGCCGTCTTTTGTATCTTTTGCTACTTGTTCAACTGCTGTATCAACACGTTTGACCATCGAAGTCAATGTAACGTTTTCCGGCATACCTTCTTCTACTTGGTCACGGTCAACACCGATTACCCAAACATCTTCGCCGTTTTTCTTACGGTTTTTCGCTTCAGTGAAGACACCTTGTCCTGTTCCACCGGCAGCGTGATAGATGACGTCAACTTTTTTACCGTACATACCTGAAGCGATCGCTTGTCCTTTTTCAGCAGCATTGAAATCTTCTGCGTATTGAACTTGGATATCCGCTTTTGGATTGACGGCCTTAACGCCGGCTTTAAATCCACTTTCGAACTTTTTGATCAAGTCTGAGTTAACACCACCGACGAAACCAACTTTGTCTGATTTCGTAGTCAAACCGGCTACGACACCCACGAGGAATGATCCTTCGTTTTCTTTGAAGACGATCGACGCGACGTTTGGTTTGTCAACAACCATATCAACAAGTGCAAAGTTGTTATCTTTAAATTGATCGGCAACTTTACCGATATCTTCTGCCATCAAGAATCCGATACCGAGAATCAAGTCATATTTCGCACGCGCCAATTGCTGAAGGTTCGGTTGGTAATCCGACTGTTTTGCTGATTGAAGATACTTGTAGCCAGTACCTTCTTTTAAGTCGTTGTCTTTACCGAATTTTTGAATTCCTTCCCACGCTGATTGGTTGAATGATTTATCATCAACACCGCCTGTATCTGTAACCATACCTACTTTGAAGCCTGCTTTGTCGTCCCCGCCGCTTGAATCTTTCGAATCATCGTTACCACCACATGCTGCGAGTACCGAACTCATTGCTAAACCTGTTGCTGCTAATGCGAGAAGTGACTTCTTTTTCATCTGAAATAATCCCCTTTCGAATATGGTCATACAAAGTTCCTGACTACGTCAAGCACCTGAGGCTGGTGATGAGGAGCGTTACGTAGGTAGGTGGAAAGCGCTTTCAGTAAAACCCCTAAAACGAGTGGTTAAACACGCTTACGGATGACATGGAAATCAAACTTGTCCGCACGGAAATAGTTCGCTGAATAAAGAACGGATCGGTCAAGCTCATCATAATGCGTCTGGCGCAGTACGAGTAACGGTTGGTCCGTATGTAATTGTTCAGCGATCTTTGGATCAATCCGCGGCTCGATATGCGTAACCGCATGAGTGACACGGCGTCCTAATTCTTTTTCTAGTGCGTCAAACAGGGACGTCGAGGACGTAAACTGTTCTTCGTTTTTAATATAATGGCTCGGAATCTTATCGACACAATAGACGACAGGAACATCTCCCGCAAGTCGGATTCGTTCGATTCGATAAACCAGTTCATCCGGTCCTAACTGAAAACGTTCTCGATCACGTTCAGTTGGTTGCACCATTTCTGATGACAATACTTCTGAGGTCGGAATCATACCTGCACGTGCAATCATCTCCGTAACACTGTAAAGCTCCTCAATCCCTGAAGTAAACGGTGGTCTTGCATTGATAAACGTACCGACACCGTGTTTACGGATGACGATGTTCTCATCTTCAAGAATTCGTAAAGCCTCTCGAAGAGTCGCTCGACTAACGCCAAGTTGCTTTGAAAGTTCAAACTCTGAAGGTAGCTTTTCGCCTTCCTTGTAAACGCCGTCATCGATGTCAGACTTGATTTTTTCAATCACACGTAAATAAAGCAAACGATGATCTAATTTAATCGACATGACGCATCTCCATCCTCTATCTAGTTGTAACCAGTGCTCAGACTTCTGACGTATGAGAACTCCAGCCAAGATAAGTATATGATGCCGGACTCAATCCTGCAATCATTTTGTAACAGGTTAGAAGTCTGACTTCTGGCGCTTTTGTAACCCTTTTCATAACGTAAATAACTTTGGAAGAAAATAGGGCATTCTACCTAAGAACACCCTCTTTTCTCTTACCGCTTATTGTTCAGGAACAACTGTTTTCCCTTGAACAACCGCTTTTTTCGCTTGTTCAACTTTTTTCAACGTCTCTTTTGACAACTTGTCTGACTCCACTAAATCGACACCTTGTTCTTTTAAACCGTAACGGATTGTTTTTCCACCCGTTAGTTTTCCGTCTTTGGCTGCATTCGCTGTATCTTCCACTGCACGGTCCACTCGTTTGATGACCGATGTCAGCGTTACGTCTTCCGGCATACCTTCTTCTTTTTGGTCTCGGTCGACTCCGATCACTGAAACGTCTTCCCCGTTTTTCTTACGGTTCTTCGCTTCTGTGAAGACACCGTTTCCTGTTCCGCCAGCTGCCGGGAAAATGATGTCTGCGCCTTTTCCGTACATTCCGGCTGCGATTGCCTGTCCTTTTTCCGGAGCCGCAAAGTCTTCCGCGTATTGTACATCGACTTTGATTTTCGGATTCACGGATTTTGCACCTGCTTCAAATCCGGCACGGAACCGTTCAATGACATCCATCTTCATGCCGCCGACAAAACCGATATGATCCGTTTTCGTCTGCATTGCGGCGACGATTCCCGCAAGATAAGCGCCTTCATTCTCTTTGAATGTAATCGATGTGACGTTTTTACCCGGAACGACATTATCCACGATTGCAAATTGTGTGTCTTTGAATTGTTTTGATACCGTTTCGATGTCCTCGTTAAAGGTATTCCCGATTCCGAATACTAAGTCTTCCCCGCTTCGTGCAAGTCGAGACAAGTTCGGTTGGTAGTCTTGTTGGGATTTCGATTGAAGATAAGAGTAGCCTTCGTTTTTCTTGAGTTGATTTTCTTTTCCATATGCCTGAAGACCTTCCCAGGCTGATTGGTTAAACGACTTGTCGTCGATTCCGCCTTTATCGGCAACCATTGCTACAGAAAATTCATCCTTTTTACTCGAATCTTTGTCTGCTGAACCTCCACACGCTGCTAATCCGACTGTCGCAACAGTCATCATTGATACGAATGCATACTGTTTTTTCATCATCGCCAACTCCTCTTCCTATTATGTGAGCGCTTTCATTATCTATTTGTGAAAAAGTCGCTCACGTACCTTTTATCGGGTACGCCAACTCATATGACTGAGTATGACAAATATTGCGCGCAAAATCAACAGACGTCTGACAACTATTTTCATGAAAACGGTTTAAGTTTTCTTTTTTTGGTTTTCACCGTCAAAAAGAGGATAAAGCACCCGGCTTTATCCTCTTTCCGATGATTAGTGACCCATGACGCGCCGTGGTTTTGAGCCTTCCGACGGACCGATTAAACCATTTTCTTCTAGTGCATCAATCAGACGGGCGGCCCGGTTGTAACCAATTCGGTATTTCCGTTGGATCATCGAAGTTGACGCTGTTCCTTGCGTCAAAATGAACTGGACGACTTCATCATATAGTGGATCGTCGACTTCCGTTTCCCCTTCCGGAAGATCCTTTGGAATCATCGCTTCAACATACTGGGCTTTTTGCTGGGAGATGACATGGTTGACGATTGTTTCGACTTCTTCATCCGACAAGAACGCCCCTTGGACGCGGACCGGTTTATTCATGCCGTTTCCAAGCAACAGCATATCTCCCCGTCCAAGCAGTTTGTCTGCCCCGCTCGTATCGAGAATCGTCCGGGAATCTGTCCCGCTCGAGACACTGAAGGCGATCCGCGACGGGATGTTTGCCTTGATGACACCGGTAATGATGTCAACGCTCGGCCGTTGCGTCGCAATGACCATATGAATTCCGGCTGCCCGTGCCATCTGGGCAAGACGCATGATGGCATCTTCGACTTCGTTTGAGGCGACCATCATCAAATCGGCCAACTCATCGACAATGACGACGATGTACGGCAGACGTTGATGGACTTTTTCTTCAGCGTTCATCTTATCAATCAGGGCATTGTACCCTTCGATATTCCGCGCCCCGTTCTGACTGAAGATTTCATAACGCCGTTCCATCTCCGATACGACCTGTTTTAATGCTTGAGCCGCTTTCTTCGGATCGGTCACGACCGGTGCCAGCAGATGGGGAATACCGTTGTAGACATTCAATTCAACCATTTTCGGATCGATCATCATCAACCGGACTTCATCCGGGCGGGCCCGCATCAAAATGGAGACAATCATCCCGTTGATGCAGACGGATTTTCCTGATCCGGTTGAACCGGCGACTAAGACGTGCGGCATCTTATTCAGTTTCGCCGTGACCGTCTCACCGGAAATGCTTCGACCAAGTGCCACAAGCAAGCGGTCCGGGTCGGCCTGGACACTCTCTGCTCCTAACACTTCCCGTAAGGAAACCATGGCAACTTCCCGGTTCGGAACTTCGATTCCGACGGCAGCCTTACCGGGAATCGGTGCTTCGATCCGGATATCTTTTGCCGCGAGCGCAAGCGCCAAATCATCGGCCAGTCCGGTAATCCGACTCAGTTTGATACCTTGATCCGGTTCAATCTCATATTTTGTCACACTGGGACCGAGATGAATTTTTAAGACTTTTGCTCCGATTCCGAACGATTTTAACGTCGCAATCAATTTTGTCGCATTATCTTTTAATCGTTTATTTTCTCCTGATAAATCTTTTGTGACAGGTTCTGCCAGTAGATCAAGCGACGGCAACTGATAGCCGTCCGGCGTCTCCGTCATCGTCAACGGTCCTTGTGTTTCTTTTGCTTGCGGTTCGACATGGTCTGCAAAGCCGATGATCGGAACGTCCTGAAGATTGACCGGGGCTTCTTCCGACACAATCTCTTCAATGGCTTGTTTTTTCAGTGTCTTCTTGTCATTGACCGGTTGTGCCACCGCTTCTGACTGGACCGGTTTCTTTTTCTCAGGACGTTCTTTTGCGACGGTCTGCCGTTCACGTTGCTGGAATTCTTGAATCCGTTCTCTGATTCCTAAAGCCAGCTCACTGAAAAACGTCGGGTGCAGCAAATGAATCCCTGTCACAATCAGAAATAAACCAATCATGAAGGCGCCAAAACTCGAAATATAATAGGACGAACCTTGATACAACCATGCATTCACAGCTCCGCGCGGTTGACCAAGCAGCAAGTCAATCCAGATTAACCCGCCGAGAATCAAAAACGACCAGGCCCATTTGTTTAACCGTGGTTGATTCGACAAAATCAGCAACAGCAGTCCGCCAATCAATCCGTACAGGAGTGAACCAAACTGTCCGACTTGATCTTTCGCAAACTCGGCCAGTACTTCTCCGACACGTCCAAACTGTCCAAGTGCCAATACATACGAAAGCAGCGATAGGACCGCAATGATGGCTGCATATGTACGGTATTGAATCGGCTGACGTTGCTTTTTCGCTGGTGGCCGTTTTTTTGCCGGTGTGCGTTTTCGCGGCGGGGTTTTCCGGACCGGTCCTTTTTTTGTCGTTGCCATCTTTTTCTGACCTCCTGATAAAAAAACGACTCAGCTGACCATCCATCGGCCTCCCTGAGTCGCTCCTTTTGTTAAATTTCCATGATGATCGGTAAAATCATCGGACGACGTTTTGTTTGTTCATAGAGATACGAACTTAACTTGTCACGAATCAATGACTTCATTTCCGTCCAGTCAAGCTCACCTGTTAATTTACCTTGCAGTTGCTTGGCAACAATCCGGTTCGCTTCGTTGATCATATCTTCTGATTCACGCATGTAGACGAATCCACGTGAAATGATTTCTGGTCCGGAGACAATCGTTTTGTTTTTACGGCTGATTGTGATGACACAAAGGACGACACCGTCTTGCGACAGAAGACGACGATCACGTAACACGATGTTTCCGACATCACCGACACCGATTCCGTCAATCAAGACGTTTCCGGCATTCACTTTACGTGACATCCGGGCTTTACGTTTCTCGAACTCGACGACATCCCCATTTTCAATGATGAAGATGTTGTTTGCATTGACACCAACTGTTTGTGCTAAACGGCTGTGTGCCTTCTGCATCCGGAATTCTCCATGGATCGGAACAAAGAATTTTGGTTTGATCAAGTTCAGCATCAACTTCAAGTCTTCGGCATGTCCGTGACCGGATACATGCACTTTCCGCTGGTTATAGATGACGTTTGCACCGGCGCGGAACAACAAGTCAATCGTTTTCGAAACGGATTTTTCGTTTCCGGGAATCGGAGATGCCGCAACGACGACTGTATCGTTTAAACGGATGTTGACCTGCTTATGCGCATTCCGTGCCATACGTGTGAGTGCTGCCATCGGTTCGCCTTGCGAGCCAGTTGTTAAAATCACGACTTGATTGTCATCGAGTCGATTGATATCCGACAGTTCGACCAACGTCTTTTGTTTGAAACGCAAGTAGTTCAGGCGTTGTGCCACTTCGACGATGTTGACCATGCTGCGACCAACAACAGCTACTTTACGGTTGTTGGCTTCTGCCGCTGCAAAGACTTGTTGCAGACGATGGACGTTTGATGCGAATGACGCAACGATCACGCGACCCGGTGCCTCGTAGATGACGTCGTTGAGTTCCGACCCGACCGTTGATTCCGATCCGGACATTCCGGGACGTTCAGCGTTAGTTGAGTCTGATAAGAGACAAAGGACTCCCCGCTGACCAATTGCGGCAATTTTTCCGAAATCAGCTTGTTTTCCGTCAACCGGTGTGTAATCAAATTTAAAGTCTCCCGTGTGTACGATTGCCCCTTGCGATGTTTGGATACATACCCCGACTGCATCCGGAATCGAGTGATTGACACGGAAAAATGTAATGAAATGACCTGCTACGGTTAATTTCGTCTTGGCATCAATTGGACGAAGATCTGCCTTTTTCAATAAACCGGCTTCTTTTAATTTAATTTCAATTAAACCAAGTGTTAAGCGTGTTCCATACACCGGCACTTTTAAGTCCCGTAAGACATAACTGAGAGCACCAATATGGTCCTCGTGTCCATGCGTGATGAAAATTCCTTGAATCCGCTCTTTGTTTTCTTTTAAATAACTAATGTCTGGAATGACTTTATCGATTCCAAGCATCTCATCTCCTGGGAACATTAATCCGGCATCGATTACGAAGATGTCCTCGTCGAGTTCGACGACGTACATGTTCTTACCGATTTCACCGGCGCCACCAAGAGCAAAGACGCTTACCTTTTCCGTCTTTTTCTTTGACACGATATGACCTCCTATTTGTATTCACTTTTCGTGAGCCGTCCACTTATCACTATCACTATTCTAGCCGAACTTTGCCATTCTGCCAACAACAGGGATGGTGAAAACGAAAAAAAACATCGCGCGGACCTTCTTTCGGTCCACACGATGTTCGTTTTACGGATTCAACAGCTTCTCGATTTCTTCTGTTCGGTTCGCTTTTTCCTGTCTGCTTGGTTTTTCACCTGCTTGAAGTTCATTCAAGGAATAGCCGAATGTCATCTCGAAGTGCGGATAGTCAACAAAACGTTTCCAGTCCCCACCCCATTCAAAGCCAAGCGCCTTTCCAACAGCAGCGACCTCACGCCAGTCACTTTTACCCGATTGATTTCCGTCATATTCTAAATCGTAAGAAATGTCCCCGTTTATCATTTGAACGAAGTCAATCGCTAAACCATAGTTATGCATCGATTCCCCGCCCCGGGCGTTCGTCACGACTTCTCCGGCTTGCGAGCGTCCTTGTTCATACAATGCATCCTGCTGTTTTTTCGTCCGGTATCCTTGGGTGATCCGGATGTCGATGTTGTAGCAGGAATGACTGAGACGAATCAAATCCTTGGCACCTGCGCGGACTGCCGGATGAAGTTGCTTTAACTGATCCGCACTGTCGTTGATGAGACGGTTCTCACCGGCGCGGTCTCGGGGACAACTCTCCAGTCCCAGCTCCGGCTGATCGATCAAAATGCTCGGCATTCGATTAGTCGATGCTGCCAGAAAGGAGCCGATGGCAAACATGACCAGCAGGAACAAAATCCAAATGAAGATTGTTCCCCGCTTCATTAGCGGCGTAACTTCTTCCGGATTTTTTGAAGAATCGGTAATCCTGTTTCAAGTAACAGATACAACGGCTTGTTCAGGACATAGTCAAACTCTCCGATTTTTTCAATCATTTCACTGCCCCAACCGGACTTAAAGGCATACAATCCGGCATAATGGTCATCCGGATCCGTTGACCCGCTGACACCACCAAAGTCGTATGAGATGGCGCCGTGCGCTTTCGCATGACGCATCATGGTCCACTGCATTAAATGGTTCGGCATGAACTCACGGTATTCGTTTGACGACGCACCGTACAGGTAATACGACCGTCGACCGGCTAACGTCAACAAGCCCCCCGACAGAATAACTCCGTTCGGGTGTTTTGCCGCGATGTCCATCAATTCAGTTTTCGACTTCTCTGCTTTTTCAATCTGAGCAGTCGTTTGTTCCAGTCGATTATTCAAACTGTTGATTTTTTTCTCGACCGTTTCTTTTTCGAGTTGACGATGAATCTTCGCCAATTCCTTCTCTGCTTGTAATAAGGCCGTTTCCGTATTTTCAAGCGCCCGGACGACATCCAATTTCGTCAAAAACAATGCCGCGTCTCCGGTCGGACGAAGATGGTCGTATAGATTTTCAAAGTAATCAAGACCGCGGATGGAGAATCCGTCACGTTCACCCGTTTCGACCATCAGATTGGCGAATGTTTTCAACTCTTCCCGTGATGCTTCGTAACAAACGATACCTTTTCGCTCAGCCAAACGGACATTGTAACGGAACTTCGAATGGAAGCGGTCAAAGATTTCTTTTTCCGACCCTTCAAGACTTGTCTCCATCGTAAAACGCGGTTGCGCATAATCAAATCCGCCTCCGAATCCATTGTGCTTAAACCCTAACGCCTTCATTTCTTGAAGTAAATTCGGATATTCCGTCCGATCAACGTTTGGATCGAGTTTAATGGTGATCGCCTTCCGATTTTTCGCGACTTGGATCGCTGCATCCCGTAATGCCGCAACGGCTGCCTGATCCGTATAGTCGACGACAAACCCGCGCGGAGCATAACATAACGTAAACGGTAATTTCGGAACTTTTTTAAACAATAACAGTGCAACGCCGACCAGTTGACCACTCGATGTCCCGACCGCAATCCGTTCATGTGTCCAACCGGTCGCTGCCTTGACGGATCCCCAAGCCGGTAACTGCAAGAGGTCTCCTTTAGGATGGTTTTTTACAAACTGTTCAAACTGAGCCTGTTCAATTTCAAGTTGTTGATAAGTCACTTCTTTTCCTCCAATTGGCGTATCATCTCTTTGACGAGTGCTTCTTCGTCGAGGGGTGTTTTCTCATCCCCAATGATTTGATATTTTTCATGCCCTTTTCCTGCCAGGATAACGATGTTGTCCGGGCGGGCAAGACTCGCTGCATAGCGGACCGCTTCTTCCCGGTCTCCGATTTCAACGAATTGATCGTGGAGCATCCCGGATGCGATGCCGGATGTAATTGACTCATACGATTCAAAACGGGGATCGTCCGTCGTGATGACGACAGTTCCCGCATACGTCGATGCAAGTTGCCCCATCATCGGTCGTTTCGTCACATCGCGATTACCGCCTGTTCCGATCAAGAAGATGATGTTTTCTTTCGGAACATCGACCAGTGCTTTCAGACATTGTTCAATGCCGTCCGGCGTATGGGCATAATCCACATAAATGTTGTACCCGTCGATCGGCAATCGTTGCATCCGGCCTTTTGCCGGCTGTATCTGAGTGATCGCATTCGAAATCTCAGTTAAACTGTAGCCGATTGACAGCAGGATACCCGTTGCAAGCAGTAAATTATAGACATTGAATCGACCGATAAACTGAACGGTCAATTCGACTGACTGCTCTTGATAGACCATCGTAAAGGTCGTTTCCTGAAGGGTTTGTGTAATATTTTTAGCTTGTAAGTCGGCCGGTTGCTCAATGCCGTATGTCAGTACGCGGGCACCCGTCATCATCTCAAATAAATGACTGATCTCATCATCTGCATTCAAGACCGCTACTTTCTTATCTGACAGCCGTTGTCCGAGTTGTGCGAAAAGCAAACCTTTTGCTCGTGCATAGTTTTCGAACGTCTTATGGAAATCCAGGTGGTCGTGCGTCAAATTCGTAAACCCAGCCACATCAAAATCCGTTCCGGTCACACGACCGAGCTCTAATCCATGCGAAGAAACTTCCATGATGACGTCTTCAACGCCCTCTTGATGCATCTGATGGAAAAAGGCCTGTAATTCCGAACTTTGAGGTGTCGTGTTGCGACTCGGAACGACCCGGTCCCCGATTTTGACTTCAACGGTACCGATGATTCCCGTTTTCCGCCCTAGCTGAGCCAAGACATCACGTACGATGGTCGTCGTCGTTGTTTTTCCGTTCGTTCCGGTGATTCCGATCATCCGCATCTTTTCAGAAGGATAATCGTAAAACTTCCCGGCAAGTTCTGCCATCGCTCGGGTCGTGCTCCGGACAAGAATGACAGGAATCGTCACATCGAGCAAACGTTCTGACACGATGGCGACAGCCCCCTGTGCTTCGGCCTGTTTGGCATAATCGTGTCCATCCACTGTATAACCTTTAATGGCGACAAATAACGTCCCCGGCTTCACATCACGTGAATCGGTTGTTAAGGAGGTCACGACTGCCTCTACCATACGTTCCGTTTTTTGAGTCTGAATGACTTCGATTAGTTCAGCTAAATTCAAGGGTATTCCTTCTTTCTCAACAACTTGTTTTTCAATTACATGCTATTTCAGTGTAGGGTAAGCCTCACTCGGTTTCAAGGTCTGCCTCATCGATTTCCGGCAGGATGTACGCTTTCGCCGGTGGTTCACTAAAGATATACGCAATCATTTCCTGAACGTCAGCAGGCGTAATCTGCTCCACTTCTGCAAGGACATCTTCTAATGTCGGATGCATACCAAGATGGAGTTCATTCCGGGCATTACGGTTCATATGACTCGATATACTCTCATTTCCTAAAATCAATGATCCTTTTAGCTGCTCGATGCCGTCTTCCAGCTCTTTCGTTGAGAGACCGTGTTCGAGCAACTGTTTAATTTCCGCCGAAAGAACGGTTTCGACTTCTTCCAGCGTTTCTTTTGATGTTCCGACATAAATCGTAAACGTTCCATGATCATCAAACGTCGTATAGTACGAAAAGACGGAATACGCCAATCCGCGGTCTTCACGAATCGATTGGAACAAACGGCTCGACATCGTCGCCCCAAACGCATTATTGAGTAAAGCAAGCGTCGGTAAACGGTCATCGGCAGACGGAATCGCCCGGAAATTATAACAGACATGCACTTGTTCCGTGTCTTTTTCTTTTCGTAACGCGTCACTTTTCAAGACAGGTTCAGTAATTTGTCGGATCGTGCCACTTGACTGCAGCGAACCGAATCGATTTTTAATTTTTGTAATCAGTTCCTCTGTCACATGACCCGCAACCGAAATGACGATTTGTTCCGGCGCATAGGCTTCTTGCAGATACTCGACAATCATTTTCCGGCTGAGTTGTTTGACGCTTTCCTCTGTCCCGAGAATCGGGCGGGCCATCACGTCTTCTCCGTAAGCCGCAACCGCTAACAGTTCATGTACCAAGTCGTCCGGTGTATCTTCATACATTTTAATTTCTTCAATCACGACCCGTTTTTCTTTTTCGAGTTCCTCTTCATCAAAGGTCGACTCCAAAAACATGTCTGCTAAAACATCAAATGCCGTAATGGCATGCTCGTCTAACGTCTTCACATAATAGCAGGTCTGATCTTTACTCGTGAATGCATTAATATTACCACCCAAGCGGTCAAAATAAACGGCAATTTCTTTTGCCGATTGTTTTTTTGTTCCTTTAAACATCATATGTTCAATCAAATGGCTGATTCCATGCTCATCTTTTGTTTCCGTCCGTGAACCGGCTTTAATGAAAATCCCGGTTGCCACACTTCGCGCGTTCTCAATCCGTTCACTGACGATTCGAACGCCGTTCTCTAATACGAGTCTTTCGACCATCGTTCATTCCTCCTTGAAATATGAAACAAGGTGGCCCGCGGTGCACGTATTCGCACCGTTGAGCCACCTTTGTTTTCATTAGTTACGACGTGGTGGACGTTGTCCGTCACGTGGTGGGCGAGATCCGGTATCCCGACGCGGCGGGCGGTTGTCACGCTCTGTTTTTTTCTTTTCATCGTATGCAGCACGATCTTCTGGACTCATACCTTCCACGAGAAGGACTTTATGCGACGCATTGACACGTCCTTTATCATCGACTTCCGTGACACGTACTTTCAATTTATCGCCTAATTTGACGACGTCTTCGGTTTGACCGACACGCTCAAGCGCGAGTTCCGAGATATGCACGAGGGCATCTTTCCCTTTGAACAATTCGACGAAAGCTCCGAATTTTTCGACGCGACGAACTGTACCGTCAAATTCTTCTCCGATGACGACTTCACGAACGATATCTTCAATCAACTGACGCGCACGGTTGATACCGTCTTGATCCGTTGACGCGATAAAGACTGTACCGTCTTGATCGATATCGATTTTGACACCTGTCTCATCGATGATACCGTTGATGACTTTACCGCCGGGTCCAATCACATCACGGATTTTATCCGGATTGATTTTCAACGTGACGATTTTCGGTGCATATTTAGACAACTCGACACGTGGTTCAGCAATGACTGAATTCATGTGTTCCAGGATGTGTAAACGACCAAGACGTGCTTGTTCAAGCGCCTCTTCTAAAATCTGACGCGTGATTCCACCAATCTTCATATCCATTTGTAAGGCCGTCACACCATCTTTTGTTCCAGCAACTTTAAAGTCCATATCGCCGAGGTGATCTTCCATTCCTTGGATATCTGTCAAGATGGAGTAATTTTCGCCTTCTTTGATCAAGCCCATTGCAATTCCGGCAACCGGTGCTTTCAGCGGCACACCTGCATCCATCATCGCAAGAATCGATCCACAAATTGACGCCTGTGAAGACGAACCGTTTGATTCGAGGACTTCCGAGACGAGACGAATCGTGTACGGGAAATCTGTTTCTGACGGAAGAACCGGTAACAAGGCACGTTCACCGAGTGCTCCGTGACCGATTTCACGACGACCTGGTGCGCGCATCGGACGGGCTTCCCCGACAGAGAACGGCGGGAAGTTATAATGGTGCATGAAGCGTTTTTCTGCTTTAAGTCCAAGACCGTCAATGATTTGCGCATCTCCCGCAACACCGAGCGTTGCGACGGACAAGACTTGTGTTTGACCGCGTGTGAACAGACCTGAACCGTGTGCCCGTGGCAACAGTCCGATTTCCGAATCAAGCGGACGGATTTCAGCAAGACCACGACCGTCTGGGCGGACTTTATCTTCTGTGATCAAGCGGCGGACTTCTGTCTTAACAAATTTATTTAAGACACCGGATACTTCGGCTAATTGCGCTTCCGTAATCGAGTCATCCGCTGCGTACTGATCAATGTATTTCGAAATGACTTCATTGATAGCAAGATCGCGTGCTTGTTTTTCTTCGACTTGAACGGCTGTCGTGACTTCTGCAAGCGCCTCTGCTTTCAAGCGGTTGACGAGTGTTTCGTCAAACGAAGAAACCGTATAGACGAACTTTTCTCGTCCGACCGCTGCGACGATTTCTTCTTGGAACGCAATCAATTCCTTGATGACGTCATGTCCGAGGAGAATCGCTTCAAGCATTGCTTGTTCCGAAACTTCTTTTGCTCCGGCTTCTACCATGTTGACCGCATGTTTCGTTCCGGCAACTTGAAGGTCGATATCACTTTCAGCTGCTTGGCTCATCGTCGGATTGATGATGAACTCACCGTTCACACGACCAATCGTCACGCCGGCAATCGGACCGTCAAATGGAATGTCTGAAATCGACAAGGCAATTGATGCCCCGATCATTGCTGCCACTTCCGGTGAATTATCTTCGTCAGAAGACAAGACTGTCGTTGCGACTTGGATATCATGACGGAAACCGTCTGGGAACAACGGACGGATCGGACGGTCAATCAAACGTGATGTCAAAATCGCATTTTCACCCGGACGTCCTTCGCGTTTTAGGAAACCGCCTGGAATCTTACCTGCTGCATATAGTTTTTCTTCATAGTTCACAGTTAATGGGAAGAAATCTAAGTCTTTTGGTTGTTTGGATGCTACGACCGTCGCAAGGACTGCCGTCTCACCGTAACGGATCAATGCTGCTCCGTTTGCTTGTTTGGCCAGTTGACCGATTTCAATTGTTAATGGACGTCCACCGAGTTCGGTCGAAAACGTCTGCTTTGTTTGTGACATGCACAAATCCCCTCTCACTTCTATCCGTTTTTTCATTCAAATCTAATTATGGATGTTCTTGCGCCAAATGTCCATGAATCGGCAAAAAAAAAGAAGCAGGAGACGATGCTCCTGCTTCCTTGTTGATCTGTTCGGATTAGCGACGAAGACCAAGACGCTCGATCAATGAACGGTAACGTGAAACATCCTTGTTACGAAGGTATGTGAGCAAGTTACGGCGACGACCAACCATTTTCAAGAGACCACGACGTGAGTGGTGATCCTTTTTGTGTGTACGTAAGTGATCGTTTAAAGTTGTGATCTGTTCAGTTAAAACAGCAACTTGTACTTCCGGCGAACCAGTATCGCCTTGTTTCGTAGCATAAGCTTCGATAATTTCATTTTTACGTTCTTTAGTGAGTGCCATTGTCACTCCACCTCCATCTTTTGAATGACCGTGTTGCCGAGCATCGGATGGTGAGACCTGATGCCAAGCCAACCGGCTGTACGTATTCGTACTGACTCATCATAACGAACCCGTCATCTTCTGTCAAACCGTTAATGCCTGCATCGCATGAATTTTATCTTGGGCAAGCTGTGCTTTTAAGCTGTCAATCCCGTCAAACGCACGTTCATCGCGTAAGTATGCCATCCATTCGAGTTTCAGTTCTTGTCCGTATAAATCCTCGTCAAAGGCGAGCAAATGGGTTTCGATACTGACTTCTCCCGTCTCATAAAACGTCGGTCTCCGTCCGATATTCGTCATCGCCGGAAACTTACGTCCGTCTTCAAGATGGACAAACGTCGCATAGACCCCGAGTTTCGGAATGACATAGGCAAATTCCGGACGGATGTTGGCCGTCGGAAAACCAATCTGCCGACCCCGGGCGTCACCATGAATGACAATCCCTTTCGTTTGATACGGTTCCCCTAATAACAGGGCTGCTTCCGCGACCGCTCCATCTGCAAGCAAACGACGAATCCGTGTCGAACTGACCTTTTCATCGTCTGCCTGATGTTCGGAAACCGTCGTATGATCAAATCGTCCACGGCTGTGGAAATCAAGCGTCGCCATCTTGCCTGCCCCGAACCGTCCATACGAATAATCAAATCCGGCCACAATATGGCGTGCTCCGGCAGCAATTAAATAATGATCGACGAAATCTTGTGGAGACAGTTCGGAAAAAGCGACTGTAAATTCGATGACATACACCCGGTCGATGCCGAGTTGTGCCATCTTTTCGAGTTTCCGGTCAAGCGGCGTAATGTAGAGAATCTGTTCCGTTCCGTTGCCAAGGACTTGTTTCGGATGAGGATCAAACGTCATCACTGCTACTGGCAGATTGAGTTCACGGCTTTTTTCAATTGCGGTTTGTAAAACACGTTGGTGTCCAAGATGAACGCCGTCAAAAAATCCGAGTGCGATGACCGCCGGATCTTCTGTTGGTTGTTCTGGATATGTTAAATGAATGATGTCCATTCCTGATCGCTCCGATCTTAATCGATTTGTAACATGACTTCAACGCGTCCCATATTGATCTCGGAATCAAGCCGGTAGATCGCTAAAGGGATGCCCTCTTCATTATAGACAGTAAATCGTTCAAATTCGACCGGAATGCCTGATAACTTAGCCCCATTCAATACACGGGCCGCCGTCTCGGCATCTACAGTCAACCGCGGCCACTTTTGAATGACTTGTTCAATCGGTAAGACGTACTGCATCCGCTCTTCGACAGTCTCACAGGCTTCAAGCGTAGCCAGCGTCACGGCTTCTGTTTCAGACATCAATCCTGAACTCGTCCGGCGCAACTCACTCATGTGAGCCGCATAACCCAACCGTTCACCGATTTCAACGGCAAGCGTTCGGATATAGGTTCCTTTTCCGCAAGCAATCTCGATTTGAAACCGGCAGAGTCCGTCTGCAAAAGTCAGCCCGGATGTCCGTTCCAACGTATCAATTTGGACGATCCGAGTCGGTCGTTCCACTTCGATGCCTTTACGGGCATATTCATACAATTTTTTCCCGTTTACTTTGACCGCCGAATAATACGGTGGGGTCTGTTCAATCTGTCCGGTCAGCTGCTGTAGAATTTCATCCACTTGTTGCTCCGTAATTGACGCGGGCGTGACCGGTGTTTCGCGGACGGTTTCACCGTGGGCATCTTCGGTCGTCGTCGCATATCCGATTGTCACTTCTGCCACATACCTCTTTCCTTCGTCTGTAATGAAACGTGCAAGTTTTGTAGCTCGTCCGAGACAGATCGGTAAGACACCTGTCACTTCCGGGTCAAGTGTTCCGGTATGCCCGACTTTTTTTGTCTGAAAGAGCCGGCGCAGTCGAAAGACACAGTCGTGACTCGTCATGCCTGCCGGTTTGTCCAGCGGTAATACTCCAATGGGTTCCATCTTTTTCCCTCCTAAAAAAGGGCAACCACACCTGTGGTTGCCCTCGTCTTGTTAATCCTTGTTCAAGTTCCGGAGCAACTCATCAATCCGTGATCCATACTCGACAGATGTATCGATCTCAAACAGCAATTCAGGTGTCTTGCGTAAACGGATGCGTGATCCGATTTCTTTACGCATGAACCCTTTTGACTTTTCAAGACCAACGCGCGCTTCTTCGCGCACTGTTTCATCACCGAGCACCGAATAAAAGATCGTTGCTTGTTGTAAGTCGCCTGTGACTTCAACACCAGTTACCGTAACCGCCTTGACACGCGGATCGTTCACATCTTTGATCAACATTTGCGTAATTTCTTTACGCACCTGTTCTGCTACACGATTGGAACGTACGCTCATTCTATATCCCTCCAGTTCGGATTCTGATCCGTTCTGTTACTTCCGTTTTACTTCTTCCATGATGAACGCTTCGATGACATCGTCGACTTTGATATCGTCGTACCGTTCAATCTTGATTCCACACTCGTAACCGGCTGCGACTTCTTTGACATCGTCTTTGAAGCGGCGCAACGTATCGAGTTTTCCTTCGTAAATAACAATGCTGTCACGGACGACACGAACACCTGCAGCACGTGTTAACTTACCTTCTGTGACATAACCACCTGCGATCGTTCCGACTTTCGAGACTTTGATGACGTCGCGAACTTCAGCTTGACCAATGATTTTCTCAACGAATTCAGGATCAAGAAGACCTTTCATCGCTTGTTCGATTTCTTCGATGGCATTGTAGATGATTTTGTGAAGGCGAATCTCAACCTTCTCTTGGTCTGCCATCGATTTAGCGTTACCATCCGGACGGACGTTAAAGCCGATGATGATCGCGTTGGCTGCTGAAGCCAAGATGACGTCACCTTCTGTAATCGCACCGACACCCGAGTGGACGATGTTGATTTTCGCGCCTTCGACATCGATTTTCTTGAGTGAACCGGCAAGTGCTTCGACAGAACCTTGAACGTCACCTTTGATGATGATGTTAAGGTCTTTGACTTCGCCTTCTTTGATCCGGTCGAAGAGATCTTCTAAGCTGACCTTCGCTGAATCGCGGCGTTGTGCCTCGATTTCGCGTTGGTAGCGGGCTTCCCCGATTTGACGGGCTTTTTTCTCATCTTCAAACGCAAAGAATTGATCGCCGGCTTTTGGCACGTCGTTTAATCCTGTGATTTCGATTGGTGTCGATGGACCAACTTCTTTGACACGACGACCGATATCGTTGACCATGGCCCGGATACGACCGAACGTATGACCGACAACGATTGGATCTCCGACACGAAGTGTTCCGTGTTGGACAAGCAATGTCGCGACTGGTCCGCGTCCTTTGTCGAGTTTCGCTTCGATGACTGTTCCGCGTCCGTGCATGTCCGGTGTTGATTTGTATTCTTGGACTTCCGAGACAAGCAGAATCATTTCGAGTAACTCGTCGATTCCGTCTCCCTTAAGTGCTGAAACCGGTACGAAAATCGTATCGCCGCCCCAGTCCTCGGCAACGAGTTCGAATTCCGTCAATTCTTGTTTAACACGGTCCGGGTTAGCGCCTTCTTTATCCATCTTGTTGACGGCAACGATGATTGGAACACCGGCTGCCTTCGCATGGCTGATGGCTTCTTCCGTTTGCGGCATGACACCGTCATCCGCTGCGACGACGATGATTGCGATGTCTGTGACATCTGCTCCACGTGCCCGCATCGTTGTAAACGCGGCGTGACCCGGTGTATCGAGGAACGTGATTTTCTTTCCTTCGATTTCAACTTGGTAAGCCCCGATGTGCTGTGTGATTCCGCCGGCTTCGCCTGCTGTGACTTTCGTGTTTCGGATCGAGTCAAGCAATGTTGTTTTACCGTGGTCAACGTGTCCCATGATCGTAACGACCGGTGGGCGTTCTGACAATTCGTAGTTATCGAGATTCAATTCGTATGCATCGAAGTCTGTTTCATCAACTTTGACTGTTTTCTCGACTTCAAATCCGAAGTCAGAAGCAAGCAATTCAACTGTCTCATCATCAAGATCTTGGTTAATGGTCGCCATAACGCCCATTCCCATTAATTTCATGATAAGTTCGTTTGGTTTTTTATCCATTTTTTCAGCCAATTCGCCGACTGTTAAGTTGTCTGCATATTGAACGACGTTCGCCATTGCTTCTTCTTGCGCCCGACGTGCTGCTTTTCGTTGGCTTGATTTTGAGTTTGGATCTGCTACTTCTAGTTTACGTGGTTCCACTTTTTTCTGTGGACGGCGTTTTCCACCGCGGTTATTGCGGTTTCCGAATTCTGGACGTCCGCCTTTTGTATTGCGTGATTGGTTACCTGCTGGTTTGTTAGTTGTTCCTGGTCTGTTCGGTTTATTGTCTGATTTCACTTGTTTTGGAGCCTCCGTTTTTTGGACCCGATGTTTCTCGGGATTAAATACTTTGTCGAGTTGCTGTACTGTCTGTTCATCTAAAACCGCCATATGATTCTTAACGGGTTTTTCCAGCTTTTCGAGCTGGGCGATGACCTGCTTACTCGTTACATTCTGTTCTTTCGCGAATTCGTATACACGTTTACCCAAAAGATCCACCTCCAGTTAATCGTTCGAGAGGAGTTCCGTTAGCTTTTTCGCAAATCCGGCTTCGTTGACTGACACGACAACACGCGCGTCTTTCCCAAGTGCATGTCCAAGAATGTTTCGATCTCCGACTTCGATGTACGGAACACGATAACTTGTACATTTATCCGTCACTTTCTTACGCGTGGCAGCCCCCGCATCTGCTGCTAAGAGGACGAGTTTGGCTTGTCCTCCCCGTACTTCTTTCAGTACGAGTTCTTCTCCAGTCGTCACTTTCCGCGCTCGGTTCGCGAGACCAAGGAGCGATTCCCATTTACTCATGTGTACCTCCCGCGATCGCAAGCAATTGATCATATAATGCATCTGTTGTCTTGACTTTCAGATGATGATCGAGTGTGCGCTTCTTTTTGGCTGTCGCAATGACAGTTGCATCTTTCGTCAAATAGGCGCCTCGCCCATTCATTTTACCATTAAGATCGACGACAACCTCACTGTCAGGTGTCCGGACGACCCGAATTAACTCTTTTTTAGGACGCATTTCTTGTGTGATGACACATTTGCGTAATGGTACCTTTTTTTGCACGAATTATTCCTCGCCTTCGACTTGGACCGTTTCCACGTCAACTGCTTCTGCTGTCGCAGGTTCGACTTTCATGAAGACATCCTTCAATTCCATCGATTCTGCTTCTGATTCGCTCTTGATGTCGATTTTCCATCCTGTCAACTTAGCAGCCAGACGGGCATTTTGACCGCGTTTTCCGATTGCGAGTGACAATTGGAAGTCAGGGACGACGACGATTGTTGCTTTAGCCGGTTCGTTGACGTATACAGCAACAACTTGTGCCGGGCTTAAAGCATTGGCAACATATTCTTTCGGATCATCTGAATAACGGACGATATCAATCTTTTCACCGTTTAATTCGTTGACGATACGTTGAACACGCGCGCCTTTTTGACCGACACATGCTCCGACAGGATCGATTTCGTCAGAAGCAACGGCAATTTTCGAACGGTCGCCGGCTTCACGTGCCACCGACTTCACTTCGACTTCGCCGCTCGCGATTTCCGGTACTTCGATTTCAAACAGGCGTTTTAATAAGCCCGGGTGCGTCCGCGATACGAGAATCGATGCGCCTGATCCTTTGACCATCGGATCGACTTTCGTCACGTATACTTTGATGTATTCCCGAATTCCAAAACGTTCATTCGGCATCTGTTCATGTGTCGTCAAGACTGCTTCAATACCTTCGAGGTTAACGTAGAGATTACGTGCATCTTGACGTTCGACCATCCCCGTCATGATTTCATCTTCCCGGTCGGCGAAATGATTGTAAATGCGTTCCCGTTCTGCTTCGCGCATCTTTTGTGTGACGATTTGTTTGGCTGTTTGTGCTGCAACACGTCCAAAATCACCCGGTGTCACTTCAACTTTGTGGAAATCACCCAGTTCATACGTCGGATCGATTTCGTGTGCTTCCTCGAGTGAAAGCTGTTCTTCCGGCTGCGTCAAGCGTTCAACGACCTCTTTTAAGGCGAAGACACGGATATCTCCTGTCTGCTGGTCAAACTCGACTTTTACTGCCTCCGACTCTTTTCCAAAGTTGCGACGGTAAGCGGAAATCAATGCCTGTTCGAGCGCATCGATGATGATATTCTTATCAATCTCTTTTTCTTTAGCGATTTGTTCGATTGCTTCAAGTAACTGTGGTCCCATCGTTCTCTTCCTTTCCTTAGAACACTACCGCAAGCCGCGCCATCGCGATCTTGTTCACCGGTATTTCAATTTTCAATTTACGTGTCTTCACACGGACTTCGAGTTCAAGCAACTCTTCAGAATAAGTCAGTAATGTGCCCTCGAATTCTGTTGCGTCTTTAACCGGGTCATGGGTTTTGATGTAGACATGTTTCCCGATCGCCTTTTCGAAATCCTCAGTTTTTTTGAGTGGTCGTTCGGCACCTGGACTCGCAACATCTAAATAGTAGGGTTCGTCGATCGGATCATCCTGGTTCAATGCTTCCGACAACTTTTCATTGATGTTGACACAGTCTTCCAGGTCAACGCCACCGTCTTTATCGATGGAGACACGTAGGAACCAATCCGCCCCCTCTTTGACGAATTCGACGTCGACAAGCTCCATCCCCTCACGTTCTACGATCGGTTTTGCGAGTTGTTCGACCTTCTCAGTTACGTTCGTCATCTTCATCCTCCTTCAAAAAACCAACAAGAAAGGAGCAGGTCCCCCTACTCCTTCCAAGTCGTAGTATAAAAAACATTTCCTCACTCAATATAGCATAATGCACCGTCTTAAGCAAGCATCCGCAAGGCTTTAGAGGTCAAATAACGAGAGCTGGTTCTCATCCGGAAGACCTTCGAGGCACCCGAGATTATCGAGTGTTTCGATGATTGTTTTGGACAGTTTCGCCCGTTTTTGAAGATCCTCTTTCGATAAGAACTCGCCGCCTTTTCGGGCTTCGACAATCTGTTTCGCCGCATTCGTCCCGAGTCCGGTGACGGCGTCAAACGGCGGCAGCAATGCGTCTCCATCAATCAGAAATTCAGATGCACTCGATTTATACAAATCAACTTTGCTGAAGGTAAAACCACGTTCGATCATTTCAAGCGCAATTTCAAGGACAGTGTAGAGTCCCTTGTCTTTCGCTGTCGCTTCAAATCCTTTGTCCTTGATGTCTTGCAACACTTTCCGGACCGCGGCCGATCCTTTATTCATCGCACCGATATCAAAATCACCGGCCCGGACCGTGAAGTAAGAAGCATAGTAGTACATCGGATGATGGACTTTATAATAGGCAATACGGACAGCCATCAATACATAGGCTGCGGCGTGGGCTTTCGGGAACATGTACTTGATTTTTTTACACGAATCGATGTACCAGAGCGGGACATGGTTCTCAATCATCGCTTCTTCCATCTCAATCGACAGACCCTTCCCTTTACGGACCGACTCCATGATTTTAAAGGCCAGCGACGGTTCAAGACCGGCGTAAATCAGATAGACCATGATATCATCCCGGCACCCGATGACGTCTTTTAGTTCACATGTTCCGTTATAAATCAGTTCACTGGCATTACCGAGCCAGACATCCGTTCCGTGGGACAGACCGGAAATCTGGACGAGCTCTGAAAACGTCGTCGGTTTTGTTTCTTCGAGCATCTGCCGGACGAATTTAGTTCCGAACTCGGGAATTCCGAGTGTCCCCGTTTTCGAATCGATCTGTTCCGGCGTCACGCCGATTGATTCTGTCGAACTGAAGATCTTCATGACTTCGGCATCATCGACCGGAATCGTTTTCGGATCACGTCCCGATAAATCCTGTAACATTCGGATCATCGTCGGATCATCGTGTCCGAGAATATCGAGTTTCAACAAATTATCGTGAATCGAGTGGAAGTCAAAGTGAGTCGTCTTCCACTCGGATCCCATGTCATCCGCCGGGAACTGGATCGGACTGATATCATAAATGTCCATATAGTCCGGAACAACGATGATTCCCCCGGGGTGCTGTCCGGTCGTCCGTTTGACACCGGTCACTCCGCTGACGAGCCGGTCGACTTCGGCATTCCGGTAATTGAGATCATTTTCTGACTGATACCCTTTGACATACCCATATGCCGTTTTCTCGGCAATCGTACCGATCGTTCCGGCCCGGTAGACATAATCATCTCCGAACAAAACTTTTGTATAGGCGTGGGCTTTCGGCTGGTATTCCCCGCTGAAGTTCAAATCGATATCTGGAACTTTATCCCCTTTGAATCCGAGGAAAGTCTCAAACGGAATGTCATGCCCGTCTTTAATTAACGGCACATCACACGTCTTACACGTTTTATCCGGTAAGTCGAATCCGGAACCGACCGATCCGTCATCAAAGAATTCCGATTCCTTACAATTCGGACAGACATAGTGCGGCGGCAACGGATTCACTTCCGTAATCTCCGTCATCGTCGCGACAAGACTTGACCCGACTGACCCCCGCGAACCGACAAGGTATCCGTCATCAAGGGATTTCTTAACAAGTTTGTGCGAAATCAGATAGATGACGGCAAATCCGTGTCCGATAATCGACTTGAGTTCTTTTTCCAGTCTGGCCTCGACGATTTCCGGCAACACATCACCGTAAATCTGATGCGCCATATCATATGACAGTGAGCGGACTTCTTCATCGGCACCTTCGATTTTCGGAGTGAACAGATCTTTTGGAATGATATCGATATTTTCGAACCAGCCGGCCACTTGCTGGCTGTTCGTAATGACGAGTCGTTCCGATACATCCGGTCCTAAAAATTTAAAGTCACTCATCATTTCCTGCGTCGTCCGGAAATGAGCCGGCGGCAGTTGTTTTCTCATATTGAGCATATTGGCGCCGCCTTGGGTCCGAATCAAGACTTCCCGGTACGTTGCATCATGTTGATCGAGGTAATGAACGTTTCCTGTCGCAACCGGCAAGATATCATTTTCTTCCGCCACGCGGATAACTTTTTTGATCAGTTCCCGCAGCTCCAGTTCATTTTGAACGATTTCCCGTTCAATCAAATGACCGTACATCGCCGGCGGCTGAATTTCAATGAAATCATAAAAACGCATGACCTTCGCTAAATCTTCGTCCGACTTGTTGAGGGCAGCATCAAACACTTCCCCGTTGTCACAAGCGGAACCGATAATTAATCCGTCCCGGTGTGCGACCAGTTGCGAACGCGGCGTCCGGACGACCCGGTGAACGTGTTTCGTATGCGCAAGCGAAATCAATTGATACAGATTTTTGAGCCCGGTCCGGTTTTTCGCATAGACCGTCGCATGATACGGACGAGCCCGCGATATGTCTTTCCCCATTTCCCGGTTCAGCGAAAGGTGCGTTTTCATATTAAACATCTCATCTGCCATCTGCAGTAGTTTGAGCATCAAGTACCCGGTTGCTTCCGCATCGTAAATCGCCCGGTGATGCTGGGTCAATTCGATATCAAAGCGTTTCGCGAGCGTATTCAGCCGGTGATTCTTGAGACTCGGCATCAGGACCCGTGCCAGTTCCAGCGTATCGATGACCGGTAACGTTGATTCTTCATGATTACCGGACCGCAGTGTCGCATTCAGGAAGCCGATATCAAAAGACGCATTATGGGCGACGAGAATCGAGTCGCCGGCCCAGTCCATGAATTCCTTGACGACTTGTTCCGGATCCGGTTTTCCGCGGACCATTTCATCGGTAATTCCCGTCAAGTCAATCGTCGTCGCCGACAATAAATGTTTCGGATCGGCAAAAGCTTCAAACTTGTCAATGACGTCACCGTCATAAATTTTAACGGCAGCGAGCTCGATGATTTTGTTGTACATGGCAGACAACCCGGTCGTCTCGACGTCAAAGACGACGAATGTTGCTTTTTCTAATTCTTGATCCACCGGATGATAGGCGACTTGCACCCCGTCATTGACGACGTTCGCTTCAATCCCGTATAAAATCTTGATATCATTTTTCTTTCCGGCATAATACGCGTCCGGAAAACTCTGAGCCCCGGCATGATCCGTGATGGCAACTGCCGGATGTCCCCAGGCAGCCGCCCGTTCGACGTATTTCGTCACGTTCATGACGGCATCCATCTGACTCATTTGTGAATGGGCATGCAACTCGACCCGTTTTTCACCGGCCCAAGGATCAGCCGGCAATTCCATTTTGACTTCGGACAATTGGGCAATCATCATACATAAGTCACGTAAGAACGTATCAAATTCAACACGACCCGCCACTTGAATCCACATGCCTTTTTTGATCGCCGACAAGATTTTGACATCCGTCTCGTCCCGGGCAAACATTTTGACGACAAGTGAATCCGTATAGTCGGTCAGTTTAAAAGTAAAGATTGTTTTCCCGCTGCGGAGTTCACGGCTTTCCGCCGCAAAAACAAGTCCGCGGATAGCAATCCGGCGCTCTTCATCTTGAATCGTCTTGATTGGTACAACTTCATCCTGAATCGGTTTTCCAATCCGGATATCAATCGGACCTTCATCATCGTCACGGGATTGTTCCCGTTTGAATTGCAGTTCAAGCATCCGTTTTGCTTCATCAATATCTTCTTGTTTGACCTGGTTCCGTAACTCTTCCTGCTCGGTCTGGTCCATTTGGACGACCGGTTCACACACAAATTTCGGGAACCCGTATGCCCCGTATAACAATTGCATTTCACCGCACAAATCGTTTTTCAGGAATCCGGCTTCCGGTTCACTGCGGACCGGAATAAACAATTTATTGTCCCGGTATTCCGGTAGAACCCGACTCAGATGACTCCGCATCGCTGACGAAGCATCGGCCAGGTCTTCAACGATATACGGCCAATAATCAATAAACAGTTTGGCATCGGGACGTTGCTCGGATTCAAGCAGCAGTTTGACCTCTGCAAACTGTTGGTAACGGCTCTTCAACCGACTGTAAAACATCTGATAGACGTTCTGGGGTAAAATTTGTGGCAGCCGAATATGGAAAGTCCACGTTGCAGTTGCTTTTTGGACCCGTAATTTTTCAAGTGAAGCATCTGTAAAAAACTCTTCGACGATGCCGGTCGGTAATTCTAAATCGCTCATCAAGAGCGCCATGCGTTGTTGTGTATCCACTCGCATTTGTGCTGTCGTTGTTGCTTCACACCATGACAGCCACTCCTCCTCCTCTTGCAGATTGCCCAAGGGGCGAATGGGTGTGAGACAAGAAAACAGTCACTTTACGAAAAGTGACCGTTCCCATTACTTATTGTAAACCTTCATAAAGCGAACGAACAGCTTCAAGAAGATCTGCTTGTTGAATTTCTTCTGCTTCGCCGCCGCGTCGTGCTTTCAGTTCCACGATACCGTCCGGTGCTTTTTTACCGACATTGATCCGGACAGGCAGTCCGATCAAGTCTGCGTCGGCAAATTTGACACCGGCACGTTCTTTGCGATCGTCAAAGAGGACCGAGAAACCGGCAGCCGTCAGTTCACGGTAAACCGTTTCTGCCACTTCCAACTGCTCTGCATTTTTACCGTTAACGGCAATCAAATGAACATCAAATGGTGCGATTGCTTTCGGCCAGATGATTCCCCGCTCGTCGTAATGTTGTTCGACGACGGCAGACATCGTCCGCGAAACGCCGATTCCGTAACAACCCATGATCAACGGTTGGGCTTTTCCGCCTTCATCGAGGAAGGTCGCATTCATGCCTTCTGAATAACGAGTTCCGAGTTTAAAGACTTGTCCGACTTCGATTCCCCGGGCGAACTTCACGTGCCCTTGTCCGTCTGGTGACACGTCCCCTTCTTCGACGAATCGTAAATCCGTATACTCCGCTTCAAAATCACGGCTTGAATCGACATGCACGTAGTGTGTTTCCGACTTGTTTGCGCCGCAAACCGAATTCGTCAATGCCCGAACTGCATAATCCGCCACAACCTTCATGTCGGCTCCGATCGGTCCGAGCGTGCCCGGCGTCGAATGGAGGGCCTGTTCGATTTCTTCGTCTGTTGCCATCATGATATCAAGTGCTCCGAGGTAATTTTTCAGCTTAATGTCGTTGACTTCATGATCACCACGAACAAGCGCCATCACGAGACCCTGTTCTGTCTTGAAGACAACGGTCTTAATGGACTCCTGTTCAGGTAATCCAAGCACTGCACTGACTGCTTCAATTGTTTTGGCGTCTCCTGTGTGGACTTCTTCCAACGCTTCCGGTGCTTTATCCTGCTTCGTATACTGATCGACTGATTCTGCCATTTCCAAGTTCGCAGCATAATCCGACTGATCAGAGTAGACGATTGTATCTTCTCCGATTGCAGCTAACGCATGGAACTCATGTGTTCCACTTCCACCGATTGCACCGGAATCTGCGACGACTGGACGGAATTCAAGTCCAACACGCGTGAAGATTTTTGTATAGGCATCAAACATGTTTTGATACTCTTCTTCCAAACTCTCTTGCGTCGAATGGAATGAATACGCATCCTTCATGATGAATTCACGGCCACGGAGTAATCCGAACCGCGGACGCCGTTCATCTCGGTATTTCATTTGAATCTGGAACAGGTTAACCGGTAATTTTTTATAGGAGTTCAGCTCATCACGGACGATGGACGTAATCAATTCTTCATGTGTCGCACCCAGCGCAAACCGTCGATCGTGACGGTCAGTCAGACGCATCAGTTCCGGACCGTAAATGTCCCAGCGTCCGGTCTCTTCCCATAGTTCTGCCGGCTGAATGGCTGGCATCAACAGTTCCTGTGCACCCGCGTTCTCCATCTCTTGACGGATGATCGTCTCGACTTTTGACAGGACACGTTTCGCCAGTGGGAGATAGGAGTAGATTCCCGCAGCATTTTGACGCATGAATCCCGCCCGTAACAAAAGCTGATGACTGATGGCTTCTGCATCGGATGGTACTTCACGTAAAGTTGGCATAAATAGTTTGGATTGTTTCATGTGAGTCGTGAACCCCTTTGACTAATAATTTAAAAGAACTTCTGAATATCGTTCCATGTGACGACCAGCATCAAGAGCATCAACAGTGCAAATCCAACAAAATGGACCAGCCCTTCTTTTTGCGGATCGACCGGTTTCCCGCGTAACGCTTCTAAAAACAGGAACAATAATCGGCCGCCGTCTAAAGCAGGTAACGGCAATAAGTTGAATACAGCCAAGTTAACCGAGAGCAGTGCAGTCCACGTGAGCAACATCGAAAATCCGCTGTCCGCGACTTGATCCGTCATCTTGACGATTCCGACTGGACCGGATAATTGATCGACGCCGACGACACCTGTTACGAGATCTCCGACCGCTCCGACGATTAAAGTCGACATCCGCCATGTTTCAGAAACCCCTGTCTGTAAAGCAGTTCCGAATGATTTTTCTGTTTCGTTCGTCACACCGATGATTCCGACTTTCTGATCACCTTGCTGTTGGACTTTCGGTGTGATGGACGTCGTTTGTTCCTGACCATCTCGTTCGTAGACGACGGTCGTCTTTTTCCCGGCCTGATCTTGGAAGCCAGCACGTAAATCCGTCCATTTGTCCGTTTCTGTTCCATCGACGGAAACGATCCGGTCCCCTTCGACAAGACCTGCTTTGTCGGCCGGAGATCCTTTTTGTACCGTTCCGATGACACTGTCTCCGGTCGGTGAACCGTTATACAATGCTAAGCCGAACAAGATAACAAACGCGAGGACAAAGTTCATTGCCGGACCTGCAGCGATGGCTAAGACACGTTTGAAAACTGATTTTGATCCGAACGTTCGATCATATGGCGCAATCTGTGTTTTCGTTTGTCCCTCGACAAGAAAAGCCGTCTTTGAGACCGGATAACGTGTTGACACCTCGTCTTGTAAGGCGATGACTTCTAACTTGTGCAGCAAATCAATTTTTTCAACCGTTACGACTTGATCCGCTTCCGGACGGGAAGCATCCAGATACATCGTCTCAATGACACCGTCACGAAGTCCTAAGCCGATGGTCTGTCCCGGTTTAACTTCGACGAATTCCGGTTCTTCACCGGCCATTTTGACATATCCGCCGATTGGTAACAGACGAACCGTGTACAACGTCTCATTTTTGAAAAAAGAAAAAATTTTCGGACCAAATCCGATGGCAAATTCGCGGCAGAGAATTCCTGCCCGTTTGGCCATGACGAGATGACCCCATTCATGTACGGCAACAAGTACACCGAACATCAATACGATTGATATAAAGGTCGTCATTGTTATCCCATCCTTAGTTAGCGAGTGAGAGGGAAGCAACAAACGCACGGGCCCAACGATCCGACTCTAAAATCTGGTCCAAAGACGGATCTTCGATGTTTTCATGTGCTTGAAGAGCCGCCTCGACGCTCGCTTCAATTTCTAAAAAGCTGATTTCCCCTTTTAAAAAACGGTCGACAGCTTGTTCGTTCGCAGCATTGAGCACGGAAGGCATCGATCCACCGGCACGTCCTGCTTCAAACGCAAGACGAAGCAATGGATATCGTTCAAATGAAGCTTCCGCAAAATTTAGGCGTCCGATTTGTTTTAAGTTTAACCGTTCTCCCCCTTTGATTTCAAGGCGGGACGGATATGTAAGGGCATATTGAATCGGTTCACGCATATCCGGCATCCCGAGTTGTGCCATCACTGCACCGTCATTGAATTCGACCATCGAGTGAATGATGGATTCCCGGTGGAGGACCACATCAATTTCGTCATACGTGACATCAAATAACCAGTGCGCTTCGATGACTTCAAACCCTTTGTTCATCATTGTCGCCGAGTCAATCGTGATTTTGGCCCCCATCGACCAGTTCGGATGATTCAGCGCCTGTTCCACCGTCACGTTTGCCAACTGTTCTCGTGTTTGGTCACGGAAACTGCCGCCCGATGCGGTTAAAATGATTTGTCGGACGTCCTGACGCCGTTCACCATTCAAGCATTGGAAGATGGCAGCATGTTCACTGTCGACCGGAAGAATCGCGACACCTTTTTCGCGCGCCTTTTTCATAACGAGATGTCCGGCAGTCACCAATGTCTCTTTGTTTGCCAATCCAATTGATTTTCCCGCTTCGATTGCGGCCAATGTCGGTCGAAGACCTACTGCACCGACGACGGCTGTAATGACGATATCTGCTTGTTCGGCTGTCGCAACAGCAATCAATCCATCTTCTCCGACAAGCACTGTCGGCGAATAGTCAAGAACCGCTTCCAATTGTTCTTTTACAGTCTCGTCTAAGACCGCTACCAGTTCCGGACGTAAACGATTCAGCCAGGGTAAAGCAACCTCGATGTTTTTCCCGAACGCAAAGCTGACCAGTTGGAAGCGGTCCGGATTTGCTGCGATGACATCTAACGTCTGGGTGCCGATTGATCCGGTTCCCCCAATGATACTAACCTGTTTCATCCTTTTTCCTCCTTATCCGAATATACCGAGTACGATCAGAACGGTAAACACAATGATCATACTGTCGAACCGGTCAAGAATCCCACCGTGTCCGGGTAATAATGCTCCGGAATCTTTTACGCCGTAATGACGTTTGTACGCGGACTGAACTAAATCCCCGAGTTGGCCGACTACGGCAACGATCAATGCCAATAATACAACTGTTCCCATGCCGACTGTTGGATGAATTAGTTCAAAGACTACTCCGAGCAAAATGGCAAGAACAACACCGCCAAGTGCCCCTTCAACCGTCTTATTGGGGCTGATTGCCGGCCACAGTTTCGTTTTCCCGAGACTTTTTCCGACGAAGTAAGCACCCGAATCCGTAAACCAGATCAGCAGAATAATCAGTAAAGAAAAGATTAATCCGTTTTCAAGCAGACGAATGTACGTAAACGATGCAAATCCTACACCGACATATACAGCAGTCAGCAACAGGAAGGCGACATCGTCAAAAGTGAACACGTTCTTTGAGAAGACTGTCCAAAATAACCCGATCAAGACAATCAACATTCCCCAAGCAATCGGTGTCAGTCCCAGTGACAGCAACTGGTCGCTTGCCTGTTCGTACAAACTGATGAACGGAAGTAATGTACTTGCTCCAAACAACAGCACCGGAATCGACTTAAACGACAATTGCCGCATTTTAACCAGTTCGGTATACCCGATGAGTGTCAAGATTGCCATGAAAGCAAGGAATGGGAGTCCTCCTAGATAAAGCAAACCTAAAAAGATGGCACCTGCCCAGATTCCTGTAATAATTCGTGTTTTCATAAGAAATGTCCTCGTTTAGTCAGACTCCGCCAAAACGACGGGTCCGTTGATTATAGTCTTCAATTGCCGCTAAGAACTGGTCACGCCGGAACTCTGGCCATAAGACATCAGTAAAGTAAAATTCGGCATAGGCAGCTTGCCATAATAAAAAGTTTGAAAGTCGTTGTTCCCCGCTCGTCCGGATGACGAGATCGACATCCGTCATCGAACCTGTCATCAATTCCTGTTCAATGATTTCATTTGTAATCATGTCGGGTTGTAACAAACCGGCCTGGACTTTTTCAGCAATTTTCTGCATGACTTGGACGATTTCATCCCGTCCTCCGTAATTGAGGGCGAAAATCAGCCGAAGTCCTGTATTGTTTGCTGTATCTGTTTTCGCTTGTTGAACGGCTTCCCGCGTATAAATCGGCAGACGTGACACTTCTCCCGCCACTTCGACTTTGACATTACGTTCATTTAAATCCTTTAAATCGGATTCTAAAAACTGGGCCGGCAGTTTCATCAGGAAACTGACTTCTTCTTCAGGACGCGTCCAATTTTCGGTCGAAAAAGCATATAACGTCAAACTTTTCACACCTAATTCATTTGCCGTCCGAACAACTTCCCGGACAGATTTCATCCCTTCACGATGCCCCATGATCCGGGGAAGGCCTCGTTTTTTTGCCCAACGTCCGTTTCCATCCATGATAATCGCAATGTGTTCAGGAACTTGTTGTTCAATTACTTCTTTAGTCTGATTTAACCATTGAAACATTTACTTCTTCCTCCCCTCGTTTAGTTTAAGAAGAAAGGGACTCTTCGTGTGACAAAGAGTCCCCAACCTGACGATATAACGTGTCATACTTCCATAATTTCTTGTTCTTTATCCGCGGCAGTTTGATCAAGTACTTTAACGAATTTATCCGTCAAGGTTTGAACATCTTCCGTGTAACCGCGTAGATCGTCTTCCGTCAACGCGCCGTCTTTTTCTTGTTTTTTCAATTGTTCGTTCGTATCACGACGGATGTTCCGAAGTGCGACTTTTCCTTCTTCCGTGTACTTCTTGACAAGTTTCACGAGTTCTTTCCGACGATCTTCTGTCAGTGGCGGAATCGCCAAACGAATGACTGTTCCGTCTGAAGAAGGAGCCAGTCCGAGATCTGCACGTTGAATCGCTTTTTCGATTTCTGTCACCATCGATTTATCCCATGGTGTAATCAAAATCAAACGCGCTTCCGGCGTATTGACGTTTGCGACTTGATTGAGTGGTGTCGGTGAACCGTAGTAGTCCACTTGAACCGGATCAAGGATTGAGACGTTTGCACGTCCTGCACGTAACGTTGCAAGTTCTTTTTTTAATGACAGATGTGCTTTCTCCATCCGCTCTTCTGCTTGTTTCATGATTGCTTGTGACATGTTATTTCCCCCTTACAAGTGTCCCGATTTCATCACCGGTGACGACCCGTTTAATGTTTCCTTCTTCCATCAACGAGAAGACGATGAGCGGGATATCATTATCCATACAAAGTGATGTTGCCGTTGAATCCATGACTTGAAGCCCGTCTTTAAGAACGTCGAGGTAAGACAATGTCTCAAATTTCTTCGCGTCCGGATCAACGTTTGGATCAGCTGAATAGACACCGTCGACGTTGTTTTTCGCCATCAGGATGACTTCCGCTTCGATTTCAGCTGCCCGAAGCGCTGCTGTCGTATCTGTTGAGAAATAAGGATTTCCTGTTCCGGCTGCAAAGATAACAACCCGTCCTTTTTCAAGATGACGCATTGCCCGGCGGCGGATGTAAGGTTCAGCGACTTGTCGCATCTCAATCGACGTCTGAACACGTGTTTCGACACCAACGGACTCCAGGCTATCTTGTAAAGCAAGCGAGTTCATGACGGTCGCAAGCATTCCCATATAATCGGCATTTGCCCGGTCCATCCCAAGCTCCGCTCCCGTCTTACCGCGCCAAATATTTCCTGCACCTACGACGACTGCGACTTCTACGTTCAATTCGACTAATTCCTTAATCTGATTCGAAATCGAATTGACAATACCAGGATGAATTCCGAACCCTTGATCTCCTGCGAGCGCTTCTCCGCTCAATTTTAACACAATCCGGTTATATTTCGGTTGCATGACTATGTCCCCCTTGCTAAATTCCGTAAAAAAGGAACACGACCCACTTCCACACGAAAGTGGATTGAAGCATACGTGTTCCTTCTCTTGTCATCAGGAAATCCTGATTCTTATTTTTTAAGTTGGTTCATTACTTCTTCAGCGAAGTTTTCTTCACGTTTTTCCATACCTTCTCCAACTTCGAAGCGTACGAATGAAACGATTTTTCCGCCTTTAGATTCTACGTATTTACCAACTTTGAAGTCTGGATCTTTGACGAATGTTTGGTCAACGAGGCAGATTTCTTCGTAGAATTTGTTCATACGACCAGCAATCATTTTTTCAACGATGTTAGCAGGTTTGCCTTCGTTGAGTGCTTGCTCTGTCAAAACTTTTTCTTCACGTGCTTTTTCTTCTTCTGTGACAGAAGAACGATCGACGTAAAGTGGACGTGCTGCAGCGATGTGCATTGCGATATCTTTTGCAACCGTTTCGTCTGTTGTGCCTTCGACGACGACGACAGAACCGATACGACCGCCCATGTGGAGGTAAGAACCGAATGCTGCGTTGTCTTCTTTAGCGAAGAGTGCTACACGACGGAGTGAAATTTTCTCTCCGATTGTTGATGCTTCTTCTGAGATGTATGTGTCGATTGTTTTTCCTGCTTCGTATTCAGAAGCAAGTGCTGCTTCAGCCGTTTCAGAACCATTGCGGAGTACTGCGTCTGCAATGTTTTGAACGAGTGATTGGAAACGTTCGTTTTTCGCAACGAAGTCAGTTTCTGAGTTGATTTCAACAAGTGCTGCTTTGTTTCCGTTAACGGCAACAGCTGTCAAACCTTCTGCTGCAATCCGGTCGCCTTTAGCTGCCGCTTTCGCGATTCCTTTTTCACGCAAGAAGTCGATTGCTGCGTTCATGTCCCCATCAGCTTCGACGAGTGCTTTTTTGCAGTCAAGCATCCCTGCACCAGTTTTTTCACGAAGTTCTTTTACCATAGCTGCTGTAATAGCCATTCGATATTCCTCCTTATAAGGTCCTTATTTTCAAAAAAAAGGTGATAAAAGGTCAATTCCCTTTATCACCTGGCATCACGAATTACTCAGCGTCTGCTACTACTTCTTCAGTAGTTTCAGGTGCTACGTTATCTTCGCCTTGTTTAACTTCGAGGATTGCGTCAGCCATTTTACCAGTAAGCAATTTGACTGCACGGATCGCATCGTCGTTTGCTGGGATGACGTAGTCGATTTCGTCCGGATCACAGTTTGTGTCAACGATCGCAACGATTGGGATGTTGAGTTTGTGTGCTTCTGCAATCGCGATACGCTCTTTGCGTGGGTCAACGATGAAGAGTGCATCTGGAACGCCTGGCATATCTTTGATACCGCCGAGGAATTTCTCAAGACGAGTCATTTCTTTTTTAAGAATGATGACTTCTTTTTTAGGAAGAACTTCGAATGTACCGTTCTCTTCCATTTTTTCGAGTTGTTTTAAACGGTTGATACGTTTTTTGATTGTCGAGAAGTTCGTGAGTGTTCCACCTAACCAACGTTCGTTGATGAAGTATTGACCTGCACGGATCGCTTCTTCTTTCACAGTGTCTTGAGCTTGTTTTTTCGTACCAACGAAAAGAACGTTTCCGCCTTCAGACGCTACTTCACGGATGAAGTTGTAAGCTTCGTCTACTTTTTTAACCGTTTTTTGTAGGTCAATGATGTAGATTCCGTTACGTTCTGTGAAGATGTATTTTGCCATTTTTGGGTTCCAACGGCGTGTTTGGTGACCGAAGTGTACACCAGCTTCTAACAATTGTTTCATCGAGATTACTGCCATGATGAATTCCTCCTTTTGGGTTTTGGATGTCCTCCGCGATGATCGTTGTTCCAGCTAACCTATTAAAGGCACCGCAGCCGGCGATACATGCGTGCGTAATTAACACCGTAGACTAATATAGCATAAAGTTTAACGCCGGGCAACCTTCGTTTTCCGAGAAAGTTTAGCAATCAGTGCGACTTCCCCTGCTCCCCGATTCAATGAACGTGCCAACTGATCCAAATCAGCACCTTTTTCGAGCTGGTCTTTTACGTCTAACAGTTCCGGTTCTTCCATTCGGTCGTCTGATCCGTCTTCTCGCGGAGACGCTTCTTTCAGATCAGACGGATGCTCCGGTAGTCCTGATTCTTCTGCTAAAACGACCTCGCCATGAGACTGCTGTTGGACAGAAGCCGTTGGGCGGGATTTTTCTTCCCCGTCCGTCAACTCATTCACTTGTTGCATGAATTGTAACAGAATTGCTTCCGTTTCCTGCTTCTGTCGTTCCAGGTCGGTAACGCGGTCCTTCAACAGTGCCTGTTGCTTAAATAATAATAAAAGGCCGTAGCAAATGAGTGCTGCCAGTAAAATATAAAAAAGTGTCATGGTCTGTCCTTTCACATCGCGACGCGGTCAGAAAGATAGGCGCTTCCAAGTGCTTGTTTCAGTTTTCTGAGCGCTTTCGAATGAATCTGGGAAATCCGTGAAGTGGACAATCCGAGGACTTCGCCGATTTCCGTCAATGTCAGTTCTTCAAAGTAAAAGAGGGACACGACATACTGTTCCTTTTCGGACAACTGTTCCACTTCTTCCGCAAGCTTTGAAATCAATTCCCGCATCAAAAGTGTATCTTCAGGTGTCGCGGCATCCGGATCGAGGTAGGAAACAGCCATCGCCTTCCCTTCGTCTTGAAGCGTCACGGCTTCGTCGATCGAAAGAATATTCGCAAAATAACTCTCAGCGAGTGCCGTCTTGACTTCTTCCGGGCTCATGTCAACAATCGACGAGACTTCATCAATCGTCGGCGTCCGTTGAAGACTTTGTTCTAAAATCTCGACAGCGGCTTCGACCCGTTTTGATTTTTCCCGTAACGACCGGGGTAACCAGTCAATTTTTCGTAATCCGTCCAAAATGGCGCCACGAATCCGGAAAGCTGCATACGTATCGAATTTATTGTTGTGATTTTGATCAAATTTTTGAAGAGCATCATACAGCCCCATCATTCCAAGACTCTTTAATTCATCACGATCGACACTTTTCGGAAGTGTCGCGCTGAGACGCTGAACGTGGTAGTGCACAAGAGGTTCATAATTCTGCAGTAACCGGTCAGCTACCGCTATATCACGCGTCGATAGCCATTGATTCCAAAGTTGTTGTAATTCCTCACGCATGACCATTCCTCCTCTAAATTTCCAGCGTTCCGACGTTAACCGTCCGGATGACTAACCGGCCTGTCTGAGAATGGAACTCGATCGTTCGACCGTTTGTTCCACCAACGTCTTCCGCAACGAGTGGGACGTTCGCTTTTCGTAAAGCCAATTTTACAGCTGCAATATTCCGTTCGCCGATTCGCATCGATTCGTGTTCGTATTTAAATTGAAACATCTGTGCACCACCGGCAATTTTCGCCCGAAGACGAATCGCTCCGCTTTGACGAAGACGACGTGCCAACTCGACGACGGCTGTATCGGCGAACTTTCCGATTTCCAGTGCGATATTCCGGCTGATGGTCGAATCCGGCAACATGACATGGGCCATACTCGACAGTCCACGTTCTTGGTCGTAGATGATGACACCGACACAAGAACCTAGTCCAGCCGTCCGAAGAATGATTGGTTTTTGGCTGACTGCATATTCTGCAATTCCAATCCGAACGACTTCATCCATCAATATCCACACCCAATCGCTGAAAGACCGAACTAAAGGCACCTTCTTCAGGTAGTAACAGTAAATGACCATTCAAATCATTACCTGAACTGGATAAACGTGTATCGATATATACTGCCATGTTACCAAATTTTGTCGACTCAAGTAAGGCGACTTCCAAAATTGCTCCCACCATATCAAAAGCTGATGCCGGAACCGTGACATGAACGGATAAATCCAACCAATCCGAAATCGCTCGGGCATACGCTCCGATCAAAATGTTTCCGATTTCTTCCCATGCTGAAACGCCGAGCGCATGGTGATCCGAGAAAAATTGAAACGGCTGTTGCAACAACTGTGAAATCAGTTTTTCAGCATCGTGAAGCGGCATCAAAAACAGTAAGGATGCTTTAATATCACCGGAAAACCGAAGGAGTGCTCCTGCTGTATACGCTTCAGCACCTCCCACCCGTTCGATGATAGTCGTGAATCCTTCTAAGTCCGCTGAAGGCACTGCGATTTCAATCGGTTGTCCGAGTAAAGTGGATAATGCGGTCGCCGCATGCGCTGCCCCGATATTGCCGATTTCCCGAAAGACATCCTGTTCCATCCGATTAAGCATGGATGATCTCTTCAAATAAACGGTTTGGTTCAAGTAAAGAGAATAGTTGATCTTCTCCTTTAGCGATGGCCGTCAAATAAGTCGTTTCGTCTTGTTTTTGATCTGTCAGCGGTTCAATCCGGACATCTGCTGCTTCCACGACTTCGTTTGCACAATCTACGATGAATCCTGCATCCCCGTGCTCCAGTGTCGCGATGATGATGCGTGTTTCTTCTGTTTCCTCAACGGCCTCAAATCCTAAACGTGTCCGCAAATCAATCACGGGTGTCACGACGCCACGCAGGTTAATGACACCTTTGACATAAGATGCTGCGTTCGGAATGCGTGTAATCGGAATGACACGCTCGATTGAACGGACCGATTGTACATCAATCCCGTATGCATTTTCTTCTAATTGAAAGACGACCCATTTCTGTTCCATTTTTCATTCCCTCACTTTCGTAACAGTGCATTGCTGTCAATGATTAACGCAACTTGCCCGTCACCCAGAATCGTCGCACCTGAAATCGCACGAATTCCCTCAAGATAACTTCCTAACGGTTTCATGACGATTTCCTGCTGACCAATCAATTCAGAAACCATTAATCCGGCTAATTTTTCTCCGCTTCGGACGACGACGACAGAATAAGCATCGGCCTCCACGTGCGGTAATCCGTATACTTGATTTAATGAAATTAACGGAACGAGCTGACCACGGAAATCGAATACTTTTTCCCGGTGGGCTTGTAAAATGACGTCCTGCTTCAAAGATGTTGTCTCAATGATTGCAGTCAAAGGAATCGCGTAGGTTTCTTGACCCAGTTTGACAAGCATTGCCGAAATAATCGATAACGTCAGCGGTAAACTGATTCTGAAAATCGTTCCTTCCCCGCGTTTCGTCTCAACAAAGACTTCTCCACCGAGTGATTCAATTTTCGATTTGACGACGTCCAGTCCGACACCGCGACCGGATAAGTCGGTGACAGTTTCTGCTGTTGAGAATCCGGGAGCGAATAACAACATTGCCGCTTCTTCCGGCGTTAATAGTGCCGCCTCTTCTTCCGTCAATAATCCTTTTTCCAGTGCGATTTTCGTCACACGTTCGTGATTGATGCCTGCGCCGTCATCTTCAATCTCGATGAAGACACGGTTTCCGGAATGATAGGCCCGAAGTGACAGATTGCCTTCGACTGGTTTTCCGGCTAAAATCCGGTCGGCTTTACTCTCGATTCCATGATCAACGGCATTTCGGATCAAGTGGACAAGCGGATCGCCAATTTCATCGATGACCGTCCGATCGAGTTCCGTTTCTGCTCCTGTAATGTGCAGCTTGATGTTTTTGCCGACATCTTTTGATACCGAACGCACCATCCGCGGAAAACGATTGAAGACTTGTTCGATCGGCATCATCCGCAACGTCAGGACTAGTGATTGTAATTCATTTGTCCCGCGTTTAATCCGTTCAACTGTTTCTGTCAAATCAGACGAACCGACCTCTGCCGCAATCCGTTCGAGACGTCCGCGGTCAATGATGAATTCTTCAAACAGATTCATCAGCCGATCAATTCGTTCGAGGTTGACCCGAATCGTTTTTGCCGCGATTGGTGTCTGCGTCTCATTTGAAGTCTCTGTCGAAGTATTGACGGCCGGTGTCTCTTCCACCGGTTCGAGCAACGTCGCTGCCGCTGCCGGTTCAACAGACACTTCGAATGGCTGAATCAAAACTTGAGCAACTTCCGAAACGGATTTGATTTCCTGTTGAATGTCTTCAGCAGACTTCATCGTCACGAACAAAACATCGAAACGTGTCTCGAACTGTTCTTGTTCCAGCTCATCCGAAGTCGGATTTGACAAGATGACATCGCCAAGGTTTTGCAACCGGTCAAATACCATATAGACCCGGGCTGCCTTCAAGATGACATCGGCCGATAATTCGACTGTAATGACGTACGCCTGATAACCGGAAGCCATCGATTGACGGACAACCGACTCGGAGTAAACGTCACACTCAAAATTCTTCATGACTGTCCCAGCGGGTTTAACCATGTTCTGAGTTGACTCCGTACCCGGCTCGATAAACTTCTTCAAACGAATAACGGTTGTTGTGACATCCAACTTGCCTGTTCCGCCTTGACTGATATCCTCAACCATCGTTTCGAGTTGTTCAGCTGCGACAAACAGCACATCGATTAATTCAGGTGTGGCTGGTTGTGTCTTTGAACGGACCAAATCCAGGGCACTTTCCATTTCATGTGTTAAATCGGCAATCGCATCATATCCCATCGTTCCGGACATCCCTTTTAAGGTGTGGGCGGAGCGGAAAATTTGATCGATGACGGCTTCATCGTCGAGTCGTTGTTCAAAAATCAGCAAACTCGAGTTGATGGCTTGTAAATGTTCAATTGATTCATCGAGAAACAATCCTAAATATTCATTTAAATCCATGGAACGTATCCTCCTTTATAGTTAGCGGACACGGTTATGGCGTTTTTTCAAACGATTCAGTAACCGGTCTAAAAATTTCTGTTCCTGGACCTGAAGTCCCGTCAGCGACGTCGTGATGTGGTCGAGCCGCCAACTGACATCACTCGTCCGATCAAATACATAAAATGGGCGCTGGGCTTTGACGGCTTTCATAACAGTCGGATCGTCCGGTAAAAAACCGACAAAACGTAACGATTTCCCCAAAAAGTTCTGACTGACCTGTTGCAACCGATCAAACGTCTCAAGTGCTTCCTGGCCGTTCGTCGCCCGATTGACAATGACAGCGACCGGAAGTTCGTTTGCATGATGATGTGCCAATTTGACGAAAGCATAGCCATCCATGATGGACGTCGGTTCAGGTGTCACGACTAACCAGGCTTCGTCGGCACTGCTGATGAAATCAAAGGTCTGGTGAGTCGCCCCTGCGCCTAAATCAAGTAATACAAAATCGTATTCATAAAAAAAACGAAACTCGCTCATCATGAATTCGACATCATGATCCGTCAGGTCCATCAGTTCTGTAAATCCACTCCCACCATGAATGAAATGCAGCTCCGGCGTCGCTTCGACGACAGCTTGAGTCAACGGGGACCGTTCCTTGACACAATCCATTAATGAGACTTTAGAAGATTTTCCGAGCAATACACCGACATTCGCCATTCCGATGTCCAAATCAATGATCAATACTTTTTTAGCCTGCAACGATAGTGCCACACCAAGGTTTACCGCAACATTCGTTTTTCCGACCCCACCTTTACCGCTGACGATGGCAATGGTCTTTGTTTCGCGGACGGAAACTTTTGATCTTAACGCACGTGCCTGATCTTCTGGCATCATCTTAACCCTCTTTCTACAATCATTCGGGAAACTTCTGCACTTGTCGGCCAGATGATGTCTTCAGGCACTTCCTGTCCGGTCGTCAGACAAAACAGCGGTAACTGTGTTTTCTTCACAAGTCCATAAATCGCCCATAAATCCGTCGTTTCATCGGCTTTGGTAAAAATAAAGCCGGACAGCGGCACTTGATCGAAACGTTGTTGGATTTGTTCTAAATCGCGGTACTTCGACGTGAGACTGAGTACAAGAAACACATCGGTCTCTGAAAAATCATGCCGTTTTTTTAACTGCTCGACATAACCTGCGTCCAAAAAATTTCGTCCTGCCGTATCGATCAGAATGACATCACAATCTGACAAGTCGACTTTCGCTTGTTCAAACTCCTGTAAATCGTATGCGACGCGCAACGGAATATCGATGATGTCGGCATACGTCCGTAATTGTTCAACAGCTGAAATCCGGTATGTATCCGTCGTGATCAATCCGACTTTTTGTTGTTTCGTCAAACGGTAATAAGCAGCCAGTTTAGCCAGTGTCGTCGTTTTCCCGACTCCCGTCGGTCCTGTCACCATGATGAAACGTGAAGTCGCCGCTGTGACTCGAATCGAATCCGTCACGGTTGCAGCGAAAACTTGCTCGACCTGGTTTAAATCATTGGTTTTGTAAAAAGTCGACACTAACAAGTCATAAAGCGCTTCCGCTTCGTGTTGCAAGGCCGGTTCAGCGAGTAAAACTTCATAGGCACGGAGCGCTTCCGGCAACCGGCGTGACGCAAACGAAACAATTTTTGGACTGACCGATTCTACAGACGATGGACGTTTTTCCATTACCGGTTTAATCGGACGTGGTTCGGATGAAGCTTGCGGAGCAATTGGTTGGATCGGTTGGACCGTTTTCACAACCGGATGCTCTTCTACTGAAGCGACCAGCTCCACTTTCTTTTGTGCAAATAGACCAAACAATCCGCCTACTTTAATCTGGCGCGTGTTCAAAATAATGGCATCGTTCCCTAAGTCCTGTTTGACCAGTTCCATGGCTTCGCTGACAGAATTTGCGACAATTCGTTTTACCATCATGTGTTAAATCACCCCAATACTCTTGACTTCAATGGTCGGAATCAGTTCGTTATAGGACAGGACGGGTACATCCGGGAAATACCGTTCTGTCAATTGACGAACAAACATCCGAATACTTGGTGATGCCAAGACGATTGGCTGAGCCCCGTACCGTTCGAATTCTGCCGTCAATTCATTTAATGATTCGATGAAACGTGTTGCTTTATCAGGATCAAGTGCCAAATAATTACCGAACTCTGTTTTTTGGATCGCTGACTGGATATCCATCTCCAGCTCACTCGATACCGTCACGACGTGTAAGACGTCTCCTTGCAAGACCTGTTCCGTGATTTGTCGTGCCAAGGCTTGACGGACATATTCAGCCAGCAAATCACTGTCTTTCGTCACAGTGGCATAATCAGCAAGTGTTTCGAAAATAAGCGGCAAGTTTCGAATCGAAATTTTTTCTTTTAACAACTGAACGAATACTTTTTGTAATTCGCCAACTGACAACAATTGTGGTGTCACTTCGTCGACTAAAATCGGATGCGACTCCTTCAAATGATCGACCAGTTGTTTCGTCTCTTCCCGACCGAGTAAATCGGCCGCATGTTTTTTCAAAAGTTCGGTTAAGTGCGTCGCGACGACAGACGGCGGATCAACGACCGTGTATCCGGACATCTCGGCTCGGCTTCTCGTCCGCTCGTCAATCCATAAGGCCGGCATCCCGAACGCGGGTTCAACCGTCTCGATCCCTTGAATTTCCGGATCATCGACACCGGGACTCATCGCCAGATAATGATCGAGCAACAATTCACCGGTTGCCATCTCACTACCCCGGATTTTAATCCGGTAGTGGTTTGGCGGGAGTTGCAGATGGTCGCGAATCCGGACCGTCGGTAAGACGAACCCGAGTTCAAGTGCCAGCTGTCTCCGGATCATGACCACCCGGTCGAGCAAATCGCCGCCTTGTGCTTCGTCAGCGAGCGGGATCAAACCATAACCGAATTCAAACTCAATCGTATCGACATTCAAGAGTGAAATGACCGATTCGCTCGATCGTAGATTTTCAGCCGGTGCCTCTTCGACAGCGACTTCTTCCTGCGCTGCTTTTGACGTTCGTGTCAATCGCCAAGCGAAGAAGGCTGCTGCAGCCGCGACAGGAATCGTCACGTAATCGGGAATCGCTGTAAAAAGACCTAACAGGAAGATGGCGCCGGCTCCAATCATGACGAGCAAAGGGGTCCGCGAGAGCTGTCCAATGATGTCTTCCCCTAGGTTTCCGTCAGAAGTCGAGCGGGTAACAATGATACCGGTTGCAACGGAAATCAATAAGGCTGGGATTTGACTGACCAGCCCGTCACCGACCGTCAATAAGGTGTATAAGCTGATTGATTCGGTCATCGGTAACCCTTGTTGGACGACACCGATAATCATTCCGAAAATCAAGTTGATGATGACGATGATGATACCGGCAATCGCATCTCCTTTAACGAATTTTGATGCCCCGTCCATCGCGCCGTAAAAATCGGCTTCTGACTGGATTTTCTGACGGCGTGTCCGAGCCTGTAATTCGTCGATCATACCGGAGTTCAAATCGGCATCAATCGCCATCTGCTTTCCGGGCATCGCGTCGAGCGTAAAGCGGGCCGATACTTCCGATACCCGCTCCGATCCTTTTGTGATGACCAAAAACTGAATCAAAACAAGAATCAGGAAGACAACGAATCCAACCAACGCGTTTCCACCGACAACGAAACTACCAAATGCTTCAATGACTTCTCCACCGTTCCCGTTCGAGAGAATCGACCGGGTCGTCGAGACGTTAAGTGCCAATCGGAACAAGGTCACGATCAGTAAGAGTGTCGGGAAGACCGAAAATTCCAATGCTTCCTTCGCGTTCATCGCGACAAGTAAGACCATTAAGGCAATTAAAATGTTGATAATGATAAGAAAATCAAGTAAAAATCCTGGCAGTGGAATGACGAGCATGAAGACAATCATAATGACGCCTAGCAGGACAGATAAATCTCGTGTTGAAATGGTCATGATGCTTCATCCTTTCATTTCGCTTGTTTCATTTGATAGACAAAGGCGAGTGTTTCAGCGAGTGCCTGATAAAATGATTCATCCACTGCCATTCCTATTTCTGATTTTGCGAATAATGCTCGTGCGAGCGGTCTATTTTCAATAATCGGGATCTCAGCTGCTGTCGCCTTCTCCCGAATCCGGAATGCGACAGCATCCACTCCCTTAGCGACGACGATTGGTGCGGCATGTTTGCCGTCATCATATTGAATCGCGACGGCGTAATGGGTCGGGTTCGTGATGACAACATCAGCGTTCGGTATTTCCTGCATCATCCGCCGCATCGCCATCTCCCGTTGTTGCTGTTTGATTTTCCCTTTGATTTGCGGGTCACCTTCCGTATTCTTATGCTCATCCTTTAAATCCTGTTTACTCATCCGAATCGACTTTTCAAAATCGAATTTTTGATAAGCGAAATCGAGGACGGCAAGGACAATCAACGCAATACTGACCGAAATTCCCAACAGGAAAGTCAGATGACCGATAATCGCCAGGGCGTCACCAATCGGTTCTGACGTCAAACGTGAAATTTCTACTTTGTTATTCCATAAAACGGTTCCGCTCGTCACACCGATGACAAGTAATTTAAAAACGGATTTTAAGAATTCAATCAATGCTTTCATGCTGACGATTCGTTTGACCCCTTGCAGCGGATTGATCCGGTCGAGTTTCGGTTGAATCGATTCCGTGCTGAGTAAGGCTCCAATTTGTACAAAATTCCCTAAGATACCGATAACGACGGCTGTCAGAAAAAATGGGGCCACGAGAATACTCATTTGGACCAACATTTCAATCATCACTTCCTGGACGCGTCCTTCTTCGACAGCGACTAAAACGGTTTGCGCACTCAGCCCATCTTCTAATACCATGACGAACCGTTTGCCTAGAAACGGACCAAAGAAAAATAAAATCAGAAACATGCCAAACAACATCAAACTACTCGTTAAATCAGCTGACTTTGCGACCTGACCTTTTTTTCGAGAATCATCACGTTTTTTTGGCGATGCTTTTTCCGTCTTTTCACCTGCAAAATACTGGAGGTCAAGCGTTAATGTATATTTTCCCATCTCAACCTCCTAGTAATTGAATCGCATCGGACAGTACGTCTTGTAACAACGGAACAAATCGGGAAATTCCAGTGATGGTCGCTCCAGCGAGTAAAAATAGAATCGCGTAACCCATCAATAACTTGACGGAAAATCCAATTGCAAAAATATTGAACTGTGGTGCGGTTTTTGCTAAAAAACCAAGCGCCAAATCAACTAAAAACAAGGCAACAACAAGTGGCATCGCCATTTGAAGGGCCGTGAGCATAGCAAGACCCACGACACGAACGACTAAGCTCATGCCGGCTTCTCCGGAAACATTAATCGCACTACCGGGCGGAAAGATTTGAAAGCTCGTATAAATCCCGTCCAGTAAAATTAAATGCATATCGGAAGCCAGCAATACAAGGAGTGTCATCATGTAAAAAAATCGCCCGACAATCGGCGATTGCCCCCCAAACATCGGATCATATGCCGAGGCCATGGCAAGACCCATCTGTAAATCAATGATCGATCCAGCCATTTGTGGCGCATACAGTAAAAAACTCGCAAGTAATCCGAGTGCTAACCCGATGATGACTTCTGTTCCCATGCGAAAAAAGAAATCGATGTCATCGACTTGAACGGTCGTCTTAACCGCGTAACTGGCAAAATAAGCAAGTCCGGCAGCAATTGCCAGCTTATGCTGGGCAGGTAACTGCTTTGATGAGAACAAAGGCGCAGCCACTAAAAATCCGACAAGCCGACCAAATACAAGTAAAAAAACACTGACAAAGGACAGTAACGTCATTTCCGTGAAACCTCGGCAATCTGTTTGAAAATTTCAATAGTAAACGTTTTGAGCTCTTCCATGATCCATGGTCCAAAAAAGACGAGTGCTAGAAAAACGGCAACAATCTTTGGAACAAACGATAAGGTCTGCTCCTGAATTTGAGTCGTCGCCTGCAAGATGCTGACGAGAAGTCCAACGACGAGTGAGACGAGCAAGAGCGGTGCTGACACCTTTAACAAGGTCCATACAGCCGAACTGGCTAATTGAATAATCATTTCCTGCGTCATGTCGTCCCTCCCTATCGCATGCTGACGAGTAGTGATTCGACAATCAAATGCCAACCATCTACTAAAATGAACAATAATAATTTAAACGGTAAGGCAATCATGACCGGCGGTAACATCATCATCCCCATCGACATCAAGACACTCGAGACGACCATATCGATGACGAGGAACGGGATGAAAATCATGAATCCAATTTGAAATGCTGTCTTTAACTCGCTGATAGCATAAGCCGGTACTAACGCGACAAGCGGAATATCTTCGACCTTCTCTGGCTTCTCGTAATTGCCATACTTCAAAAAGAGTTCTAAGTCATTGCTTCGCGTGTACTGAGACATAAAACGTTTCATCGTTCCGCCGGCTTGATCAAAAGCTTCCTCTTGACTAATTTTATCGTCCATGTACGGCTGTAACGCCGTCGTATTCAATTCCGTTAAAATAGGTGCCATGACAAACAATGTGATGAATAACGCCAGTCCGACGAGCAGTTGGTTCGGCGGTGTTTGTTGTGTCCCTAAAGCAGAACGTACAAAGGATAGGACGACGATGACCCGTGTGAAACAGGTCATCAAAATCAATAGCGACGGTGCTAATGATAAAAGCGTAAGTAAGACCAGTAATTTGATGGAAGTCGCCGTCCCGGACGGCGTATCCAAGGAAATCAAGTTTTCAATCGTCGTCATGACCGTCCTCGTTTCTTCTGGAACTGATCCAGCTGTTGCTTAAATGATTCCAGAAACGGAGATGCGGTTGACGTATGTGCTGAGCTATCGGATGTATCCGTTGCTAACCATTCATCATCTTCTTCAATCGTATCAAGCAGTTCAACATTTTGACCGACACCAACAACATAAATCTTACCGTGCACCCTCACGAGCTGAACGGATCGATCTTTGCCAAGCGGGACACCTCCGAGATGAGACAGGCGGCTCGATTGGCGGACTCCTTTTGTCCGCTCATTGATGAAACGGACGGCTAGAAGAAATCCACCAATCAAAACTGCGAGTGTCACGACGATTTTGACGACCGTGACGACTGTCGATGACCCGTCGACCTGTTGTGTTGTAGGTTCATTGTTCTTAGATGGATTGAGCTTCTCTTCTACTGTTTCGGCACCGACCGGATGCGTCAGCAGGAACAGGAGAAGACAGGTCAAACAGGTCAGTCTTCTCATGATGAAATGGTTTTCGAAACGGCTTCGAGTACGCGGTCAGCCTGGAACGGTTTGACGATGAAGTCTTTTGCTCCGGCTTGAATCGCATCGATGACCATCGATTGTTGACCCATGGCAGAACACATGATGACTTTAGCAGCCGGGTTAAACGCTTTGATTTCTTTCAGTGCTGAAATCCCGTCCATTTCCGGCATCGTGATGTCCAATGTAACGAGATCTGGCGTTAATTCTTTATACTTCGAAACGGCTTCCCGACCGTTTTCTGCTTCTCCGACGACGTCATAGCCGTTCTTAGATAAAATTTCCTTAATCATCATTCGCATGAAAGCTGCATCATCTACAATCAAAACTTTTGCACTCATCCTATTTCCTCCTTAGAACATCCGTAGACGTTCTTTTGTATTGACGATCTCTGTAATACGGACACCGAAGTTTTCTTCGATGACAACGACTTCTCCCGTTGCAATCAATGTATTATTGACGAACACGTCAACGGGTTCTCCTGCTAATTTATCCAGCTCAATGATCGAGCCTTGTGTCAGTTCTAAAATATCCCGAACGGATCGGCGTGTCCGCCCCAGTTCGACCGTAACATTCAGCGGTACATCGTAAAGCATCCCGATGTTGCCGGGTGGACCCTCTTGTTGTACTTCCGAAAATTGTCCGAATTGGACAGGACTGACGCCCACCGGCTCTTTTTTCTGTTCCGGCGGTGCTTCATACCGGGGTTCTGGTGGCGGCTGAGGAGCAGTCGCCTGTTCCCGGACCGGTTCTTGTGAACTGGTTGGAGCGGTTCGCGCTGATTCAGTCGTTGTCGTACTGGCACTGAATAATTTCTGAATCAATTGTTTAGAAAAATCAAGTGGTGCCAATTGGACGATTTTCGAGTCGATCAGCGTTCCGATTTTCAAATCAAATTCGATGATAACCATGCTCTCCCACAACGAGAAACTATCGACGATACTTTTTTCTTGTGAGAAGTCGAAAATTTCGACTGCAGGAGGTGAGATATCAATCCGCATCGAGAAGACGGTCGACATCGAGGTCGCTGCTGCCCCCATCATCTGATTCATCGCTTCCTGAACGGCAGACAGCGCAATCGGTTCCATCTCAAGACTCTCGTCCACGACACCGTCTCCACCCATCATCAAGTTCGCAATGACGGACGCATCCCGTTGTGTCAAAATCAAGACGTTTTCTCCTTTGAATCCCTCTGTATATCCGACACGAAGGGCGACGTGCGGAATCGGATAGCGGCTCCGCAATTCTTCCATCGTAATCATCCGGACATGCGGCGTCGTGATTTCGACTTTTTGATTTAATAACGCGGACAGGGCTGTCGCAGAATTCCCTAACGAGATGTTGCCGACTTCTCCGAGCGCGTCAATTTCCATCTCATCCAGTTGATGTAAGTCCTCTGTCGAGCTGGTATCGGTTGGTTCTTCAGCCGATGGGGTTCCACGTAATAATGCATCGATTTCATCTTGCGAAAGCATATCGCTCATGTTATTCCTCCTCAATTCGTTGTAAGACTTGTAAAGCGAGATGCTTCCCGTTCAGACCAGGCCGCGCTTTGAACATTTTCCGATCATCGACGAACAATTCAACCGGATCGGATGTACGTGTCTGGAGGGACAGGCAATCGCCTACCTCGAGGTGTAACAATTCTCCAAACGAAAGTTCCGTCTGGCCGAGCACTGCTTTCAAATCGACGATGGATCCCATCAACTGTGTTTGCATATGTTCTGACTCTTGGTTATCGGCTGACTTTCGTTTCTCTTGTTGCATCCAAAAGTGACTCGATAGTTTCGGGATGATCGGTTCGAGTGTCACGAACGGCAGACAGACGTTAAGCGTTCCGCTCACTTCTCCGACCGTCACGTAGATCGAGACGAGAATGACCGTTTCATTCGGTGAGACGAGTTGAAGAAATTGTGGATTGATTTCCAAATCATCATACTCGGCTTCGATTTCGGCAATCGATTCCCACGCTGCCCCGTACTGGACAAAGGCGCGTTTAAACAACTGCGTCAAAATCCGGGTTTCGATTTCCGTTAAGTTCTCAATCTTATTCATGCCCTCCCCCGGGCCACCGAGTAACCGATCGAGCATCGCATAAGCAATGTTCGGATTCACTTCGAAGATCACCCGTCCGTCTAACGGATGAAGGTTCACCAGATTGATCAGCGTCATATTCGGAATGGAATGAATGAATTCATCATAAGGAAGTTGTTCAACCGTATTGACCGTAAACTGGACGTATGTTCTGAGCTGTGCTGAGAAATGGGTCGTCAAGACTCGTGCGAATTGTTCATGAATCCGCGTTAAGTTTCGCATTTGGTCTTTTGAGAATCGCAACGCCCGTTTAAAGTCGTACACTTTCACACGACGTTCTTCTTCTTGACTGCGTATTTCCTCGACTTCCATATCTCCGCTTGAAATGGCTGATAGCAGGGCGTCAATTTCATGTTGTGATAATACTTCGCTCATGCGGCCACCTCACTGGATGATTTTTTTCGTCGTGTAGACACGTTGAACATCGCCTTCTTGCAGAAGCTTTTTAAATTGCCCCCGTAATTTTTCTTCGAGTTTTGCCATGTCCTGCTTGGAATCTAACTCCTGTTTTTTCATTGAAGCGAGATCACCTAAGATGATATTGTTGATTTGGAATTTTCGTAATTCCAATTCTTCTCGAGTCGCCGCGTCATCCGTGACGATTGTAAATTGAACATTCAAGAAACGTTCGTCTGCGATATTCGTCGTTAAATCGTCCGTCTGAAAGCTTCGTTCTTCGAGCTCCGCGCCTGTCGGTTGTTCCACCTTCGCTTCGGTCGGATCACTCGTCAACAAATATTTCGAAAGCATATAACCGGCGCCCACCATCATGATGGCGACAACAATCATGATGAGTGGTAATTTTAATTTACTCTTCTTCTTTTCTTCTGCCATCTTCGAGCCTCCTAGCACTGTTCAAGCCCGTTAAACCGACTTGTCGGTAAAAATCGATTGTGGCGGCTTTTACCTCTTCTAGCGTTTCTTTAACGACATAAGTCTGTCCCCCGACCAACTGAATCGTCGTATCAGGTGTCGACCGGACCGCTTCAATCAAAATTGCATTTAAGACGAGCGGTGTTTCACGCAATGTCGTCAGTGTAATCATCGTTTCAGGTTAACGAGTTCTTCTAAAATCTGATCGGATGTCGTGATAATCCGCGTATTCGCCTGGAATCCGCGTTGCGCGATGATCATTTCCGTAAATTCCTCTGATAAATCGACGTTTGACATCTCGAGTGTACCGGAAGTCAATTGACCGAGACCGTTTGTACTTGGCGTAGCGGATGTCGGTTGACCCGAGTTCTGAGAAATCGCATACATATTCGAACCGGACTTTTCAAGACCACCCGGGTTCGGGAAGTTGGCCAATGAGATGTAACCTGCTTGCTGAAGCTCACCTGCCGGATCGACATACGTGACAAGACCGTCTTTCGCAATCGAAAGATTTTGTGCGTTGGCTGGGATATTGATCGTCTTGTAGTCCCCACCCAGCGGAATCGTCGGTTGACCTAGTGGTCCGGCATTGTTTGAACCGATAACATAATTCCCGTCTCCTGTTACTAAATTCCCGTCAAGATCCGTGTAAAAGTTTCCTGACCGGGCATAACGGACACCGTCAGCCGTTTGAACCTGGAAGAATCCTTCACCTGAGATGGCAACATCCAATGTGCGGCCTGTATTTTGTAAAGCTCCTTGGTTTGAAACACTGTCAACGGTAGCCATGGATGCTCCGAGTCCGACCTGTTTCGGGTTTGCCCCACCGACACCCCCGCCATTGCCTGATGCCGAACCGACAGATTGACTGACAAGATCTTTAAACGTGACACGGCCTTTTTTATACCCAAACGTATTAACGTTGGCGATGTTATTCCCGACGACATCTAACTTGGTTTGGAAGTTCTTTAACCCACTGATTCCTGAATACATTGAACGTAACATTATTTTTCCTCCTTTGGTTTGATCTCTGTCAGGTCATAGACACTGACACTTTTTCCGTTCGATAATTCAGCGAGGATATCGACTCCGTCGCGTTTGACGCTGAGAACGTTGGCCGTCTCTTTGACAGTTGATGTCACATCGGCTCCTGTCGCATCTTTTGTGACGGTTTCACTCTCATAGCTGACTTTCTTTCCAATCAAATTACTGTAATTCATCAAAGCAGCAGCATGCTGATTTAACATCATCGTCTCAATCCCTTTACCGATCGATTGCATCTGTTCAAGAGAAGAAAACTGAGCCATTTGGGAAATGAACTCCTTGTCTTCCATCGGTGCCGTCGGATCTTGATTGGATAATTGGGCAATCAGGATTTTCATGAACATGTCTTTATCCATCGAATTACTGGACGGCACTTTCGTTTTATCCGGTAACTGATAAGACGACGCATCATTTTTGACGGAATCAGTCATCTTCATCCTCCTCTAGTTCTTCTTCGTACGGTGTTGGTTCTTCCTGCTGACGTTCCCGTCGTTCTTGCGGCAAACCTTGTTCAAAGTCTTTGACACTCGCTGCTAACATCCCGGTTTCGACCTTCACGAGTGGTGCTTGTGGTTGCAACGACGTATGTAACTTTCCGAGTTGCTGATCGAGCAGTTGTTTCGCTTGTTCCGTCGCCGCAAAAAGCTTCACCGTCAGTAACCCGTCTTTTTTATCCAACTGAATGACGACCTCACCTAACTGTTCTGGATACAACCGGATTGACATACGTGTTGAACCGTCTGCCCCTTTCAAAAAAGGTGCTTGTTTCATCGCTGCTTCAATGCGTGACGTGAGTTGCTCGTCAACACTCGAATGCATAACTTGCGGGCGAACAATTGCGGGTCCCACACTAGTCATTCGTTCAAGTTTTAGTCCGGTCAGTGGTGCTGGTTGTTCCTTCCCTTCCGGATCCGCAATCATCGGCATGGATTCAATTCCCTTTTTAGTCAAGCCGGCAGCTTTCAAGATTGGTGTCGATGGCTCAGAAGATACAAGGCGGTTCAAAATCGACGGCACAATCGCCTCTTTTTTGACCACTCCATCATCACTCAATGCTGGAGGTAAGGCGGCTACTAACGGCACCGACATGAGCGGAGACGGCAGGATAGTTCCTGAAGGATCCGTCTTGTGTGTGACAGGCGCATTCTTTTCAACCGGTAATTCATTTACTTTTACATGTTCTTTAGCGGTCCCGACAACAGTCGACATAGCGGCTGTCAGGACTTGTTGGATCGAAGCAGGAAATTGTTCGAATAACTCCAATGCTTGCCCTGACTGACCGTCTTGAATCGTTTTGATGAACTGAATCAGTTGCATCGCTTTTTTTGAATCATGCGTCATTTTTTCCACATCGGGTTGTTCCAAGAGTTGTAATACTTTTTCCGGCTGTGCCGTCAATTGCTCCACCAACGGTTTGACTTCAAGATCTGTCGTTCCTTCAGTCGGCATCGTTTGCGAATCAAGTGAATGGTTCTGTCCGGTCTCAACTGAAGGTTGTACTAAATATTGGAGCAATGAAGCAAAATTCCCAACTCCGCTTGCCGGCAGCTCTTTCCCGTTAAACTTTGTAAGCGGTTTAGCCGTTTGTGTTTGCTGTACATCCGTCAAGTTCATCTTATTTACTCACCCCTTATTGGACTGCCAACAATTGTGTCAAGGCCGCTGCTTTTTTAGGATCCATCTTTGCCATGATCGCCGCTTGTTGCTCGGCATCAATTTCTTTAATGATCGTGACGACTTCCGTCGGACTCAATTCGTTAAAGATATTAGCCGCATCTTTTGGTGTCATTTCTGCATACACATCCGTCACATCAGCCGTCTTTTTTGGAGCCGGTTTATCTGCAGCTGCCGGTGTAGCCGGCGTGTTTTTCAACCGATCGCGTTCCGCTATCAATCGGACGACTTCCTGCTCTTTCGCTTGGATCAGTTCTGCCTGATCCGTCGTCTTCGCCCGCAGCTTTTTGATTTCAGCATTCGCTAATTTCAGGCGTTGTTCAATCTCCGGGTTTTTTGAAGTCGTCGCTTTTGTGTCCGCCACTTCTTCTGATGCAAAAGGCAGTGAGAAAATCGGCCGCCCGTTGGCATAATTTAAAACGAGATAGGCTGTAAACAATAACAATAACAACGGGATAATCAATAAGGGCAAAATCCATTGTTTTGATGATTTGGTTTCACTCATGTCGTTCGCCTTCTTCCAAACTGCAATAATGCTAATTCATCCATTTGATTCTGTTCCACGAGGGCCAGTGTCCGCCGGCTTTCTTCTAATTGATTCGATTGCAGTCGTGTAAATTTCTTTTCTTCAATCAACGCCTCTTTTAAATCGACTTGAGCCCGTTCATACTGATTTTTCGCCTGGGTGACATACAATTGTTGGCGTTCAATTTGTTGCTTGACGACATCTCGTGCCCGTTCCCGGTATTGAGACGCAAGTAGTTCAACCGTGCCGGTTTCGTTTTGTGCTTTCAAGAAGGCCTCATAACGAACGAGCAGATGATACAGCTTCTCGACCTCGATTTCGTATTGCTTCTTTTTTTCAGCAGTGTGTTTCGAAACACGATCCTTCTCCGCTTCCGCTAAAGGAATGATGCGTTCATATATGGTTTTCATTCGTGAACCTCCCTTAACGGATTGTCGAAATCAGACGACTCATTCCATCTTCGAAATGACTTTTTTCTTCGACACGTTGTTTCAAAAACCCAATCAATTCAGGATACTTTTCAACAGCCCGGTCAATATCTGGGTTCGTACCACTTTTGTATGCACCGATATTGATCAAATCTTCCGCATCAAGATAGGTGGACAATAACTGTCTGAACGAAATGGCACTATCCTTATGTTCAGTCGAGGTAATTTGATTCATGACCCGGCTGATGGAACGTAAGATATGAATCGCCGGATATTGTCCTTTGTTGGCCAGATTCCGGTCAAGAACAAAGTGACCATCGAGAATCCCGCGGACAGCATCTGCGATTGGTTCATTCATGTCATCCCCATCCACTAAGACGGTATAAAATGCCGTGATGGAACCTTCTGTCGTTTTCCCGCTTCGTTCCAACAGTTGCGGAAGTAAGGCGAATACACTGGGCGTATATCCCTTTGAAGCAGGCGGTTCGCCGGTCGCAAGACCAATTTCACGCTGGGCCATGGCAAATCGTGTGACGGAATCCATCATCAATACGACATTTTTTCCTTGATCCCGAAAATATTCAGCAATGGCCGTCGCCGTATACGCTCCTTTGAGTCGGACGAGTGGCGGCTGATCACTTGTCGCTACGACGATGATCGAACGGCTCATCCCTTCCTCACCTAACTCTGCCTCAATAAACTCTTTCACTTCACGGCCCCGCTCACCAATCAAGGCGATGATATTGATATCAGCCGTTGATCGTTTGGCAATCATACCGAGTAAAGTCGATTTACCGACACCGGATCCTGCAAATAAGCCGACCCGTTGACCTTGTCCGACGGTCAATAAACCGTCGATGGCACGGATTCCTGTCGATAACACCTCATCTATCCGCGGACGATCGAGTGGACTTGGCGGTTTCCGGACAATCGAAGTCGTCCGTAAATGTGCCAGTGACTTGCCGTCCAAAGATCGTCCGAGACCGTCGAGGACAGTTCCAATCAGATCGTCTCCGACCGGAACATGAAGCGGTTTGCCGGTCGCAATGACAATCGATCCCGGTGCGATGGCCGTCGTCTCACCATACGGCATCAGTAAGACGTGTCCTTCCCGAAAACCGACGACCTCTGCCTCGATTTCGTCGCCACGATGAATCCGGATCAAGCACCGTTCTCCGATCGCAACAGCCGTCGGGCCACGTGATTCAATCATCAACCCGATGACTTGAACGACTTTACCGGAATGCTCGACCAGCTCTTCCCGGCGAACATCTCGTATTGCAGCTTGCAGTTGCTTGAGCTTATACATCACGTACCACCTCGTTAAGTTGTTCCATCAATCTTTGATATCCGATTGACAGTCCGCCTGTGATGGCACCGTTCTCCGAGTCAATCCGGAAGTCACGTGCCGCCAGTTCCGGATCGATCCGTAAACTTATGGTTGCGCTCCCGCCTAAAATCGTCTGTAACCGTTCATCCAGCAGGACAACCCGTTCAAAGTCTTCGGCTGAAGTGTAGACGATTAATTTTTCACGGTCTCTGAACTGAAGAATCAACTGGTGAATCGTCTGATAAAGCGCTTCTTCATCTTTATCGTGGAGCTGCTCCAAAAACTGGTGTGTCAACTGAAGAGCCAGTGCACACAATTCATCTTCCATCAGGATGATGCGTTCTGAAAACATCTGTTCGAGCCGGCTTGCCAGTTGATTCGTCTCTTCAATCCGTTCTTCGTACTGTAAATGTCCAGCTTGTTGTCCCGACTGATAACCTTCTTCGTAACCACGTTGTCTCGCTTCTTCAAGTACTAGGAGCCGCTCTTGCTCCAGCACAGCCTGACGCGCTTGTTCCTGTTGTTCAATCAACCGTTGCTGTTGCTTTAGTTGCGCTTGTCCTTCTCGCATCATCTCTTCATAAGAAACAAGCGGTTCGGTTTCCATTACTGGTTCGGTTTCTGTCTGATGAAAAATCGTTCGTTGCGTCCGGTCGAAGACAACTTGACGTTTAATGACGTTAGACAACGATATCATCTCCTCCACCACGGGCTACCACGATCTCACCCATATCTTCTAGACGACGGATGATGCCGACAATCCGGCTTTGCGCTTCTTCGACGTCCCGTAACCGGACAGGTCCCATGAACTCCATATCCTCTTTGAACGATTCGACCATTCGTTGCGACATGTTGCGGTACACCATTTCTTTGACGTCTTCCGACGAGACTTTAAGTGATAGTAACAAGTCTTCATTCGAAACTTCGCGGATAATCCGTTGGATGGCCCGGGCGTCAAGCGTAACGATATCCTCGAAGACAAACATCCGCTTCTTGATTTCTTCCGCCAACTCCGGATCCTGAATTTCGAGTGTATCGAGAATCGTTCGTTCCGTCGTCCGGTCGACACCGTTCAAGACTTGAACCACCGCTTCGATTCCGCCAGATTGAGCATAATCCTGCATTCCCGCTTGTGATAAATTCCGTTCGAGAATCTGTTCGACTTCACTAATGATTTCCGGGTTCATCCGGTCCATCGTCGCAATTCGTCTCGCGACATCGGACTGGGCCTCTGCCGGCAGTTCTGACAAAATTTGTCCCGATTTAACCGGGTCCAGATGCGCCAATACTAGAGCAATCGTCTGCGGATGCTCATTTTGAATGAAGTTCAGCAATTGTTTCGGATCTGCTTTACGGGCAAACTCAAACGGTCTGACTTGGAGCGTCGATGTCAAACGATAAATGAGTTCCATCGCTTTCTCTTCCCCTAATGCTTTTTCCAAGACCGATTTAGCAAATCCGATACCACCTTGCGTGATATAGTTTTGTGCTGTCGCTAGTTCATGGAACTCTTCCAATACTTCAAGCTTTTCCTCCGGATCAATCCGCTTCATGCTCGAAATCTGTAATGTCAGCCATTCCATTTCTTCTTCGGATAAATGTTTATATACGCTGGCCGCGACTTCCGGTCCAAGCGAAATCATTAAAATAGCGGCTTTTTCCCGACTACTCATCTCTAACTTCTTCATTTCATCAATCCTCCGCTAACCAGGTGCGTAACAACTTCGCAAATTCATCCGGATTGGATGCGGCAAGCTTCTCAAGCTGTTTCCGTTTAACCGCTCCGTCACTTGTGTCCTCTGTCGACAGTTCAGGAACTTCTGTCTCGATTGGTGTCCATTCTTCCAGTTCCTCAATTTCAGCTGTTTTTCTTCTACGCATCAAGAGGAAGATCGCTCCGATTACGACGAGTGCTGCGGCACCTAATGCAAACCAGACCCACATCGGTGTTGTTTCCGTTGTGACTGTCTGTTTTGGTGTCTCGGCAAACGGTCTTGACATGACGACGACTTTATTCGCAAGTTCTGCATCGGTCAAGGTCGTTTTCGCATCGGTCTTCGTCAATGAAGTCCGGATGATTGAATACATCATCGTCTGCAAGTCCGTTTGAAGTTGCGGATCAATCTGATTTTGTCCTTTAGGTGGCTCGACGATGACTTGAATTCCTAAATCACGGATTTCATAAGGAGCACCGGTAATCTGTTTTGTGATTCGATTGACTTCGTAATTGATGATGTCGTGTGTCTTCTCGCTTGTGTCTCCTGCCGTCCCTGTACCTTGTGGGAAGTTAATGGTCTCATTCTCACCAGTTCCTGCAGTTCCTTCATTAGCCGCTCCTGTATATGCTTCGGCGACTTTCTCTGCCGATGTCACAATTCCCTCGATTTTATCGGGATCCACCGGTTCGACCAGTTTTTGTTCTTCCTGACGTTGCGTGACATCGACGTCTGCCGTAACAGAAACCAATGCCTTTTGTGGACCAAGAACAACCGACAACATTTGCTGAATTTGTTGACGCAAATCTTTTTCTGTTGTTTTCTTCAGCTGCATCGGATCTGTTCCGCCCGCAGTCTGTGCTCCCTTGCCCGGTTCATAATACGTAAAGTACTGATCCATGATGGTAATGTTTTCTTCTTTTAAATTCGGAATACTTTTCGCAATCAGATGATACAACCCTTGAACGGTCTGCTGATTCAAGTCACTGCCGGCACTTGATGTCAAGACGACCGAGACGGTTGACGTCTCTTCTTTATCTGATAAGAAAACACTTTTTTCCGGTAATGTAATCATGACCTTCGCAGCATCAATCCCGTTGACTTGCGTGATCAGATTTTCTAATTCCGTCTGCATCGTGTCCCGCTCGAGAATGTTCATTTCCTTATCTGTTGTTCCAAAACCGGCGTTTTCGCTAAAGAAGGAATAATCGATTTGACCTGATTTAGGTATTCCAGCTGTCGCCAACTCCACTTTTAAGTTTTCGGCACTTTCTTCCGGTACAAGAATCGTTACACCGTCAGTCCCACTGACGACTTCGGACTGTACACCATCTTCATTTAATTTCTCTGTTACCTGCCCAGCCTCTTGTGGCGACAACTTTGAGTAGAGTGGTGTCATCGTTGGTTTACTTAACCAAATCGCTGCAACAATGATCGCAGCGATTAAAAATAAGATGATTCCGATGATTGTTGCCTTTTTGACGAGCGACCATTCCTGCCATGTCATTTTTAATGCGCCAAAGCGCGTTTTTAGTCCTTCATTCATCAAACATCTCCCACGCTTTCCTTAACAATCACAGTTGCATACGCATCATTTCTTGGTATGCTTCGATGCCTTTGTTCCGGACTTCGATAGCGAGTTGCATAGAAAGCGATGCTTCTTCTGTTTTGATCATGATGTTATGTAAGTCCGTCGTTTTCCCAGTCGCAAGATCTACTCGTGCCTGCGAAGAAGCTTGTTGCGCTTCATTCAGACCGTTCATGGCTTGACTGAGTACTTCACTGAAATCACTTGGTGTCGTTTTGGCAACAGATTGAGACGGTAAGACCATCTGCATGCTTTGAATCGGTTGAATCGCCATCGTGTCATCTCCTTCATTACTTGCCGATTTCCATCGCTTTGACTAACATTGCTTTTGTTGCATTTAACGCCGTGACATTGGCTTCGTAAGAACGCGTCGCCCCCATCATATCGACCATTTCCTTCAATAAATCCACATTCGGCATTTTAACGTAGCCTAATTCATCTGCATCGGGATGATTCGGATTGTATTCCAGCTTAAACGGTTCCTGATCTTTTCGAATCTCACTGACTGTCACACCAGTACCTGTCTCTTTTAAGACGGCCAGCTTACGGGCATACGGTTGCCACTCTCCGTTGACTAGCTCACCGCGTGTCGTCTGGGCATTGGCAATATTAGCAGAGACGGTATCAAGTCGCAGCCGCTGTGCCGTCAGTCCTGTTGCCGATGTATGAAAACCTGAAAACATACTCATGGTTTAACGTCCTCCTCGGATAACAGATTGAATTCCAGAAAATTTCCGGTTCAATTGTTCGACCAATGCTTCGTACTCAATTTGATTGCGTGATAATTCAGACATTTCGAGGTCAATATCGACTCCATTTCCATCGTTACGCATAGCAGACGATTGTTCAACGATACTTCCTGAAGTGCCGATTGTCGCGTGTCGTTTTAAACTCATCTTCATTTCTGAGTCCAAGACATCACCAAACACGACACGTTTTGCTTTGTATCCGGGCGTATCGACGTTCGCAATGTTTGTTGAAATTACTTTCTGCGCTGCCACCGTCCGATCGACGGCCTGTGTCATTGTTGCATAATCTGAACCAAGCCAGTTCATCATTCAACCTCCACCCCTATTTATCTCGTAAAACTTAGTATTATACCGTAAGCGGTTAGTAACATATCTGAAATAATTGAAACAAATAGGTCAATGTTTGAAAAGAAGTTTTTTGAAAAAGAGGGGAATGAGATGTTAATATTTCGCTTTTTAAACCCTTTTCTTATAAAAATGATAAATAATACCTATAAAAAAAAGAAGACCTAGTACATTACTAGGTCTTCTTTATAATTCTAGCTTTTCCTTTTTTTAGTTCGATTTAATGCGCTCTAACTCATAAAGGAAATTGTCATTTAAAATTTTGATATACGTCCCTTTCATCCCGAGTGAACGGGACTCGATGACACCGGCGCTTTCAAGCTTACGCAGGGCATTGACGATGACGGAACGGGTGATACCGACACGATCGGCAATTTTAGAAGCGACGAGTAATCCTTCGTTTCCATCCAACTCTTCGAAGATATGTTCGATTGCTTCAAGCTCCGAATATGATAAAGAATTGATCGCCATTTGGACGACGGCTTTTTTCCGCGCCTTATCTTCCGCTTCATGGGCTTTCTCGCGTAAGATTTCCATTCCGACAACCGTTGCCCCGTATTCAGCAAGCACTAAGTCTTCTTCATTAAAGTCTTCGAGCATCCGGCCAAGGACAAGTGTTCCAAGCCGCTCCCCGCCACCAATAATCGGAACGATCGTCGTTTTTGAGGTTTCGAACATATCGCGGTTATCGATCGGGAACGCTGTGTGCTCACTGTCAATCGCGATGTTCGCCGTCGTTTCCGTGACGTTAAACAATTTTTTGGTGTAATCTTCCGGGAACTGGCGCTCTTCGAGGAATCCACGAATCCGTGCATTCTCGATTTGTTGTTTGATTGCAATCCCTAACAACTTTCCACGACGGCTGACGATAAAGGTATTTGATTCCATGACTTCGCTTAACCGATCTGCCATGACCTTAAAGTCGACATGTGTGCTTGCTTCTTGTTGTAACATCGTGTTGAGCTTTCGTGTTTTTGCCAGTAAATTCATGATTTTCTTCCTCCACTTATAAGATGAACTGACTTAAGTCACGATCATCTGCTACTTTTCCGACGCGGTCCATGACATATTGTGGTGTGATGGTGACGTCTGTCTCCGGCATCTCTGCCGCTTCAAACGATAATTCTTCTAGTACACGTTCCATGATGGTATATAAACGGCGAGCACCGATATTATCTGTTTCATCATTTACTTGTGCCGCAATCCGTGCAATTTGACGAATCGCGTCTTCGGTAAATGTGACATGGACTTGCTCTGCACCAAGCAAAGCTTTATATTGCTTGAGCAACGCTTGATTTGGTTCTGTCAAAATTTTGACGAAGTCATCTTCCGTCAGACTGTCGAGTTCGACACGAATCGGGAAACGCCCTTGCAACTCCGGAATCAGATCGGATGGTTTTGCCATGTGGAAAGCCCCGGCTGCAATGAATAACATATGATCGGTCTTCACAGGACCGTACTTCGTTACGACAGTCGAACCTTCAACGATTGGAAGGATATCACGCTGGACACCTTCGCGCGATACACCGGCACTGTCTTGTCCCTTCGTGGCAATCTTATCGATTTCATCAACGAAGATGATCCCCATCTGTTCTGCACGACGAACGGCTTCATCATGGACTTCATTTAAATCGAGTAAACGTTCTGCTTCTTCTGCGGTCAAAATCGGACGTGCCTCTTTAACGCTCAGCTGACGTTTTTTTGTTTTTTTCGGCATGACTTGTCCGAGCATATCCTGCAGATTCGCAAGACCTTCCATGCCTTGTTGTCCGGAGAACAAATCCATTTGGCGTTCTTCAATGTCGACATCAATCATGCGGTCTTCTAGTTGACCTTGGAACAGCTGTTGTCGAATGACGGAACGATCGGCGGTGTCATTTGCAGTTTCTTGTTCAGGCGGTTTTTGATTGCCACCGAACAACATCTCGAATGGATTTCCTCCACCAAGACCCGTCGACGATTTTTTACCGACAAGTGCATCCACAATCCGTTCATTCGCGACCGCTTCAGCCCGTTCTTTTAAAGCTTCCTTCTTCTCATCCTTGACGAGGCGGAGTGAAGCTTCGACTAGATCACGGACCATTGATTCAACGTCCCGGCCGACATAACCGACTTCTGTAAACTTCGTCGCTTCAATTTTAACGAACGGTGCGCGGACCAGTTTAGCAAGTCTACGGGCAATTTCTGTTTTCCCGACACCGGTCGGTCCGATCATCAGGATATTCTTTGGTGTCACTTCATCACGCATGCTCGGATCGAGCAGTTGCCGGCGGTAACGATTTCGAAGTGCAATCGCGACGGCTCGTTTTGCGTCTGCCTGACCAATGACATGTTCATTTAGTTTTTCCACGATTTGTCTCGGTGTAAATTCATGCATCTGCACTTCCCCCAATCGTCTCTAAAATGATTTGATCATTTGTGAATACACATAACTCTCCTGCTGTTTCAAGAGCTGCACGGGCAATTTGCTCAGCCGTCATATGTCCGGCATGCCGAGCAAGTGCACGACCCGCCGCGAGAGCATAGTTGCCGCCTGAACCGATGGCTAAAATGCCGTCATCCGGTTCGATGACTTCTCCATTACCGGAAACAAGCAGTAAATGTGTTCCGTCCATGACAAGCAACAAGGCTTCGAGTTGGCGTAACATTTTATCGCCGCGCCATTCCTTTGCTAATTCCACGGCTGCCCGTTGCAGGTTCCCGTTATACATCTCAAGTTTTGCTTCAAACTTTTCGAACAAGGTAAACGCATCAGCTACACTTCCGGCAAATCCTGCAATCACTTTTCCACCATAGAGACGCCGGACTTTTTTTGCACTTTTCTTCATGATGACTTGATTACCGAAAGTCACTTGTCCGTCTCCGCTCATGGCAGATTGACCGTTATGTTGAATCGCAAAAATCGTCGTTGCATGAAACATGCTATTTCCTCCCTTAGGCACGCGGATGCGCTTGCTGATAAACATGTCGTAGCCGCTCCGTCGTGACGTGTGTATATTGCCCTGTCGTCGATAATGAAGCATGCCCAAGCAATTCTTGCACCGCTCGTAAATCTGCTCCACGTTCCAGTAAGTCGGTCGCGAAACTATGTCGTAAAGCATGTGGTGTCACATGTTTCGATAAAAAGGGGTCTGCCTTTTTTAAGATTTTCCGAATCCCGTCCGTTGTCAGACGACGGCCTGAACGGGAAAGAAAAACGGCTTGTTCTTCGTCCTCAGTCGGTTGTCGTTCCGCCAAATAGTCGGTCAAGGCTTTTCTCGCAAATGACCCGATCGGTGTGATCCGTTCTTTTCGTCCTTTTCCGTATACATGAACATATTCCAAGTCCGAATCTAAATCTTTTACGTTCAATCCGGCTAATTCACTGACACGCATCCCTGTTGCATACAGCAACTCAATCAATGCCACATTCCGTACACCCAGTGCATCTGATGTCCGGAAGACTTCTAAAAATCGTTCGTATTCTGATGGGACTAAAAACGTCGGCAGCGTTTGGACACGTTTTGGTGCCTTTAATCCTTCAAATGGATTGACATCATTCGTATCCCGTGTGATAAAACGCCCGAACTGTTTCAAACAAGATACTTTTTGAGCGATCGTTGCTTTAGATGCTTTTTGATCATAAAGAGCAAACAAATAACGCCGTGCAGTTGCCAATTCAATCGATCCCAGCTGATGATCGAGGCAAAAAGCGGCGTATTGTCGAAGTGTTTGATCATAAGAACGGCCCGTATTTGGAGATAATTGACGTTCGATGTGTACATACCGTAAAAACGATTTTCGCAGTACGTCAAACTCTGAGTCTACTCCCATGGCTGAGCCCCCTTCTAACCATTTCATACTCGAATCGCCCTTAGCATAGCACACCGTAAGTAGTCTGACAATAGACCAAAAATCGGAAAAATGACAAAATTATCACGCTTTTATGACAAATTAAGAAATGGGAGAAAAGAACGCTGAATTGCGCCTTCTCCCCCATCCCATTTACATATCGGTAAAGTCTTTAATCGCTTCTAACGCCCGCTCGGCAAGGAGCGCGTATTTTTCCGGTTTCTTCATACGACCTGTCTGTCCGACAAGTCCTGGTACCAATCCGAAGTTTGCGTTCATCGGCTGGAAGTTCTTTCCTTCTGTCGTCGTGATGTAATGTGCCATTGCACCCATCATCGTCTCTTTCGGGAAAGCGACCGGTTCCGCCTCATTGACGAGACGTGCTGCATTGATTCCTGCCGTCAAGCCGGATGCCGCTGATTCAACGTACCCTTCGACACCTGTCATCTGACCGGCAAAGAACAAGTCATGGCGTGTCCGTGTTTGATACGTAGGTTGCAACAGGTTCGGTGAATTGACGAACGTATTCCGATGCATGACACCGTAACGGACAATTTCGGCATTTTCAAGACCAGGAATCAAACGGATGATCCGTTTTTGTTCGCCCCATTTCAGATGCGTTTGGAAACCGACGAGGTTAAACAACGTCCCGGCGGAGTTATCCTGGCGCAATTGAACGACGGCATACGGACGTTCACCGGTTTTTGGATCTTCAAGACCAACCGGTTTCATCGGTCCGAACAACAAAGTCTTCGGTCCGCGCGATGCCAGTACTTCAAACGGCATACACCCTTCGAAGTAGATTTCCTTCTCGAATTCCTTTAAGGGAACGACTTCTGCTTTGATCAACTCGTTATGGAAATGCGTAAACTCCTCTTCTGTCATCGGACAGTTCAAGTAAGCCGCTTCCCCTTTATCATAACGTGACTTTAAATACACCTTATCGCGGTCAATCGTATCGCCGTCAAGAATCGGTGCGGCAGCATCAAAGAAGTACAGATAATCTTCTCCGGTAAACTGCTTCAGTGATTCAGACAAAGCGGCACTTGTGAGAGGACCTGTCGCGACGATGGTCGGACCATCCGGAATCGCTTCAAGTTCTTCATGATGAACCGTGACGTTCGGATGATTTTTTAATGTTTCCGTCACATATCCGGCAAAGTCATGCCGATCAACAGCAAGCGCTCCGCCTGCCGGCACACTCGCAAGATCGGCAGCTTTGAGGATTAATGAGTCGAGTTGACGCATTTCTTCTTTTAATACGCCGACTGCATTCGTCAGTTGGTTCGCTCGAAGTGAGTTCGAGCAGACGAGCTCGGCAAACTGATCCGTATGGTGAGCAGGTGTCTGCTTGACTGGTCGCATTTCATATAAATCTACTTGTACACCGCGTTTCGCAAGTTGCCATGCTGCTTCAGAACCTGCGAGTCCGGCGCCGATTACGGTTACCCGTTTCATCGGTCATTCCTCCTCTTGCTCCTGATCGATGCGTGTTTCATGATGTCCGCAAGACGTACATTCTACTTTCACACCGTTCTTGATTTTCTTTTGTACCATCATACTGCTACAAACCGGACATGGTTCCTCGACCGGTTTATCCCATGAGACAAATTCACATTCCGGATAGTTGGAACAGCCGTAGAACAAACGGCCTTTTTTACTCCGGCGTTCGACGATCTCACCTGTTCCGCAAGTCGGACATTTGACACCGATTTCAACTTGAATCGGTTTGGTGTTCCGACATTCCGGGAAGTTCGAGCACGCCATGAATTTACCGTAACGGCCCATCTTGATGACCATCGCGTGACCACAGACTTCACAATCTTCTCCGGCCGGTTCATCTTTGATTTCGATTTTTTCGATTTCGGCTTCGGCACGCGTCAGTCGTTTTTCGAACGATTTATAAATCGGGTCGACGACTTCGGTCCACTGCATGTCTCCTTTTTCAATCGCATCAAGCAAGGCTTCCATATCCGCCGTAAATTGAACGGTGATGAATTCTTGGAAATAATCACTGATCATGTCGATGACCAGTTCTCCGAGTTCAGTCGGCAGGAATTTTTTCTCTTCAAGCGTCACGTATCCGCGTTTTTGAATCGTATCCAGTGTTGGCGCATAGGTCGACGGACGACCGATTCCGAGCTCTTCCATCGCCCGGACGAGGCGTGCCTCTGTATACCGCGGTGGTGGTTGCGTAAAGTGCTGTTTCGGTTCAATCATTTCCTGCTCCAAGACTTCCCCGTCTTCAAGCGGTGGTAATAAACCGTCCTTGACGTCCGTCACCGTCTCATCATCTGTGTCTTCAATATAGACTTTCATGAATCCGGCAAATTTAACGGTTGAACCGTTTGCGCGGAACATGACATCGTTTGAAACCAAATCCACTTTTACAGTATCGAGAACAGCCGGAGCCATCTGACTGGCAACAAACCGTTCCCAAATCAATTTGTACAACCGGAACTGATCGCGGGACAAATATGATTTGACGAGTTGTGGGTCACGCATCGTCGACGTCGGACGAACAGCTTCGTGGGCATCTTGCGAATTCGCTGCTTTTTTCTCTTTCCGTTTTTCAACAGCGATGTATTCTTTTCCGTAGGCATTTTCGATGAATCCTTGCGCTTCGATGTTGGCGGTCTCGGATGTCCGGGTTGAATCAGTCCGCATATACGTAATCAGACCGACCGTGCCTTCTTTTCCGAGCTCGATTCCTTCATATAACTGCTGGGCAATCATCATCGTTTTCTTTGCCCGGAAGTTCAGCTTGCGGGCTGCTTCCTGTTGGAGCGAACTCGTCGTAAACGGCAAGGCCGGATTACGGCGGCGTTCTTTTTTCGTCACGGAATCGACTGTAAAGGACTTGGATAGTTTAGCCAGTACTTCATTGACTTCTTCTTCCGAGTGCAGTTCACGTTTCTTTCCATCAATTCCGTAGAAATTCGCTTCCAGCTTTTCGCCGTTTGCATCAAGCTCCAGTTTGATCGTCCAATATTCTTCCGGTAAAAAGGCATTGATTTCCTGTTCGCGGTCGATGATCATCTTCACGGCAACCGATTGAACACGTCCTGCTGACAAACCTTTTTTAATTTTCTTCCAAAGTAACGGACTCATGCTGTAACCGACAAGACGGTCCAAGATACGCCGTGCCTGTTGTGCATCGACAAGATCATAGTTGATCTTGCGGGGTCTCTTGAACGAATCTTTGATGGCGTCTTTTGTGATTTCATTAAAGACAACCCGGCATTCTGTCGATTCATCGACACCGAGGGCTTTCGCTAAGTGCCAAGCGATCGCTTCCCCTTCACGGTCCGGGTCGGCTGCGAGATAAATTTTTTGTGCTTTTTTAGCGGCCGTTTTCAATTCCTTTAAAACCGGCCCTTTACCACGAATCGTAATATACTTTGGTTCATAGTCATGTTCTACGTCAACACCCATTTGACTTTTCGGTAAGTCGATGACATGTCCCATCGAAGCTTTCACGGTATAGTTTGAACCGAGATAACGTTTGATGGTTTTTGCCTTTGCAGGTGATTCGACAATTACTAAATATTTTGCCATTACAATCGCTCCCTATTAGAGGCGTACTCGTATTTTAATCTCACTTATCATAGTAGTCTCGATTCCCATTTGTCAACGTTCATCAAGATACTTTTTGAAACTTCTTCCGGATTTAAGAGTGGAATCGCGCCTTCTGCAATCAATTGATTTGTTCCTTGAAAGTGTTTTTCCGTCGGACATCCCGGAATGCAGTACACGTCTTTTCCTTGTTCAAGCGCATGTCCGGCTGTATTCATCGTCCCACTTTTCCGTGTCGCTTCGACGATGATCAATCCTGATGCCAAACCTGAGATGATCCGGTTTCTTTCTAAAAACTGATGTTTTTTAACGGGTGTCGGAGCAGGATATTCCGATAACAGCAGTCCGTCTTGTTGAATCCGTTGAAACAGCGGCGCATGCCTTGCAGGATACAAAAAGTCAAACCCGCTCGCTAGTACGGCAATCGTCGCTTGATGATGTTTGAGGGAAAGACGGTGTACAAGAGAATCAATACCAAGTGCGCCACCCGACACGGTAACGAACGGCGATTCAAAAAATGGACGTAAGAAAGATAGACGTTTTGAGTGAGAAGGAGAAGGTTGACGGCTTCCGATGATACTGATCATCGGCTGTCTCAATAAGGAAGGATCACCACTGAAGAAAAGTCCATAGACGGGTTGAGGAATCTGAAGTAACGGCATTGGGAAATACGGATCTCCCGGAACAAGAAGGTTCGTTGGGACTTGATCCAATTGTAGGGCTTGCTGATAGCGGTTTTTTATGGATCTCGACACAGGCAAATCCTCTACCGGTAAAAGACCGTACTGCTCGATCAAGACAACGATTGAATACGGAACCCGGCAAGTCGCAAAACGTGCATACAGTTCTCTCTCCATTCATTACGCTCCTTTTATATAGAAGAAAGCCGTCCTGATTAGATCAGGACAGCTGACATCTTGTTTAGTTCACAGTTGAACCTGTGACACATTCATCGTAAATACCGGCTTCTTTAATGACACGAATTAACGTCTCACCAATGATTGCTGGTGTTTCTGCCACTTCGATCCCGTTGGCACGAAGTGTTTTGATTTTTTCTGCAGCAGTTCCTTTACCACCTGAAATGATGGCACCGGCATGACCCATCCGTTTGCCTTCAGGCGCTGTCTGTCCACCGATGAATCCGATGACCGGCTTCGTCATGTTGGCTTTGACCCACTCTGCCGCTTCTTCTTCTGCCGTTCCACCGATTTCACCAAGCATGATGACGGCCTTTGTTTCCGGATCTTCATTAAACGCTTTGAGCGTATCGATGAAGTCTGTTCCGTTGACCGGATCGCCACCGATTCCGACTGCAGTGGATTGACCAATTCCTGCTGTCGTTAATTGATGAACCGCTTCGTACGTCAACGTTCCAGAACGAGAAACGATACCGACGTGACCTGGTGTATGAATGTAGCCAGGCATGATTCCGAGTTTCGCAACGCCCGGTGTAATCACACCCGGACAGTTTGGTCCAATCAGACGAACAGGTTTTCCGTCCAGGTAACGTTTTACTTTGACCATATCAAGAACCGGAATTCCTTCCGTGATACAGATGATCAAGGCGATGTTCGCATCTGCCGCTTCCATGATGGCATCCGCTGCAAATGCAGGCGGTACATAGATGATCGAAGCATTGGCACCTGTTTTTCCGACTGCTTGAGCGACTGTATCGAAGACCGGTACACCTAATACTTCTGTGCCGCCCTTACCTGGTGTCACACCACCGACGAGGTTCGTTCCGTAATCAATCATCTGTTCACCGTGGAACATTCCTTGATTCCCTGTAATTCCTTGAATGATGACTTTTGTTGATTCATTTACCCAAATACTCATCCTTAGCTCCCCCTTACTTCACGAGCGCAGCAATTTTTTCTGCGCCGTCTGCCATTGATGTAGCTGCTGTAATCGCTAGACCTGAATCTTTGAGAATTTGTTTTCCGGCATCGACGTTTGTTCCTTCGAGACGGACGACGAGTGGCAATTCTAAGCCCACTTCTTTTGTTGCTGCAACGATACCTTCTGCAATGACGTCACATTTCATGATTCCACCAAAGATGTTAACGAAAATCCCTTTGACGTTCTCATCCGACAAAATCAATTTAAAGGCTTCTGTTACTTTCTCTTTTGTCGCACCGCCGCCGACATCAAGGAAGTTTGCCGGATCGCCGCTGAAGTGCTTGATGATATCCATCGTCGCCATGGCAAGTCCTGCACCGTTGACGAGACATCCGATGTTTCCGTCAAGTGCAATATAGTTTAAGTCATTTTTAGAAGCTTCCACTTCGCGTGGATCTTCTTCCGTTTCGTCACGAAGTGCAACGACATCGGCATGACGGTATAACGCGTTTGAATCAAAGTTGAGTTTTGCATCAAGTGCCAAAACATCACCGTCTTTTGTTGTGACGAGTGGATTGATCTCAGCGATTGAACAGTCTTTATCGACGAAGAATGTATACAATTTCGTCACCATACCGACGAACTTGTTGACGAGTTTAACCGGAACACCCATTGCAAACGCCAGTTTACGCGCTTGGAAAGCTTGTAAGCCGACTGCCGGATCCACTACTTCTTTGATGATTTTTTCCGGAGTTGCTTCTGCGACTTCCTCGATATCCATTCCGCCTTCACTTGAACCCATGATGACGACACGTCCCGTTACACGGTCAAGGACAATCCCGAGATAGTATTCTTTGTCAATCGCACAACCTTCTTCAACAAGAAGACGTTGAATGACTTTACCTTCTGGACCTGTTTGATGCGTGACGAGTGTTTTGCCGAGTAACTCTGTCGCGAATTCTTTCACTTCTTCTTGCGATTTAGCCAATTTAACACCACCGGCTTTACCGCGACCCCCTGCGTGAATCTGTGCTTTTACGACTTTGATCGGACCTGACAATTGTTCTGCTGCATCGACTGCCTCTTCGACTGTAAATGCTGCAATTCCGTTCGGAACAGGTACACCGTACGAACGAAGTAACTCTTTTGCCTGATATTCATGTACATTCATGAAAAAATCCCCCTTAACCCCTTTAGTTTCGGCTCTTTCATTGTAGTTAAAATTGGAAGCGCTGTCTATCGTTATCGACCGAAAGCATTTATTTCTTCAAAATTTCCGTTTGATCGAGCTGATATAAAAAGGCAAACAACTCGGCAATGACTCCGTATAATTCGTTTGGAATTTGTTCCGAGACTTGAACGGCATCGAGCAATGTAATCAGTGTCGCGTCTTCACGGATTGGAATGTTGTGCTGTAACGCCTCTTCAAGAATTCGTTCCGCGACCCGTTCCGATCCTTTCGCGACGACCTTAGGCGCCTGCATCTGTTCCTCATACGATAAGGCGATGGCTTTTTTCATATCTGATAGTCCACCCTTCCGTTTCGATCCGTCGGTTGAAATGAGATCCGTTCTTTTTCCGATTCGATCTGTTCAAAACGAATCAAATCATACCCTTGCTCGTGCAAACGCTGCTCGATAGTCGGCTGATAATGGGACATGAACGTTGCTATCCGCTCATCCGGATGAAAAACGGAAATCGCAATCTTTCGATCCGTAATTAATAAATCGAGTGCGATTTCACCGGTTTTCGGCAGTTTTAAGTAAAAAGCGATGCGGGCGTGATCGGGATTAAATTCTTTTTGATCAAACGGTGCTTCCATCGTGACATCGACTTCCTCAAAAGGACCGAATTGCGGTAATTGAAACAAAAAAATACCGCGCCCGGTTTCATTCGTTGCTTGAATGACCTGTTGGGCAAGCACTTGATCACTGGTCTTCCGGTCCAGTTGTCCTTCCGTCATGCCGTCCGCATGCCGGGCGAGTTGGACCAATTCGATGATTGCTTGTTTAAATGCCGTTCCGGATCCTTCCATCACTTTTTGCCCCAGCTGTTGCAACACATCCCGCGTCGTTTGCGGGATCGAGTCATTTGAAAAGTCGGTTAACCGGTTAAAGGCCGGTAAGACTGTCGCCTTATTTGGCACGGACTCTTCTGCTACGATTTTTAGCACCGGTTGTCCATCTGTACTCGTGACGGTAAAGCGGTAGGTCGCACCTTCTTTCAGCTCGGCTGTCGTCCCTGCCGTCAAGACACGTTGGCCAACCTGCAGTTCCATCAGACCGTCTGGGAGAAGTTTCAATACTTTGCCGATGACGTTGGCTCCTTCACGCAACGGTTGATTGGTCGCATCAATGATTTTAAAAGGCAGTAAGGCCCGATGTTCAATCTGCACGATGGTTTACCTCCTAAAGTCGGTCGAGGATCGGTTTAAATGTCTTCCGGTGAATCGGTGTCACCCCGACACGATCAAGCGCCTGTAAGTGTTGTGCTGTCCCGTATCCGGCATGTTGATCAAAACCGTACTCCGGATAGAGAACGGCGTATTGTTCCATCATCGTATCCCGCGTTTCTTTAGCGATGACACTTGCCGCTGCAATCGAGACGCTCCGCGCATCTCCTTTGATCAGGGACTCTTGCGGAAGATCGACATCGAGTGTCATTGCATCCACTAACAAGGCATCCGGTGTCAGCTGAGCAACAGCCTGTTGCATCGCTTGCTTCGAGGCCTGATAGATGTTGATCCGGTCGATCTCTTCCGGCTCGATGATACCAATTGCGACTTCTGCGACCTCCTGAATATGCTGATAAGCGGCGCTTCGTTGCTTTTTGGACATCTGTTTTGAATCCGTCAACCCGGGATGATAAAAGCCGGCCGGTAGGATGACAGCTGCTGCGACAACGGGACCGGCGAGCGGTCCACGACCGACTTCATCCACTCCGGCAATTCGCTGATGCCCTTGTGCACGGTACCGGTCTTCGAACAGGGACCGCTCCTGGAACTGGACACGTTGTTGCTCTTCCTGTAACAATCGGCGTTCTGCTTGTTTCAAGGCCGTGACAACCCCTTTTCGGCCATCTTCGGCAAATTCCTTTTTCATTTGTTCCAATTCTTCCCGCGAGACGTGAGCCAATCGGGTTTTGATTTCCGTTATGTTCATGACGTAGCTCCTTTTTGAAAAAAGCTTGGATTTCTCATGATGAGAAACCCAAGCCTGTCTTATTCTGTGACGGTTGCCCACTCTTCGACGGTCTCGAGCGTGACCCGACCAATCTTCTCCGTCCGTAACTCATGAAGCAACATTTCACTTGTCCGTTCAAAGTCGACATAACCGCCTGTTACGAAACCACGGTTTTTACCGATCGCCTCGAGCACCTCGACAGCTTCACCTGACACGTCCTGTAACCGATAACGGGCTTTCAGTTGCTCCGGATAACGGGACTTGAGCTCCCGGATTGCAAATAAGGCGATATCATCAATATTCAGGATATCATCCTTAATGGCACCCGTCGCCGCTAAACGATAACCGACAAGCTGGTCATCGAACTTTGGCCACAGAATTCCCGGTGTATCAAGCAGTTCCATCTCACCTGTTTTCATTTTGATCCACTGTTGACGTTTCGTCACACCTGGACGATCGCCTGTGATTGCGATGTTCCGTCCGGCTAACCGATTGATCAAGGTTGATTTCCCGACGTTCGGAATCCCGATGATCAACGCCCGAATCGCACTCGGGTTCCGCCCCTTATCCCGCATCCGGTCATGTTTGTCTTTCATCAAGCGTAAAGCACCTTCATGAATCTGGCCCAATCCTTTACTGTGCTTCGCATCTACGGCGATGACATCGACACCGTCTTTACGGAGTGCCTGCATCCATTTTTCCGTCAGCCGGGCATCCGCCATATCTGATTTATTCAGGACAATCAGTCGCGGTTTGCCTGCCGTAATTTGTTCGACCATCGGATTACGGCTCGACATCGGTAAACGTGCGTCCACTAATTCGATGACGACATCAATCAATTTTAATTTTTCCGTAACTTCACGGCGTGCTTTCGCCATGTGTCCCGGGAACCATTGTATTGTCATTTCTTCCACCTCAAGTTTTCATAGTGCTTGGACTGCTAATAATGAACGATTTATACGTCGTGTCTCGTTTTACCGATTCACTGTCTGTTCGAGAGAAACGATCCATTCTCTAGTATACGCAACTTTTCGACAGAAAAGAACCCTGTCCCGGTCCGAACAAAAAAACGAAGTCCACATTTTGTGAACTTCGTTTCTTGAGAACTGATCGCTGTCATCAATCAACGGACCGGACATCATTAAACGGGTAGAAGACGAAATTCGTCGTACCGACGATTTGATCCTCGTCCACAAAACCGATATCCCGGCTGTCTTTCGAGTTTTGACGGTTATCTCCCATCACAAACACTTTTCCTTTTGGAACAGTCTTTTGCGCTGTTTTTTCTTCTAGTGTAAAGTCTTCTGTTAACGGAACACCATTCATCTGTGCCTTAAATTCGTTCAGATAAGGTTCCTCGACTTTTTTATCGTTGACATATAACGTATCATCTTTGTAGTACATCGTATCACCTGGAACAGCAATCACACGTTTGATGTAGTCCCGTGTTTCTGTCGCATGGAAGACCACGATGTCCCCCCGTTCCGGTTCATTGAAATAATAAGGAACCTTATTGACAATCATTCGGTCCGAATTGTGTAAGGTCGGCATCATCGATTCGCCGTCCACAATAACCGGGACGAATAAAAACGTTCGGATGATGAACGCAATTACGAGCGCCACGACCAGCGCCTTAATCCAACTAAATAACTCCTTCACGCGTTCCACTCCTTCAACTCAATCTCTTGCCTAAACCTAGTATACGCATAAACGATAAAAAAAAGAAGCTTGTCCGGAGACAAGCCACTTTTTCACATGATTAACGACGAATTTCTTTAATACGAGCCGCTTTACCGCGAAGGTTACGGAGGTAGTAAAGTTTCGCACGACGGACTTTACCGTAACGAACGACTTCGATTTGCGCAACACGTGGTGAGTGAAGCGGGAATGCACGCTCAACGCCAACTCCGTAAGAAATCTTACGAACTGTAAACGTTTCGCTGATGCCGCCACCGTGACGTTTGATGACTACGCCTTCGAAAAGCTGGATCCGCTCACGCGTTCCCTCGACGACTTTAACGTGGACGCGGACTGTATCACCAGGACGGAATGCAGGGACGTCTGACTTGATTTGTTCTTGTGTAATTTCACGGAACAATTGTTGTGTGTTCATGAATGATTTCTCCTTTTTTCACCAATGTTCGTATCTTCATTTGCCTCTGGCATCCAACAGCGGAACATCGTTAATAGGTGGCTTTTGCCACATGTTTTAACTTATCACAGTTTCAGTCGTTTGACAATCCTGAAATTGATTGCAGGTAACGGCGGTCGGTTTCGGACAGGTCGGCCGTTTCGAGTAAATCCGGTCGGCGCTCAAGCGTCCGACTCAATGCCTGTTCACGGCGCCATGTTTCAATCCGGGCATGATTGCCCGACAATAAAACTTCCGGTACCGTCAAACCGCGAAAATCAGCCGGCCGTGTGTAATGCGGATATTCGAGCAGACCGGTCGAAAACGAGTCGTCTTCATGGCTCGCGGCCTTTCCGAGAACATCCGGCAACAGGCGGACCGTCGCATCGATCATCGTCATGGCTGCAAGTTCGCCGCCGGTCAGAACAAAATCGCCAAGTGAGACTTCATCTGTCACCAGTTCATCATGAATCCGTTGGTCGAACCCTTCATAATGACCGCATAAAAAGACAAGATCCGTTTCTTTGGACCATTCTTCCGCAAGACGTTGATCAAACCGACGCCCTGTTGGTGTCAACGCAATGATACGCCGTTTTGCTTCAGGCAAGTCGGCGATCGCGTCAAAGATCGGCTGGGGCGTCAATAACATGCCTGCCCCGCCGCCGTAAGGAGAATCATCCACACGACCATGACGATTCGTCGAGTAGTCCCGGAAATTGACATAGTTGAGTTCAATCCGCTTCTCCTCTTGCGCACGGGCGACAATCGAGTGATTCAGCGCCGTGAACATTTCCGGAAATAGCGTCAGGACCGTGATGTTCATCCTTCAATCAAACCCGGTAACGGTGTAATTTGAATCCGTTTGGCTTCGACGTCAATTGAAGCGACGACTTGTTCGATATAGGGAATCAGCACATCTTTTTTGCCGGGCCGTTTGATCGTCCAGACGTCGTTCGCGCCCGTCTCGAGAATCTCGGAGACGACACCAATTTCATCCTCGCCGTCAAAGACGGTACAGCCGATGATTTCATGATAATAATATTCATGTTCTCCGAGCTCTTGTAAGGCTTCCGGCTGCACATACAGTTTCAAGCCTTTATATTTCTCGACATCATTGATGTGTTGCATGCCTTTGAACGTCACCATGATGAATTGTTTATGTTTGCGGTAACTGCTGATCGTAAACGGCGTGTAGATTCCGTTCGATTCAAGAAATACCTCATTGCCGACTTTAAAACGCTGTTCCGGAAAATCCGTGCTTGCGAGGAGTTTCAATTCGCCTTTCAGACCGTGCGTGTTGGCGATTTTTGCGACTTCCAACCATTCCATCTGTTTCACTTCCTTATCCACAAGTCTTGTTTCTTGTTATTATTTTGCCATACAAAAAGGAGGTAAGCTTTCGCTCACCTCCAATCGTCTTACTTCGCGAGTTTCGCGTTGTGGAATTTCTCCATGATACCAGCTTTTGAGAAGAGGTTACGAACTGTGTCCGAAGGTTTAGCACCTTCAGCGAGCCATTTAAGAGCAAGCTCTTCGTTAAGTTTTACTTCTGCTTCTGGTTTAGCAACCGGGTTGTAGTATCCGATTTGCTCGATGAAACGACCATCACGTGGTGCACGTGAGTCTGCTACTACCACACGGTAGAAAGGTGATTTGTTTGCGCCCATGCGCTTAAGACGAATTTTAACTGCCATTCGTAAGTCCCTCCAAATAATAAATAATTTTTTTTCGTTTAGTCAAATTGACAACTTCACTAGTATACAACGTTCCAGCAAAAGTGAAAAGACTTTTAGAAGAATGGGAGGCCAAAGCCGCCTTTCTTTTTCCCTTTGCCCATTTGGCCGGAGAATTGTTTCATCATCTTCCGCATGTCTTCAAATTGCTTGATCAATCGGTTCACTTCTTGAATGCTGCGACCGCTGCCGCGCGCAATCCGTTTCCGACGACTTGCATTGAGAATTTCCGGTTCAGTCCGCTCTCGTTTTGTCATCGATTGAATAATCGCTTCGACATAAACGAGTTGCTTCTCATCGATTTGGGCATTTTTCAGACCCTTCATCTTTCCTTTACCGGCACCCGGAATCATTCCTAACAACTCATCCAAAGGACCCATCTGTTTCACTTGCTGTAACTGCTCGATGAAATCGTCAAACGTGAACGATGCATCGCGCATTTTGCCTTCGAGCTCTTTGGCGCGAGTTGCGTCCATTTGAGACTCCGCTTTTTCAATCAGCGTCAGCATATCTCCCATGCCGAGAATCCGTGACGCCATCCGCTCTGGATAGAATGGCTCGATTGCGTCCAGCTTCTCTCCAAGACCGACGAATTTAATCGGTGCTCCGGTGACTGCCTTGATGGAGAGTGCTGCTCCGCCTCGAGTATCCCCGTCGAGCTTCGTCAAGACGACACCTGTCACACCCAGCTTTTCATTAAAGCTTTGCGCGACATTGACAGCGTCCTGACCCGTCATTGAATCGACGACAAGGAAAATTTCATTTGGTTTGGCGATTTCTTTCACATCAACCAGTTCCTGCATCAGGTCCTCGTCGATATGTAAGCGTCCCGCCGTATCGATCAACACGATATCGTGGTGATGCTCTTTTGCATAGTCGAGAGCGTTCGTAACAATCTCTTGTGGACTGACCTGATCTCCCATTGAGAAAACCGGCAGTTCGAGTTGTTTCCCTAACGTCTCGAGCTGTTTGATCGCAGCCGGTCGGTAAATATCCGCTGCGACGAGCAGTGGACTGCGATTTTGTTTCTTCCGTAAATGATTCGCGAGTTTTCCGACCGTCGTCGTCTTACCTGCCCCTTGTAAACCGGTCATCATGATGACGGTTGGCGGACGGTTCGATAACGTCAACGGAGAAACTTCTGACCCCATCAGTTTCGTCAATTCGTCATGGACGATTTTGACGACTTGCTGACCTGGTGTGAGAGACGTCATGACATCTTGCCCGACTGCACGTTCTTTCACATCATTTACGAATTGTTTGACGACTTTGAAGTTGACGTCAGCTTCTAATAACGCAAGGCGGACCTCACGCATCATTTCTTTTACGTCCGCTTCAGAAATCTTACCTTTACCCCGCATTTTAGCGAGGCTGGCTTGAAGCCGTTCCGATAATCCTTCGAATGCCATGAAATTGCCCCCTACTCTAATTGCTCAAGTGCCGCAATGGTCACGTGAGCTTCGCTCGGAAGGTCAAGTTGCTTTAACTGATCAAGGAGTAACTTTCTCTGTTCATACTTTGCAAACAGACCCAGTCGTTCTTCATATTGTTCAAGCATCGCTTCCGTACGTTTTATGTTGTCGTAGACTGCTTGTCGGCTGACTTCAAACTCATCGGCGATCTCACCTAACGAAAAGTCATCCAGATAATAGAGTGACATATAATTCCGTTGTTTCGGCGTCAAAAGCTCCTGATAAAAGTCAATCAGATAATTCATCCGGTTCGTCTTATCAAGTGTCATTCGAGCACCTCCACGGTTGTTAAGTGAAATTCCTTTACAGATAGTATAGTACAGCCCTCACAGTGTGTTGTCAAGTTTTTTTCTTTACAAGGAAATCGAGGTCAGTCCTCTTCTCGGACTTCTTCGACTGTTTCTTTTTCTTCAAAGACATCCCCGAATAATCCATAGACGAATTGTTCGGCATCGAACGGTTGTAAGTCATCGATTTTTTCACCGAGACCGACGAATTTCACCGGCAGATCCAGCTCATTCTTAATCGCAAGAACGATTCCGCCTTTCGCCGTTCCGTCAAGCTTCGTCAGAACGATTCCGCTGACATCGGTCGCCTGTTTAAAGGCTTTTGCTTGAACCATTGCATTTTGACCCGTCGTCGCGTCAAGCGCAAGCAATACTTCATGCGGTGCTCCCGGAATTTCCCGTTCGATGACACGTTTTACTTTTTCAAGTTCATTCATTAAATTGACTTTGTTTTGCAGACGGCCGGCCGTATCGCAAATCAGGACATCGACACGGCGTGCTTTTGCGGCCTGGACAGCATCATAGATGACTGCCGCCGGATCCGATCCTTCTCCCTGACGGATGACCGGAACACCGGAACGTTCACCCCAGACTTGAAGTTGGTCGATTGCACCGGCCCGGAATGTATCGCCGGCTGCGAGCATCACCGTTTTGCCTTCGTTTTTCAGACGATTCGCCAGTTTACCGATTGTCGTCGTTTTCCCGACGCCGTTGACACCGACAAATAAGATCACATTGAGTTCATGACTGAGATCAAGTTCGGACTCTTCTTCTTCCACCAGCATGTTGGCGACAACTTCGACAAGTACGTCACGCACTTCTTTTGTATCCTTGACGTTTTTACGTTTGACTTCAATTTTTAACTTTTCGACAAGATCCATCGTCGTCGTGACACCGACATCCGCCTGAATCAGGACTTCTTCCAACTCTTCAAAAAAATCTTCGTCGACTTCCCGGAAGCGGTAGACGAGATCATTGACGGCATTCGCCAATCCGTCCCGCGTTTTCGTCAAACCTTCCGTAAATTTCGACGTCACTTCTTGTGTCGAAGTCGTCAACCGGTCTTTTAACTTTTTAAAGAAACTCATTTTTTTATCCCCTTTGGTTCTACTTCTTCGCTTAATGTCCGTCTCGCTTCTTCCAGTTTAACGGATAATACTTCAGAAATACCATTTTGTTGCATCGTCACACCATACAGGACATCCGCTGACTCCATCGTCCCCTTACGGTGGGTGATGATGATGAACTGGGTCTCACGTGCCAGTTGATGAACGAACTCTCCGAATCGGGCGACGTTCGCCTCATCGAGGGCTGCTTCGACCTCATCCAAAACACAGAATGGCACCGGGCGTGTTTTTAAGATGGCAAACAATAAAGCAATCGCTGTCAGCGCTCGTTCTCCGCCCGACAACAAGGACAGGTTCTGTAACTTTTTACCGGGCGGTTTCGCCACGATATCAATACCGCTTGTCAACAGATCCGTAGGGTCGACGAGGATCAAGTCGGCTTCCCCGCCGCCAAACAGTTCGCGGAACGTTTCCCGGAAATGTTCCCGGACCGCTGTATACGTCTGTTTGAACAGCCGGATGACTTCCCGGTCCATTTCTTCGATGACCGCATACAAATCGGTCTTCGCACTGACCAGATCGTCGCGTTGCGTGGACAGGAACGTAAAACGTTGATCGACTTCGGCAAACTCTTCAATCGCACCGAGATTGACAATCCCGATTTCCTCGAGTTGCCGTTTCAGAAGATGCAATTCTTCCTTTGCCTCCTCGAATGAGATCGTCAGCGGTTGAATCAACTCGGCGACCAGTCCCATCTCTTCCAGTGTCTCGTGACGGGTCTCAAGGCGTGTACTGAGCCGTCCCTGAGTAAGCCGGGCTTGATCGAGACGCTGTGTCGTCCCTTGCCGGGCTTCTGTCAGTTTCGCTTCCTGAATCCGTAACAGACGTAAGTTTTCTGCCGCCTGCTGAATTTCTGCCGTCACAAGCGTCAATTCGCGTTCGACTGAAGTTTGTTCCTGTTGCATCTGCGTTTTCTCAGTGTGCAGGGCATCAATCTTCGCTTCGTCGAATCCTTCCAGGACATGCTTCAGATCACGGCGTTTATGACTTCGTTCTAATTTTGCATGACTCAATGTCTCACGGAGGCGTGTTACCTCACGGTCGATTTGGTCATGTGTCATGCTGACAGTCCGTTCCTCAAGCAAGGCTTCCGCTTGCTGTTGCTTTAATTCTTCGACCGCAACTGCTCCGCGTGACTGTGCTTCCTTCAGTTGATCGATTGCTTGCCGCAATTCCGCTTGCCGGTTCGTTAACCGTTCCATGTCCCGCTCTGATGCCGCGATGATGGACTTCGCCTCTGCCGCTTGTTCAGCGAGACGGGTCAATTGACCGTCGTGGACCGATAATTCAGAAGATGTGACGGCTAGACTGCGCTTCGCATCCGTGTAGGCTTCGCGAACACTTTCCAACTGTGCTTGAACCAATTGAATATCACGGGTATTTGTTTCCAGCGAGCCGACGAGTTGTTGCATGGCTGTTTTCATTTCATCACGCCGACGCTCTTGTTCACGAATGACAGCTTGACCTTGTTTCAATCCCGCCTGCAACTCTTCCAGTTCACGGGATTGGCTGAAGAGCGGTGTTCCTTTTTTACGACTGCCTCCCGTCATCGATCCGCCGACGTTAACGACGTCACCCTCGAGCGTCACGATCCGGTAACGGTGTCCGGTGGAACGGGCGATGGCATTGGCTTGTTCAAGTGATTCGACAACGAGTGTCGTCCCAAGCAGATTATCTTTTAGTTTCGTAAAGTCTTCCCGCGTCGTGACCAGTTGACTTGCGACGCCGAGATATCCCGGCATCCCTGACACACTTTGCTGGACGGAAGCACTCAGTTCCCGGCGCTGAATCGACGAGAGCGGCATAAACGTCGCCCGCCCGGCATTCAGCCGGCGCAACTCTTGAATCAGTTTCCGTCCCGTCACATCGGTATCGACGACGACGTTTTGCATCGCGCCGCCCAGTGCGGTTTCAATCGCTGCCTCGAAGCGGGCGGGAACGGTGATCAGTTCCGCGACGGCACCGTGGATACCGGCAATCCGGTCCCGCTGTTTTAAGACGGTTTTGACGGCTCCGAAATAACCACTGTAGTCGGCTTTGACAGATTCCAAAAATTCAATCCGGTCTTCGGTCTTATCGCGGCGTCGGTGGAGATCGATGATTGATTGTTCCATTTGGCGCAACGTCTCCTGTTGCTGACGATGCTGGTCTTGCTGTGTCTTTTCTTCCTGACGCAATGTTTCCAAGCGATTCCGTAATTCTTCTACCTGCTGTGCAAGGCGAATCGTTTCCGCTTCATACGTCGAACGATCCGTTTGTTTTGAGCCGACGTTTTCCGAAAAGCTCCGTTGCTGCTCTTCTGCATGTAACAGATCTTGTTGCGCCCGATGGTATGCATTGGTCGTCGCCGCCAACCGGCTCGCTACTTCAAATGCTTCCGAACGCAATTGTTCGGCTTCCTTTTCAAAGTCCCGGTCGGAGTAAGATAAGGCGGCATCGGCTTGTTCCCGTTTGGCGACTGTCTGCAAGTACAGTTGTTGTGTCTCTTGCTGTTGCTTCAGCACCGTCTGTTCTTCTTGTTCGATTTGCGCTACCCGTTGTTCTGCAACCGTTACTTCCTGTTCAAGACGCGCTTTCATTTCCGCTCCGTGCTTTTCCCGTTCTTTCGCCAGGTTTAAAGCTCCTTCGATTTCAACGAGTTTCGTCGATACGAGCCGCAGGCGGTCCTGCATTTCCGTTTCTAAGCGCCGCTTCTCTTCTAACGATGTTTCTTGTGTTTCCCTTGTCGCTATTGTCTCTTGCAACCGCTCCTGCTCCGCAAGCAGTTGGGCTTGGCAGGATTCGATTTCCGTCGACACGTCAGTGAGTTGTGTCATATACTGCTCGATTTCGGTCGCAATGATGCCCCGTTCCAAGAAGTCATACCGTTCACGGGCTACTAAAAATTCTTTTGCCAGTGACGCTTGTTCCCGTAACGGCTCAATTCGTCCACCCAGTTCGTACAGAATATCATCGACACGGGAAAGATTTGTTTCTGTATCCGTTAATTTTCTTTCGGCTTGTTTTTTACGGTTCCGGTATTTCAAAACACCGGCCGCCTCTTCGATGACAGAGCGCCGTTCTTCCGGTTTTCCGGAAATGACTTGTTCGACCCGTCCTTGACCGATGATGGCAAACGCATCGCGGGACAACCCGGTATCCATGAATAAATCGAGCACGTCTTTTAAACGGCACGGTTTTTTATTTAAGAAGTAGTCACTGTCTCCGTTTCGCGTGACACGCCGGGTCACATTGATTTCTTGATACGGCAAAGCGACCGTCCCCGATTCATTGTCGAGCACGAGGGTGACTTCCGCAAATTGTTTCCGGTGTTCCGAGATACTTCCGGCAAAGATGACATCTTCCATCTTCGCACCGCGTAATGATTTAGCCGACTGCTCACCGAGCACCCAGCGTACTGCATCCGATATATTGGACTTCCCGCTGCCATTTGGTCCGACGACAGCCGTGACTCCCGGAAGGAAGTCGAGCTCCGTCCGACTAGCAAATGACTTGAAGCCATTGATTTCAATTCGTTTTAAGTACATCTTGACCACCCATATGTTTAAATTTCTTTTTGATTTTCTTTTAGTTTACCATAGCCGAAAGGTCTACAAAATGGTAGCTTTTATGGTAATGTTAGGCTTAAAGAGATGAAGAGGAGATTTTAAGACATGACAATTGAACAAATGATCGTAGAGATCCTGGATAAATTGAACATCATTAACAAAGGTGTCATCAAGGCGGAACAATTCGATGGAACAAAAAATGACGATTTAAAAGAGATTTATGATTTCGTCATGATGCGTGAGTCGTTGACATTAGCAGAAGTCGATGCCATCGTCGATGAACTGAAATCATTGAAAACCGTTTAAGATTCCTCACAAAAAGGCACTCCATTTTGAAATGGGTGCCTTTTTTCATGTCAAAAGCTGTTTTTCAGTTCAAGCAAGGCTTGTTTGGCAGCCTGCTGTTCCGCCTCTTTTTTCGAGCGGCCGGTTCCGATGCCTTCCAGCTTATCCGCGATGTGCACGCGCGAGATGAACTCCCGACTGTGTGCAGGTCCGCGTTCTTCGATGATTTCATACTCGATCTGTCCCAGTCCGACCCGCTGGATCGCTTCCTGGAGTTGACTTTTAAAATCAGTTTGTTCTTCAAAAAATCCAGACGCCACTTTCGGAAAAACCGCTTCGGCGAGGAATCGTTCTGCAGCTTCAATCCCTTGATCGAGGTATAAGGCACCGATGAAGGCTTCAAATACATCCGCGAGTAGTGCCGGACGATTTCTTCCCCCTGTCAGTTCCTCTCCTTTACCAAGTAGAATCATTTCAGAAAACTCGTAATGATTCGCGAACTGTACCAGTGACGGCTCACAGACAATGGCCGCACGCAGCTTTGTTAATTCCCCCTCGGAACGTTCCGGGTAGTGTTGAAAGAGATAACGGGAGACTGTCAATTCAAGTACCGCGTCACCCAGAAATTCAAGACGTTCATTATCCCCGTCTGATTCACGCTGCTCATTCACAAACGAAGAATGTGTAAATGCTTGCTTCAATAGTTCTACATTCGCAAAATGAATATCCAGCCGTTCCTGGAGCTGTCCGAACTTCTGTTCAATTTGCGCCAAAGCCCGTGAGTCTTTGCGTCGCTTTACATAGGGTCCTTTTCGGACACGACGTCCTTTTTGATTTGTCATAATGCCTCCTAAACAGCTAAATCCCACCGCAAATACGCGGTGGGTTCAGCTTCATATATTAGACTTGTGTTTCGATGTAGCTAACGACATCGCCGACTGTTTTTAAGTTTTCTGCTTGGTCATCTTCGATTGTGATTTCGAATTTATCTTCGAGATCCATTACGAGTTCCATGACTTCAAGTGAATCTGCTCCGAGATCGTCTTTAAACGATTTGTCGAGTGTGATTTCACTCTGTTCTTTACCTAATTTTTCTGCGATTGCTTCTTGCACGTCTACTAAAATTTGTTCTTTTGTCATTTTAAAATCCCTCCATGAGTTGAGTATATAAGATGATTGCCAATTTGGCAAAGTACTACCACAGTTCACTTACATTGTCATGCCGCCATCGACTGCCAAAGTTTGACCAGTGATGTAACGAGCATTGTCTGATGCGATGAAACTAACGAGCGATGCAATATCGTCCGTCTGACCAAATCGTTTTAACGGAATTTGATCGAGCGTCTGATTACGTTGCGCTTCTGTCAATTCATCCGTCATATCGGTTTCAATGAAACCGGGACAAATCGCATTTGCCGTAACGCCTTTACTTGCCAGTTCGCGTGCGACCGACTTCGTAAATCCGATCAGTCCCGCTTTCGCCGCTACATAGTTGGCTTGACCGGGATTACCGGTAATGCCGACGACGGAAGCGATATTGATGATACGACCGCTCGTCTTTAACAACGGCCGCGTCGCCGCTTGTGTCACAAGAAACGCACCTTTTAAATTGGTGTTTAGAACCGCATCGAAATCTGCTTCTTTCATTCGCATTAACAGACCGTCACGCGTGATTCCGGCATTGTTGACGACACAATCCAACTGACCGTAAGTATCCAGTGCCGTTTTCAGCAATGCCTTGACTTGCTCGGCATCTGCCACGTCTGCTTGGACGGCAATGGCCTCACCGCCCGCATCGACGATGGCCGAAACGACTTCTTCTGCTTTTGCTGTATTCCCGGCGTAGTTCACGACAATCCGGAATCCGTCTGCCGCCAACCGTTTGGCGATAGCGGCTCCGATTCCACGTGAGGCGCCGGTGACGAGTGCTACCTTATTCAACGAATCGCCTCCGCTTCTAATTGTTCAAGTGTCGTGATGCTGACAATCTTGACGTCTTTTTTAATCCGCTTGACGAGACCGCTGAGCGGTGACGACGGACCGAATTCAATGAATGTATCCGCACCTTCTGCAATCAATTTTTCCACACAGGCTTCAAAACGAACCGGTGAATACAATTGTTGGACAAGTAAACGGATCAACTCATCCGGCTGATCGTGGAAATCACTGTCGACATTCGAAATGAATTTCGTTTTTGCCGCCTGGAATGGTGAAGAAACCAAAATATCTTCGAACCGTGAGGCAAACGGTGTCATTAACGACGAGTGGAATGCTCCTGATACATCAAGCGGCAGGACACGTTTCGCGCCCAACTCTTTTAATTTCGCAGTCGCCGTCTCGACAGCTGCAACTTGTCCTGAAATCACGAATTGTCCGGGACAGTTGTAGTTGGCGATTTGAACGATTTCTCCCGTTGCCGCAATGGACTCGACAGCATGATGGGCTGCTTCGACGTCGTTTAGACCGATGACAGCTGCCATCGTCCCGCCCGTTACTTGATTCATCAGATTTCCTCGTTCGCGTACGAGATAGACCGCTTCACTTGCCGTCAAGACAGATGCGGCAACGAGTGCACTGTACTCTCCGACGCTGTGTCCGAGTACGAAGTCCGGCCGATGACCAAGCGCCGCATAACGATTCGCAAGCAGCGTACTGTGTGCAACGATGGCAGGTTGTGCGATTTCCGTCGGTTTCAAATCTTCTTTTGTCCCTGTCGTCAACAGATCCGTTAAATCAAGACCAATCCGTGTCCCGAGGTCCATCAATGCTTGACGTGACTCTTCATGATGGAGAAGTGTTTGTCCCATTCCTGGCATTTGTGATCCTTGACCTGGGAACATCCAAACCGTTTTACCCATCCGTCTCACCCCTTTAGATTTCTTTCGTTGTTTTTGCCTCGATGATTTTTGTAACTACCTGCTGTTCGACCATCTGCTCTGCTTGTACCAACGCCCGGCTGAACGCATAGGCATTACTCGAACCATGGGCTTTGATGACCGGAGCGGCAATTCCGAATAACCCGGCTCCGCCGTATTCTTCATAAGCAAGCAGTTGTTTCATTTTTTTCAGCTTCGGTTTTAAAATCAAAGCCGCGATTTTTGAACTGAATGAACTCATGAATTGTTCTTTCATGACACCCATGATCATACTGGCGGCGCCTTCTGTACTCTTTAACAGCGTGTTTCCGGCGAAACCTTCCGTCACGATGACATCCACTTCCCCGCTCATCGCTTCTCGCGCTTCGACATTCCCGACAAAATGGATGGGTGCGGTCTCAAGTAGAGGATAGGTCTCTTTCGTCAGGGCATTCCCTTTACCGGCTTCTGATCCGATATTCAGCAAGGCCACTTTCGGTTGTTTGATTCCTCTGACTTGTTCTGCGTAGACCGACCCCATGATCGCATAATCCAAAAGATGTTCGGCTTTTGCGTCTGGATTGGCACCGACATCTAAGATGACGACCCCTTTTCCATTTCGTGTCGGGAACGTCGGCGCTAATGCCGGACGGTCAATCCCTTCAATCCGACCAATCACGAACAATCCGGCTGTCATGAGTGCACCCGTGTTGCCTGCTGAAATCAAAGCATCTGCTTCTTTTGATTTCACCAGGTTTGCAGCCACCACGAGTGAGCTGTCTTTCTTGCGACGGATTGCTCGGACCGGTTCGTCTTCTCCGGTAATGACAGATGCGGCGTGAACGATTTTCACACGCGGATCCTTGATGTCATACGAACGTAATTTCAATTCGTCGCCGACCAGACGGATTTCAATCTGTTCCGTCGGACGCTCCGCTAAAAATTGAACGACTCCTTCTACGATGGCGCGTGGAGCATGATCTCCTCCCATTGCGTCTACTGCTAAAATCATTTTGACTCCTCCTTACTACTTCGATACACCGTAAATTCACCGATGAACACACACTCATCGCCGACAAAACTCTCGACGTTGATGTCCGATCTGCCATCCTGCCGGTGCGAACTGACGAATGCTTTTGCCACGACACGTTCACCGACGTGAACGGACCGTGTAAACTGGACGTTGGCTTTTGTCGTCAAAGCCAGTTCATCATCAATCAAGGCGATGGCCAATGAATTGGCTTGGGCAAACAAAATATGTCCGCGGGCAATGGCATTTCGGCTGAACGCGTGTTCCGGTAGGATTTCTAAAATCGAAATCGCCGATGTATCTAGTTTCAGGTCAATCATATCACCAATGACTTCATTTTCAGTCAATGTACGCACATCATCTAGCCGTTCCGTCGCGACGTGTTTAATCCGTTCACGTAATTCCGGAATCTTCATTTCCATCCGGTCCAGTCGAATCGTCTGGATACTGACATTGAAATGAGTGGCTAATGCTTCATCCGTAATGAACGGATTTTGTTCAATTGTATGCTGTAGTTCAGTTTGTCGCTCTTTTTTAGGTACCCGCATGTACGTTCCTCCCACAAGAAGGATAACTACCATTATTACCTGGTACTAATAGTAGTATATATCCCTTGTTGTTCACTTTCAAGTATTATTCGATTCTTTCTCCATCCAGCAGTCCCTGCTGTTCGATATATCGGCGTAAAACCGCGTACTCCGGGTGTTGCCAAAAGGCATCGGAACGGAGCAGACGAACCGCATCGTTTCGCGCCGTCTCCATCACCTGGATGTCGAGTGCCGGATCGGTCAACACAAATCGTGGCAAGCCGCTTTGTTCGGTCCCAAAAAAGTTTCCGGCTCCGCGTAACTCAAGATCCTTTTCTGCCAACTTAAATCCGTCGTTCGTTTCCGTCATCGTTTTAATCCGTTCTTTTCCGGTATCGGAAGACGGATCGGCGATCAAGATACAAAAAGACTGGGCTGCTCCCCGCCCGACCCGGCCGCGTAACTGGTGTAATTGGGCCAAACCAAACCGTTCCGCATCATAAATGACGATAATCGAGGCATTCGGGACGTTGACACCGACTTCGACGACGGTTGTCGAGACCAGGACTTGCACTTGATTTTCTTTAAAGGCCTGCATGACGTCGTCTTTTTCGGACGAACTGAGACGGCCGTGCATCAATCCGACACGTTGCGTGGAAAACCGTTCTGTTAAAAGCAAATGCAGCTCGATTGCATTTTGCACATCCAGTGATTCAGATTCCTCAATCAGTGGCGTGATGACATACGCTTGATGACCGAGCAGTAACTCTTTTTCGACAAACCCGAAAACCCGTTCCATTTGTTCCGGTTTTGCCCAATAAGTTTCAATTTCTTTTCTTCCTGCCGGCATCTCGTCAATGATTGAGACATCCATATCGCCAAACACGGAAATTGCTAGCGTCCGTGGAATCGGTGTCGCTGTCATGTAAAGAACATCTGCCTGTTCTGCTTTCGCCCGCAGGCGTTTTCGTTGTTCGACTCCAAACCGGTGTTGTTCATCCGTGATGACGAGATGAAGGTCCTTGAAGACGACCGTATCTTGAATCAAGGCATGAGTCCCGACCAATACGTCGATTTCCCCTTGCCGTAACGCTTCCAGCAGAAGGAGCCGGCTTTTTCCTTTGACGGAACTCGTCAATAATCCAACTTTAATGCCGAGCGGCTCGAGGAGCGGTGCAAGCGAAGAGGCATGCTGTTCCGCTAAAATTTCTGTCGGCACCATCAGTGCCCCTTGTTTATTCGCGCGGACCGCCGCAAAGAGGGCAATCGCCGCCACAACTGTTTTTCCACTTCCGACGTCTCCTTGGAGAAGCCGGTTCATCCGTTCCGGTCGATGCATGTCAGCCAAAATTTCGTCCGTCACCCGCTTTTGCGCTCCGGTGAGCGGAAACGGTAACGTGGCAATGAATTGATCGATTTCTTGCTGGAACAACGGTAAAGCAAGACCTTGTCCCTTTCGTTTCCCGAGGCGTAACGTCTGTAACTTCAGTTGGAAGTACAGACATTCTTCATAGACATAACTTCTCCGGGCAGTCGTTAAATCTTGCCGGGTTGTCGGGAAGTGCAACCGACGCAACATCGTCATCCGGTCCAGTAGTCGATAGGTCTTACGAATGTTTTCCGGAATTCGTTCCTCGAGGGCTTCGCATTCGGCAAAAGCCAGTTCGACGACCCGCCGGAACGTCTTCATCCGCATGTCCCCTTTGAGCGAATAGACCGGTGTCAATTCCCCTTCAATCGCTCCGAATTGTAATTCTGTCGCTGAGATCGTCATCCGGTGTAAATCCCATTTGCCGCTGACCGTCACTTCTTCACCGAGTTTTAACTGATCTTTATAAAAAGCACGGTTGAACATCGTCACGGTGACGCTGTAACGGTCTTCGACAAGCAGACGGAACGTGAGTCGGTTTTTTCCTTTTCCGTAATACCGGACAAGTGCTTCCGATTGAACCTGTCCTGTGAATTTCACCTTATCTTCATGGATTGCCTCTGTCAGACTGCCGGTCACAAAATCGTCATAACGAAACGGGACGTGCTCAAGCACGTCCGCAATCGTCAACATATCCATTTCTTCGAGTTTACGGGCTAAATCGCGCCCGACTCCTTTTAATGCGGTTACTTTATTTGATGGATTCATTCGAGAGTTCCCCAAAGATTTTTGATTCGAGCCAACGCCCTGTCGGTGTGTTGGCGAGTCCGCCTTTCGCGGTTTCCCGTAAGGCGGACGGCATCATTTGACCGATTTCATACATCGCTCCGATGACTTCGTCACACGGAATCCGTGACGTGATACCGGCTAACGCCATATCGGCTGCAACAAGCGCGTTCGCTCCGCCCATGGCATTTCGTTTCACGCATGGTACTTCAACGAGTCCGGCAACCGGATCGCAGACGAGTCCGAGCATGTTTTTAAGGGCGATCGCAAACGCGTGGGCCGATTGATCGGGTGTTCCACCTGCCATTTCAACGATTGCCGCCGCTGCCATGGCCGTTGCCGAACCGACTTCCGCCTGACATCCGCCCGCCGCGCCGGAAATGGACGCGTTGTTCGCCACAACAAAACCGAACGCACCGGATGTAAACAGGAAGCGCAGCATCTGTTCGCGACTCGGATTCAAACGTTCCCGAACTGCGAATAACGTGCCCGGAACGACGCCTGCACTACCGGCTGTCGGTGTCGCACAGATTTTCCCCATAGCTGCATTGACTTCATTTGTGCCAATCGCCTTACTGACGGCGTCTAACAACAGATCGCCGGATAATCCTTGTCCGCTTGCCCGATATCGCTGTAACAACACAGCATCGCCGCCGGTCAGACCAGTGACCGATTCGACACCATCCCCTGTCAGCGACCGTTCGACCGCTGCTTCCATGACTTCAAGATTCCGTTCCATCATTCCGAGGACTTCATCCCGTTCAAGGTGCCGGACCGTCATTTCCTGTTCAATCATGATTTCTGAAATCGGTACATTTTTTTCAGTCGCCAGTGCGACGAGTTCTTTTACGGATTTAAACATCTCTTCACTCTCCCATCATGACAGAACGCTCGACTTGTGGTAAACGGTTGATTTCTTCGAGTACGGCAGTCGGCATGCGGTCGTCGATTTCGATCGCCATCAATGCCTGCTTGCCTTTTTCGTGACGCGATACTTCCATGTGACCGATGTTGATTTCATAATCGGCCAAAATACTTGTGACAGCTGCGATGGCCCCAAAGCGGTCATGGTGCAGGACGATCAGGGCCGGTCCACCGCCTGACAGTTTCAACGGTACTCCGTTCAACTCGGTAATCTCAATCGTTCCCCCGCCGATTGAAATGCCTACGAGCTCAAACTCCGCCTGTCCATCCGTCAGATGAACACGTGCCGTGTTCGGATGATCCGTCAAGGCTTCACTTGTTTCAAAATGAATCCGGATTCCTTTTTGTTCCGCAATCTTGATTGATTCCGGAATCCGGTCGTCAAACGTATCATAGCCGAGGACACCGCCGATAATGGCGACGTCCGTTCCGTGTCCCCGGTACGTGTCCGCAAATGACCCATAAAACGTAATCGTAATATCCGTCGGCTGCTCGCCAAACAATTTCCCCGCCATCAATCCAATCCGTGCTGCCCCCGCCGTATGCGAACTGGATGGTCCGACCATGATTGGACCGATGATATCAAATACACTCCGATACTTCATCTTCTTTTCCCCTCTCTTTCAACTAAACAAAAATCCCACCTCTATTATCGCAGATGGTGGGATATGTGAAAAGGTACGTTCACGTTTTATATTATTCGACGCTTAAGATATACGAGTAGAGCGGTTGTTTTCCATCATGGACTTCTACTTCCGCTTCCGGATTGATGGATTCGATGTAGGCGACCAGTTCGTCGACTTCTTCTTGTGCCACTCCTTCACCAAACAGAACCGTGATGATTTCATCTTCGTCTGTCACAAGTGTATCCACGAGTTTCTTGACAGCCCCGAGGCTTGAATGATCCGTTGCAATGATTTGTTTTTCGGCAATCGCCATATGATCGTCTTTTTTAATCTCGACACCATCGATGCTTGTATCGCGGACGGCATATGTGACTTGACCGGATTTAACTGCTGCGATCGCATCCGTCATATGACGTTCGTTTTCAGCGACTGTTGCTTCCGGATTGTAGACGATGGTCGCCGCCAGTCCTTGAGGTACGGTCTTCGACTTCACGACCGTCACACCACAAGAAGCAACTGATGCCGCTTGTTCTGCTGCCATGATGATATTCGAGTTGTTCGGATACACGTAGACGTGTTCCGCATGGGCATCTTCAATGGCTTTGACGATGTCTTCCGTTGACGGATTCATCGTTTGTCCGCCTTCGATGACGACACTGACGCCAAGTGATTTAAAGAGTTCGCTGATTCCTTCACCCATCGCTACCGTTACAAGCGCTGACTGGGCTTTTGCTTTTGTCGCAACCGGAGCCGCCACTTGATTGACGCCTTCTTCTTCGAGGATCGTCGAGTGCTGTTGACGCATGTTTTCAATCTTGACGGCAACAAGTTCACCAAAACGCTGACCTTTCGTGATGACTTCACCCGGTGTTTCCACGTGAACATGAACCTTCAGTAACTCTTCGTCTGCAACGACGAGTAATGAATCACCGAATTCCGCGAGCTCGTTCCGGAATGCTTCTTCACTGAACGGCGTATCTGCTAATTTATCGTCCTGGAAACGCACCATGATTTCCGTGCAGTAACCGTAATGAATTTCTTCCGTTGACATGAAGCTTTGAGCCGATTTGTGATGCTCTGCTTCGACGAGTGCTTCCATGACAGGCGCATGCGGTTTCTCAAGCTCTTTCCCTTCGAGGGTCGCAAGGAATCCTTCATAGATACAAACCAGTCCTTGACCACCGGAATCGACGACACCGACTTCTTTAAGTACAGGTAACAAGTCCGGTGTCCCTTCGAGTGACACTTTTGAAGCTTCAACGACACCGCGCATCAGTTCGAGTAAATCCGTTGTTGTCTCGGACTGGGCGATCGCCGCGACAGCTGTCTCGCGTGCTACCGTCAAAATCGTTCCTTCCACCGGTTTCATGACTGCTTTATACGCTGTATCGACCCCTTTTTGCAGGGCATCTGCGAATTCCTTTGTATCAATCGCATCTTTTCCTTCGATTGATTTTGAGAAACCACGGAACAATTGGCTTAAGATAACGCCGGAGTTTCCGCGCGCTCCCATTAAAAGACCACGTGCAAAGACCGTGGCAACTTCTGAGACCGAGTCTGTTGTTGTTTTGGCTGCTTCTTTTGAACCCGACGTCATCGTCAAATTCATGTTTGTTCCCGTGTCACCATCTGGGACCGGGAAAACGTTCAGCGAATCGACAAAATCCGCATTTTGATAGAGATTCGCTGCGCCATTCTGAATCATCTTGACCAGTTGCGCTCCTGTTAAACGATCTACACTCACTAAAGTTTCCTCCTCTATTCCCGCCTTAGACATTCGTCAAGCGGACTCCTTGGACAAAAATATTTACAGATGTCACTTCTAAACCAAGTGCCTGGCTGAGTGAGTATTTCACACGGCTCTGGACGTTGTTTGCGACTTCTGAGATTTTCGTACCGTAACTAACAATGATATGCATATCGATGTGAACTTGTTCCGATACCTGACGTACGATGACACCGCGTGCAAAGTTTTCGCGTTTCAGCAGTTCAGCCAGCCCGTCTTTGATTTGTGACTGGGATGCCATACCAACGACACCAAAACATTCCATCGCCGCTCCGCCTGCAAGTTGCGCAACGACATCGTTGTCTACATCAATTTTTCCATAGGTCGTTTTCATCTCGATCGCCACCTGAGTAGCCCCCTTTGTTAATTGTGTTCTTCCCATAATTCTACTATAAGGACCTACTATTGAAAAGTCGCCGTACTGACTATACAATGAATATGTGAAAAATAGTAGCGGTCAAATGAACTTTTACCATCATCCTCATTCATTATTTTAAATTTTGAGGTTGTCTGTCAAGTTTTTTTCTTGTCAGCTACTTTTTTTATGTTGCAACCGTCTTAACAGCATGCTAAGATAGCAAAGTGTCTATTAGGACGAACGCAAAACAACATAAAAGGAGGCGGAACACATGGCACGTAAATGCTACGTTACTGGGAAATCGCCGAAGTCGGGAAACAACCGTTCACACGCATTGAACAAAACGAAACGCACTTGGGGAATCAACGTACAAAAAGTACGTATCCTCGTTGACGGTAAACCTAAAAAGGTTTGGGTTTCAGCTCGAGCGCTCAAATCAGGTAAAGTCGAACGCGTATAAGGCGCAGTAACCGGATGGGAATCTTCCCTTCCGGTTCTTTTTTTATTTTTCTTATAAACTAATTGTCGGAATAATTGAAAACGCTTACAATAAGTGAGCAGTTATTTTTTTCAAGGGGGAAGGGTCAGACATGCAGTTAAAAAGAGAAATGACAAGCCGGCATCTCTTCATGATTTCACTCGGAGGGATTATCGGTACGGGACTGTTCCTCGGTTCCGGATTAACGATTTCGCAAGCAGGACCACTCGGGGCGGTCCTCAGTTACATCGTGGGTGGGACCATCATGTACCTGACAATGTTATGTTTAGGAGAGATGGCTGTCCATATGCCGGTTTCTGGATCATTTCAAACGTATACGACACGTTTCATCGGACCGGGTATCGGATTTGCCGTCGGCTGGATTTACTGGCTCGGATGGGCCGTGACGGTGGCACTTGAAATCACAGCAGCCGGAAGTCTGATGGATCGGTGGTTTCCGAACACCCCTATCGTCATCTGGTGTGCCATCTTCACCGTCGTTTTATTCGGACTTAACGCTGTATCTGCCAAAGCCTTTGGGGAGGCTGAGTTCTGGTTCTCGAGCCTGAAAGTCCTGGCCATTCTATTTTTCATCGCGCTCGGGGGAGCGGCTTGGTTTGGCTGGATCGACATGACGGCAGAACGTCCGGAAAGTTTATTCGCCAACTTTACTTCAAACGGATTGTTCCCGAACGGTGCGCTCGGAGTCTTGACGACGATGATCGCCGTCAACTTCGCGTTCCAGGGGACGGAATTGATCGGGGTTGCGGCCGGAGAGTCAAACGATCCCGAAAAATCGATTCCGAAAGCGATCCGGAATACGGTTTGGCGGACGTTCATCTTTTTTGTTCTTTCGATCACAATCGTCGGCGCCTTAATTCCTTATGAAACAGCCGGCGGTATCAGCAGTCCGTTCATCATGGTCTTTGATGCGATCGGGATTCCGTACGCGGCCGATTTGATGAATATCGTCGTTCTGACTGCCTTACTGTCGGTCGGGAACTCAGGATTATACGCGGCTACCCGGATGTTATGGTCGATGTCTCAAGAAGGTATGATCTCGAAAAAACTTGCCATCGTCAACTCGCGTGGTGTACCGATGCGGGCGTTATGCTTTACGATGCTGTTTGCGATGTTATCGCTTCTGACCGCCTTTTTCGCGGAAGATACCGTCTTCATCTGGTTGTTGTCACTAGCAGGACTCGGGGCACAAGTCGGTTGGATTTCGATTTCCGCTTCACAAATTGCGTTTCGCCGTCAATTCATCAAAGACGGGCATTCAGTCAGTGAATTGAAATTCAAGACACCGTTCTTCCCGGTCTTGCCAATCATCTCGTTTTCTTTGAACATGCTCGTGTTGATCAGCTTGGCGTTTCAGGCGGATCAACGGATCGCACTGTATATCGGTGTTCCGTTCTTCCTCTTGACATGGGGTTGTTACCACCTGTTCGTCAAAGGAAAACATATTGCAGCTCAAACCGAGCGTCAGGCAGCCAGTTCCACATTAGAATCTTGAACTACCGCCACCTGCAGAATCACAAAAAGCGTGTTCGTTAGGAAATCCTAACGAACACGCTTTTTTACTGATCCGACAAACTCCGTAATGCGATGACTTCACCTGTGTGCACCGTCACTTTTGCCGGTTCCTGATTCGTCCATTCATTGCTGACGGTCAACGATCCGCCGACCGGGACATCGTGTTGTGTCAACGGATACTTGACCCCTTGGAGCGTCAAACACGTCGGGACGAGCGGAATGAAGGACAGATAATGATACTGGTCTGCTTCGATGTCATATTGTCCCTGTTGCAGGAAACGGACCTCTTCCCGCTTCGTCATCAAGCGGACGAGCGGGAATTGTTTTAACAGATAGACATTTTGAAGCGTCATATCCAGTCGTCCGCCGGTCGCACCGAATACCAGCACTTCCGTTGCTTCATAATGTTGACTGACGTAACGTAATGCCAGTTCCAAATCGGTCTCATCCTTTTCAGACGGATGAATGATCGCCCCTTCCGGTTGGTATCCAAGCGAATCAAAGTCACCGATGGCCAAGTCAAAAGCGAAACCTTGTTGCGCCAAAACGGTGACCCCGCCGTCGACAGCGATGACAACCGGCTTCTCCTCCATAAACGGTTGTAAGGACGGAATGTCTTCCGCCGGACCGGCTGCTACAATCACGACCCGCATCAGACACCTCGTGCGGAATAACGAAGAAGTCGTGGTGCCGTCGTAAACAGGAGCCCTGCGACAATACCGCATAACAGATAGGACGGAACCATATACGTCGCGTTATAGATCAAGGAATACGGAACGACCGGACCTTCCGCATATTCAGCAAAGAAGACGATTCCGCTGATGACGTGACAGGCATAACGTAAGCCCGCACCTAACAATGTCGCACCTAATACAATCGCCATCAAACGGCCATTCTTCCCGGCGGCTGCTGCTTTTTTAACTTGACGGGCAAACAGTCCGCTCAGTCCGACGACTCCGAACGCAATCGTATAATCGAGTAACGGCTGAACGACCGTCAGAATTTGTGGAGCGAACATCAGTTGGAGTGTTCCGACGAGTGCTCCCGTCACGACCCCACCGATAACGCCGTGACGAAACGCCATGACAAAAATCGGTAACATCGCCAAACTGATGGAACCTCCTTGAGGCATTTTAAACGGGATCAATAAATCAAACACCACACCCAGACTTGCAAAGATTGCAATTTCCATTAACATTTGTAGCCGTTTCATCCTTTTTTCCTCCTAAAAATAAAATCGCAGGACGGCAAAAAGGCAGTACGACGAACGCCGTACTGCCTGCGTGCGCCACATCCCTACGTCCGTCTGAACGGAACAGGTTCGAAGGGTTAAAGTCCAATCACTTCTCTCAGCCGCTTGACGCGACACCCCTTGCGGTCTTCATTCAATTTTGATTCTGCTCTTATTATACGTGAGCGGCATTCCGAATACTAGTGATTGCCTCTGAATAATCCGGGGCATTATAGATTGCCGAACCTGCGACCAAAACGTTTGCACCGTTCTCGATACATAATTTGGCCGTCTCTGCGTTGACTCCGCCGTCGATCTCAATCTCAAACGATAAACCGTGTTCCGCTTTCAGCGCAGCCAGTTGACTTAATTTTTTCATGACACCCGGAATGAAGGCTTGACCGCCGAAACCAGGATTGACCGTCATCAACAAGACCATATCGACTTCTTCCAGCACGTGTTCAATCGTCGAAAGTGGTGTATGCGGATTAAGCACGACTCCCGCTTTCGCACCGGCTGCTTTGATCTGTTGCAGGACACGGTGGACGTGATTCGTTGCCTCGACGTGGAACGTCACGATATCAGCCCCTGCTTCAACGAATGCTTCAACAAAGTTTTCCGGGCGGTCAATCATTAAATGCACATCCAAAATCATATCTGTTTTTTGACGTAAACTGCTTAAGACAGGAAGTCCGAATGAGATATTCGGAACAAATTGGCCGTCCATGACATCAAAATGAATGTAGTCGGCACCTGCCGCTTCTACTGCTTTGACATCCCGCTCTAAATTTGCAAAATCCGCTGATAAGATTGATGGGGCGATTTTAATCATGTTAATACCTCCGTGTCCGATTCTTGATTTCCTCTACAAACATACCATAATTCGTATACCGTGAGTTCATGATTTCATGTGCCTCGACAGCCTGCTTAACCGCGCAACCGGGCTCATTCAGATGCAGGCAGCCGCGGTACTTACAATCGTCCTGTAAAGCGACGAATTCAGGAAAACACCAACGTAACTCTTCCAGTTCCATTTCATGCGGAAAATCGAGATTTGAAAATCCCGGAGTATCGGCAATTAAACCATCACCGAGCGGCATCAGGGTCACGTGGCGGGTCGTATGTCGTCCGCGTCCAAGTGCCTTCGAGATATGACTTGTTTCCAGTGCCAATGAAGGTTCTAAGGCATTCAGCAATGAACTTTTCCCTACACCGGACTGTCCGGCCAGGACACTCGTTTTATCTTTCAGCAACGGACGGACGGATTCGACTCCGGTCAAGGTCTCACTTGACGTTTCGATGACCTGATAGCCGATTGCCCGGTAGGCAGCAATCGCTTCGGATACATGCTGTTCGGCTTCTCCTTGCAGCAAGTCCATCTTTGTCAAGATGATGATCGGTTGAATCTCTTTTGCTTCGATCAGTACCAAAAACCGATCGAGAAGATGGGCAGAAAAATCAGGTTCTGCTGCTGAAACGACCAACAACGCTTGATCAATGTTGGCAACCGGCGGGCGAACGAGGAAATTTTGACGGTCCTTTACCTCGAGGATATATCCGGTCTCACTTTCAATGTGTAGAACGACCTCATCCCCGACGACCGGGCTGATGCCCCGTTTTCTGAAATTACCGCGTGCCCGTGAACGAATCTCGCCTTGAGGTGTCATGACATCATAAAATCCACCCTGCAGCCGAATGATCGTCCCTTCCCGATTTTCTTCAATTCGATTTTCTGCCATCCTATGCACTCCTTCGTCAGGATCAACTTCCTGATCATTATTCTTGTGATTTTGCCTGATTGTACGTAATCGTCTTCGCCCGGTAAACTTCGTCATCTTTATAGATGGTAATCTTACCTTCTTCTCCCGGATCAATTGTTAACGGAACATCAAACGTTTCGTCCTGATCAATCGATTCTTCGATGACCGTCCGTTTCCCTTTGGCATCTTCCGTCTCAATCCGGACGAGCTGACGTGGAGCGGGCTTGTCTTCTTCACTGACGCCATCGTAGACGACTTTTTCAGGGAACGTCGCTGTGACGGTTTTTTCTTCCTCTCCCCGTGAAATAAAGACCGTAACGGAATCATTCGGCTCGACTTGCGCACCGGCTTGCGGATATTGACGAATGACTTGATCAAGGGCGACGTCACTCGAGAACTCTTGCTCAAACGTGCCGTCGAGTCCCATCTCATCGAGGTAGGCTTTCGCTTCTGTACTCGATAAGTCCGTCAAGTCTTTCAGGACAAACGCCGGCGATCCGTTTGAGACCGTGATCGTGATCATCTGTTCCTTCGCAATGACTTCCGTTCCTGCTGAAATCGACTGTCGGATGACATTTCCGCGTTTGATGTCTTCGGATTCTTCCCGTTCGACGTCGACTTTTTCAAAACCGCTGTCCTTCAGGATGGCGATTGCTTTTTTCTCTGTCTCATCCGAAACATCCGGTACTTCGACCGGATCACTTCCAGTCGAGACAATCAAATCCACCGTCGATCCTTTTTTGACAGTCGCTTGTTCGCGAGGAGACTGACTGATGACGGCACCTTCTTCGACCGTATCACTTGAGCGTTCCGTCGATTCCACGATGAACCCCATTTTTTCAAGCTTCGTTTCCGCCTCGTCGGCGTCCTTGCCTGTCACATCCGGAACGACGACCGTCGGATCGGGCCACATGGCAAAAGTCGTGGCAGCTCCACCGATTAGTAATACCAACAATAAAATGATCCACCATGCGCGCTTCTTTTTTTTCTCGGGTTGAGGCAGAACGGTCGCGACTTTCGGAACCGGCACGGTTTGTTCGAGTTCTTCTGATGGCAACGATACGGGACTGAGCACCATCGTTTTTTCCATCAGATCATCACCACGAATTCCTTCGTTCGCCCGTTCGGCTGACATCGCCGTCACCATATCTTCTTTAAAGGCAGCGACCGTTTGTTGCCGGTCGTGCGGTGCTTTAGAGAGCGCCTGCATGATGCAATTTTCTAAAGCTTGCGGTACGGCCGGATTTAATGCGGTTGGACGGCGAGCGGTATCTTGCAGATGCTTCAGGGCAACCGCCACCGGTGAATCGCCTTCAAACGGAACCTGTCCCGTCACGAGTTCATATAACACTGCTCCAAGCGAATAGATATCTGATTTTTCATCCGCAAATTTCCCTTTCGCCTGTTCCGGCGAAAAATAATGAACGGACCCAAGTACTGACATCGTATGGGTAAGAGTCGCATTCGACATCGCGACCGCAATTCCAAAATCCGTCACCTTGACGGTCCCATCCTCACGAATCAACATATTTTGCGGTTTGATATCCCGGTGGATGATCCGGTGGGCATGGGCATGATCAATCGCATCACAAATTTGACTGATGATGTCAATCGCTTTTGTGACGGGCAGTGCCCGCCCTTCACAATACGTTTTAAGTGTCATACCATCGATATATTCCATCACGATATAATAAATCGCTTCTTCTTCTCCTACATCATAGACCGCGACGATGTTGGGATGATTTAAACTCGTCGCAGCATGTGCCTCTCGTTCAAATCGGCGGATGAATTGTTCATCATGCGAAAACTCGGTACGTAAAATTTTGATTGCGACAGTTCGATTCAAGATTTCATCATATGCCTGATAAACGTTTGCCATTCCGCCATTTCCAACTAACCGTTCTATGCGGTAGCGGTCGTTCAATCGATCTCCGTAACGCATATTCAGATCCTCTCTCTTTCTTTAAAACGGATTGCAGCAATCGTGATGTTGTCTGCGCCTCCCCGGTCATTCGCCTCTGATACAAGACGTTCGACAATCGTATCGAGCGGTGCATCTTCTTGAAGCAACTGCTCGATGACTTCATGGGGAACTTCATCCGATAAACCGTCGCTACACACTAACACGATATCATAGTCCGGTGCATCCCGGACTTGAATGTCGACATCAACGGATTCGTTCGAACCGACGGATCGTGTAATGACATTACGACGGGGATGATTTTCAAGCTCTGCTTCCGATAATTCCCCCAACTGTTTAAGCATGTTGACATAGGAATGATCATCCGTCAGTTGTTTCAATTGTCCTGCTTCCAGTGCATACACGCGGCTGTCGCCAACATGACCGATCACCAGTAAATCATCCGACCAACAGACACAGGCCATCGTCGTGCCGACAATCGATAAATTTTCGACTTGAGAAAAACGTAGAATCTGCGTATTGGCTTCTTTCACTAACCGCTCGATCCAGGAAGATAACTCCATCGGTCGGCTTGGCATATCTGCGTATGCTTCGGCAAAAGTCTGTTTGACGATGGCACTCGCCGTTTCACCGGCCGCGTGCCCCCCCATGCCGTCAGCGACGACGGCCAATCCTTGTGTTACATCGCCTACCAATAAAACCGTGTCCTCATTTTTTGAACGGACCTTTCCAGTCGTCGTCAAATAAGCTAACTCCATACCCGTCCTCCTCTTCGTTTTTGATTATCCCGTTGTTTCATTCATTTTTTTGAATGCAGCGATATAAAAACCATCTGTACCAAGCGATGTAGGAAGTAATTTTAATTCAGCCCGTTCACCAATCAATGATTGAACAGCTTCCGGCATCCGTGTTTTGAACGTCTCGTCAAAAACAAATCCTTGGCTGAGGATGAACTCTGTTTGCTGTTCATTTTCAAGCGGATCCATCGTACAAGTCGAATAGACGAAAGTTCCGTCCGGTTTGACGAGCGGAAGAACCGCTTCAAGGATTTGCCGCTGAATGACCGGCAATTGCGTTAAATCTTCGGGACGTTTCGTCCACTTAATATCGGGTTTCCGGCGAATGACACCGAGTCCGGAACATGGTGCATCGACCAATATCCGGTCAAATGATGCCGCCTCAAAACGTGTGCCTGCCTGTCGGGCATCCAGTGCCTCCGCCTGCACATTATGCAGTCCAAGACGCGTTGCCTGCTTTTCTAATAATTTTACTTTATGCGGATGAAGGTCCAGTGCGATTAACGATCCCGTCGCCAAACCTTCCGCGATATGCATCGCTTTTCCGCCCGGTGCCGCACAGCTGTCCAAGACACGATCCGTCGGTTGTGCACCTAAAGCGGCAGCGACCAGCATCGAACTTTCATCTTGGAGTGACAAGTAACCGCGTTCCAACAGATCCGTCTGTTGCACGCTGCCACTGACGATTTCAAGTCCGTCTGGTGCCGCATGGGCCGGTTTTGCAATGACTCCTTGTTCTTCCAGCAATACAATCGCTTCTTGTCGGTCTGTCCGGGTCCGGTTGACACGGACGGTGACGGGTGCCGGTTCATTATTCAGTCGGCACATCTTCCATGTCTCTTCCTCTCCAAACAGTTCCATCCATCGCTTGACCAGCCAGACCGGATGACTCGTTTCGATGCTGATCCGGTCAACCGTCGAAGGAATCGCTGAGAAATCCGGTTTTCCGGTCCGAAGCACGTTCCGCAGAACACCGTTGACGACTTTGGCGATGTGCGGTTTCCCGCGTGTCTTGGCAATCTCGACTGCTTCGTTGATGACAGCATGATCCGGAATCCGGTCGAGATAAAACAGTTGGTAAACACTCATCCGTAATAACGGACGCATGAAAGGGTCTAACTTTTTTTGTTTCGTTAAGAAAGGTTCCAGAATATAGTCCAGTGTCAGTTCACGACTGAGTGTACCGTAAACCAGTTCTGTATATAAACCGACATCTGCTTTTGAGATAGCTCGTTTTTCAAGCATTTGGTGGACGGAAATCGTGGAAAAAGCGCCGCCCTGGCCAATTTTTAATAAAGTTGTGACTGCTGCATCTCTGACATTCATGCTTGTTCGCCTACTTTCTGTCCAATCGTCAGTGTCTGTCCGACACCTCGCATGAACGTCGCACCGTCCATCCGTTTTTTACCGGCCGGCTGTACGTCCACTAACTTCAAGGCTGTGTCTGAACCGGTTGCAACGACAGGTCCATCAGCTTCCAGGGCAATGATTTCGCCTGCGCTTCCGCGCCCCGGCACTTTTTCAGCAAAGTATACTTTCAGACGATCTGAACCGAGCAGCGTATAGGCGCTTGGGAATGGATTCATGCCGCGGATTTGATTATATAATTCTTCTCCGGAACGTGAAAAATCGAGTCGTTCCCGTTCCCGGCTGATATTCGGAGAAAACGTAACATCTTCTTCCCGTTGTGCTTCAGGTGTCAACGTACCTGCAATCAACTGCGGTAATGTTTCGATTAATAATCGGGCACCGGCAGCACTGAGCTTATCAAACATCGTTCCGACCGTGTCACGCTCTTCAATCGGGACGATGATTTTTGATAACATATCTCCAGCATCCAGCTTGTCGACCATATACATAATCGTGACCCCTGTTTCTGTTTCCCCGTCGATAATTGCCTGGTGAATCGGGGCTCCGCCGCGATACTTCGGCAATAAGGACGCATGGACATTAATCGCGCCGTATTGTGGGGCTTCGAGCACTGCCGTCGGAACGATTTGTCCGTAAGCAGCCGTAATGATTAGGTCCGGTTTTAAATCAAGCAGCTCTTGATAGTCTTCACGGATTTTGATGGGTTGTAACACCGGGATTTCATGAGCCAATGCCACTTCTTTCACCGGTGTCGGCTTGATTTCACGTTTGCGTCCGACAGGTTTGTCCGGCTGGGAAACGACACCGACGACGTTATATCCGGCGTCAATTACTTCCCGGAGTGTATTTGCAGCAAACTCTGGTGTTCCCATGAAAACGACACGAGGCGTTGCTTCCGTCTCCACTAATTTGTCCGTGAACAACACACCGTCCAAATGATCCATTTCGTGCTGGATGGCCCGTGCAAAAAAGCCGTTCGCCTTAATTTTGACACTTCGTCCAAGACGGTCCTGTGATTTGACGACAATCTGTTCAAAGCGTTCCACGGGTCCGAAAATCCCCGGCATGCTTAAACAGCCTTCGTCGTCGATTTCCGATCCGGTTGCTTCGATGATTTCCGGATTAATCAGCTCGATCGGTCCCGTCTCATCATCCGTATGGACGACAGCAACACGAATCGGTTGGTTGATTTGCGGCGCTGCTAATCCGACGCCGTCATATTCATACATCGTATCGAACATCCGATCAATCATTTTTCCTAATTTCTTGTCAAACTTCGTTACCCGTTGGCATTTTTGACGTAATACTTCATTTGGTACTTCCACAACTTTGTACATAATTTGCCACCTCACATGAATACAAATGGATTTAAATCCACTGTTACTTGGACTTTTTGTTTGATGCGTAATGCAAGCATCGCACGGAGTGCCTCCCGCACTTCTTCTTGACCTTTATGTTTTAGAATCACTTGATATCGGTACATGTTTTTTAGTCGTGCCAGCGGTGCTTCGAGCGGACCGTTGACAATTAAATCGTCTGATTCCAGGTGCCGGAGTTCTCCCGCAATCGCTTCCGCTTCCGCTTGTGCTTCGAGCGGATGAGCCGCTGAAATCGTCACCAGTCCTAAAAACCAGAACGGAGGGTGTCCGCCTAACTTACGCAACTGCATTTCTCGCTGATAAAACGCTTCATAATCATGACGTTTCGCCGTCTGAATGACGTAGTGCTCCGGATTGTATGTCTGAATAATCGATTGTCCGGCAAGCGCTCCCCGACCGGCACGACCTGAAACCTGCGTAATCAGTTGAAACGTTCGTTCACTCGCCCGGAAATCAGGAATCCCGAGTGTTGCATCTGCTGCAATGACACCAACCAGTGTTACGTTCGGAAAATCAAGCCCTTTCGCAATCATTTGGGTTCCGAGCAGGATGTTTCCTTCACCACGCTCAAACGCATTCAATAATTTTTCATGCGCGCCTTTGCGTGACGTCGTATCTTGATCCATCCGGATGATTTTCGCTTCCGGAATCAAATGTGCCAGTTCTTCTTCGATTTTTTGTGTCCCGGTACCAAATTGACGGATTTTCTTTGACTCACAGGATGGACAGGTTTTCGGCATCGCTGCTTCAAATCCACAATAGTGACATTTCAGGCAATCCTGGTGTTGATGATACGTCAGATTGACGGCACAGTGCGGACATTGGAGTGTTTCCCCGCAATCCCGGCACAGGACAAACGTCGTATATCCCCGTCGATTGAGGAGTAAAACCGTCTGTTCGCCCCGTTCGATGCGTTGTTTGATTCCTTCGACAAGCGGCAGGCTGAACGGTGTTCGATTGCCGCGTTCCAGTTCTTTTCGCATATCGATGATCTCGACCGGTGGAAGTTCGCCTCCGAATCGTTCTTTTAGAGGGAGGTAACGATAGACCCCTTTCTGAGAACGTGCATACGTTTCTAGAATCGGCGTCGCACTTCCAAGGACGACGGGACATTTGTGATACGCCGCTCGCCACGTGGCCACATCCCGGGTATGATACCGCGGATTTTCTTCCTGTTTATAGGTCGTTTCATGTTCTTCATCCAAAATGATGACACCGATGTTCGTCAACGGTGCAAAAATCGCAGAACGTGCCCCGACCACGACATCAACTTCCCCGTGGGAAATTTTCCGCCATTCATCGTATTTTTCACCTAACGACAGACCACTGTGCAGCACAGCCACTCGATCCCCGAACCGGCGTTTAAAACGTTTGACCATCATCGGCGTCAAACTGATTTCCGGTACGAGCAAAATCGCTTGGCGCCCCCGCTGAAGCATTGTATGAATCGATTCCAGATAGACTTCCGTTTTCCCGCTGCCGGTCACCCCGTGGAGTAAAAACGTACTCGTCTCGTCCGGTGCCGTGATCGCATCGACCGCATCCTGCTGATGGGTTGTCAGGGTGGACGGAACAAAGATATCTTGGACGAGATGTTCGTACGGATTGCGGTTTACATCAATCGTCTCGACCGTAATGACACCTTTTTTCTCTAAACTGTTCAGAATGCTGACAGTCAAATCCAGTTCATGCATCACTTCACTCCATAACACTTCCTGACGTGCCATCAGATAATCACGGAGCAGAATCTGTTTTGTCGCTTGTTTCGATAATTCAATCGTCGAATCGAGCAGACAAATCCGCTTGTCGGTTTTGGACGTTTTCTTTTCTTTGACGATCGGTTGCAGTCGGATATCCCCATTTTGGGCAGCCACTAATATCTGTTGTTGGACCTCACTCGGAAACTGGCTGATTTTCTTCTGGTTCCAGTGAATCAGCCGCGGATTTTCCGCCAAAATCAGTTTATCATAACTGACTTTTAAAGCAGCGGGCAACATCGCAAGTAGTGCCGTCGCCTGATAGCAAAGGGTCGTCTCGGACAGATAACTCGACAGTTGAAGCAATTCTTCCGTATACGTCGGTGTCTCATCGAGAACGCGTACAATCGGTTTGATACGTGCAAGATCCGTCTCGTCCTTCACGGCAACGACGATTCCGAGCAATGCCCGCGGACCGAACGGCACTTCGACACGCATACCGGGAACAACGAGATCACGCCATAAATCCGGTACTTCATAATCAAATGGCCGGTCGACCGTCGCCGCCGCGACATCGACGATGACTTCGGCAATCATCGTAATGCCTCCATGAACTGTTCAATCAATGCGGCTGCCAATCGGGTTTTCGATTGTTGATCATAATGAACGGCCGGATGATTGTTTCCATAAACCGTGACTTGATTCTCATCACTTGAAAAACCGATGTCTGCACGGGAGACATCATTTGCGACGATGAAATCCGCCTGTTTTCGAATCAGTTTTTGCTGCGCATGTTTTTCCAGATTTTCAGTTTCGGCTGCAAACCCTACTAAAATCTGATTTGTCTTCCGCTCACCAAGCGTACGTAAGATATCCGTCGTCTCTTCCAGTTCAATCCGTAACGGTCCGTCGATTTTCTTTTGTTTGCGGTCATACCGGACAGTCGGACGATAATCGGCCACCGCCGCTGCCATGATGACCAGATCTTGTTTGTCATAGTCAGCTAACATCGCTGCAAGCATCTCGTCACCGGACTCGACAGCTTTCGTCGTTATACCGGTCGGCAAGGCTTCTCGAACCGGACCATGAACAAGCGTGACGGTCGCTCCGGCATCCCGGGCCGCTTCCGCAAGCGCGATGCCCATCTTACCGGACGAATCGTTCGTCAAATAACGAACCGGATCAATCCGTTCGACAGTCGGACCGGCACTGATCAGGACATGGCGATTCGCGAGCGGTTTCGGTTGGAACAAGCCGGATAACGTTTCGACCAACTCTTCCGGTTCAGGCAACCGCCCTTTTCCGATCCAGCCACATGCCAAGTTACCGACTCCGGGTGCGATCAAGTGGACTCCGTCTGCCATCAGCCGTTCCATATTTCGCACTGTCGCCGGATGTTCGAGCATATTGACGTTCATCGCCGGAGCAACCACGACCGGACATGTCGCCGCTAAAATCGTCGTCGTAATGAAATCATCGGCGATTCCGTGCGCAAGTTTCGCAATCAGATTCGCCGTCGCAGGAGCCACGACGATCAAATCAGCTTCATCTGCTAAATCGATGTGGGCAATCTTGGATGCATCATGCTCGATGAAGACATCATCATAGACCGGTTTTCTCGTCAAGGCGGCAAACGTCGTTTTCCCGACGAATTGTTGGGCATTCTTCGTCATCGCGACTTGAACGTTCGCTCCGGCCTGAACGAGTTTCGATGCCAAAGCCGCCGCTTTATACGAGGCGATTCCTCCTCCGACACATAATAAAATGTTACGATTCGTTAGCATGATGAATTCCTCCTTATTGAAAAAAACAGCCACAATGAGGAGTGGCTGCTTCAAAATTAGTCTTGCGGTTGGTTCGTAACCACGACTTCACCAGAAAAGAGTTCTTCGAGCGCTTTTCCGACTGGTTTGTATGATTTCGGGTTTGCTACTTTCACGCGTTTCCCGTCTTGGATTTGACGTGCACGTTTTGCTGCGACCGTCACGATTGTGTATTTCGAAGGGACCGTCTTTTGAAGCTTGTCTACTGATGGATATAACATGTTATTTGACCTCCATGGCTTTTTTATACAAGGACGCAACGCGTTCCCGGCTACAATGTTCTGCAGTGACGATTGCTTGAATTCTGTCACATGCTTTGTGGATCTCGTCATTCGTGACGACGTAATCATAAGCATCCATCATTTCAATCTCTTCTTTCGCGACAAGAAGACGTTGTTTGATGACCTCTTCTGATTCTGTTCCACGCCCGACAAGACGGTTGCGAAGTTCCTGTAAACTTGGCGGAGCCAAAAACAGAAAAACAGCTTCCGGAAAATGTTCCTTCACCTGCATCGCACCCTGTACTTCAATTTCCAAGATGACATCTTTTCCTTCATCTAAGATTTTGTTGACCCATTCGACGGGTGTACCATAATAGTTACCGACGAATTCCGCATGCTCGAGCAATTGGTTGTTCGCAATCATACTTTCGAATTCTTCACGTGTCTTGAAGAAATAATGGACACCGTCCACTTCTCCCTCACGCGGTTTACGTGTCGTACATGACACAGAATAGTGCAAATTATTGTCTTCATCTTCGCGCAAGGCACGGCAAACCGTTCCTTTACCAACACCACTCGGACCAGACAATACGAGTAATAAGCCACGCTCTTTAAAAATCACTTCAGAACCCCTCCATCTAACAAACTTCACATTGTTTCATATTAGCAGTAGAGACAGGAAGTTCGCAAGTGGTCTTTTTCAGCTCGACTGCTTAATCATACCATAACCGGGCACTTTCTGTTACCTTTAGAAAGTGGAAACGAAATCAGGAAAGAAGGTAATATCATGGCTTTTGACGGACTAATGACAACACGTGTCGTCCGGGAACTCCAACCGCTCGTTGGGGCACGGATTAATAAAATACACCAACCGTATGCTCTCGATTTAATTTTCAGTGTCCGGGCAGAACGAAAAAACGTGATGTTGCTCGCATCGGCCAATGCGATGTACGCGCGGCTTCATCTGACATCGGAGTCGACGAGCAATCCAAGCGAACCGCCGATGTTTTGTATGATGCTCCGAAAGCATCTCGAAGGCGGCTTCATCGAATCAATCGAACAGCTCGGACGTGACCGGGTCATCTTAATGCGTGTCCGCTCACGAAATGAACTCGGGGATGAAGAAGCGAAAAAACTGTACATCGAACTGATGGGCCGCCATTCCAACATCCTCCTGACAGATGGACAGGATAAAATCTTGGATGCGATCAAACATCTTCCGCTCAGCCAAAATACATTCCGGACCATCATGCCGGGTCTGCAGTATCACTTGCCGCCGGAACAAGATAAAGTCGATCCTCTGACCGGTGACATCGAACAGACGTTACACCGGATTGATTGGAACGCCGGAAAGATCGACCGTCAGTTATTAGGTTTGTTCAGTGGTTTTTCACCGCAAATCACTGCTGAAATCGTGTCGCGGGGCGGTCTTTCGAACCGGACATCGCTTGCGGAGGCCATTCATTCCGTCCTCGATGAACTGACGGGTCCTTATTATTTACAGCGTCTCGCAAACGGGAAGGAACGTTTCTCCCCTGTCGCGTTGCACCACGGGGAAATCATTGAAGAAAAGACCTTCGCGACAAGCGGAGACGTCCTCGATGCATTCTTCCATCAGAAATCAAATCGGGATCGTGTCAAACAACAGGCGGCCGACCTGGAGCGTTTTATCAAAAGCGAATATGATAAAAATATTCTGAAACGCACGAAACTCGAACGTGACCTGGCCGCTACCGAAAAGATGGACGAATTGAAACACAAAGGCGAATTATTGACGACCTACCTGTATCAGCTCGAACGCGGCATGAAAGAGGCGACGGTCGTCGATTATTATGACGAAGACGGGAAGGAAATTACGATTGCTCTTGATCCCCGCTTCTCACCGAATGAAAATGCCCAACGATACTACAAACGCTACAACAAACTGAAAACCGCTAAAATCGAAGTCGCGAAGCAGCTCGAGAAAAACCAGCTCGAAATCAATTATTTCGAGTCGCTACTGGCACAACTCGATGTCGCTTCTCCGGAAGATATTCGGGAGATGCGGGAAGAGCTCGTCGAAGAAGGATACGTCCGGGAACGCAGCAAAAAGAAAAAGAAACCTCTTATCCCTAAACTTGAGGCCTACCAATCTTCGACCGGCATTCCATTTTTCGTCGGCAAAAACAACAAACAAAATGATTATGCGACGTTTAAATTCGGACGCCGGTCCGAGACATGGTTGCATACAAAAGATATCCCCGGTTCACATGTCATCATCCGCAGTGACCAGCCGGATGAGACCACATTAAAAGAAGCCGCGGTGGTCGCCGCCTATTATTCCAAGGCCCGGGAATCGAGCCAGGTGCCGGTCGATTTCACAGAACTCCGTTACGTCAAAAAACCGAGTGGTGCCAAACCGGGATTCGTCATCTATACGGATCAAACGACACTTTATGTCACTCCGGATGCCGATCTTGTCCAGTCATTGCGGACACCTTAAAAAAAACGTCGTCTTCGCTCTTTTTCAATTGAAAAAGAATCACGAGGACGACGTTTTTTCATTTCATTTTTTCCAGTTGTTCCCGGTAATCGAGCAAATGACCGTTGATGATATCGTCCACTTCACTGACTTCCTGGTCAAAGCTGAACATCGGCTGATCCCGGTCGTGTGAAAAAATCACATCATAATGATGGCTGAGCAGAAAATCGATTTCTTGTCCGAGGACCTTCTCCTGTTCGTCCGACATCGGCAAGTCGCGATGACTGGCGATACTTTCAAGCAGTAACAGAAGTTTGTCCTCCAGATCAACCAGCTGTTTCAATTGAATGAATGCTTTACTCTGACCGCTGGCGACAAGCGGATATTTCTGATCCTCCTGCAGCATGATAATCATTTCCTCATGCTTTAAAACCTGTTTGCGGACCGTCAGTAATTTTGCATCGTCTTTGACCAGGCTGCGCCAGTCCTCCATCAATTGTTTGGTCGTCTTTTTGACGAACAACAATAAACGGTCTTCATAGTGAGGGGGAAACACGATGTAGTTGACGGCGACTGCGGATAAGACACCGACGACCGTCAATAAGGAACGGGTCAATGCATAATGGACATAGTCAGCGGTCGGACTTTCAAACATCAGCACGATGGCAAAAGCGGCAAACGTCGACATGTCGGTCCGTCCAATCATTGAGTTAAAGACAAGCGACACGATGACGGCCAATCCGATCGTCAATGGATTCGCTCCGAGGGTCGCGACGACCGCGAGTCCACAGACTAAACCGAGAATCGTCCCTAAAATCCGGTTGAAGACGATTTTAAACGACCGGTGAATCGTCGGTTGCATGGCGACGATTGCGGCAACCGCTCCCATACCGGAATAAATTCCGAAGACATACCAAGAAAAACTGAGGGCAATCGCTACAGCGATTCCGGTCTTGATTGTCCGAAGACCGATCCGAAATTGGAATTTCACTCGAGCGTCACCTGCCCGACTTCACTCTCGACAGTCACTTCCGGTTTTTCTTGTTTCGACAACTCAAATAAAGCGGTATCATCGTCTTTTCGTTTCGTATACCGGTCTGAAGCTTTGATGTCACCTTCCGTCGTTACGGCAATCGTGCCGGCCGCTTTCGTTGGTTTCAATCGAACCGGGCCGTCAATCGTCGAGACGGATAAATCCAGTTTGGCACCGTATTCGGATAAGTTAACCGATTCTGCGGTTACTTCCGCATGGACGGCATTCATATTCGTGGCTTTGACATTGCCTTGAGCTGTCAGCATGATATCGTCTGCATCCATTTTGTTTATATCCATCGCCTCAGCTGACATCTGGATTGATTTCGCATATACGCCCATTCCTTTAATGGACCGAGCGTCAACATCGATTCGATTCATGTAGTTCGGTAATCCGACCTGAATTGAAAAATCACCTGGCTTCTCACTCGGACGGTTCCCGAGTCGTGCGGCAAACCCATCACGTCCTGTCACCGTCAGTGTATTTCCTGACGTACCGATTTTCAACCGCTTTTGGCTGGACGCACTATCCACCAGTTTCAGCTGGACATTTCCGTCCGTACTCCGGACAAAGTTGATCGTACCGTTCGGTGCGTCGATCTGAAGCGTTTTATACCGGTTCGTTGTTTTAAACGCTTCTCCCCGTGATAAGGAATCCGTCGTCAAAAATAAGGTCACCGTATATAAAATCATCAGACTTAAGATAACCGAACCGTAAACGATGAGCGGGCGGCGAATCGGTTTACGGGCACCGATCCGATCGAATGAAGCCGTCATTTTCCGCCGTTTGTCTTTTAGTCGCGTAAACGATGATTGTTTCCGCTTTCGTTCTGTTCTGCTTGTGTTCTCCTCCATTGGTCTACCTCCATCCAATTCTCTCCCATTATTCCGAATTTATGATTCGTCTGTCAACATTCCTTCTTTATCATACGAAATTGTTCACATAATACCATCGGGCGGAAGATGGAGCATGACAAAAAAACGAATCATTCTTTCCATGCTTCCGGAAGAATGATTCGTTTTTAACAGTGCAAACCGGTCTGACCGGTTTTTTCGCTGTTAATTACAGTTCGATTGACTCGTCGATTTTCAAGGCTTGACCGGTTTGACCCTGCGCTTCCAAATTCGCGCAGAAAGCCGCGGCATCCTGCTTGATGAGATCAAACGTGTCGTAATGGACCGGCACAATCGTTTTCGCCTGCAACATGTCTGCTGCCACCAAGGCATCATCCGGACCCATCGTATAGTTATCACCGATTGGCAGGAACGCAAGATCGATGTCGTAATGTGCACCGTAGAGCGCCATATCACCAAACAGTGCCGTATCTCCCGCATGATAGATGACTTTATCTTCAATCGTCAATAAGAAGCCGGCCGGCATTCCCATGTAGGTGATTGTCTGTTTTTCTTCATCGATGATGCTTGAAGAATGGAACGCCTGCGTCATTTTAACTTTTCCGAACGGAAACTCAAACTGTCCGCCGAGATTCATCGGATGAACATTCAATCCTTTAAAGCTCAGGTACGTCGCCAGTTCATGTGTCGCGACAATCGTCGCGCCTGTCGCTTTCGCAATAGCTTCGGCATCCAGCATATGATCGGCATGCGCATGCGTTAACAGAATAAAGTCTGCTTTGACGTCTTCCGGTTTTGTCATCGCCTGATCGTTGCCGCTGAAAAATGGATCAATGACGATGTGGTGCCCATTCGTTTCGATTGTGACAGTGGACTGTCCGTGATAAGTCAGTTTCATCTAAAAGGACCTCCTGAGATTAGTGGTATCAACAAGGAATTTAGTTCCCTTCTCCCCAGGCGCATAAACCTTTTATCGCAGGTTGCAACGTATAAGCGGCATCCGTCAACCGGTACTCGACGTGCAGTACGGCTTCGTCGAATTCAATCCGTTCGACCATCCCGAGCCGTTCGAGTTCTTTCAATTGATCGGTCAACACTTTCCGCGAAATACCGGGAATCGCGCGTTGCAGCTCCAAAAAACGTTTCGGACCGTCTTCTAACGTGCAATATAACTGTGGACGCCATTTTCCGCCGATGATGGCGAGCGCCCGATTGACTGGGAACTGTTCTGTCGTCATTGCTTTTGTCTCTCCTTCAGGTAGTTACTTTAAAGTGCGTACTATGCAGTCGAGTGTATCGTAAGTTATCGTAATCGTAAATCAAAAAGCAAAGGAGTTGGATGTTATGACGTATCCACGTAATTTCTCACACATCGGACTGTCTGTTCCGAATCTAGAACAAGCCATCTCATTTTATTCGGAGGTGATGGGCTGGTACACCATCATGGAACCGTCGGACGTCGTCGAGGATGACTCACCGATCGGGGTCATGTGTACGGATGTCTTCGGAGCCGGCTGGGGAAAATTCCGGATCGCTCACATGGCGACCGGCGACCGGGTCGGAATCGAGTTATTTGAATTCCCGAACAATGAACAACCGGACAACAATTTCGAATTCTGGAAGACCGGCATTTTTCATTACGCCATCCAGGATCCGGATATCGAGGGCATGGTCGAAAAAATCGTTGCCCACGGCGGTAAACAACGGATGCCGATCCGCGAATATTATCCGGGTGAAAAACCGTACCGGATGGTCTATTGCGAAGACCCGTTCGGTAACCTGGTCGAACTGTATTCCCACTCATATGAACTGACGTATTCGGAAGGAGCGTATTAATGATGAAAGCATGGTTAAACCACACAGGTGAAGCAGTTGATCAATGGACGTTCGAAGAGATCGAAACCCCGACGCCGGATGAAGGTCAAGCGTTGATTCGTGTCAAGTCGGTCGCTTTGAATCCTGTCGACTACAAAGCAATCAAAAACCCGGCCTGGACGTATCCGCATGTGCCGGGCGTCGATTTGACCGGAATCGTCGAACAAACAGGACCAAATGTAACGGATATCAAAGTCGGTGAACGTGTCGCCGTTCATACGAATCTTCAAAAAAACGGGGCATTCGCGGAATATGCAGTCGTCGATGCCCGTGCCTTGGCGAAAATTCCGGCGGCTGTCAGCTTTAGCGAGGCTGCTGCCATTCTATGCGCCGGTATGACGGCCTATGAAGCCATCATTCAAAAGATGAACACAACAGATAAGGAGACCATCCTGATTCACGCCGGAGCCGGTGGTGTCGGTGGAATCGGAATTCAGCTCGCGAAACGACTCGGACTTGCCGTCGCGACGACGGCCTCGACAGAGAATCATGACTGGGTCAAGAAGCTTGGTGCGGATCTTGCCATCGACTATAAAACAGAAAATGTGACGGAAGTCATCCGCGACTGGACGAACGGTCGTGGTGCGGACTTGATTTTCAATACAGTCGGTCGAGATGAAGCGACCGCTGATCTCGGACGACTCGCTTTTTCCGGACAACTGGCGTTCATCGCCGGCGGTCCCGATCAATCGGTCGTCACACCGTTTACGCTTTCACCGTCTATCCATGAAGTCGCTCTCGCTGCTGCTTATGCAAGCGAAGATGACCGGGCCATTCGGAATCTTGGTCATATGGCAGATGAACTTTTGAAACTGGTTGCTGCAAAAGAACTGGATCCGCTCGTTACGGAAGAGATTCCGGCGGCAGATCTCGTCAAAGGTTTACAGCGGCTGTCTGAACGGCATGTCCGCGGAAAGCTCATCGCAACATTTTAAATTGTGTATATAAAAGCAGAGGTGTTTTCCTTGAATTGCGGGAAAACACCTCTGCTTTTTGTATACTGTCATCCGGTCATTGGTATTTCGGACGTTTCGTGATTTGCATGGAACGTCCGGCGAGTTCAAACCCGACTGCCTGATAGATCTTGTTTGATGTTTTATTGGACCAGTCCGTGTAGAGCGATACCATCGGATACTGTTGTAACAGATGTTCGGACAGACAGGCCACGAGATAAGACGCAATCCCTTGTTTTCGCCATTCTGGCGGGGTGAAGACATAAGAAATCGTCACACCGGAAGCAGTCGGCCGACTCGATGAAGCCATTGCCAGCAACTGTTCTCCGTCAAACAAACCAAATAATGTTTCGGCCTCAATGTGTTTACGAATCGTCAGCTCATTCTTCAAACGACTGCGTTCCGTTGCCGGCAAGGCACCGGTCTCTTGTATGAACGACCAACCGAATGCAACAGCCTGTGGTGCAAACCGTTCCTCGATCAACCGGAATTCGTAGTCAAGCGTCACAGGAGGAATGACCGTCGTCAATGTATAAATCCCTTGATCCATCTTGATTTGAAACGGACTGTGCGAAGCAAGCAGCGGCTCGATGATCGCCTGCTCTCCGACATATCCGGGACAGTTCAAAATCCGCGATAATTTCCGGATTCCTTCGTATGTAAAGACATCACCTGCTAAGATGGCCTGTTCTTCAATCGTTTGCAGCACAACAATCGTCCGGTCCCCTTCTTCCGCAATCGCCATTAAAATCGGCACATCCCCCCGTTCGAGTATCCCGAGCGGTAACTGATGGACATCGGGTCGTCGTTCAAGCAACGGGACCGCAATCTGTTTGAAGCGTTCATAATCACGATAATGGGTCAACATCTGAAAACAGCTCCTTTTCTTTGTTTTCAGTGTATCAAAAAAAAGAACGCATGACGGACGATTCGCATCTTTTCCGCCATGCTCGGTTGAGTTTTCTGATTATGAATTCTGTTTCGTGCCGATCAGGAAAGATTCACTCCACTTCACCGGATCAATCGACCAGGTTTGTAATCCTTCCTGCTCTTCTTTTGAAATATAGGCGGTCTCGACAGCCGTCTCCAGTAATTCCGTGAACGTCAGTAAAGCATCGGCTTCCACTCCGGCCGCCGTTAAGTTTTCCTTCAGTCGGGTCATCCCGTAAGAGAAGATCGCCTGAATCCGGATGACCGAAGCACCGGCTGCTTCGACGGCTTGCGTCGCTTCAATCGAAGACATCCCCGTCGACAATAAGTCTTCGACGACGATGACACGTTGTCCGGCCTGCAAACGCCCTTCAATCTGATTTCCTTTCCCATGCCCCTTCGCACTTCCCCGGATGTACACCATCGGGAGACCAAGTCGTTCCGCGACGAGCGCCGCATGCGGAATACCGGCTGTCGCCGTCCCAGCGATGACGTCGGCGTTTAACGGCCGGATTCGTTCCGCCAATTTGTCAGCAATTAAAGTCCGGACCGCAGGACTCGATAAAGTCAGCCGGTTATCACAATAAATCGGAGACCGTAATCCGCTTGCCCATGTATAAGGAGCCGTCGGTGCCAACGTGACCGCTTCGATTTCAAGTAATGCCTGTGCGAGTTGATTCATTGTTTAATCCCCTTCCATTCTGAGAGCAATGCTTCATAAACGACTTTCGGATCTTTTGCCTGTGTGATGGCACGTCCGATGACGAGATCCGTTGCCCCGTTCCGGCGTGCATCCGTTACCGTCGCAATCCGTTTTTGATCATTCGCCTCCGTCCCGTTCGGCCGGATGCCCGGCGTGACGAGTTGGAAGCCGGAGCGGCAGGTTGCTTTGATATGTGTCGTATCAAGAGCCGAGCATACGACTCCGTCAAGACCAGCCCGGTCGGCTTCGCGGGCATAATGGGCAACGACTTCGTCCATGGCATGCGGAATCATCAGATCGGTTAACATGTCTTGATCCGTTGAGGTCAGTTGGGTGACGGCAATCAGCCGTGTCTTGGGCGACGTCTCGCGTAATCCGGCAAGGGCTGCCTCCATCATCGCTTTCCCGCCTGCTGCGTGGACATTTGTCAGTTCAACACCTAGCTGACCGATGACACGCATCGTCCGCCGGGCAGTCTCCGGAATGTCATGGACTTTTAAATCGAGAAAGACATCATGTCCTTGCCGGACCAAATGACGAACAAAGGCTGGTCCTTCCGCATAATACAGCTCCATCCCGACTTTAAGTGCCGGCCGGTGTGGTGCCAATTTTTCTAAAAACCGTTCGACTTGATCGGCTGACTGAAAATCAAGCGCGATGTAAAGCTGCTCCATATGCTTTCCCCCTGATATCCATGATGTGTTCGATACCTAACTCGTCCATCCGTTTTGGTAAATCCGTAATCAATTCCTGACAAATGAACGGATTGACGAAATTGGCCGTGCCGACTGCTACTGCCGATGCTCCTGCATAAATCATCTCGAGCACATCATCTACTTCCATGACGCCGCCCATCCCGATGATGGGAATCGTGACGACTTGGGCGACGTCGTGAATCATCCGAACGGCGACCGGTTTAATGGCTGGTCCGGACAAACCGCCGATTCGGTTGGCAAGAATCGGCTGACCCGTCCGAACGTCAATCCGCATCCCGACCAGTGTATTGATCATCGTCAGGCCATCCGCTCCCGCCTGTTCAACGGCTTGGGCCATCTCGACGATCGATGTGACGTTCGGCGATAATTTGACATAAACCGGTTTTTCAGAAACCGCCTTGACACGTCTCGTCAGCTCGGCTGCCATCTGTGGATCTGTTCCGAATTGTAATCCGCCGGACTTGACGTTCGGGCAGGAGATATTCAGTTCGATCGCTTTGACGACCGGATCCCGGCTGATTCGTCTTGTGACGTCTTCGTATTCTTCCGGTGTTGAACCGGCTACGTTTGCGATAATTTCGGTATCAAATTGACGGAGGAACGGTAACTTCTGTGCAATGATTCCTTCCACGCCGGGATTTTGTAAGCCGATCGCATTCAGCATGCCCATTCCGCTTTCCGCGACGCGCGGTGTCGGATTCCCGTACCGTTCTTCTCCGGTCGCTGCTTTGATCATGATGCCGCCAAGCACCGATAAGTCATACAGCTTGGCAAACTCTTCGCCGAATCCGAAACATCCGGATGCCGGAATGATCGGATTTTTCAAATTCAAACCAGGTAACGCTACTTGCAAACGATTCATAGAATCACCTCTTCCGCCCGGAAGACCGGACCATCAGAGCAGGTTTTGACATAATGCCCGTCCGGTGTCGGACAGACACAAGCGAAGCAGGCTCCAATACCGCATCCCATCCGGTTCTCAATCGATAAAAACTTGTGTTCGACCGGCACCTGCTGGATCGAACGTAACATCGGTTCCGGTCCACAGGCGAACAACGTATCAAACCGGCTGCTGTCGAGCGCAGCGGTTACGAATCCTGCGATGCCTGCTGTCCCGTCGACAGTCGTCACGGTCGTCGGACCAAGCTTTCGAAACTCAGCTTCATAAAAGACGCTGTCTGCCGTATCAAATCCTAAAATCGCTTCGCAGGTAATCCCCCGTTCGACCAACCGACGCATTGTATAGTAGAGCGGCGGAACACCGATCCCTCCCCCGACCAACACGATTTTTGCCTCACGCGCAACATGTTCGACCGGAAATCCGTTTCCGAGTGGACCGAGCGCATCGATTTGATCGCCGACACGGAGACGGGCCAGTTCTTTTGTGCCTTGACCAATTTCTTTAAATAAAAACGTGATTAAATCTCCTTCCACGTTGGCGATCGAGATGGGACGACGTAACAATGGGCCAACCCGTAAATGCATGAATCGACCTGGTTCGATAGCCGTCGCGTCAGGCCGGCGACAGATTAACTCTGTCGCGCCTTTGGCGATTTCACGGCGTGAAACGACTGTCAGGAGTTGAATCATCGAGTCACCGCCTTTTTCATATAATCGAACGGCTGAATCGCGCTCGCTTCAAAGGACAGACTTTCGATGACCCGCAACAACGCTTCCGCTGTATCGAGAGAAGTCAGGCAGACGACATTGTTTTCTGCTGCCGCCCGGCGGATGATGAAGCCGTCTTTCGTGACTTGCGAATCCCGGCTCATCGTATTGATGACATATTCGACTTCTGCTTTTTCAATCCATTCGAGCATCGATCCTTGTTCCGAACCGAGTTTGCCGACGACTTGAACACGCAATCCGTGTTCTTCCAAGACGCTGGCTGTTCCGGCCGTTGCGAGCAGCGTAAAGCCGAGTGCTGTAAAGCGTTTAGCGAGATCAAGCATTTCTTGTTTGTCCTGATCCGCGACTGTCAGCAGCACCCGACCGTGTTCCGGAATCGCCATTCCGGAAGCAAGCAGTCCTTTATAGAGGGCTTTTTCAAGTGTCCGGTCCGTTCCGATGACTTCACCGGTCGACTTCATCTCCGGTCCAAGCGACGGATCCACTTCTTTCAGCTTCGCAAAGGAGAAGACCGGTACTTTCACAGAAACCAGTTTTTCTTCCGGTAAAACACCACTCGTCAATCCGTAAGACGCAAGTGTGTCGCCTAAGATGACGTTCGTCGCGAGACGCGCCACCGGCAACCCCGTCACTTTTGAGATGAACGGAACGGTCCGGCTTGCCCGCGGATTGACTTCCAGCACATACAGTTCTCCGTCAGCAAAGACAAATTGGATATTGAGCAATCCTTTGATCCGGAAGGCCTTGGCAATGCGTGTCGTGTAATCGACAATCAACTCCTTGATTGCTTGCGGAACCCGTTGCGGTGGATAGACCCCGATCGAATCACCCGAGTGAACGCCGGCCCGTTCGATATGTTCCATGATGCCCGGTATGACGACATCGGTTCCGTCGCAAATCGCATCCACCTCAAGCTCCATTCCTGTCAAATAACGGTCGACGAGCACCGGACGTTCCGGTGAGGCGATGACGGCATGTTTCATATAATGCTCCAGTTCCTGCTCTCCGTAGACGATTTCCATCGCGCGTCCACCGAGGACATACGACGGGCGGACGAGGACGGGATAGCCGAGCTCACTTGCCGCTGCTGTTGCCTCTGCGACTGTAACGGCTGTTTTTCCGGGAGGCTGCGGAATATCGAGCTGTGTCAGAGCTGCTTCGAACTGTTTCCGGTCTTCTGCCCGGTCGAGATCTTCAAGTGACGTTCCGAGGATCTTCACACCCTCGGCTTCCAGTGATTCCGCGAGATTAATCGCCGTCTGACCGCCAAATTGGACGATGACACCGATTGGCTGTTCGTTTCGGATGACTTCGAGGACATCTTCCGTCGTCAGTGGTTCAAAATAGAGCCGGTCGGAAATCGAGAAATCGGTTGAAACCGTCTCCGGATTATTGTTGACGATGATGGCTTCGTATCCGGCTTCGCGAATCGCTTGGATCGAATGGACGGTGGCGTAATCGAATTCCACCCCTTGTCCGATTCGGATTGGTCCGGAACCGAGGACAAGAATCGACGATCGTGTCGTCGGAACCGCTTCATTTTCGACTTCGTATGTCCCGTAGTAATACGGTGTGTCGGATGCAAATTCTGCAGCACACGTGTCGACCATTTTATAGACAGGATGGAGGCCGGATTCGTTGCGGATTTGCCGGATCGCTGTCTCGGTCTGTTGCGTGATTCGGGCCAGCATCTGGTCACTAAAGCCGTAACGTTTCGCATGACGGAGACGTTCCGATGTCAAACCCTGCTTGACGATGTCTTGTTCGATCCGGTGGATATGATGCAGTTTTTCCAGGAACAACCGATCGATGCTCGTCCATTCGTGCAATTGTTCGACCGTATGACCACGTTCGATGCCGGCATACAGGGCAAACAGGCGTTCATCTGTCGCTTTGATGATATGACGGTGCAGGTCGGCTTCATTCATCTCGGAAAAACGGTTCATGTGCAAGTCCGCTTGACCGATTTCAAGCGAACGAACCGCTTTCAGCAAAGCTTCCTCCATCGTCCGGCCCATGGCCATGACTTCACCCGTCGCTTTCATCTGGGTACCGAGCGTCCGGTCGGCCGATTCAAATTTATCAAACGGCCAGCGGGGAATTTTAGCGACGACATAGTCGAGTGCCGGTTCGAACGAGGCAAAACTCGTTTCCGTAATCGGATTTTTTAATTCGGATAAGGCATACCCGACGGCGATCTTGGCAGCCAGTTTGGCAATCGGATACCCCGTCGCTTTTGAAGCCAGTGCTGACGAACGTGAGACACGCGGATTGACTTCAATGACATAATACGTGAAGCTGACCGGATCGAGTGCGAACTGGATGTTACATCCGCCTTCGATTCCGAGGGCACGGATGATATCAAGCGATACATTCCGCATCATCTGATAATCACGGTCGGATAACGTTTGTGTCGGGGCAAAGACGATGGAATCCCCCGTGTGGACACCAACCGGATCAAAGTTTTCCATTGCACAGACGATGATCGCCTGGTTCGTCGCGTCCCGCATGACTTCGAACTCGACTTCTTTCATGCCGGCAATCGATTTTTCCAATAAGACCTGGGTCGCCGGACTGGCTTTCAGTCCGCCTTCGACAATCCGGATGAACTCATCCATCGTTTCGGCGATTCCGCCGCCGGTTCCACCGAGTGTATACGCCGGGCGAATGATGATCGGCAGACCGATCTTCGCACAGAACTGCTCGGCTTCTTCGACCGTATGCACGATTTCACTTTCCGGTACACCGTGTCCGAGTTTAAACATCAATTTTCTGAACAAATCACGATCTTCCGCTTCCTCGATTGCCGTCAGTTTCGTCCCGAGCAGTTCGACGCCGTATTCGGCAAGCACACCGAGTCGATCCAGTTCGACAGCGAGATTCAGTCCCGTTTGTCCGCCGAGTGTCGCGAGTAACGCATCCGGACGTTCTTTCCGGATGATGCGGGCAACAAACTCTGCTTGTAACGGTTCAATGTAAACCCGATCCGCTACAGTTGGATCCGTCATGATGGTGGCCGGATTTGAGTTGACGAGAACGACTTCATACCCTTCCTCTTTCAAGGCTTGGCAGGCTTGTGTTCCGGCATAATCAAATTCTGCTGCTTGTCCGATGACGATTGGACCGGATCCGATAACGAGAATCTTTTGAATATCTTGACGTTTAGGCATGAGAGACCTCCTGTTGGTTCGTGATTTCTGTTAAAAACTGATCGAATAAATCGTTGGCATCCATCGGTCCGGGAGAAGCTTCCGGATGATACTGGACCGAAAAGACGGGATGTGTCGTATGGCGGATTCCTTCGACGGTTCCATCATTGATGGCCCGGTGCGTCAGCTTGAGATTCAAGCCGGCAAGCGACTGTTCCTCCACGGCATATCCATGATTTTGTGAGGTGATGCTGACTTGTCCCGTCCGAAGATCTTCGACCGGATGATTCGCTCCCCGATGACCGAACGGCAGCTTAAATGTGTCTGCGCCATGAGCCAAGGCAATCAGTTGATGACCGAGACAGATACCGAAAATGACGACTTGTCCCGTCAGTTCCTGAATCAAGGGAATGGCGGTCGGGACATCTTTCGGATTCCCGGGACCGTTTGATAACATGACACCGTCCGGAACATAACGCAAGACGTCTTTTGCCGTCACGTCGTGCGGGACGACGACGACTTCACAGCCGCGTCGGACGAGCTCACGGATAATGCCCAGTTTCGCACCGAAATCGACCAGGACGATTCTCGGACCGGCACCCGGAATGACATAGGCCCGTTCCGTCGAAGCCCGTTTGACCTGATCGGTCGCAAGCGCCATCTGTTTGAGCCGCTCCAGTTGCTCGGTCAAATCATACGTACCGTCAACGAGCAATCCCCGCATAACACCCTTTGACCGAAGATGCCGCGTCAGTTGCCGTGTATCGATGCCGGATAATCCGGGAATGTTGAATTCTTCCAAAGCTGTCGCAAGAGACGTCTGCGAGCGGAAGTTTGATGGCGTGTGACAGACTTCCCGGACAATCAGTGCTTTCGCAAGCGGCCGGGTCGTTTCATAGTCGTCACGGTTCATTCCATAGTTGCCGATCAACGGGTTCGTTAATACAATCATTTGATCGCAGTAAGACGGATCGGATAACATCTCCTGGTATCCCGTCATCCCGGTCTGGAAGACGACCTCTCCCATCGTCACCTCGCTTGAACCAAACGCTTCTCCTTCAAATACCATTCCATCCTCTAAAATCAACGTCCGTTTAGACATGTGCTTTTTCCCCCTTGAATACGATTTCTCCACCGACGAGTGTCAAGACCGGATAACCGGTTAGTGATGCTCCAGCAAACGGAGTATTTTTTCCTTTTGAGAGGAACTGGTCCGGTTGTACCGTCCGGACCGTCTCGAGATCAAGCAGGACAAGATCAGCGGGCGCCCCGACTTCAATCCGTCCGAACGGTAAGTCAAACAAATCGGCCGGTTTACGCGACATCCAGTCGAATAACTGATTCAGCGTAAAGATGCCGGGTTCGACCAGTTTCGTATAGAGCAACGGAAAGGCCGTTTCAAATCCGGTAATCCCGAACGGTGCCCGTTCGATGCCGAGTGCTTTTTCCTCCGCGGCATGCGGTGCATGGTCCGTCGCGATGCAATCAATCGTTCCGTCCTGCAGTCCTGCAAGCAACGCTTGGCGATCCGCTTCGCTCCGAAGCGGTGGATTCATCTTGAAGTTCGGATCACGTCCGATGATATCGTCTTCCGTCAACACTAAATGGTGCGGCGTAACTTCTGCCGTCACCCGAATCCCCGCCCGTTTTGCATCCCGGATGACCCGGACGGATTCCTTTGTCGAGACGTGGCAGACATGATAATGACAGCCGGTCGCTTCCGCAATCAAGACATCCCGGGCGATATGAATGCTTTCTGCCAGTGACGGGATTCCCTGCAATCCTTCCCGTGCACTGTATGCCCCTTCATGGACACAGCCTGCTTTCAGCGAATCATCTTCACAATGGGCGATGATACTTTTCTCGACGGCGGCAGCACGTGTCATCGCTTCCCGCATGACGGCGGCACTTTGGACGCCGACTCCATCGTCCGTGAAGGCAAAAGCGTCAGTCAGTTGTTCAAATGCGACGAGTTCCTGCCCTAGCTGATTTTTTGAAATCGCCGCATAAGGGAAAACACGGACAGATGCCGTTTCTTCAATTTTTTTAAAGAGCGCATCCAGCGTCTCGCGGTCGTCCGGCACCGGTCGCGTGTTCGGCATCGGACAAATCGTTGTAAATCCGCCGGCTGCCGCTGCCGCTGTTCCGGTCGCAATCGTCTCTTTATGTTCGCCGCCCGGTTCGCGTAAATGAACATGAACATCCACAAATCCCGGTGCCACCGTGTATCCCGTGGCATCAATCACCTGATCCGTCTCAAGTGGTGTCGCATCAAGATCCGTAAAGATCCCGTCCTCCATGCGAATACTCGACTTTTGCAGTTCCCCGTTTTTATACCATATTGCATGATCAATTCGAATCGCCATTTTATATCGTCTCCTTTGTCGTTGCTGTCTCAAATGCCCGTTCCAAAATCGCCATTCGGGCAAACACACCGTTCGTCATCTGATCAAAGATACGTGATTGCGGATGCTCCACCAATTCGTCGGCAATCTCAACACCGCGGTTGACCGGTGCCGGATGTAACACAATCGCTTCCGGTCGAATCCGCTTCATCCGTTGTTCCGTCAATCCGTACCGTTCGTGATACTCTTCCGCTGCAAACGGACGACCATCCGTATGCCGCTCGTGCTGGACCCGGAGCAGCATGATGATGTCACTCGTCGCCACCGCCTCGTCCATCTCCCGGTAGGTGATGCCCATCGTCTCGTCAAACCATTCCCTCGGTCCGGAACCGATGACGGTCGCTCCCAAGCGTTGCAAGACGTGTGCGTTTGACCGGGCAACCCGGCTGTGCCGGAGATCACCGCAGATGACGATGGTTTTTCCGCTGACATGACCGTATTCCGCATACATCGTCATCAAATCGAGCAGTGATTGCGACGGATGTTGCCCGCTGCCGTCTCCGGCATTAATGATCGGAATCGACAGCTGTTGTTGCAACGGTTCATAATAACCGGTCTCTCCGTGTCGGATGACGAGGGCATCCACGCCGATTGCTTGTAACGTTTTGCACGTATCCAGCAATGTTTCTCCTTTTTGGACGGATGAAGTTGCCGTTTCGAACGGCAGCACATGCAGTCCGAGATGGTGTTCCGCCATATCAAACGAACTTTTAGTCCGTGTCGAATGTTCGAAAAATAAGTTAGCGACGGTTTTCGTCGGAAGCGGTCGGACAGGTGCGCCTTGTTTCAGCTGCAGTGCCCGCTCAATCAACTGTTCGATGTCTTCTGTCGCTAATGCGTCTAGACTCGTAAAATGGGCAATTCGTTGTCGTGTCTGCATGTTTTTCTCTCCTTTGGGCCGCAAAAAAGCGCACCTTCTGATGTGAAGGTGCGCTGAAGAAGACAGATGTCGCCACCTGTTTCTGAAGGGCCTCCACTTTATCGTTCTCTCTGGAACGTCTTAAAAGTCGTTAGCTGCTCGTTTCGATTGTGGTATTTCTTGTTCGTGTTCTGCCGTTTCGACCGTTGTTTTCGGCAAGATCAAATTCAGAAGGACTCCTAAGATCGTGGCCAGTGCCATGCCTTCGAGCGAGAAGTTGCCGATTTTGAGGGCAGCTCCACCAATCCCGATGACCAGAATGACCGCTGTGATGGTCAGGTTCCTTTTATCGGCAAGATCGACCTTACTTTCGACCAGTGTCCGCAGACCGTTCGAAGCGATGACCCCGAACAACAGGATACTGATTCCCCCCATGACAGGTGTCGGTATCGTCTTGATGAATCCTTCCACATAGCCGAGGAAGCCAAAGCTGATGGCGAGAACCGCTGCGCCTCCGAGGACAAAGACACTGTAGACGCGGGTGATGGCCATGACGCCGTTGTTTTCACCATACGTCGTGACCGGTGGACCGCCGAGGATCGAGGCAATCGTCTTCGCCAGTCCATCTCCAAGAACCGTCCGGTGCATCCCCGGATCAAGAAGCGTCTCGCGCCCGATAATCCGTGATGTCACTTTCTGTTCTCCGATATGCTCTGTTAATGTGACCAGTGTGACCGGAACGATGAGCGCAAGTGCTGCCCAGTTTAGCGTCGGCGAGTAGTCGAGGAATGGCACCGTAAAGTTAGGCACCTGGAAAAAGCTCGCTTGTTTCAGTGACGTGAAGTCGACGATCCCGGCAGCGACGGCAACCAGATATCCGGTCAGGATACCAAACAGAATCGGGACGGTACTCCACATTCCTTTGAAGTACGTCATCGCAAGCAAGGTGACAGCGAGTGTCGTCAAGGCGACGAGCAGGAAGGTACCGTTGTACTTCCCGTCCGCTCCGTTCATTGCCATGTTGACGGCTGTTGGAGCAAGCGATAATCCGATGACCATGATGACGGGGCCGATCACGACCGGCGGCAACAGTTTCATTAACCAGCCGACACCTGTATACGTGATGACGAGGGAAACGATGCCGTAGACAAGTCCTGCCACCATTCCGCCGACAAGCGCATCTTCGACACCCCAGCGTTCACTGACGGCAATGATCGGGACGATATAAGCGAAACTTGAACCTAAGTACGTCGGGACTTTAAAGCGGGTGACGGCGAGGAAAATCAACGTGCCGACTCCGCTTGCGACGAGGGCGACGGATGTGTTCAGTCCCGTTAATAACGGAACCAGGACCGTCGCGCCAAACATCGCGAAGACATGTTGGAGGCTGAGCATCAGCCACTGAAGGGGATGTTTTGGTCGTTCTTGTACATCGAGAACTGCTGTGTGTGTTTGCATGAGGATAACTCCCTTTCTGGTCTCTCTGGACCACGTTAAAGGTATTTGTGTTTAACGTTTGATGAATACTTGATCGGCGTCATCGACTTCGGATAAAGCGACGACAACTTGTTCTTCGCGTGAGGTCGGGACATTTTTCCCGATGAAATCCGGTCGGATTGGCAGTTCCCGGTGCCCCCGGTCAACGAGGACCGCGAGCTGGATCATACTCGGGCGACCGTGGTCAACGAGCGCATCCATTGCGGCGCGGACGGTTCGTCCGGTGTACAGGACGTCATCGACGAGGACAATGATTTTTCCGGTCACCGTTTCCGGCATATCCGTTCCTTTGATTTCTGGCTCGAGACTTTTTTTCGATAAGTCATCCCGGTACATCGAGATGTCAACGACACCGAGCAAGACCGGCTTTCCTTCAATTTCTTCAATCCGGCGGGCCAGACGGCGGGCGAGTGTCTCCCCGCGTGTTTTGATGCCGACAATCATCAGTTGGTCGATTCCTTTGTTACGTTCGATGATTTCATGGGCGATGCGTGTCAACGCACGACTGATTGCCGCTTCATCTAAAATGACGGATGGTTTCATGAGGTGCTCCTTTCTGCAAAAAAACCTCCTGCGCAAAGTCGCAGGAGGTTGTTGAAGACAATAAGTGTTGAGCAGCCGAAACTGCACGTATCTACACAAATGAAGTGTCTCCCTTTCGTAGCCTCTCCGGACTCGTTTAAAGGTGTGCTATGGGTAGGATCGTCAACGCGGACGACCGGTTGTTTGAGGCAGATGTCTCGCATCGCTCTCTAGGTGATACTCTACCGTTTTATTAGAAAAACGTCAAGACTCTAATTCAAGTTTTTTCAACTGGCTGATCTCAAACGTCATCTCTTCCGGCAAAGGTGCTTCGAAATGCAACATCTCACCGGTCCGCGGGTGCTTGAATCCAAGAACCGCAGCATGAAGCGCTTGACCGTTCATTTTCATCGTTTTCCGTGGACCGTATTTCGGATCTCCGGCAAGCGGGAAACCGATGTAACGCATATGGACACGAATTTGGTGCGTCCGTCCTGTCTCGAGCTTACATTCGACGACCGTAAAGCCTTCATACCGCTCGAGAACACGGAAATGTGTCACAGCTGCTTTCGAGTTTTTATCTGTCACCGTCATCCGTTGACGGTCATTTTTGTCACGGCCGACCGGTGCTTCAATCGTCCCGAGCTCATGTGGAATCTCGCCGTGGACCAGTGCGATATAAAGACGCTCTGTCGTCTTATCTTTTAATTGTTGTGCCAACGATTCATGTGCCAAATCATTTTTAGCGACCATCAAGAGACCCGATGTGTCTTTATCGATCCGGTGGACAATCCCCGGACGTTTGACGCCGTTGATGCCGGATAAATCCTGGCAATGATGGAGCAAGGCATTGACGAGTGTTCCAGACACATGACCGGCTGCCGGATGCACGACCATTCCTTTTGGTTTGTTGATGACGATGACGTCACTGTCTTCATAGACGACATCCAGCGGGATATCTTCCGGTAAGACTTCAAGCTCAACCGCTTCCGGGATTCGAACAAGGATTTCTTCCGTTCCGGACATCTTGTAGTTCGGTTTTACGATCCGTCCGTCTACTTCGACGTGACCCGCTTTTAACCAGTCCTGGACTTGTGACCGGGACCAGTCTTGTTGTTCGGCTAACCATTTATCAATTCGACCGGTAGCACCATTGGCTTTAACAGCCCATTCATTTTGTTCATTCATTTAATCAATCGTTCCCTTCTTAGTCAAACGCTCTTCAAACATGACGCTGATCAGCATCAAAATAACACCAAACGTCAAACAGACGTCCGCAACATTAAAGATCGGAAAATTATACCCGAACGGATAAAAATGAAAAAAGTCGACGACTTCTCCACGTGCCATCCGGTCGATGAAATTTCCGACCGCACCGCCGAGTAACAAGGCGACGCTCCAAGCAAATACTTTGTTTTTTGTGCCTTCTTTGTAAAGAAAATAAATCAGCCCGATGACGACGACCAGTGTAATGACGAAGAAAAAACCGAATTTCCCTTCAAGCATTCCCCAGGCGGCCCCACGATTCCGGTATGAATTTAAATAAAAGAAATTGGGAATGATCTCAATCGCTTGACCAATCGTCATCTGTTGGACGACGATCCATTTCGTCAATTGATCCACTCCGACGAGTACAGCAGCAATCGCTAAGTAAAGCCACATTCTTTTTTCCTCCACATCCAAAAATAATGAGGGACCGCTACGAAGTCGCCGTAGCTGCCCCTCCCTGATTCATTATAAAGAATTGACGACTTCAGTACAACGTGGGCAAAGTGTCGGATGAGCCGGATCTTGTCCAAGTTCAGTCGAATATGTCCAGCAGCGTTCACATTTTTCGCCGTCTGCTTTCAGAACAGTGATGCCTGTCGTTCCGTACGATTTCTCGGCCGAAGCGACAAACTCGATTTGCGAAACTTGCAACAGTTGTTCGAGGTGATCAATCGTCGCAAGTAATGCTTTCGTTTCGTCATTCGGTGCAAGCAGGAGTTTCGCTTCAAGCGTTTTCCCGACAAGTTTCTCGGCACGTGCTTCTTCGAGTGCTTTCAAGATATCATCGCGGAAGACGAGGAAACTGTTCCATTTCGCGATCAACGCAAGACCCTCTTCCGTCATTTCCGGTGCTTCCGGAAGATCCGTCAAGAAGATACTCGCCGTCTCGACGCCGGGAACGAACTCCCACGCTTCGTCGGCTGTATGCGGTAAGACCGGTGCCATCAGTTGTAACAATGTGACGACGGTATCATACATGACCGTTTGAACGGCACGACGCGCCGGTGCATCTTCTTTTTCGATATACAAGATATCTTTCGTGTAATCGAGATAGAACGAAGACAAGTCAAGCACACAGAAGTTATGCAACAGTTGATAGACCGCCATGAAGTCATACGCATCGTACGCTGCCTTTACTTTACCGACAAGTTGATCCAGTTTCGTCCGCATGAAGCGATCCGATTCCGGCAAGTCTTTAAATGCCACACGGTGCGTCGTGTGATCGAACTGGTCGAGGTTTCCGAGCAGGAAGCGGACCGTATTCCGGATTTTCCGGTAAGATTCCGAGACTTGTTTGAAGTTGTCCATGGAAGCACGGACATCTGATTGATAATCGACGGAAGCCACCCAAAGACGAAGAATTTCCGCTCCGAACTGTTGCATGATTTGGATTGGTGCAATCGTGTTTCCGATTGATTTCGACATCTTCCGTCCTTGACCGTCAAGGACGAATCCGTGACTGACGACCGCTTTGTAAGGTGCTTTCCCTGTCGTTGCGACAGCTGTCGAAAGAGACGAGTTGAACCATCCGCGATACTGGTCAGACCCTTCCAGGTACAAGTCAGCAGGACGCTCGAGTTCCGGACGTGTCGCGAGGACACCGGCATGGGATGATCCGGAATCGAACCAGACATCCATGATATCCGTTTCTTTTTTGAAGATTCCGTTCGGACTTGCCGGATGCGTAAAGCCTTCCGGTAACAGATCAACGGCTTCGCGCTCATACCAGACATTTGATCCGTGAGCTGCGAACAGATTGGCGATATGGTCGATTGTTTCCGGTGTGACGATTTCCGTACCATCTTCTGCATAGAAGATCGGCAGCGGAACACCCCACGCACGTTGACGGGAAATGACCCAGTCTCCGCGATCTTTGAACATGTTGTGAAGACGTGTTTCGCCCCACTCCGGTACCCACTGGACTTCTTTGATTTCGTCAAGGATTTCAGCCCGGAAATCTTTGATCGAAGCGAACCACTGTGGTGTCGCCCGGAAGATGACTGGTTTTTTCGTCCGCCAGTCATGCGGATACGAGTGTTTGATGAATGACAGTTTTAATAAAGCACCGGATTCTTCTAACGCCACACCGATTTCTTTGTTGGCATCTTCATAAAATAATCCTTCAAAACCAGGAGCTTCCGCCGTCATGACCCCTTTGTCGTCAACCGGACAAAGAACATCGAGACCGTACGCTTGACCGATTCGGAAGTCATCTTCCCCGTGTCCAGGCGCAGTATGAACGACACCTGTCGCTTCTGCCGTGACATGATCGCCGAGCATGACAAGTGATTCGCGGTCATAGAGCGGATGTTTCGCTTTGATGTATTCAAAGTCGGCTCCATTGAAGACACGACCAACTGTCGCATCTTCCCAGCCGAGAGCTTCGATGACTTCCGGGACAAGAGTCTCGGCGACGATATACCCTTTTCCTTCGTGCTCAATCCGAGCATACGTCAACTCACCGCTGACAGAGATCCCGAGGTTCGCCGGAATCGTCCAAGGTGTTGTCGTCCAGATGACGAAATGATCCGTTGGCTCCAGGATGTTTTTTCCGTCCATGACTTGGAACGCCACGTAGATTGCAGCCGAACGTTTATCCTGATATTCGATTTCCGCTTCAGCCAGAGCAGACTCGGATGACGGTGACCAGTAGACCGGTTTTTTCCCTTTATAGATGTATCCTTTATTCGCCATATCACCAAACAGACGGATTTGTGCCGCTTCGAATTCCGGTTGTAACGTGATGTATGGATTGTCGTAGTCCCCGAGGACACCAAGACGCTTGAATTGTTCCCGTTGGTGATCGACTTGCTCCAGTGCATATTTCGCACACAGCTCACGGAATTCTGCGACCGACATCGATTTCCGGTCGACACCCGCTTTTTGAAGCGCTGTTTCAATCGGAAGTCCGTGCGTATCCCAACCCGGTACATACGGAGAACGGAACCCGTTCATGGACTTGTAACGGACGACGATGTCTTTTAAGACTTTGTTTAATCCGTGTCCCATGTGGATGTCTCCGTTGGCGTAAGGAGGACCATCATGAAGAATGAATGTCGGTTTACCGGCATTTTTTTCCTGGACGGCTTCATACAGGTTCATCTCGTTCCAACGTGCCTGCATATCCGGCTCACGTTTCGGCAGGTTTCCCCGCATTAGAAATTCCGTTTTCATCATCAATAACGTATCTTTGTATTCCATCTGGCATTCCCTCACTTATCTGAATTTTGCGTACAAAAAAAGCCAAACTCATCCCCTGATAGGGACGAGTTGGCTTGAACTCGCGGTACCACCCTACTAGCAATCCTGAAAAACGGATTACCACTTAAGAGCCCGATAACGGAGGCGAGACGGTGGAACTTACTGAACAGGTTCAGTTCCACACTCAAAGGGGATACCTTTTATCCTTGACTGATCGGGCTCACACCGGTCCCCGATTCGCTGACAGTATTTAGATAAAAGACGTGTCCTTCTCAATGATTTAACTTATACGACATCGTCGTCATTATACGCAACTGCCGGAATCTCGTCAAGCGCACCCCGGGTCGAACTATCAAATGCATCCCAGTCGTGGCTCGTCAACAATTCCATCTGTGCATCGATCAATACTTTGAATCGGTTACGGTACAATTCGATTTTTTTACGCATCTGTTCGACTTCAAAATCAGTCCGCTGTGCTCGACGCTGTGCCGCATCCTGCAGTTGTTCGGCTTCCCGTTCTGCTTGTTTGACGATGAGGCTGGCTTCTTTCGTCGCATTCGCTTTGACTTCTTCTGCCGCTTCTTGGGCCACGATGATGGATTTGTTTAGCGTTTCCTCCATCGAGCTAAAGTAATCGACACGAGACTGCATGTTTTGAATGACTTCTTGCTGTTGACGGTTTTCCCGGAGCAACAATTCAAAATCTTTGATGACTTGATCAAGAAATTCATTGACCTCATCCTCGTCATAGCCGCGAAACTTACGTGTAAATTCCTTATTGTGAATATCAAGTGGCGTCAATGGCATGATGAAATCCTCCCTCAGCTTGTTGGTTATCCTTTTAGCAGACCGTATTGCAGTTTGATCCGATCCCGTTTCGTCGACCCGAGTACGGCAATCAACTTGACACGTCCCGTTCCGCGAAGTGACAGTAAATCGCCTTCCTCTAACAAAAAGCTCGGATCTTCAACGATTTTATAATTGACTTTACTTTCACCCTGCTTAATCAGGCTTTGCGCTTTTTGTCTTGAAAATCCAAGGATTTCACTGACGACCGTATCAAAACGGAGCGAACTGACAAAACCCAGTTCTTCCTGCCATTCTTGATCCTTGATTTTCAACTGTTCTTCTGAATCCACGAGTGACAACCGGATTTTGGTTTTCCCCGCACGATCGACGTTCGCTTCAATATAAGAAGCCACTTCTTTCGCGACGGCGAACTGGACGAGTTGATCTTGGATGACGACGTCACCGAATTTCCCTCGTTTTAATCCGACGTTCAGCAATGTCCCTGTCACCTGGCGATGCGAGAGCTCGACGAATTTTGTGGGATAATGGATACGATAAATGGCGATATCAAAATCGTTGGCATCAAGCTCGTAATAATCAGGGGCAATGAGGGCACGCTGTCGTTCCGCACCTTCAAAACCGCCCTCAAAAAAGAGGGCACATTTTGTTCCGACAAGTTCTCGGGTAATCTGTTGTTCACGCGGATCCAGAAAGTCTGTCACTTTAAATGTATAGGTCGCTTCGACATGGTCGATCCAGTTTAGGACGAGATCGACGAACTCCCGCTCATGTCCGCGATAATGATCATAAACGCTCATTAGAAGAAGATCGCTCCAATACCTGCCTGTGCCAAATTAAGCACCAAAAAGGCAACGATAGGTGAAATGTCAAGCATACCTCCGATGGGCGGGATAATCCGTCGGAACGGTGCGAGGAAAGGTTCGACTAACATGGCCAGGACTTGACCGAATCGTGATTCACGTGCATTTGGGAACCACGATAATAAAATATAGGCAATCATGACGTAGCTGTAATATTGAAGTAACGTGCTGAGTGTACGACCGATTGCGTACATGACTTGCGGATCCATGCTTACCACCCCTTATGGTTGATATCATCTTCACCGAGCAGATTAGAGATACTTCCGGCCAGCTCGACGTTGTTCGGTACACAGAGGAGTGTATTTTGACTGATGGTCGTAATCGTTCCATCAAGAGCAAACACGACACCTGACAGGAAATTAATCATTTGGCGTGACTGATCTTTAGACATCCGTTGCATGTTCACGATGACAGCACGATTTTGACGAAGATGTTCGCCGATTTCCTGTGCTTCGTTAAACACACGCGGCTCACTGAGAATGACTTGTGATTTTGCCTTTTTTGTATGAATGGGTACGATGTTCGATTGTCTCACAGGGTCCTCCTTTTGAGTAACAGTAGGGGTAGAATCCTCATAATACTCGTCATAGTCTTGCTGTGATGCACCTCTACCTTTATTTATTGTAGCATCATTTTCATATTCGAGTTCATCTAAATCGTCTGTATTACCGAGAAATAGATTTTGCATTTTTGATTTGAATCCCATATCAATTCTCCTTTCGTATATCTAGGCAATTTATGACTGGACTAACGTCGTACCGATTCGGACATATGTCGCGCCTTCTTCAATGGCAATCTGATAGTCCGATGACATCCCCATCGACAATTCCGTGCATGGTGCATGCGGGAGATGACGGGCTGCCACTTCGTCTCGCAAGACACGAAGTGAACGGAAAACCGAACGGAGTACTTGTTCATCCTCCGTCAACGGAGCCATCGTCATCAGCCCGATTACACGGACCATCGGATATTGCCCCACCTCATGCAAAAATGAGTGGACATCCCCCGGATCAATTCCCTGCTTGGATTCTTCACCGGAAACGTTGACTTGTACAAAACAATCGACTGGCTGCTTGGCACGTTTATTGATTTCTTCCGCGAGATGCAACCGGTCCAAGGAATGCAACACGTCGATCCGATCAATGACTTGCCGGACTTTACGGGTCTGCAGTGTTCCGATAAAATGCCACTCACATGCCTCACGTCCTAAGACCGTTTGTTTGTCGGTCAATCCTTCCGGACGATTCTCACCCAGTGCCGTTATGCCTGCCGCCAGCAACTCCGCCGCCACTTCACTTGACACTGATTTCGTCACGCCGATCAATTGTACCTGCTTTTTTTGATCGGTCTTTTCATACGCCTGTTTCATGTTTTGTCGGACTTGTTGTACATTTTCAGAAATTGACATCGAGAGACTCCTTTACAATCAAACTGGCAAACCGTCCACCATGATCCCCATGACGATAGGAGAAGTAGTCTTCCGCCTGGCAGTTCGTACAGATTCCTGTATCCAACACATCACCGACACCACTGCGTTCGGCTAACATGGCATTGGTTTTTTGAAGTGATAACATAGCTTTTCCGTCTTCTTTTTTAGTATAAGGAGACTCTTCCAAGTTCAGTTGGTCAACCGCCTCAAGAACAGGACCATCGACTTCGTAACAACATTCCCGGATCGAGGGTCCGATCACCATCTGAATCGAAGAACGTTCGGCACCGGCTTGTTCCATCTTTGTCAATGTGGCTTCGACGATGTTGGCAACTGTTCCGCGCCAGCCGGCGTGAACGTTTGCAATGATGCCTGTCCGCGGATCACAGAAAAGGAGCGGCACACAGTCTGCAAACAGCATCATCAATAAAACGTTTGAATCCGTTGTCACCAGTCCGTCTGTACCCTTGATTGCCGTTTCGTAATCTGCGGCTCCGCGACCGGACTCGAGGGTCGTTACTTGCTCGACATGATTGCCATGCACCTGTTCAGCCCATACTGAGTTTTCCAGAGCTAAATCCAGTTGCCGCACGATGACTTCACGATTTTTAATGACACCTTCCGGATCATCTTTTACATGCAGTCCTAAGTTGCCTTGACCGTGAGGTGCTGAAAACTTTGTCGTAAACGCTGCACGGACCGTTCCTGTCGGGGTATCCCATTTTATCCATTGACCAAACATCTCATCCCATCCTTTTTTAAAAAAAGAGGTGTCGCTTACGCGACACCTCTTGATCTAGCAGTCGTGTCCCGGGAATATCGGATTAACGATTATTCCGGCGAAGGAAAGAAGGAATATCCATCGTCTCTTCGACATCTGACCCTTTTGCTGATTCTTGGTTCGAGCTAATAGGTGTCTCTTCGACTTGCGGTTTAGGTTCTTCAGCTACCGGTGATGGTGTCGACGCCTGCTTTTTCTTGAGCAGGTTTTTCATCATCTCTTGTGCTGACGGGATTTCAAAATCGAGTGGCTCGTTTTCAAATTCCGTTGCGATGACCGTAACAATGATTTCGTCTTCCAAGTTGTCATTGATGACTGATCCGAAGATTAAGTTGACTTCTTCGTCCGCAGCGCTTTGAACGATTTGAGCAGCTTCCGTTACTTCGTAAAGGCTCAAGTTCGCACTACCGGTGATATTCATCAAGACGCCTTTTGCACCTTCGATTGATGTTTCAAGCAATGGACTCGAAATCGCTTTTTTCGCGGCTTCTGTCGCACGGTGTTCACCCGTTGCAACACCGACACCCATCAATGCTGAACCTTTTTCCGTCATGATCGTTTTAACATCCGCGAAGTCCAAGTTAATGAGACCCGGAACGGCGATTAAGTCTGTAATCCCCTGAACACCTTGACGAAGCACGTTATCGGCTTCTTTGAAGGCTTCAAGCATCGGCGTGTTACGATCGACGATTTCAAGCAATTTATCATTCGGAATGACGATGAGTGTATCAACTTTTTCTTTAAAGTTCTGTACGCCTGAAACAGCATGTTGCATCCGTTTGCGGCCTTCGAACATGAAAGGTTTTGTGACGACACCTACTGTCAACGCACCGATTTCTTTAGAAATTTCAGCGATGACTGGTGCTGCACCTGTTCCGGTACCGCCACCCATTCCTGCCGTTACGAAAACCATATCGGCGCCAGATAGAATTTCTGTCAACTGTTCGCGGCTTTCTTCGGCAGCTTTCTTACCGATTTCCGGATTTGCTCCGGCACCAAGACCACGTGTCAGTTTTGCTCCCAGTTGAAGTTTTACATCCGCCTGTGACATGTTTAGAGCTTGTGCATCCGTATTGACAGCGATGAATTCTACGCCTTGGACACCATGTTCAATCATTCGGTTGACAGCGTTTGAACCACCGCCACCTACTCCGATGACTTTGATTTTAGCTACTTGGTCCATCATTTCATCAAAATGCAACATAAAAGGGGCCCCCTATTTTTTTTACTGATAATTTTTTATTTAGCCGAAAAATTTCTCAAAGAAACTGCTGAATGACTTCCGCTCTTTTGGAGGCTGTTCCTTCGGTGCGCGATTTTCGTCACGCGTAGGAGCTGAAGGAGGTGTAAACATTTCTTCTTGTTCGCGACCTTGTGCTGCTGTTCCCTTTTCGTCCGCACGGTCAAACCCTGACTTCGAAACGGCACTGCGTGACAGCACGTAGCGTAACATTCCGGCAGCGACAGCATACTTCGGATGACGAATCCCTAAGCTGGCTGGTTGATACACATTCACGCTTTGTTTAAAGATCCGCTTACCGAGTTGGTCAATTCCTGGTAAGGAAGAACTGCCGCCACAAAGAATGATGCCGCTGTTCATTTGTGCATATCCGGCTTGTGTCATTCGTTTCTGGATCATTTCAAAAATCTCTTCCAGACGGGCTTCCAGTACAAAACCGATTTCCGTCTGTGGTTCGAAACGGTGTTCCCCGTTAATCGTCACGTAGGAGACTTTCTCTTCCGGATCTCCGAGTGCTTCCAGTGCGACACCATACTCTTCTTTGGCGAGTTTGGCATCTTGGTATTTACAATTCATTTTATACGTCAAATCGCGTGTCAGATGATCTCCGCCATACGAAAGTGTCGTTGAGTACACTAAATCATTTTTTTCGTAAATTGAAAGAGTGGTCGTTTCATGTCCGATATCAACGATTCCGACACCGAGTTCCAATTCATCAATCGAAGCTGCAATTCGTGAGACGGCCAAGCTTTCCAGCACATACCCCGCAAGTTCTAAACCAGCTCGTTCGATGGAACGTTTGATGCTATGTAGAATCGTCTTCGCTCCGATAATCAGCTTCCCTGTCACTTCTAAACGATAACCGATCATGCCACGTGGATCTGTGATCTCCGTCTGCTGATCGACAGTAAACGTTTTAGGTAACACATCGACAACGCTCAATTCGTTTGGAATCCGCATCACCATGGCAGAATGAAGGACATCCTTCACATCATCATCCGTGATTTCGTTATCTTCCCCTTTGATTGATGTCATCCCTTGGCAATCCTTGACTTGGATGTGCTCACCGGAAATTGCTACATATACTTCACCAATCGGTTCGCCGAGTGTGCGTTCCACTTCTGCAACCGCTTGTTTAATGGCATTTACTGTTTGATCGATGTCGACGATGACACCTCGCTTGACGCCTGCAGATGGTGCAGACCCTTCCGCTAAGACATTCAGTGTTCCACCTAGAAGTTCACCGACGATGAGTTTCACTTCCGATGTCCCAATATCTAGTGCGGCAATCGTACCTTTCGTTTCCATGGGAGTGACACCTCCACTTTCATAATACTAATCCTGTCGTTCCTGTTTATATTTACAGGAATCGAGACAATCTTCTTCTCGTTTAAGTCTACACTATAAAAAACCTCACGAAAAGAAGTTATTGTCTAACTTACCCATCTAATAGATTACGATTTGATGACGATGTGTCCGCTTTCCTACTAATGAAAACAAACGTTTGTCAAACCCATCTAATACAGGATGTTATTTACTATTTTTTACCTTTATATGGTTTGAAATAGATACCACCATCAATCGTGATCGTTCCTGTTTTACCTTTTGGCAATGCGGAAATCACTTTGACATATTCATTCAACGAGTTAGAAAAAGCCGATGTACTCAATAAGACGGTATTTCCGTCCGTCATGAATAACTTTAATCCGCCTTTGTCGGTCTGATCATTGGCTACGATTTCCGAAATCCGGCTCCGGACTTTCGGCTCGATTTTAACGAGTTCCTTTGTCAGACGTTCCAAGGACTGATCCGTAAATCCGGTTAGAATCGGTGCATCAAACAATTCTTCCTTCGACTTTCCAGGAATAATCGTTCCGTCCGCTAAGACGATCCGGGCACCCGGTTTGTCTTTGGCATACGCGATTTCTTTTTCTTCGACGACATCCACTTCATAATGGTGTAAAAACGTTTTTTTCATCGTCGCTTCGCGAATACCCGGAACATCTTCAATCCGTTCCAACACGGCTTCTTCCGACACATTGAAAGCATGTGTCTCCTTCACCTTAATACGTGATGCTTGAATGATGTCTTCCTTCTTGACGTTCACGGTGCCGGTGACATCAAATGTCGCGACACGCGAGAAACTCGATTGAAGATAGAAGACGACACCAATCAATAGACCGATCAGGATGAGGACATAGATTAAACGCCGGTTCGCCTTTTTCCGACGCTGCTCACGGACATATGGAATTTTATCTTCTAAGCTGCGGACAGTCGCATCCATCTTCGGCTGTCTGGCCGGTTGTTGTTCCTTCACGTAAGCCTCTCCCTCCATTATGTTTAATTTCAGTACCTTATCGGTCTATTCCTGCAATGCTTTAGTTTTTTTGCTGAATCAACCGTAATAATTCATCGACCAGATCACTTGCCGCATTTGGCATACCAAGCGCAAGTGACGCTTTTGACATGTACGCTTGATCGGCAATTGCTTTCGTACAAGCGTCGAACAACCGGTCTCCCGTCAACTCGGGTTCCCGAATCAACAGACTGGCTCCTGTCTCGACGAGTGACGAAGCATTCACTTCTTGATGATTTTCCGTCACATACGGGCTTGGAATCAAGATGCTCGGTAAACCGAGCGTCGTCAATTCAGCTAACGTACTTGCGCCGGAACGCGAGATGACCAGTTGGCTCGCTTTTAAAATCAACGGCAGATCATAAATGAACGGACGCAATTGAATCCGGTCGGGTAATGAGCCGAGCTGAGCCTGAATGTCTTCGTAGTGCACCTGTCCCGTGACGAACAATAACGACCAGTCGGTTTCTGTCAGCTTGGGAATCATGTCGACGACTGCTTTATTGATGGCTGGTGCCCCCCGGCTGCCGCCGTACACGACAATCAGAGGGCGATCTTGTTCAAAACCGTATTTTTGTTTTTCTTCGACTGGATCAATCTGTAGCATCGCAACTTCCGAAGCACGGGGATTTCCGATTAAAATCGTCTTCCCTTCATTTTTGCCGAAATGATGACCAGATCCCTTAAAGGACAAGGCTACTCGGTCGACGTAACGCGCCAGGAACTTATTCGTGATTCCGGGTAAACTGTTTTGTTCATGGACGAGCGTCTTATATCCCATCTTCGCTGCCGTGTATAAAACCGGACCGCAGACGAAACCACCCGTTCCGACGACGATATCCGGTTGGAAGTCGCGCAGCAGCTTCCGGACGCGGACAACACTTTTTAAAAAGCGGAAACCGGTCTTGACGTTTTCAAACGACAAGGAACGGCGGATCCCCGAAATTTCAATCGATTCGAAAGGAATACCCGCTCGGCGGACGATATCCGCTTCGAGTCCGTTCTCCGTTCCGATGTACAACACTTCGCATGGCGTCCGACGTTCAATTTCTCGAATCATCGCCAACGCCGGATAGATATGTCCACCTGTGCCTCCACCTGAAACTACGATTCTCATTTCGTCATCCCCCCTACTTTTTGGACAGAACGGATGAAGTGTTCGCCGCGTTCTTCGTACGTTTTGTATTGGTCCCAACTGGCCGATGCCGGAGACAGTAAAATGATATCCCCGGGCTTCGAAACATCAAATGCCGTGGAAACGGCTTCTTCCATCTCACGCGTCACCGTCGAGGCGATCTGTTGCTCGCCCGCTAAATCGGCGAAGCGTTGACCGGTCTCCCCGAGTCCGATGACATGTTTGACATGGGTCATCGCACTTTTCAACGGCGTTAAATCTGCACCGCGTTCGAGTCCGCCGCAAATCCAGATGATCGACGATTGAAAACCGGACAATGCTGCTTCCGTTGCAACGTTGTTCGTGGCTTTTGAATCATTGTAGACTTTTCGTCCGGCAAACTCACCGATGTATTCTGTCCGGTGTGCTACTCCGCCAAACGTCCGCAAGACGTCTTGAATTGCTGTCAGGGAAATCCCGAACGGTTCAATCAATGTCAAGGCAGCCAGGACGTTTTCGAGGTTATGACCACCGCCGAGCGCCAGCTCACGGACCGGGAGAATTTCTGTCTGACCGACAAAAATCATATCGTTTTCGATGTGTGCATACGCATCTTGGCGACGTGAGAACGTCAACCGTTCAGCTGCCGCTGTTTCGCTCAGGCGCATGACCTCCTCGTCGTCCGCATTGACGACCAGTCGTCCGGCTTCATCCATGTTTGAAAAGATCCGTGCTTTGGCTGCCGCATAAGATGTGACATCCCCGTGGTAATCAAGATGAGCCGGCGACAGGTTCAGGAACGCCGCACTGACTGGACGGAAGGATTCGATACCCATCAATTGAAAACTGGACAGCTCGATGACGATGACATCGCCTGCTTCTGCCTGCTGGGCAACCTCAACTGCCGGGAAACCGATGTTCCCCGCCAGATGAACTCGTTTTGATCCCCTTTTCAATAATTCATGAACGAGCGTCGTCGTCGTTGTCTTGCCGTTTGATCCTGTAATCGCCACCCAGTCCGCTTTTGTAGAACGATAAGCCAGTTCCACTTCCGTCCAAACCGGGATACCAAGCTCCAGCGCTTTCTGTAACAACGGAATCTGATAAGGGATCCCTGGATTTTTTACGATTAAGTCTGTTCCATCCAGCAAGGATAACGGATGACTTCCGAAGAGGGTCTCGACCTTCAAGGATTCAAGCGTTTGGACGTCATTTTCCGAAGGCGTCCCACCATCGTTCACTGTCACGACAGCGCCTGCCTTCACAAGATAAGTCGCTGCCGCAATTCCGCTTTTCGCAGTCCCAAGGACCAATACTTTTTTCTTCTCCAGCTCAGAACTCTTCATCATTAAATCGCTCACTTTCTTGACCACGAATTTCAATTACACGAACAGATAGGCAATTAACGCCACGATTAAGCTAATCGAAGCAAACGTTCCAACGATCCGCCATTCACTCCACCCGACCATTTCGAAATGGTGGTGAATCGGACTCATTTTAAAGATCCGTTTTCCTGTCGTCTTGAAGGAAATAACCTGCAGGATGACCGATAATGTCTCGACAACGAATACAATGCCGATCAGTACTAACAGTAATTCCAGTTTCAATAAGATCGATAAACCGGCAAGCGCCGCTCCTAAAGCCAGTGATCCCGTATCGCCCATGAAGATTTTAGCCGGATAGACATTAAACACAAGGAATCCGATCAACGCACCGACAGCTGAAAAGGCAAACAAGGCAACTCCCGGCTCATCCGCGATAAACCAACCGTAAAGACCAAAGAACAGGAATGTCGGAATCGCCGTAAAGGATACGAGTCCGTCCAGTCCGTCCGTCAGATTGACCGCATTCGAGAATCCGACGAGCCAGAATAACGCGACGAGCGGATACAAAATACCGAAGTCAATCGACCATGTCGTAAAAGGAATCGCCAGGTACGTAGCTTGACTCGAAAATCCGCCGCTCAACCAGACGAACAAGAGACCAACGACAATTTGTCCGATTAATTTTTGTTTTGAGTTTAAACCAAGATTACGTTTTTTAACGACTTTGATATAGTCATCGATAAAACCGATTGCTCCGTAAGCAAGCGTCAAGAACAACAACGACAGATGGCTCCGGTCCAGATCTCCCATTACCAAGAGCACAAGCAGGCTGCCGATCATCGCCAGCAATATGACGATTCCACCCATTGTCGGCGTCCCGGATTTCACTTGGTGCCAATCCGGACCTTCTTCGCGAATCTCTTGACCGAATTTAAGACTGTGTAAAAAAGGAATCGCTTTTGGCATCACGAGGACGACAACCAAAAACGCAATAATTAAACTGATGAATAATGTGATCATTGCAAACACCTACTTTTAAGGATTAAGTTTCATTTAGAAATGTAAAAATTTGTTCCAGTGCCAGTCCACGCGATGCTTTCAACAAAACAACGGTTTGCTGGCCGAGCAAAGGTTTGAGCAGACGAGCTGCCTCTTCGACCGTGTCCGCAAATTGGACTTGGACGGTCGGATCTGCAATTCCATCCGCGATATAACGCCCTTTCCCCCCTACAAGGATAGCATGGGATACAGGAAGTGCAATCTTCTTCCCGACAGAGGCATGCAACAGACGTTCCTGTTGACCGAGTTCATACATATCACCGAGGACAACGACCTTATTCGTAAATCCGTCGAGCGTTGCAATCGTTTCAATCGCCGCATTCATCGATGTCGGACTGGCATTGTAGGCATCGTTGATGATGGCTGTTTGACCGTACATTAAACGTTCCATCCGCATCGGTGTCAATTGTACGTCATTCAATCCTGCCTGGATGACCTCATCGGTAAGACCCAGTGCTTTTGCTGTCGCAATCGCGTACGCTGCATTCCGGACTTGATGCTTACCGAGGACCGGTATGCTGAACGTCGTCCCGTCAAATTTAAACGTCGTTCCGATGAACGTCGCTTCCGCCTGTTCGATGACGTACGTATTGGTCGCATGATATCCGATCCGTTCAGCCGGCACTTCTCCTAACAACGGCTCGTCGCCATCTACGAAGAGATGACCGTTCGGTTTTAAGCCTGAGCGAATCTCCAGTTTAGCTTGAGCGATTCCAGTTCGTCCGCCGACTTGCTCGGCATGGGACTCCCCAATGTTCGTCACGAGTGCGATATCCGGTTCGGCAAGATTCGATAACAGCTCGATATCCCCAAACCCGTTCATCCCCATTTCAAGAACGGCGACTTCCGTCTCGATCGGCATCATCAAGATCGTCAAAGGCATTCCGATATCCGAATTAAAGTTCCCTGCCGTTTTGTGCGTTCGAAATGACTGTTTCAAGACACTTTCAATCATGTCTTTCGTTGAGGTCTTTCCGTTTGATCCTGTAATGGCGATGACTTTCGGTGCCACTTGTTGTAAATAACGTCGAGCGATGATTTGTAACGCTTGTAACGGATCTTCGACTTCAAGAACCGTGATATCCATCTCCGGAAGCGGAATACCTTTTTTCCACAACGTGGCGATGGCCCCTTGAGCAACTGCTCCCTCGATGAACGTATGTCCGTCGACGCGTGCTCCCTGGATCGGGATATACAATCCTTCTGTCAGCGTACTTCTTGAATCTGTCGCAAAATTTCTTAAAGCCCGTGTATCGGTTTCTTCTAGTCCCAGCCACTGGGCAATCTGTGCAATTGTCACCATCACTATTTCCTCCACTCGATTACAGAAAACGAGGACGAACAGAAGTCAACGAATGACTCCGGTCCGTCCTCGTTTCACTGCAGAAATCAGGAGACCGCTGTTTCTTACTCTTTTGGTTCAGCGAGTTCCACCGTCAGCTTTCCATTTTCTTTCACTAGTGTACCAGTTCGCGCCGATTGTTTGGTTACAAAACCTTTACCAATCACGTCTAACTTTAAATCATAGAGACTGACAAGCTTTTTGACATCCCGTTGTGACCACCCGGTGATATCAGGCATCTTAAACGTCCGTCCTGTTTTGAAGAGGACACGTTCCCCGCTGACGAATTCCTGTCCGCGGGTCGGAATTTGGGAGACGACTTCGACCCCGTCACCTAACACGACCGGTACGGCACCTTGCTCTTTCGCCATCTCTTCCGCCTGATTCATACTTTTCCCGATGTAGCTCGGAATGATTTTCGCTTTGACATCCACCGACTCTTTTTGAGTCGCTGGTTTAATGCTTCGATACTGTAATGCTGTATTCATGACACTTTTGAAGACAGGACTCATGATGCTTGGACCGGAAACCGACGATTCATTTTTCGACGGCCGATCGACCGCGATATACATGATCAATTCCGGATCATCCTTTGGCGCCATTCCGATAAAGGAGTGGATGAACTGTCCTTGGATGTATTTTCCGTTCTCGGAAATCTGGGCCGTCCCTGTTTTCCCGATGACACGGTAATCTTTCAGCTTGTACATCTGTCCGGTTCCGATTTTACTGTTGACGACACCGTCCAGTGCTTCCCGGGTCGCTTTGGCCGCTTCCGCGGAAATCGGTTTTCCGACTACTTCTGTCTTGGCTTTATACGGCGCTTTGTCCGTATGGTCCGCTTTTTGGATAATATGCGGTTTGACCATTTCACCGTTTCCGGCAATCGCTGTCGCCCCTTGGAGAATTTGCATCGGCGTTACCGCCGTCGATTGTCCCCACGATGTAATCAGCGTATTCAGCGGTTTTGACAAATCAGATTGACTGTTGACTTCACCCGAGATGTCTATACCCGTTTTTTGATCGAAATGAAACTTCTTGAAATAGTCTTTATAGCGCTCGATTCCAAGCTTTTCAGCCGTCAGAATCGAGAACATGACATTTGAGGAATGATAAACCCCTTCAATCATCGGAATCGTTCCCCAGCCGACATCATTGTAGTCTTTAATGACGGTCCCCTTGTAATTGTAACTTCCTGATTTATAAGGTTCGTTCGGACGGAAGACCCCTGCATCGATGGCAGCAGCCAACGTGAAAATCTTCATCGTCGATCCGGGTTCAAAACGAGACGAGACGGCAAAGTTCGTAAAATCCGTCATATCACGTAAATTCGGGTTAAATGACGGACGATCCGTCATTGCCAAAATTTCACCTGTTTTGGCGTCCATGACGATTCCGGTCGCATTTTTCGGTTTGTATTCGTTGTACATCTTCTGCATCTGCTTCTCAAGCGCTTGCTGAATCCGGTGATCAATCGTCAGATACAGATTGGATCCGTCTTTCGGCTCATTTGAGATTTTTGACGTACCTTGAACCAACTCTCCGCCACTGCGATCTTTTTCAAAGACACGGGAGCCAAATGATTCACGTAAGGCCTCATCGTATTGTTTTTCGATGCCCATCTGTCCTTTTAAGACGACCCGTCCGTTATCTTCTGTAATTTTTTGGACGAATCCTAGCGTATCCGACAGGAAAATCCCGTTCGGATAATAGCGTTTCGGTTCCTCGATTAATCGAATTCCGGGCAACTTCAACCGATCGATCTGTTCTTTTTGATCAACCGTCAAGTCGTTCCCTTTTTTACCGAATTCGATTTGAGACCGATCTTTGTTTTCAATCAGATAAGTTTCCAGCTCTTTCACCGACATGCCTAAAATCGGCGCCAGTCCGGTCGCTGTTTTCTTGAAATCGACCACTGTCTCGTCCGGATCCTTCACTCCGCCCAACCGGTAGATTGCCACTAAGTGATAGGACGGGATGTTGATCGCAATCGGTGAACCGAGCCGGTCAAAGATTTCTCCACGTTCTGCCGATAATGTCGATTGCGACTCCCAACGTTTTTTTTCCGCGTAGACCAACATGTCTTCTCCGTGGAATTTTTTTGTCGTCGATAAGTATAAAAAGCGTGAAATGAACACCAAAAAGAGAGCAGCAAATATCAACATGACAAAGGCTACTCTCCGTCGGGATTTAGATAGTGGATTCATTTAGGAATCACCTTAATGTTCCCTTTTCGCATATCAAGACCTTGTTCTTTCGCAATCTTGTAAATGCGTTCTGGAGAGCTTAAGTTGGTCACTTCAAGTTGAAGACGTTCATTCTCTTTTTTCATCTCTTGTGTCACTTGGTTTTCTTTCGCGAGATCGCGGCTGACATTGTAGGCTTCGTTATGAGCACCAATCGTCACACTGCCAAAGAGGACAATTCCGCCAATCATCGCACTGTACAAAAACTTTTCAAATGGATACAAACGATATTTTGGACGAACCGCAACACGACGTGCGATATCTTCCGTCTTACGTGGTTCTTGGATAGGTTGCTGCCGAACAGGTTCCATGGATTGCATCGGTTTACGAAGTGGTTCTGCCATTTGAATGCTCCTCTCAACTTTCCTTCATTTTTTCAACAATTCGTAATTTGGCGGAGCGTGACCGGCGATTATCATCGAGTTCATCGTCTCCTGCTGTAATCGGTTTTCTTGTCACCAGACGCAGTTCTGGCTCAAATTCTTTTGGAATCATCGGCAACCCTTGCGGAAGCTCAGGTAAAGATGACTTTTCTTTGAATGCTTGCTTACACATCCGGTCTTCGAGCGAATGGAAAGTGATGACACATAAGCGCCCACCGACGGCGAGTAAATCAATCGCCTGATACACGGCTCGATCAAAAACATTCAGTTCGTCATTGACGGCAATCCGGATCGCTTGGAACGTCCGCTTGGCCGGATGCCCTCCTTTACGGCGGGCTGGTGCCGGAATCGCATCTTTGATTAACTCGACCAGTTCAAATGTCGTTTCAATCGGTGCAATCTCACGTGCCTTCTCAATCTTGCGGGCAATCTGTTTGGAGAACTTTTCTTCCCCATATGTAAACAAAATCCGAACAAGATCGTTATACGGCCACTCATTGACGACTTCATACGCAGACAGCGGTGACGTTTGGTCCATTCGCATATCCAGTCGGGCGTCAAAGTTGTAGCTGAATCCACGTTCGCCTTCGTCTAGTTGTGGAGAAGATACGCCGAGATCAAATAAAATCCCGTCCACTTTTGTTACGGATCGTGCTTCTAATTCCTCTTTTAAATGTACGAAATTACTTTTTATTAAAGTAAAGCGACCTTCATACGCCGCGAGACGTTCTGCTGCATGTGCCAGTGCGACATCGTCCTGATCAAACGCGTACAGATGTCCTGTCGTCAACTGCTTGACGATTTCTTCACTGTGTCCTGCTCCACCCAACGTACAATCAACATAAATCCCGTCAGGTTTGATATTCAGCCCTTTAATGGACTCCCATTTTAATACTGTTTCATGCTCAAACATGTGCTGCCTCACCTTTCACTGTCCAAACTGGACGTTACTCTTTTTCAATGTATCATATTCTTTCTTGAAAACGTTACGAAAATGAGACAGTTTCCTTGATTTTTTGAACTTTTGTGTATCTTTCGTTAAAAAAACAAAAAAACCTGCTTATTTCGCAGGTTTAGAGCATAATTTTCAATTGTTCCGCCTCGGTTTGTTCATAGTGCATCCGTAAGGTCTGAACTAGATTCAAACCGTATCGGTTCAGCCAAGGCAATATCGAATGAATCCGTTCCTGCGGTGCATGATCAGGTGCCAACTGATACTGCAAGGCGCGGTCCGAACGATTCGCTTGTTCATGAAGACGCCGCTTTTGATCGACGATCGTCTCTATGGCAAGTTGAAGCTGTTTGTTCAATTTCGTTGCGACAGCCGTCGTGCGCAACTCCTGTTGTTCGACCCGCGTGACTTCCTCGACCAGGACTGTTCCTAACAGGGTTGCGTCATGCAAATGCCGTTTGATTGCCGCCGCGTCAAATGGTGCGAGCGGCACGCCTGTATGAAGCACTTGTTCGAGACTCAGACCATGACGCCGAAGTCCTTTCTCGTCCCTTGCCTGTAACATGATGGCTCCCATCCGTGGAATCAGCACCGGCATCGTCCAATCGAAGTGATGGAACAACGGCCGTAATCTTGTCCAGTATGCAATTTCTCCCGGTCCTCCGATATAAGCAAGTGTCGGGAATAAGTAATCCTGCATCAACGGACGTGTGACGACACTGTTTGAAAAACGTTCCGGACTTGCATACAGTAATGCCAACAGCTCAAGCTCCGTATAGGTCTTCCCTTGTTTCGTCACAAAATCCTGTCCCGGATACAATAAATCACGTCCGATGTCCTCCACAAATAGATGAGCTGCTTCTTCGTTTAAAAAGGTATCCGGCAATTCAGTTGTTTCTTGAATGCCTTTTGATAACGCTTGCCGGATTTCAGCATTGTCCTGAATCAATCGTTCGAAAAACGGAATTTCAAGCTGGCGGACTGCTTCCGTATCTGCATCAAAGAAGATGATATCGTGATCGACAAGTTCTCCCAGGAACGAAGCAAAAAACTCTCCGTATGTCGTACTCGATTCGATTAACCGGTCCGACAGTGCCAGTAACTCTTTTGTATACGGTGTTTCCTGTTCGGTACATAGTGCCTGACGAACGATTTCCTTGACGGCCGTCTGGTCAAATGCCAGCCGACTGACGGAACGCGAAATCGAATCCGGTGCTTGAATTGCCAGTTTCCGTGTCCGGAAATCATGTGTCGGTACAATCAGATGATTGATTTCATCAAAATCATGGTCTTCGGTTGCGAGCCAGAAAATTGGGAGAACCGGACGATTCAGCAGTTCTTCCGTTTGGCGGGCAACCTTTAGACAGGTCAGCAATTTATAAACGGCATACATCGGACCGCCGAAGATTCCCGTTTGCTGACCGGTGATCACGACTTGCGCCTCACCTGTCCGCAACAGTTCGAGACGTTCCTTCAGGCTGTCGTTCAGCCGGGGGTTTTGCCGCATCAATTCGTCGACAAGTGCATTCAGATGCGGATATTGCCGTTCTTGCAACAGGCTGCTTCTTGCCTGCATTCCTTCTGTTCCAATATGATCAACGTATTTCGAAAATTCTTGACGGGAAGCTTTCTGCATCAATGAATCTTCATCATACAAGGCGTCAAATGATTGTACCTTCAAACAAAATCCCTTCTTTCTGACAAAATCAATGAATGAACAGTTGTTGAATTCCGATTCCAAAAAGCGTCAACTGAACCGGCAGAGCAATCAAGATCGTAATCCGCCAACTGTGTCGAATCATCTGTATATAATCCACATCCACTTTTTTGATCCGTTGCCATAAGGCATTGACTGCAAAAATTAAGAGGACGGCGATCAGCAGCCACCCTAAATAATTTTGACCGGTCAAGGCAATCAGAGCGACGTGAATTCCATACAATACGATGAATGTACCTAAATCCAGCGCCAACCGGACTGCTTTTCCGTGTTGGCGAAAGACCATCAAAAAAATAAGGTATAAGCTAACTAAGCTGAAGATCGGAAACATAATAAACCACGTCACATCGAATCCCCTCTTTTTTCCTGAGATTTAATCTGATCAAAATAAAAAGTCAGTAAGGGTGTCGGATTCCCCGCGTGTTCCAGGACAAAACCGACAATCGGCTCAATTTCCGTTTGTCTTTCCTGCTCTATATCTTGAAGCATCGACGAACGATTCAGCGCAGTTCGTCTGATGACCTGTTCAATTTCTTCATAGCTGATGGGATGCTCCGGAAAGACGTTCCGCAACTCCTCAAAAATATCGTGTGCTTTTTCAGCGTAAGGTGCTTCGAGTAATTGACCGTTCGTAATCCGGTAATAGGCGGTCAACGGATTGATGACGGCGTTCATGAATAATTTCGTTAACATGACCTGCTCAATGTTTTTAACATACTCAAACTGCAACGGTGTTGCTTCAAGCATCGCGACGGGTACCCGCCCGTAGCGGATCCGTCCCATTCCGGTATGCCGGACAGCGTATTGTCCCGTTCTCATGGCACCGTGCTCAACGATCCCGAACAACGCCTGCGGTACTTGCTCCGCTTCTTTCACATGCCCCATCCCGTTCTGTAAGAACATGACCGGCATCTTTCCGGTCGTCAGATAAGGCATCACACTTTTTATATCATACGACTTTGTCGTCACGAACACCAAGTCTTGTGACTCGAATTGTTCAAGCGGCCGTACCTCTACAGGTCGGCTGACTTGATTATCCCGGAGAATCTTGATTTCATGCTCTGTCGTTTGTCTCGTATAGAGTGTCACACTGTGCTGTTCTGCAAGGTAGGACGCGATTAATAATCCAATCGATCCAGCACCGATGATTCCTACTTTACTCATCTGTCCACGCTCCTTCTTTCATCAAAAAAAGCGACCTGTCAAACCGATTGCTCGATTCTAGGGTCGCTTTTATACCGATCATTCAGCTTACTTGCTGACGATTTCTTTACCTTTGTACGAGCCACATGCTTTACAAACGCGGTGTGAAAGTTTCATTTCACCACAGTTTGGGCACTCGACCATACCTGGTACACGGAGTTTGAAATGAGTACGGCGAAGACGTTTGCGTGTTTTCGACGTTCTGCGGAATGGTACTGCCATCGTTGTCCACCTCCTTGAAAAAATACACTCGTCTTTTTATGAAAAGATTAGGAATCCTGATCTTTTTTAAAGAACTGAGCGAGACCCGCAAGTCGCGGATCAATTTTTGGTTCAGCTTCTTCTGGCGCTTCTTCAGAGAGAACCGTCCAGCCTTCCCCTTGAACCAACTGATTTTCTTCATCATCCCCATGCACTTGCACTGGCACATGAAGTAAAATCAATTCTTGCACGAGTGGTTGAAGATCAACCGTATTCCCGTTCGGTAAGTTGATGTCATCCGAATCACTCGGAACAGCATCAACCTCGAGCAGGAACGACTCGATGGATTCAATCTCGAACGGGTACGCGACGTCACTCAGCGTCCGGGCATCCGGAAGCGTCATTTCACCTGTAATCCGGAGATTGAATATTAATTGATTCGATGTAAACGATGCATTTGCACGAACGTGCACAGGTTGCACCGCCCGGATATCCGGATGGAGGGCGATAAGCTCAGGAAGCTCAATCGTCTCGTTAACCTGAAGTTGACCCAGATTGCGCAATTTATTCAATTGCATCAGGGACCATTTCATCCGAATCACCTCAATTGCAACAATATGAATTATAGAGAGGACATCTTGTTTTGTCAATGTTTTTTCTTTACACTGAAATCGCTAGAGAACGAACACTTTTGGACGTCTTCATCCATATTACCGCACTTAATTCGGTTTGCAAAGGAGAAAGTTTCATGAGAATGACTGCAATTATTTCTGAGTACAATCCGTTTCACAACGGACACCTTTATCAAGCAAAAATCGCACGTCAAGAAACAGGCGCTGATTTGATTGTCGCCATCATGAGCGGAACGTTCACACAGCGCGGTGAACCGGCTTTTACAGACAAATGGACCCGGGCGCAGGCGGCTGTCGCGAGCGGCGAAATCGATCTCGTCCTCGAACTTCCGTTTTATTTCGCCGTCCAACGGGCCGACCGGTTCGCCCTCGGGGGAGTCACGATTGCCGAGACAATCGGTGCGGAAAGTTTATCGTTCGGGAGTGAATGCGGTCAATTGGAGCCGTTTATCGAGGCTGCTGCCGAAAACCATGAAGCGACTCCGCGTTATCAAGAACTGATGCAGGAAGGGTTAGCCCGTGGATTATCGTCTGCAACAGCCGCCAGTCAAGCATTCCGGGAGATGACGACGACACTGGACTTGACGACACCGAATAATACACTCGGATATTATTACGCCCGGGCTGCCTCGACGATCACCTTGCACACGACAAAACGCATCGGGAGCGGCTACCATGATCTTTCCACCGGTGACATCATGAGTGCCACGGCAATCCGTGCTTATCATGCCACGCATCGCTCATTAATCGGTTTACCGGAACTGACCGCTGAGACGCTACAGAATGCGGTCTTTGCTTCATTTGAATCCTACTATCCTTTTATCCGCCACCGCCTTCTGACAACCCCTCTCGATGATTTAACGCAATTTAACGGGATTGATTCCTCTTTGGCCCCGCGCTTGATTGAAGGAGCACGTAAAAACGAGACTTTCGACGATTTCATGACGGCTGTTAAAACACGTCGTTACACCCGGACCAGCCTGCAACGTGTTCTGATCTACCTGTTGACGTCAACTAAATCAAGCGAGTTCGAAAATATCGCATTCGACCGGATTGACTATGTCCGTCCATTGGCTTTCAATGACAAAGGACGTCTCGCCTTACGCAAAATTAAACAGCGGATCCCGGTCATTTCGACATTTGAGAAACATCCCTGGCTCATCAAAGAAAGCCAAGTCACAGCAGCATACGCTGTGCCCTTGGCTCGTTATGACATGCTTGAAGAACATCGCCGCTTCGCTCATTTTGCCGGCAGTGTTTCCAAATAATCCAGTGCATCTTCCACTGTCTTGATCGGGACGAGTTTCATACTCGTCTCGATTTTTTTGATCGACGGTTTGGCTTCTTTGTAATTCTCACCCGCCGGGACAAACATGATTTCTGCATCGGCTTCGTCTGCCGCGACAACTTTTTGCCACGCGCCGCCGATCGGACCGACTTTTCCGCCCTCTTCAATCGTACCGGTTCCAGCAATTTTATATCCTTTGGCTAAATCACCTTTCGTCAGTTGATCGTAAATTTCGAGTGTGAACATCATTCCGGCCGATGGACCGCCGACATCCTTGACATTAAAATCGACTTCCGGATCCGTTTTCACGGAAGATATCGGAAGCGGCTCATAAATCCCAAGTCCCACTCGTTCTGATTCCTTCGTCAGCTGACTGACCGTAATGTTTGTTTGCCGTTGTTTTTTATTTCGCAGGAACGTCAACTCTACTTTTGTCCCTGCTTTTTTACTGCTGATCGTTTTCATGAATCCGCTTAATGAAGTAATCGCGTCGTCACCAATCGCCGTGATTTGGTCCCCCGCTTTTAACTTCCGGTCTGCCGGACCGTTTGGAATGATTCCCGAAACATAAATCCCCTTGAAATCGACCGAAGCCTTTTTCCCTGCGAGTTCGTATCCTTCAATCGTTGCATTATGCTGTGCTTCTTCCATGTAAAGCTTCTGACGTTTCTCATACTGCGCATCCGACTCACCGTCATACAAATAGTCACTGACACTTGAACGGTCCGCAAACGGTAAAAATAGGCTTTCTACGAGAAAATACGGAGTCGCTCTGCGTTGAGCAATCGTCAACATCATCAAATCCCCCGGCTCCTTCGTTGCCCCTTCGACATCGATCAATTGTTCTGTCGATGTCGCATCACCGGGGTACGAGATGAAATACGGAAGCGGGACAAAAAAAGCAATCATCGCTGCGAGCACAGCGGCTAATGCCGGTTTCCAAGCTTTCATCTCAATTCTCCTTTGCTGTATTTATGACGTAAGGCTTCTTCGACGGCAGGAGGAACAAGTCCCGCAACGGATGCACCATATTTGGCAGCTTCCTTGACAATCGATGAACTTAAAAACGAATACTGGTTATTTGTCATCATAAATAAAGTCTCGATTTGATCGTTCATTTTTTTATTGATGGATGCGACTTGCATCTCATATTCAAAATCTGATACGGCACGTAACCCACGAACGATGACGTCCGCTCCGACTTCCGAAGCATAATCGACGAGTAAACCGTTAAACGAGTCGACTTTAATGTGCGGTAAATGTTCCGTCACTTCCGAAATCAGCTCCATTCGTTCACGCACCGAAAACAGCGGTTGCTTTGAGGAATTGTTCAATACGGCAACGATGATTTCGTCAAAAATCGGTGCCGCCCGCTCAATGATATCAAGATGTCCGTTCGTAATGGGATCAAAACTCCCGGGACAGATGGCGATTCGTTTCATGCTTGTTCCTCCAGTTCTGCAAATTCATATAATGTAATCGAGATGACTGTAGAATACCGTAGACGTTTAATGACCTGTAAACGACCAATTTCATCCGGCAACTCCGTCTCTGATCCATGTTCACAAATAATGACGCCATTGTCCGTCAGCATGTCATGTTGCTCTATGTATGCCACTTGTTCGGCGAGTTGCTCCTTCGCATACGGGGGATCGAGAAAAATCAATTTAAAAGGCGATTCGTCCGCCAGTTCCGCCAAGGCCACCGTCACGTCTTTTTTTAAGACACGGCTTCTCTCCGTCAAACGTGTTGTTTGTAAATTTTCTTTAATCGTTTGAATCGCTTTAAAATGTTGATCAACAAAAACAGCTTCATCGCATCCCCGGGATAAGGCTTCGATTCCGAGCCCCCCGCTTCCCGCAAATAAATCAAGCGCCTTCCCTCCATCAAAATACGGTCCGATGACATTGAACAAGGATTCCTTGACTTTATCTGTTGTCGGTCGTGTCTGATCTCCCGGGACCGCTTTGATTCGTGTACCTTTTCGTTCTCCTGATATGACCCGCATGCCTTCTCATCCTTTCAAAAAAGAGCGACGAGGATGACCTCATCGCTCTACCTGTTAGACTTCTTCTTGTATCTTACCTTTTTTATTCGCATAAGTTTCACTGATAAACGGCCGTTCTGATCGAATGACGCTCTCGACAAACGGCAGTTCCGTAATCCGTTCAACTATCTGTTCATGCCGTTCCAAATCAACGTATAAAAAGACGTACCGTTCCCGTTTTGAAGTGAAATAGACATTTCCGAACCGACGCAATTGACGTGAGGCCTTCAACGCATTGACATAGACGATAAGTCCGATTCGATCCTTGATCACACACCGTTCCTCCCTTGTGTCGTTCTTAACCGCTACAGCTACAGCTTCCGCCAGTCGAACACCCGCCTGCGCATCCCTGATCGAAAAATGGATTTCCGGTCGGTACTTTGATTTGAGGAGAGACTTGTCCGGCCAGGACGAGACTGACTTGTCCGAGAAGCGTTTCCAGTTGCTTCTCCGCCTTCTTAAACTGTGCGACTTCTTCCTGTAAATCAAGCGCACGTTTAATTTCATGCACTTTTTTTGTAATGGTTTGATAGTCCGGATGATACCGGCCAAATCGTTGCACCAATTCGTATTCTTCCTTAATGCGGTTGAAATCACGAATGACGTCCTGTGCTTGTCTTGAGTTTGCACGTGCCTGTTTTGCTAATCTATATGCTTGACCTGTTTCGCTTTGCGAGAGAGAGTATGCAAGGTCTTCCGCTGCGTTGATGAGGTCGATTGTTTTATCTGAATAAATCACAACGAATCTCCTCCTTAACTTAACCATCATATCATAACATTTATCTCGCTCCTAGCACGCTGAATTGTGTATAATTTGTTCAGAAGGAAGGAATGAATTGTATGCAATTTTTATCATTTAACATGTTCCGGACGATTGGTATCAAAACCGAGCATGCGAAGTCGGATTATCATTTTGATTCATTAAATAAAATCGCCCAGGCAGATGTTATTTTGTTTCCGGAATATTGGCAGATCCATTCTATTATCTACGGAATGAAAAAACCGATTTTCCCATCAGCGGCAACATTCCATTTAGGGCACGATAAAATCGAAATGACACGGATTTTCAAAACCGTTATTCCCGATAATATTCCCCGGACAGAAATTTACGGAAAAAACGAATTCACGGTTTCCCGTGTACTCGATCAGTTCAGTTTTCCGTTCGTCGCCAAGACCGTCCGCAGTTCCATGGGTCAAGGCGTCCATCTGATCAAAAATGACGCGGACTGGGATAAATACGTGGCGCAACATGATACTTTTTATGTACAGGAATATATTCCGAACGAAAAGGATTTACGTGTCGTCGTCGTCGGCGATCAAGTTCTCGCTGCTTATTGGCGGGTCGGCGGTACCGAGTTTTTGAATAACGTCGCTCAAGGGGGTGTCCTTGATTTCGAGAACATTCCACAGGAGGCACTTGATTTTGTGCTGACGCTCGCCAAGCAGCTCGATATCGATCATGCCGGATTTGATCTCATTTTCCGAGACGGTCATATTTATGTGCTTGAATTTAACGTGTTCTTCGGCGGAGAAGGATTAAATCATCTCGGCATTCATGCACCGGATACGATTCTTGAGTACGTTGAGCGAAAATACGGAAGTTCATGAATTCTTCAAATTGACTTCACAACTTTTTCTTTATCGGTAGTTTCATTATGGTATGATAGCTTGGAAAGACTAGTGTACACTAGCAAACTGGGGTATAGGGGGATTCACACATGAAGTTTGAACAGTTCGGAATCGAAAATAAGGAAATGAAGTTCGGGTTACTCGAAACGATTATGGCGCATCACCGTTTCGTCCGCGAAGGACAATGGGATTATGAGCGTGCCATGTATGACATGAAATACGAAAAACAATCGACGGGCGAGGTATTTTACCTCCGTATTCCGGTCTATGCCATCCAAGGCGAGATCGAAGACCGTCAAGCAGTCGTTCGGATGTTGACACCGTTACTCGGAAAACATTACTATCCGCACGGCGTCGAATACGATGAGGAGTTCCCTCCTGAGATCGTCAAAGACTGCGAGCGCCGCTTGACTGCATTGCTTGAAACACTCGAAAAATAAGCACCCAACGAATCAAAATTCACCTTTCGTGGATTTTGATTTTTTTATTGTTTTTTATTGTATTGTATAACAACTATCTAAAAAGGAGGCACCTTCTCACGAATCGAGAAAGTGCCTCCTTTACTTTTTACGGATATCTAGCTGAAATCGAGGAGTTCCGGTTACTTGGCTACCAACTGAAGATAGTCGAGCACATCTTTCCCTAATTGGATGTTTACTTGTTCACGCAAATAGTGATACAAATTCGGAAGCCGCGTGGCGTCGACCTGGACTTTCAAGCTGAACGAAACCGAATCTCCGGATAACCGTTTGATCCGGGCTACCGTCGCACCGAAATCAAGGACTGTACAGAGTAAAAGTTCTTCAATCGCTTGAACCGAGACCGTTACTTCGCCCGTTACTTGATACTGCTGTTCCATCACGGAATTCACTCCTTCGCAAGTTGTTTGACCGATGTCATTACTTCCTCTAAGTCAACCGGTTCGTCTGTCGTTTTTGCCATCGAAGAGATGGCCCGGACTTTATTATCCCGGTCGAGTATGAACATCTGCGTACCGTGTGTGACTAAGCCGCTTTCTGCTTTTGAATAATAGAAATTCAACTGGCGTGTCAGACGATCAATGACGACATCATCTCCCGTCAACACTTTCCAGCCTTCTGCATTCGCTTCAAAGTTCGAAGCATACTTTTTCAAAACTTTTTGTGTATCTACTTTCGGATCGACCGTGACTGCGACCAGTTCGACATCCGTTCCGTACAACTCTTCGGCACGTAACTGTTTCTCGAGTTTACGGTAATCGTTTAACGTCAACGGACAGATATCCGGACAGTTCGAGTAGAAAAACGTCAAGACTTTGACTTTTCCATCTTCCGAACTAAACTGTTTCCCATCGACTGCATTTGTCAATTCAAATGGCGTCGGCTCCGCAATGACGGGTAATTTTTCTTTCATGAAGAAGTAATAATACCCGCCTGCTGCAGCTACTAAAATCAACACGACTGCGGCGACAGTCAAATAACTGTTTTTCTTCAAATCAAGACCTCCTTAATGGTTCCAGACGGCCCGGAACACATTTGTTGTCTCTCCCGGCTCGTAGACCACATATAACAGACAGTAGACGATCACACCTGTAATCGCCGTTAAAAACCAAATGACCGATGCTTTCGGACCGATTTTACGGTGTTTTGCAAAGTTTTTCTTATAGGCAAAGAACAGAGCCATCAGTCCAAGGACACCACCTGATGTCGCAAGCAAAATGTGGAAAATCAAAAATCCTGTGTAGTACGGTTTGACCGTATCCGGTCCTCCAAACGCCGTGTTACCGAGCAGAATCGTCCGTAACGCGTACATGATGAAGAAAAGTAAGGCTAATGCAGCAGCAATCGTCATCACGAATTGGTGTGCTTTCATATTCCGGCGTGTCTGCGCAATCAAAAACCAACCGATTGCGACAAAAATCGCACTGATGACAATCAACGAGACACAAATCAACGGCAAATAACTCATGTTCCAACTTCCCCCAATTTAATCCGCTTTTGGCGAGAAGGACATACCTTCATCGACAGCAGTACTTTTAGAACGTCTGACCCAAGTAAAGAATGTCAGACCAAAGAACAGCCCATACACTAACTCTTGACCAAGTTTCATGAGAACCCCACCAAAACGCTGGTCTTCGAGCAAATCTTTTGTTGTTCCGAACAGTCGTTCCATGTTGAGTCCACTCAAATCATTATTCGGCATACAGTATGCTAATACTTTTGCGAATGTTGCCGGATCCTGATAGGCGTCGTACTGGAAACTTTGACTAAAGATCATGAATGCACACGCCGGCGTCAACAAAACACCATTGGCGACGATATAAACCATCTTCTTCAAATCCGACAAGCTGTCTTCTTCATTGACCGGTGCGATAATTGGATACCACATCGTCATACTGAGGAAAATTAATGTCCCGTGGAAAATTCGGTGCACCGTATAGTTCGTCAAGACGTAATCAAAGATGAAGGGCATGTGATAAAACGTAAACAATGAATTAAACAAAATCAGTGCAATCAACGGCAAAATGAAAAATCGTAATGTCCGTCCGAGATACGGCACCTCAAACAACCGTTTGAACACCCACCCTGGAATCGCAATCATCAAGAGCGGCGGTGCCACCATGTACACGAATACCATCTGCAACATATGAGCAGAGAACGTGATATGGGCCAAGACATCAAGCGGGCTGCCAAAACCGATGTAATAGACAAACAAAGCCGCAAGCATCGAAAACTTTTGTCCTAATGTCGTCTCCGCTTCATCAGGTCGACGGATTTTTTCCGTCAATACAGCGTATAAAACATATATACCAATTAAAAGTAATGCATAGTATGGACTCCATAAAACGGTCCAGTCGAATTGTGATAAGGATCCCCTTAAATTGCCTAACATGTTTTTCACCCCGTTCCTTTTTCCTACAGATTAAGATTACCGTTCCCCTATTTCATTGTAAAGGTTTCTCATAAAACGATTCCAAAATAAAAGACCATCCTGCTAAACGTTAGCAGAATGGTCACAATTGATTACCAGATCAAAAGACGGAGTGTCGCGACAATCGTCAAGGCGACGAAGACGCCGAGTGCCATCATGACTTTGATCCATGTGTTGCCTTTATTGTTCATGTGCATGAACATATAAAGTTGCAAGTAAACTTGAACGATTGCCATGATGATTAAAAATCCACCAGCTGCCCAGTGTGGCATGAGTTCTGCCATGACCGCACCAAAAGCAATCAGTGTGAGAAAAATCATCAAAGCAAAACTTGTGAGTTGTAACTGCATCTCGCGGCTGCGATCTGCTTTCATCTCGAGTTCAACTTGATTACGTGTTAATTGCGGCTCGTGTTTTTCCATCTTATTTCACCATCCCCATGAGGTAGACGACTGAGAAGATAAAGACCCAGACGACGTCAATGAAGTGCCAGTAAAGACTTGAAACATAATATTTCGGTGCGTTGACGACCGTGATGCCGCGGTTCCAGTTCCGGATCAACAATGTCGAAATCCAGAGGAGACCGAACAAAACGTGTGCTCCGTGGAAACCAACGAGTGTGTAGAAGGCTGATCCAAAAGCACTTGAAGTAAACGTGTGACCAATGTTGTAGTAATGATTGAACTCATAGATCTCACCGCTGAGGAACCCTAAACCGAGTGCAAGCGTGATGATCAACCACATTTTCATTTTCTTGACATCATTACGTTTCATCGCCATCATCGCAAGAACACTTGTCAGTGAACTTGTGAGAAGGAGCATCGTCATGATGAAGACAAGACCCATTTCAAAAATATCGTAACTGCGTAATCCTTCTTTCGCACCGGAGTTGTGCAAACCGATGTACGTCCCGAAGAGAGAAGCGAACAATGTCGTCTCTCCTCCAAGGAAGAACCAGAAGGCTACATATTTATTCTTACCCTCAAGTGTTGCTTTTTCAACATGATCCGGAATACCCGTGATCGGGTTGTTTGGTACTGAATGATGTCCCATCTTACTTCGCCTCCTTTTCAGCTTCAAGGCGTAGATCTTTTTCGATTTCCGCTTTCGGGATGTAGTATCCTTCATCGTCAATCCAAGAACGGAGGAACATTGCGAAGAGTGTCATCGCAAGACCGATCAAGGCGATAATCAGACCTACTGTACCGTAGTCAAGGCGAAGAATGAATCCAAGACCGGCAAGGAATAAACCGACTGACATGACGAATGGCAGGATCGAGTTGTTCGGCATGTGGATATCGCCGACTTCTTCCGAAACCGAAACCGTTTTGTTTCCAGCCATTTTTTCGAGCCAGTATGTGTCAAGACCTTTAACAAGTGGAATCTGTGCAAAGTTGTACTCTGGAGTTGGAACAGGAAGCGTCCACTCGAGTGTACGACCGTCACCCCAGACATCACGTTTAACGTATTCTTTTGACATCAATGCTGCAACGATGGATACGACAAGAACGATTGTCGAGACACCCATGAAGGCTGCACCGATTGATGACAGTAAGTTCATTGTTTCCCAGCCTTGGTTTGGCAAGTACGTGAAGACACGACGTGGCATACCAGTCAGACCGAGAATGTGTTGCGGGAAGAACGTCAAGTGGAAGCCGATGAAGAACAACCAGAATTGAATTTTACCCCAGAACTCGTTGAGCTGTTTCCCGAACATGAGTGGGAACCAGTAGTACAGACCTGCGAAGAGGCCGAAGACAACCCCACCAACGATAACGTAATGGAAGTGGGCAACTACGAAGTAGCTGTCATGATACTGATAATCGGCAGGAGCAACAGAAAGCATAACCCCTGTCATACCACCAACAAGGAATGATGGGATGAAGGCAACCGAGTAGAGCATCGCAACTGGGAACGTCAATTTACCGCCCCATAGCGTAAAGAGCCAGTTGAAGATTTTGACCCCGGTCGGAACGGCGATCGCCATTGTCGCAACCGCGAAGATTGCGTTCGCAACTGGACCAAGTCCGACTGTGAACATGTGGTGAACCCAAACCATGAATCCTAAGAAACCGATCAACATTGTCGCAAAGACCATCGTCGTGTAACCGAAGAGACGTTTACGGGCAAATGTAGGAATGATTTCAGAGAAGATACCGAAGGCCGGTAAGATCAAGATGTATACTTCCGGGTGACCGAAAATCCAGAAAAGGTGTTCCCAGATGACGATGTTACCACCGGCTGCCGGATCGAAGAAATGTGCCCCGAACAGACGCTCAAACGTCAAGAGGAACAATCCGACCGTAAGTGGCGGGAATGCGAAAACGATCAATGCTGATGCAACGAATGCTGTCCATGTGAACAATGGCATCCGCATCAGCTTCATACCTGGTGCACGCATGTTCAAAATCGTAACGAGGAAGTTAATCCCCCCCATGAGTGTACCGAAACCAGAAATCTGTAATCCGAGTGAGTAGAAATCAACACCGAGAGATTCTGGAACAGTTGAAAGCGGAGCATATGCTGTCCACCCTGCGTTCGGAGCTGCGCCGAAGAACCATGACAGGTTCAACAAAACTCCCCCGAAGAAGAACAACCAAAAACCAAGTGCGTTTAAAAACGGAAACGCAACGTCACGTGCTCCGATTTGAAGCGGAACAGCAGCGTTCATATAGCCGATCAACATCGGCATGGCTGCCAGGAAGATCATGGTCGTACCGTGCATCGTAATCAACTGGTTAAATAATTCACCGCTGACGAAATCATTCATCGGTTTAATCAATTGAAAACGAATCATTAAGGCTTCTACGCCACCAACTAGAAGGAAAAACAATCCAGAGATGATATAGAGAACCCCGATTTTTTTATGGTCGACTGTCGTTAGCCAGTCCATGATGCCGGTTTTTTTCTTCGGCATACCCATAGTATGTGTCCCCACTATGATTCCCCCTTAAATATTATTGGAGCTTCTTGTCCAATAGGTAGTCTGCAAGTTCGCTTAACTCTTCATCGCTAATCTTATCTTCAGAGAAACCAGGCATTTTTGTTCCTTGTTTTTCTTTTTGTGGATTGCGAATCCATTTTTCGAGATTTTCTTTATCATGATCGAGGTATCCAGCGATACGCTGACGATCACCAAAGTTTGTTAAGCTCGGCGCGACTTTCCCGCCACCGTGACAGCTGAGACAGTTTTGTGCGTAAACTTGCTCGCCTGTCGTCCAGTTCTTTTTGTTTTTTGCATCCAACTGTTTTGTTTCTGCTTCTTTAGCTGATTTCATGTCTTTAAGCCATGCATCGTAATCATCTTGCTCAAGCGCGATGACCTTGAAGTCCATCAAAGCATGCGATGGTCCACATAACTCTGCACATTTACCATAGTACGTACCGGCTTCTTGTGCTTGTAACCACATTTCATTATCAAGACCTGGGTTTGTATCTGTTTTACCTGAAAGAGCTGGTACCCAGAATGAGTGAATGACGTCTTTTGAAGTTAAGTTGACAGCAACGCGTTTTCCGACTGGAATAACAAGTTCTTGTCCTGTCGAAACACCTTTGTCTGGGTATTCGAACTCCCACCAGTACAGGTTTGCTGTAACGTTGATGACTTCATTTTTCTTCGCTTCTTTCGCATCTGCTAATTCAACCGTCGTTTTGATGGTTGGTACGGCAAGAACGACTAACAAGAGAATCGGAATGACTGTCCAAATGATTTCAAGTGTGTGATTTCCTTCCACTTGTTTCGGAACAGTGTTGTCTCCAGCTTTACGACGGAATTTCATAAGTACGTAAATATAGATGACTGCTACAATCGCAAGGACAAACAACATGACCCATAAGCTAAGCTTAATGATTTCAAGTTGCATTTGTGCGCCTTCCCCGCGAGGCTGTAGTGCGGACAATTCCGGGATTCCACAACCTGATAACAATAATGCCATCAAACCGATCGGAAGAAGCCGGAAGAGCATTTTTCCTGATTTTTTCACAACCATCCCCACTTTCTTTTCCCCAATTTTTTTCTTTCTTAAATGGTGTCCGTGAATATGTCAAATCGTTTTAGAGAGAAACGAGTACGACCGTCACGATCCAAGCCGTGAAGTAAAAGAGCGAGAAGAAAAACATCTTCGAAGCCCACTTAATCTCAGCTTGTTCTTCCTTGATTTTGAGACCTTTCAGTCCCATGTAGAGCCAGTATCCGCCAAGCACAGCCATGACAAGCATATAAATGATGCCGTAGTGCGCGAGGAGGAGTGATGATGGAAGTAACACTGCAATCCACCATACAATTTGTCGTTTCGTGATTGCAAAACCATTGACGACAGGTAACATTGGAATACCGGCAGCCCGGTACTCTTCCGTCCGTCTCATGGCGAGCGCAAGGAAGTGAGGCGGTTGCCATACGAACATGATGAGAAACAAAATCCATGCATCGATATGAAGTGTCGGAGTGACTGCCGCAAATCCAATGATCGGTGGCACTGCTCCGGAAATACCACCTACGACTGTATTGATCGTGTGTGTCCGCTTTAACCACATCGTATAGATGACGACGTAGACAAACGAACCAATCAATCCGAAAACTGCCGCAACATGGTTAACGATCAGCAAGAGAACGGTACCGGTAGCCAGTATCCCAAGTCCTAATGCCAATATCCGTTGCCCATCCATCTTACCGGTTACACTCGGTCTTCCCATCGTCCGTTCCATCTTGTAATCAATGTCACGGTCGATATAGTTATTGAGGTAACAACTACCGGCAATGACCAGTCCACTTCCGAGAAGCGTCCACAATAATGTCAACTTCGTCTGCCACAAATACAGTAGAACATCATCCGTTAAGTATGATGCTGCTACGACATAACCTGCGAAGACGGTGATGAGATTCGCACGAACGATTCCCATCTTTGCTAGGGTGACATAGTCCTTGAACGTCGGCTGATCCGATTGCTCGATCATGATGTCCAGGGTCTCCCCGTTTACTTTCGCCATGTTGTTTCCTCCTTCTAACCGTCTGCGTTCTTTCTGTACGTAGGATTCACGTATTTTCTTCACAGAAATAACGCAGACACGCCACGAAACGTCCTTTTCTCTATAAAAGATACCACATATTCAAGGTCATGACGTATGAAAATACTTTCGACATAATGAACAAAATGTGAAATCTATGTGATTAACCTCACAGTTCACCATATTTACCTAATATTAGAATAGCGTTCTTCTAAAAGATTGCAAGCGTTTCGATATTTTTTATGCGATACTATTGCTAGGTATTTCAAGTATCATGTATTTCCCTAGAAAGGTGGTGGCTGCGTTTTGAATCGAAAACTTTCGATTTTTTCAGCATTTGTCACATTCACGATGATGATTGTTCTTCTCATGGGAGGAACCGTCACGAAAACAGATTCCGGAAATGGATGCGGGACCGATTGGCCGCTCTGTCATGGAGAATTGATTCCAACTAATCCAAGTGTCGAAACGATGATTGAGTATAGTCACCGCGCAGTAACAGGAGTCGTCGGTTTATTGATCATCGCCTTGTGCCTTTGGACACTTGTCGCTTTCAAAGATCGCCTGGATATCAAGATTTTCGCTTTCCTGGCCTTCATTTTCATGTTGATTCAATCAATCGTCGGTGCAGGTGCCGTCGTCTGGCAACAGTCAGATCTCGTCATGGCCTTACATTTCGGTATTTCCTTGATTTCTTTTGCTTCCTTACTCATCTTGACGATTTTAATCATGGAACGACCCGGTCAAGAATTCAGGGAATCGGTCCCAGCGTTCTTGCGTAAACTGCTGTATGGCTTGTTGGTTTATACATTAGTCGTCGTCTATACTGGTGCTTTCGTCCGCCACGTCGGCGCGACGTATGCGTGTGTCGGCTGGCCGGTCTGTTCACAACCGACGATGACGTTTGAAGCCTGGGTTCAGATGATTCACCGGATTCTGGCCGGACTGCTGTTCTTTTATACGTTGTTCGTTCACTATACGGCGATTCGCCTCAAACACCGGACATCACGGACCGGTATGCTGTTCGCAACGTTCTTCATCTCGTGTCAGGTCGCAACTGGTGCCTGGATCGTGCTCGGCGGACATGCGACGTATGTGCCTTTATTACATGCGTTCCTGATCACCTGCTACTTCGGAGTCATTTCGTATCTCGCTTACCATGCGTTCCGGACACGAAAAAAAGATTCTCGACTGCGCTGATTAAACCTTCAACTAAAAAGGGAAGCGGATTTTCCAACTATCCGCCTCCCTTTTTTTATACAATTCATTTAAAACGGGCAATCGCTCGTTTCCGGGCCATATCGTGCTCGACAATCGGCATCGGATAATCGTAGTCTTTTCGTTGTTGTTCCGTCGGTTCATGAATCGATGTTTTCGGAAAATCCTTCAGTTCCGGCAAATAGGTACGGATGAACGTTCCATCCTTATCGAATTTCTTCGACTGGGTCGTCGGATTGAAGACACGGAAATACGGCACAGCGTCCGTCCCGACGGATGCCGCCCACTGCCACCCGCCGATATTCGACGCCGCTTCGTAGTCCACCAGTTTCTGTTGGAAGTAGCGTTCTCCTTTTTGCCAATCGACCAATAAGTCCTTCGTCAAAAAAGAGGCGACAATCATTCGCAGGCGGTTATGCATCCATCCGGTCGTATTGAGCTGACGCATCGCTGCATCGACGATTGGATACCCGGTTTTCCCCTCTGTCCAGGCTTTGAATCCCTTCTCATCCGTTTCCCACTCGATCTTCGTATACTGTTCATTAACCGGCAGTCGTTTGGATTCCGGATAATGCATGAGAATCGTGTAGTAAAATTCCCGCCAGATCAATTCGGTCAGATAGGTCTGTTTTCCTTTTGAATCCTGTTCCTGCTGGACCGCATCAAAAATCGTCCGAATTCCGATTTCACCAGTCCGCAGATATCGGGACATCAGACTTGTTCCGTCAACGGCCGGCAAATCGCGTTGCTCCTCATAAGCAGATAAATTATTTTTAAGGAATAATCGTAATCGTTTTTGGGCCGTTTCTTCTCCGACCGCGAAGTCGGCGTCTGATGCCGCCTGCTTAAAATAATCCAGCATAAAGGCATTATTCTGCCGCCGTTTGTGATAACGTTCCTTTAAAAGATTCAGCTTGACCGGATACGGCTTGTCGACTTCTTTTTTCAGAAACGCATTTTTGTACGGTGTAAATACTTTATAGTAAGAACCGTCATTTTTTTTGACGGCATGTGGATGAAGCAGATGGCGGTCAAGCAACCGCTCCGTCTTTTTATCGCCCCGTTTTTTCATGATGCCGTCGTCACGGCTCTTGAACGGTTCGACGTACTCGGCGTTAAACAACAGAACATCCGCCATTTCCGTTGCTTCGAGAAAATCCTTTTCCTGTCCTTCAATGAAACGGATCGGCATATCATGGGTCTTGCAGTTTTTTGCGAAATGTTCGAGTGCCTGGAAAAAATACTGTTGCCTCGCGTCATACTCTCCGATGTAGTCCGGGTTCACCCAGAAAACGAACTCGACATTTGCCTGTTCGTCCTTTTCGAGATACTCGACCGCTCGTGCCAGCATATGATTGTCCTCGAGCCGAAAATCACTTCGAATCCAACAGATGATATTCATATTCATTCCTCCATCAACTGACGATGAACGAAAAACAGGCAATCCGCCATGCGTTTTGCCTGTTTTCGTCACCCTGTATTTATCCTAAGTTACATATTATGCATTACACGAATTCAATCAATAAATCTTGGCTCGCGATGGCTTCGCCTTCTTTGACATGAACCGATTTAACCTCACCGTCTTCTGGTGCTTGAATCGTCGTCTCCATTTTCATTGCTTCCGTCACAAGTAGCTGCTCTCCCTTACGAATCCGGGTACCGGGTTCGACCAGGACTTTCAAGACGCTGCCGGGCATCGAAGCACCAATCTGTTTCGGGTTCGAACGATCGGCCTTCGGACGGCTCGACGAACTTTCTTTGATGCTGATATCTTTTACTTCGACTTCACGCGGGACGCCGTTCATCTCGTAGTAGATGACACGGACACCGTGATCGTCCGGTTGACCGATTTGGATCAACTTCAGGTACAGTGTTTTTCCACGCTCGATTTCGACTTCGATGGTTTCCCCGAGACGCATACCGTGGAAGAACGTACTCGTATCGAGAACGGAGATATCCCCGTAACGTGCGACATACGAACTGTAATCAAGGAATACCTTCGGATACAGGGCATATGCCAGAGCATCGAATTCTGTTACCGGACGTTCCAGTTTCTCGAACAACTCATGTTTGATGGCATCAAAATTGAGTGGCTCCATCATTTTCCCTGGACGTTCCGTCAACGGCTCAACGCCTTTCAGGATTGCCGCTTGGACTTGTTTCGGGAAGCCGTCCGGTGGCGTACCCAGCTCGCCCTTCATCAATTCAACGACAGAATCCGGGAAGTCAAGATTGCTGGCACGTTCCAGAACATCTTCTTCCGTCAGATGGTGTTGGACCATGAATAAGGCCATATCACCGACGACTTTCGAAGATGGTGTCACTTTGACGATGTCGCCGAACAACATGTTGACGCGGGCATACATCGTTTTAACTTCCGACCAGCGATCCGCGAGTCCAACGGCTTTCGCTTGTTGTTGAAGATTCGAATACTGACCGCCTGGCATTTCATGATCATAGACCGTCGGGTTCGGTGCTAACATATCAAGCTCAAATGCTTGATAGAGGTGGCGCACATCCTGCCAGTAATCCGATACCTGCTCAAATTTTTGTGCCGACACGAGCGGTTGACGCTTGTGACCACTGAGGGCATGAATCAGACTTCCTCCGGCAGGCTGACTTGTCAGTCCCGCCATACTTGAAGCAGCGACGTCAACGATATCGACACCGGCATCAACAGCTCGCGCGTACGTATAAATACCGTTTCCGCTTGCGTCATGCGTATGCAGATGGATCGGCAAATCAACAGCATCTTTTAACGCCGAGACTAATGCGTAGGCAGCTTCCGGTTTCAGCAGACCTGCCATATCTTTGATGGCAATGATATGGGCACCGCTCGCTTCGAGTTGTTTCGCCAGTTTAACGTAATACGGAAGATGATATTTCGGACGGCTCGCATCAAACAAGTCGCCTGTATAACAAACTGCTGCCTCTGCGATTTTACCCGTCGGCAAGACGGCATCGATGGCCAGCTGAATGGATTCAGGATTGTTTAAGCTGTCGAAAATCCGGAACACATCCACACCCGCTTGCGCGGCTTCCTTGACGAATGCATGAATGACATTGTCCGGATAGTTTTTATAGCCGACTGCATTGGCTCCACGTAACAACATCTGAATCAACACATTCGGCATCTTTTCACGCAACTGCATCAAACGAACCCACGGATCTTCTGACAGGAAACGGTATGCCACGTCAAACGTTGCACCGCCCCAGGCCTCTACTGAGAACAGTTCCGGCAACAGTTTGGCTTCCGCCTCGGCAATTGCCACTAAATCTTTTGTCCGCATCCGTGTCGCAAGCAACGACTGGTGCGCATCGCGGAAGGTCGTATCTGTCAATTGAACCTGTTCTTGTGCTTTCAGCCAGTTGATGACACCAAGCGGACCTTCTGCATCAAGAATCGCTTTTGCACCTGCTTGATAGTCAGCCGGAAGATCTTTCGGAATCCGGACGTCGCGGGCAAGTGGTTTTTCAATCTTGCCGATTCCCGGGAAGCCGTTGACGGATACTTCTCCGATGTATGTGAGCAACTTCGTCCCACGGTCTTGTCGTTTCGGGAAGATGAACAATTCTTTTGTGTCATCGATGAACGATGTATTGTAATCTCCGCTGATGAACGCGTGGTGTTTCAGAACATTACTTAAGAATGGAATGTTGGTTTTAATTCCCCGGATCCGGAACTCGCTTAAGTTTCGGCTCATTTTAGCAACGGCTTGATCGTATGTTAAACCGTGTGTCGAAATCTTCACGAGCAGTGAATCGTAATAAGGCGAGATTTCAGCACCGACATAGGCATTCCCACCGTCAAGACGCACGCCAAAGCCACCTGGTGAACGGTATGCTTTGATTTTTCCCGTATCCGGTAAGAAGCCGTTTTCCGGGTCTTCGGACGTAATCCGGCTCTGAATGGCGAAACCTAACATTTGAATATTTTCTTGCGCAGGAATACCCACCAGGTCACTATGTAGTGATTCCCCTTCTGCGACTCGAATTTGTGTCTGGACGATATCAATGCCCGTAATCATTTCCGTAATCGTATGTTCGACTTGAACACGCGGATTAACTTCGATGAAATAGAAGGACTCGTCTTGTGTCACTAAAAATTCAACCGTACCGGCATTCTCATATCCGACATGCTTCATCAACGTTACCGCTGCTTCACAGATCTTTTGGCGTCCTTCGTCCGATAACGTGACACACGGCGCGACTTCGACGACTTTTTGGTGACGGCGTTGCACGGAACAATCGCGTTCAAACAAATGAACGATATTGCCATGGGCATCCCCTATGATTTGAACTTCGATATGTTTCGGACGTTCAATCAATTTTTCAACGTAAATTTCATCTGAACCAAATGCTTTTAAAGCTTCCGATTTTGCCCGCTCAATCATTTCCGGCAACTCTTCTTCTGTCCGGACGACACGCATCCCGCGTCCGCCGCCGCCTAAAGAAGCTTTGACCATTAATGGATAACCGGTTTTTTCAGCAAAAGCATACGCTTCATCAATCGATGTGATCGGACCGTCCGTACCCGGAATGACGGGTAAACCGGCTTCGATGGCTGTCGTCCGCGCACGGACTTTATCACCGAAACTGTAGAGATGTTCTTCTCGGGGACCAATAAAGATAATCCCCTCTTCCCGGCACCGAGTAGCGAGTTCAATATTTTCTGACAAAAATCCGTAACCTGGATGGATCGCATCACATTGTGCCTTCTTGGCAGTCTCGATGATTCCTTCGATATCAAGGTAGGCTTCGATCGGTTTTTTTCCCTCACCGATTCGGTACGCTTCATCGGCTTTGTACCGGTGAAGCGACCCCATATCTTCTCGTGAATAAATAGCGACTGTCCGAATCCCGAGTTCGGTTGCCGCACGGAATACGCGAATCGCGATTTCTCCGCGGTTGGCGACAAGAATCTTTTTGATTTTAGTCAACTGATGCTCCCCCTTTAGGTAATGAACTCGTAGCACTCATCTTTCGTGCTTCCTGTACTTCTTTATGATACGCTATCCGGTGCTTGTTTTGCATCGAAATATTTGCCACGACCCCAAGCATCGTACTCATGACAAGCAGTGAAGACCCGCCGTAACTGATAAACGGTAACGTCACACCGGTCCCCGGAAACAGACCGGACATCGCTCCGATATTGATACCGGTTTGGATAAAGATGATCGACGAAATGCCGAACGCCACCATACTCGAATAAATCGAAGCAGATTGCCGGGCAATGAGCGCCCCTTGCCACATTAAAAAGAACAACAGTCCGAGGACAACGAGAACCCCGACGAATCCGAGTTCTTCCGAGATGATTGACATGATGTAATCGGTCTCCGGCTCCGGCAGATAACCGTACTTTTGAAAGCTGTTCCCCAAACCGACCCCGAAGAATCCTCCGTGAGCGATCGAGATGACCGAATTGATCAATTGATACCCTTTTCCTTCCGCGTCCAGGAATGGATTGAAGATGGCATGAATTCGTTCCATCTGATTGGCAGAAAAATTGTTCCAGGCGTAGACACCTACTATTGCAATACCGACAAATCCGACAGCGATGTAACCGGGTGGCAACCCGACTGCAAACCAAATCATCGCCGTAATTAAGAGTAAAATGAATAATCCGCCATCATCCGGTTGCATCCGGATGATCAGGGCGTAAGGGGCGAGTAACACAAGCATCGGAATCAAAATCCAGTCCGTGAAACTGAGTAAAATCCGCTTACCGGATGAATCCGGTGCAATTTGGCGATGAATGAAATGGTGGACGATTCCGATCACACCATTCATTTGCCCTTTATATTTTTGATCAAAATAGTTGGCAAGACCAATGACGAGAACAAATTTGCACAGTTCAATCGGCTGAATCAGGAAAATCCCGAAATTTAACCAGGCACGTGCTCCGTTCAACGGTGTAGCAAACAACGTTGCCGTCAACATACCTAATGTGATGACATATAAAGCCAACCGTACCAATGGTCCTCGGAAAATTTCATGATTCAGATGGGCGACAAATAAAAAGACAGCAATCGCCATCACATCAAACATCAATTGTTTCTCAAAAAATGAGGTGTTTGCGTAATCGCCACCGTTCCAGACACTGGCACTGTAAACCATCACCGTACTGATCGCCATCAGAATCAGCATCGTAAAGAAGAGGCGATAATCAAAAAACGCACGTTTTTCCTTAAACTTCGATTGCATTATGTACACGTCCTTTTTCTAATTCCTAGTTCTAAAAAAAAAATACCCAAACGCCGCATTTCACGTTTGAGTAGAAAATCAGCACGTCTCCGCATCATGTAAATCAGATAATTGCTGTTCTAATGAGTCGAGTAATTGTTTCCCTTCACTCGCATCAATCAGTTCGAGACGAACGGCAAAATCAATTTGGCGTGACAATCCGAACATTTGTGTATCCAATACTTCCTCATAAAGAGGACATTGTGGCATCGTTAAATTCGCAAGCTGGACCTCGATCAACCGGCGGATTTTATGGGCATCCGCTTCTAGTAGCTCAAGAGCGCGCTGGCGATGAACTGTCCCGATTTCAGTTGACAATCCAATCCCTCCTCATCAAATGACGCGTTCCTGTTATAGCTAAACTTTACCTTACTTTCGCCAACAATTCAACGTTTCGGTATAATGGATTTGCACGACTCATACATTTAGGGGGAATAATGATGATTTTTCCGATTACAGGTAATGTCCGCTATCCACTCACCATCGACCCGACGGTTTGGATCTTCGATGAACGGAAGATTGAAGTCGACCATATTGGGAAAGAAGTCGGGGATAACGCACAAGAAGCCTATTATGCCAAGATGGGGGCTGCTTGGGATAAAGGGATTACAGAAGGCAGTCGAACGGACCACAACAAACCGATGACACGCGAAGAAAAAGATGCCGCCTTACGCGGAACGTTTGCCATGCCGCTTGCGCCGTTCATTCAAAATGCCGAGACACTTGAAGGTGCCTCCGCGTTACGCTTTGAAGGAACAGAAACAGTCGAGCTCGATCTCAGTATGTTACCGGAACTGTACTTACAGTTTTCAAAAGACGGAAAAGTTTTAAGCGACGGTCCTGTCCATCTGCTTTATCGTGATCAAATCGTCCGCTCCGTTACTCGCATCACTGTCGTGTAATCCGGAAACGACGAAAAGCCACTCTGTTTCTTTTAACTTAAAGGAAACAGAGTGGCTTTTTTTATAGTTTACAGCAAGTCGGCTGCCAAACGAGCCAGACTTGACCGCTCGCCTTTCACCAGTTTGACGTGTCCTGTCATCTTTTCACCTTTCAACCGCTCGACTGCATAAGACAATCCGTTTGAATATTCATCCAGGTACGGATGGTCGATTTGCTGCGGGTCACCGACCAATACAATTTTCGAGTTTTCACCGACACGGGTCAAAATCGTCTTCACTTCATGTTTTGTCAGGTTTTGCGCTTCATCGATAATGATGAATTGTCCCGGCATGCTCCGACCTCTGATGTAAGTCAGGGCTTCCAGTTGAATCGATTTCATTCCCGCCAAAATGTTCCCCAGCTCATCACCGGAACTTGTATTGAACAGATGCTCCAAGTTATCATAAATCGGTTGCATCCAGGGCCGGAGCTTTTCTTCCATCTCTCCCGGCAAATATCCGATATCATTCCCCATCGGGACGACCGGACGGGCAACGACTAATTTTTTATACCGGTGTTCATCTTCCACCTGTAACAGCCCTGCTGCGAGTGCGAGTAATGTTTTTCCGGTTCCCGCTTTCCCGACAAGTGTGACAAGCGGCACATCATCCCGAAGCAACAGTTCAAATGCCATCCGCTGTTGAACGTTCCGTGGAACGACACCCCAGACTTGATCGATATCGAGTGATAACGCCCGGATGATCGGTAATTCCTGATCAACGACGGCAATTGCGGATGCTTTTGACATATTGCTTTTTAGAATAACGAATTGATTCGGATGCACTTTTTCCGGAAGGACATCGACCGATAATCGTTTATCCTGATAGAACGCATCGATATATTCTTGATCGACGGTCAATTCTACAAAACCCGTGTATAACCCTGTCAGATCAGCGATGTGATCGGTCAAATAGTCTTCTGCGACTAATCCGTAAGCATCCGCTTTAACCCGGACGAGGATATCTTTTGAAACAAGGATGACATCCCGTCCGCTTTGCTGTTCTTTTTGTTCCCGGTGAATCGACCAGGCAAGTTCCAGAATCTTGTTGTCGTTGGATTCATGCGTAAACGGTGACACTTCACTGATGGAATCTCCGATATCGACCCGAAGAATTCCGCCGTTCCCGAGTGGAACACCGGCATGGAGGTGTCCTGTTTCCCGCAATTGATCCAAAATCCGTGCCGTTTCTCGGGCATTTCGACCGACTTCATCCATATTTCGTTTTTTTCCGTCCAGTTCTTCTAAAACAATGGCCGGAATCACGACATCGTGCTCTTGAAATTGAAACAGAGACAATGGATCATGTAACATGACATTGGTATCGAGCACATATATTTTTTTCATTCCATCGTTCGCTCCTTTAGAGTCGAGTTTTGATGAATGTTATCCTTTTAAAATGTCTTGAATTTGTTGATCAAGTTGCATCGCGGCTGCTTCATCGTACGTTTTATGCACACGCGGCCGGTCCGACACAGCGGCTCCGTAGAATAAGATATCGCGGACCTCTTTTATCTGTCCTTCATACAGCGCTACCTTTAACGGTAAGCGTGCTGTCGTTTCCCAGGCTGCGACATCCGTACATGTTAAACTGTACGTCGACTGATCAGCAAAGAAAATAAGTGTAAAAACAGGATGGTCAGCTAACGTTTTGACAAGTAATGAATCTGCTTCAATCGCAAAGCGAATCGTTGTTTCGTCTTTTGCATACACCCAACTGATGGCATGTGTAATCGGCCAGCTTTTGCTCTGATCATGTGTGATTAAAAACACGAGCGGTAAATCTGTTAATGCCTTCATCTGCTGTTCACTCAGACGATGTTCCACTTTATTTGCCATGGTACCACCCCCTCTGTTCCTTATTTTATTACTATTCGATACCATATATTCGCATCCCTTTTTCAAGTTGAACAATTCTTAAATATGATATACTAAGAAAAAAAGGGGGACCTCCCATGCGTGTCAAATGCACCATCTGCGATAAACGAGAAACCATCGACGACTGGTCCTTCACAGCAAAAAGACTGCGAAATAAACCGGTACGCGTCTACATATGCGATGAATGTCATGAACGTGTCACTGAACGGACCATTGCGCGCCAAGAAACCGGACATTTTAACCTTTATCCGACCTGGGCGACAACTAAAAAAAGATGGTAAATAGACTGACCTAGCGATATGAGACACATATAAAACACCTTGATTAGGCTGCCAGTACACCATATTTTATCGGTGTCAGGTAGCCTAATTTTTCTTGGATTCGTTCTTCGTTATAGTAATT